>JAJVHS010000094.1 GCA_022072615.1 Phycisphaerales bacterium
AGTCCTTGACATGAAGAGGGGCTCGGCCGTGCGCCGAGCCCCTTGCTTTTGGTGCGGTTGCAGCCGCCGGGCGCGGGCCGCCGGTGGTTGAGGGCTCAGTGCGCGGCGGCGGCCTGGGCGGGCTGCTCGGGCGCGAGGCCGTTCTTCTGCCGGTAGTCGTTGATGGCGGCGTGGATGGCGTCCTCGGCGAGGACCGAGCAGTGGATCTTGACGGGAGGCAGGCTGAGCTCCTCGACGATCTGCGTGTTCTTGATCTGCTCGGCCTGATCGAGCGTGCGTCCCTTGAGCCACTCGGTGGCGAGGGACGAGCTGGCGATGGCCGAACCGCAGCCGAAGCACTTGAACCTGGCGTCCTCGATGACGCCGGTACGGTCGTTGACCTTGATCTGTAGCTGCATGACGTCGCCGCACTCGGGAGCGCCGACGAGGCCGACGCCGACGTCCTTGCGCTGCTTGATCTCCGCCTGGGTACCGAAGGAGCCCACGTTGCGGGGGTTCTCGTAGTGGTCGATGATCTTGGGGCCGTACGACATTTCGAGTCTCCACATTGCCACGTGGCCAGAGGCCGCGTGTCGGAGTTACCGGGTGAGCGAGTTCAGTCTTCTGCCACTTCCCTGGCCCTGTGGCCTTCTGGCCGTTTCCTAGTGGTGAGCCCACTCGACCTTGCTGAGGTCGATCCCTTCCTTGTGCATGTCGTAGAGCGGCGAGAGCGTGCGCAGCTTGCGCACCGCCGTGATGATCTTGTCGATGGTGTAATCAATCTGGGCGTCGGTCGTCCAGCGCCCCAGCGAGAGCCGCAGCGAGCTGTGCGCCAATTCGTCGCCGACGCCGAGGGTCTTGAGGACGTAGCTGGGCTCGAGCGAGGCGCTGGTGCACGCCGACCCCGACGAGCAGGCGATCTCCTTGCAGGCCATCATCAGGCTCTCGCCCTCGACGAAGCCGAAGGAGATGTTGGTGATGTGCGGGAGGCGCTTCTCGCGGTGGCCGTTGATCTGCGTGCTGTCGAGTTGCGCGGTGATGGTCTCCTCGAGGCGGCGGCGCATCACCAGCAGCCGGGCGCCCTCGGCGGCCATCTCGGCCTTGGCGATCTCGGCGGCCTTTCCGAGGCCGACGATGCCGCTGACGTTGAGCGTGCCCGATCGGAAGCCGCGCTCCTGGCCGCCGCCGTCGACCAGCGGGGTGAGGCGGACGCGCGGCTTGCGCCGGCGGACGAAGAGTGCGCCGACTCCCTTGGGGCCGTACATCTTGTGGCTCGACAGGCTCAGCAGGTCGATGCCGGCGGCCTCGACGTCGGTGGGCATCTTGCCGACCCACTGGGTGGCGTCGGTGTGGAAGAGGACGTCGCGGCTCTTGCACAGCGCGCCGATCTGGGGGATGTCGTTGATGACGCCCAGCTCGTTGTTGGCCCACATGATGGAGACGAGGATGGTGTCCGCGCGCATGGCCTCTTGGACCATGGCGGCGGTGATGATGCCGTCGGGGCCGGGCTCGAGGAAAGTGACGTCGAAGCCTTCCTTCTGAAGGCGCTTGCAGGGGTCGAGGACGGCCTTGTGCTCGATGGCGTTGGTAATGATGTGGCCGCGCGGCTTGCCGGAATTGGCGGGGGCCTTCTCGTACATGATGGCGCCGCCGCGGAGGGCGAGGTTGTTGCTCTCGGTCGAACCGGAGGTGAAGATGACCTCCTTTTCGTTGGCGCCGATGAGGGCGGCGACCTGCTCCCGCGCCTTGTCGACCGCTTCCTCGGCCTTCCATCCGAACTGGTGGTTGCGGCTGCCGGGGTTGCCGAAGATCTCGGTGAAGTACGGGAGCATGGCCTCGACGACGCGGGGATCGCACGGCGTGGTGGCGGCGTGGTCGAGGTAGATGGGAAGCGTGGGGGCAGTCATGGAAACCTCAAGAGGAAGGCGTCCTCAAATGCGGGTTAGAATCATTCCAGTATAGGCCTCCCAGGCGGGACTCCGGTCGTGGCGGACGCACGCTGACGGTCGGGCGGGCCGGTCAGGCCTTGGTGGCCGGGCGCTCGTACCGCATTTCCAAGCGCGTTCCCGAACGATCGAATTTCACGTCTGACATGTAGGCCCGGATGAGCATGATACCTCGGCCGCAGGGGCGCTCGAGGTTCTCATCGAGGGTGGGATCCGGGACGCCGCCGGGATCAAAGCCCGGCCCCTTGTCCTGGATGCTGATGACGACCTGGTCGGGGGTCACCGTGTACTCAAGGCGGACGGGCGTGTGCGGCGGGAGGTCCTTGTGGCCGTGGTTGAGAGCGTTTGCGAGCCCCTCCTGGAGGGCGAGCTTGACGGCGAAGCGGCTGGCCTTGTCGTACCCGTGCCGTTCCAGGGCGGCGCCGACCTGGTCGATGGCGCTATCGACCTGTGCCCGGTCGTTTTCGACATCGAGCGTCGCGGAGTCGGACTTCGGCTGCTGCTTGGTCATCGTCGTTGGGACGGTGCCGTTGGCGCGGTGAGTGCAGCCCGCTCTCGACCCGCCCCGCGGGGGGCGGGGCAGCGGCGGCACGTACGCCCGTTCAGGATGCCTTGAAGCTCTTGAGGGCGTCGTCGGCGGTCTCGTGAATCTGGAAGATCTTTGTGAGCCGTGTGATCACGAAGACCTCCTGGATCTGGGGGTCGATGTCCGAGAGGCGGAGCTGGCCGCCGCGCTCGCGGACCTTGCGGTCGATGGTGATGAGTGCACCCAGCGCGGCGGAGGAAAGGTGGTCGACGTTCTGGAAGCTGATGAGCAGGCGCGGCTGCTTGTCCGCGTCGATGAGCCTGCCGATCTCCTCGGCGATGGCCTGGATGTTGCCCTCATCGAGGATGTTGCGATCGATGAACTCGACCTGGGTGACCTGGTCGATCCGTCGCACTCGGAGTCGGGAGTCCTTGCTTTGCATCGAGGCAGTCTCCTGCGGGAGGTTACCCGACCCGGGACCGGCCCGGAATCCTGGTCTCGCCACAGCGCGGGAACTGTTCCGGCAGACAGAGGATAGACGCGAGAAGGCCCGGTGAGAACCCCGTCGGCCGGTCGGGTGAACGGCCCTGCGGGCCGCGGCTTGAAGAAAAAGGGCCCGGACAACTTGTCCGAGCCCCGTTGGAGCACGCTGGTCCGGTCGTCAGCCGCCCAGGCCGGTCCTGAGGGTGTCGGCGAGGCCGGGGAAGTTGCGTTCCTCTTCCTCGTTCTGGATGAGGATGGTGGGCTTGATGAGGACGATGAGGGTCTGCTCTTCCTTCACCTGAACGCGGTTGGAGAAGAAGCGGTTGAGGATCGGGATCTTGGAGAGGATGGGGACGCCCGACTCGGTCTCGACCTCGTTGATGAGCCGCTGACCGCCGATCAGGATGGTGCCCTGGTCGGGGACGGTCACGGTCGTCTGGACACGGGTGACGGTGGTGGTCGGGGCCTGAATGAAGGCCTGCGTATCGGCGGAGTTGACGAGCTGGCCGCCGGCGACGGCGGTGACGGCCCGGTTCTGGAAGCCTTCCAGCTTGGAGACGGCGACGTCGACGTTGAGGGTGACGTAGCGGCGGTCGGAGGAGATGGTGCCCTCGAGCAGCATCACCACGCCTTCGTTGAGGGTCGAGAGCGTGGGGTCGAAGCCGACGGCCGAGTCGGAGACGATCGGCTGGAGGTCGGAGACGAAGGCCGTCTGGGTGGCGACGTAGATGTTGGAGACCTGGCCGTTGGTGAAGGTCAGGCGGGGGGCGGTGAGGCGGACCGACCGGCGATCGGCCTGGGTCGCCTGGATCAGGAAGTCGACCTGGATGTCATCGAGGAACTGGCCGGCAATGCCCAGCGCGGGGGCGGGGGCACCGTTGCGGATGTCCTGGACGAAGCCTTCCGAGGGCATCAGCGCCGAGGCGATCGACGAGGAGTTCTGGGTGACGCCGATCGGCGACCAGGGCCGGGGGTTGACAACGCCCTGGGTCACGAAGGTGTCGGTGGTGCCGTCGCCGTCGGTATCGATGCCGGCGCCGGTCACGGACCGGTTCAGGTCGCCGGTGTTGTCGTTGAAGAAGTCGGCGGCCTGGATGGTCGGGTCGTTGCCGCGGGCGACGCGGACCTGGTTGTTGTTGGCGTTGAAGTAAACGTCGATGTCGAAGCCGATCTGCTCGAAGAACTCGGTGTTGACCAGCAGGAACCGTGACTCGACGTTGATCTGCATGGCCCGGACCTCGCGGAGCTTGCGGAGCAGCCCGTCGATGGCCTGGTGGTTCTTGGGCGTGTTGGTGATGATCAGGTTGCCGTTGAGCGACTGGACGCGGCCGGTCGTGCCGCCGGCGTCGGTCCAGCCTTCGGGGTCGACGTTCTGCTGGATGATCTCCAGCAGGTCGGTGGTGCGCTCGTCCAGCGTGCGGCGGTTCTCGTTCTCGCGGTCCTGCTGGGTGTCGCGGAAGGGGCTCTGGCTGGAGCCGCCGCCGCCCTGGCCGGAGCTCTGAAGCACGGACTGAAGGTCGAACTCGGGGGCGTTCGAGTAGTCGGGGACTTCGAGCAGCAGGTCGCGGATGTCGTAGACGAGCGTGACCACGTTGCGGCGGAGGAGTTCCTCGGACGCGATACGGAGCACGCCGTCGGAGATCTCCCAGCCCGCTCGGTTGCTGGGATCGCTGATGCGATCCATCACGCGGTCGAGCACGGACCTGAGCGAGACGTTCTTGAGCTCGAGGGTCACGGTCGAGTCCTGGGTGATGCCGATCTCCTCGAGCGACTGCCAGTCGGTGTCGACGTCGAGGTTGGAGACGGTCTGGACGAACCCGATGACGTCGCGGAGGGCGTTCTCACGGAAGGTGACGGGGATCTTCTTGGTCTCGAGGACGGTGCGGACGCGGCGGTCCTCTGGGGTCTCGGCGAACTGGATGGGCTCGCCGCGGCGGGCGCTGACGGCCGGCCAGTCCATGGGGAAGTTGACGAGCGCCGGGGGCGAGATCAGCGCCTCCTCGGTCTCGAGGATGTGCTCGGCGAAGGCCGACTTCTGCTTGTCGCGCAGGGCGTGAGCCGTGCGGTAGAGGTAGGCGTCCTCGAGGATGTCGCGGAGGATGAGACCGGCGGGGTTGATGGGGTCGAGGAAGAGGATCTGGTCGACGACCTGGATGGCCTCGCGGTACTTCATCTCGCGCTGGAGGTCGCGGGCACGCTGGAGGTGCTCGCGGATCTTGTTTTCCTTGTCGCGAAGGAGCTGGTCCTGGGCCTGCTGGGCGCGCTGGCGGAGGGTTTCGTCGCGCTGGGCCTGTTCGGCGGCATTGAGTTCGAGCGCACGGCGCTCGATCTGGGCGACGAGGTCGGTGACCTGCTTGTTGAGGGTCTCGAGCTCGGCGGGGGAGAAGTAGTCGCGGCCGCTGTTGAGGGTGAAGCGGGCGCCGGCGGCGAGCTCGCGGGCACGGCCGGTATCGCCCGAGGTCATGGCGGCGTTGGCCTGGGCGAGCTGGTTGTTGAACTCGGCCATGGCCTGCTGCTTGACGAGGCCTCGCTCCTGGTTGACGTTCTCGAGCGGGTTGCGCTCGCCGACGTCGAGCTTGAGGCGGGCCTGATCGATCCGCTGCTGGGCGTGCGTCGCCTGGTCCGCGGTCAAATACTCGCGGTAGCCGGCCAGAAGCTGGCCGTACTTGGTCTCGGCCTCATCAAAGCGCCCGGACTCGTAAGCCTGGTCGGCCTCGACGAGCAGCTTGGAGGCTTCGAAGCGGCGGGCCTCGGTGACGGGATCGGCGGGCTGATCGGGGGCGGGCTCGGGCTGGGGCTGCGCCTCGGGCTGGTTCTCAGGCTGGGCGAGCACGCTGGGCGAGGCGACGGACGCACCGAAGATGGTGCCCTGGCGCTGCTCGGCCTTCACGATTGCGGCGCGGCATTCATCGGCGAGCTGGGCGACCTGCGGCGGGAGCTCGACGCCAGACCGGAAGAGGACCTCGAGGGAGGCCTTGGACTCGGCGAAGCGGCCTTCGCGCACGTCCCTGGCGGCCTGGCTGACGATGGTGGCGACCTGGGGCGCGAGCTGCTGCTGGGCGTTCTTGACGCCGGCGGCGACCGCCTCGGCTCGGGCGTGCTGAGCGGCCGTCAGGAGGCCGGAGGGGAGCACCTTGCTGATATGCCGGTCGGCGGTGCGGAGGTCGCCGGTGTCGAGCGCCACCTCGGCCTTCTGGAGGCTGACTTCGAGGGGGTCGAGTCGGCTGAGCTTCTGGGCAGCGAGCGCCTGGAGGGACGCGGCGCGGGACCTCTCGGCATCGGTCAGAGCGGCGGCACGGTCGGCGTCGGTGAGCGAGACGATCAGCGATCGTCCGCGGACGACCTGGCCCTCGCCGATGAGCTTCGCGGCCTGGTCGAGGATTTCGGTGGTGGTCTCGGCGGCGGGCTGAGTGGAACCGGCCGCCTGCGCGAGCACCGCGGCGGGGGTGGCGAGCATCACACCGCCGACGGTGGCGAGCAGCAGGAGTGAACGGGCAGAACGGGTCACGATCCGGTTCATGTGCATCTCCAAACGTCGGCGGCGGCAATGCTGCCGCTCGCACACCACTCCCAGGCTGTCCCGACGAGAAGAATGATCCAGCCCACCAACTCAGGCTGAGCTTCGACCGCCGCGGGCGCGCCCGTGTGTTGGGCGCGGCATCAACGGAGCGAACTCTCAACCAACGGCCCGCGGCAAAAGGCCCGAGCAGCCCGACCAATCCGACCACTGACTGCCGACCTGAAACGGTCGGCCCGGATTCCTGAAGGAACTCCGGGAAAGGGCTGCAAGCCTAGCCGCCGAGACTTCCCTCCACAAGCCGACCACCGGGATCATGACACCTTTCGGTCCTGCGACCGGGGAAGCCGACGCCAAGGAACGGGACCGGCGTTGCGATCCGGGTCCTGACGAGGGAAACCACCTTTCCGGGCCGAGGCATCGGGGCAAGGTTCACGATCGGCATTCACCGATCGACCCTGCGGGCAGCCTGCGGAATCGACAACATACTGACTGCCCGTGGGGATTGCAAATCGCCCCTGATGAGAACTCGCGCGGCGCGCAGATTCTGCCCGCCCCTCGTTGGAAGATCGTAAAATCATGTCATTATTGAATTTACGCGCGTTTTACGCCGGTTCGAGCCACTGCGACCGCAGAACCAGTCCCGACGTCCATTCCCCTTTCCTGGGGGGACGGGCCTTGGGGCCCAGGAGCTCCTGGAGGTGCTCGGTTTCGAGGCGGTCCGAGACGATGACGTCGACCGAATCGTCCGCGGGGAGTTCTTCATTCTCGCCGAGGAGTTTCTCGGCGGCCTCGAGGGCCGCATCCTGGGCTGCTCGGAGCGATTCGGCGGTGAGGTAGACCTCGGCGAAGCGCGGCTCGGGTTTGGACTCGTCATCGATCCGGACGACGCACCGCCACGGGGTGACGCCGAGCTCGTTTCCTTCGTCATCGATGTTGGTGTCGGGATCGATGTTGAGGACCAGGCGCCACTCATCCCGGAGCCGGGCGACGATCTCGTCGAAGGTGATCGCGTTCTGATCGGATTCGGGGGCGATCAGGACGCCGCGGTGCTCGTGGGCGGCGGAATCAGCGCCCGCGGGCTCCTCGATCGGCTCGAGGTCGAAGGCCTTGAGGACGCGTTCCACCTTTTCCTTGAGGTCGGTCTGGGCGCGGATGGTGACGATCTTGTGCTCGTCGACGAAGACGTAGAGGAAGGGCTCCTCGGTCATGGCGCCGAAGCCGCACATGCCGTCCTCGAAGAAGAAGTCCCTGTAGCGGCGGAGGTTGTCCATCATGCGGTCGAGGCCGATGAGGTCGTAGGAGACGTAGGGGTCGATCTCGCGGTAGTCGTCGTGGCCGAGGACGTCGAGGATGGGATAGACCCGGCCGGGAAAGAGCGAGAAGAGCGCCCAGACCATGCTCTCGATCCGCTCGGCAGAGATGACCGCATCGAACAGATACCGGTCAGGCCATTCTTCCCATTCCTGGTCCTCGCCGCCGTCGGCGGACTCAAAGAGCAGGGTGTAGCCAGGCTTGGGCTTCATGTCCTCGATTGGGTAGACGCCGAGGGGGAACTGGAAGTCCTCTCGCACCAAGCGCTTCAGAGATGGGTCGAGCTTGCATGCCAGCACTCGGCACTCCCATGGGTCGCGGGCCGCGTTCGCCCGGGATCGGCGCAAACCCCAGTGTAGACCTTTCCGGTCATCGGCCGTGTCGGCGCTCACGCTTGCGGACAAGGCCAAAGGCAGCCGCGGGTGAAGGAGTGGTCCGAGCCTGGGCGGACGGCGGTGTTTGCCTCGCGGCTCGGGAGGCGCATACTTCCTCGATGAGTCAGACGCCCGCCGATCAATCGTTATCCCTGGTGGCCGTGAGCGTTGGGAACACCCGGACGCGGATCGGCGTGTTCGACGCCGGGCAGCTCGAAGGGTCGGAGGCGATCGCCAACACCAACCTGGAAGAGATCGCCGAGGCGATCAGCCGGGCGGCGGCCGCGGACGCGTCCCGGCCGGTGATCCTGGCGTCGGTGAACGACCCGATCGCGGATCAGGTCGTGCGGACGCTCGGGGACCGGGTGCCCAGGGAGCGTCTGTACAGGCTCGGCTCGGACCTGCCGATCCCGATGGCGACGGCGCTGGACGACGAGACGACGGTCGGCCAGGACCGGCTGCTGGCGGCGCTGGGTGCGTTCTCCCGCGCCAAGCAGGCGTGCGTGGTGATCGACGCGGGGACGGCGATCACGGTCGACTTCGTGGACGGGACGGGCGTGTTCCAGGGCGGGGCGATCGCCCCCGGGCTGAACATGATGCTCCGGGCGATGTCGGAGCAGACCGCCGCGCTGCCGCTGCTCCGCTACGAGAAGCCCGACCCCCAGCGCGGGCCCGTCGGCAAGGACACGGCTCACGCGATGACACTGGGCGTCCGAGCGGCGCTGGTCGGCATGACGAGGCTGCTCATCGACACGTACGCCGACATGTACGGGGCGTACCCGCAGATCGTGGCGACCGGCGGGGACGCGGGGGTGTTCGAAGACGATCCGCTCGTCGAGCACATCGTGCCCGACCTCATTCTGCTCGGGATCGCGGAGGCGTGCCGGCGTTCGCTGATGGAGGACGCCGACGAGGAGCTCGAACGCGAGCAGCACGACCGGACGTCGCGTCCGTCGGGCTTTGATGCTCACGTATCGGACAAGCGTCCTCCGATCGGTGACCCCGGCGGTGACGACGATGCCTGATCCGGGCGTGACGTGGCGCATCGCGACGCCGGCATCCGCGCCCGGGGCCATCGCGATCATCGAGCTGACCGGCCCGTCGGCCGAACTCGCGGGCGCGATGGAGCGACTGCGTCTTCCGCGACCCGTTCCGGGCGTGCTGCGGCTGGTGGACCTTGTCGGGGTCGATCAAGGCGTGTTCGCGGCGTGGTCCGATCGCTGCGTACACCTCATGCCCCACGGGGGCCTGGTGGTGGTGCGGGAACTGGCGGCGGCGTTGACCAGCGTCGGGATCGGCGAAGCGAGCGGCATCCGGAACCTTCGGGATCGCTTCCCGGAGGCGACCGACGACGATGAGGCGCTGGTGCTCGCGGCGCTGGGCCGGGCGCAGAGCCCCCGGGCGGTTGATCTGCTGCTGGACCAGCCGAACCGGTGGCGGCGGTGGCGGGCGGGGCAGGGCCCGGGCCCGTCGGAAGAACACTCGGCGGTGCTGGATCGGCTGATCCATCCGCCGCTGGTCGCGGCGGTCGGTCCGACGAACATCGGCAAGAGCTCGCTGACCAACGCGCTTGCCCGGGATCACGTGTCCATCGTCGCGGACGAGCCAGGAACGACGCGTGACCACGTAGGGGTCGCGATCACCATGGACGGGGTTGTTGTGCGGTTCGTCGATACGCCGGGCATGCGGACCGACGCACCCCTCGACGAGCGGGAAGCCGCGTCGATCGCGTGGGACGTCACGGCTCGGGCGGACCTGGTGCTGCTATGCGGTGACGCGACAGCGGCGCCGATCACGCCCGGGTGGCTGGCGGCGGGCACGCCGCGCCTGGTCGTGGCGCTGCGGAGCGATCTTGGAACCAGCGCGGGGTGGCGGGCGGACGTCGTGACGTGTGCCCGGGATGGGAGCGGGATCGAGGAACTCGCCGGGGCAATCCGGCGTGGGCTGGTGAGCGACGCGGCGCTCGAGGATACGAGGCCGTGGCGTCCGGGGCTTGGGGGCGCGGCGGCGCGGGGCGCATTCCTATAGTTGCGGCTCGGGTGGCGTTCCGGGCGAATATCCGCCTCGGCTTCGAAAGGGTGCGGCATGGAAGATCGTCGCGAGATTCGCGAGGGCGCGGGCCTTGAAGAGGCACGGCTCAATCAGGATTTCATCGAGTTTCTGCGGCGGTGGAGCACGCCCATCCTGGTCGTGGTGGCGCTAGGCGCCGTCGGCTACGCCGGGTATACGCGCTGGAAGGAACACGAGCACCTGAAGATCGACAACGCGTACGCGGAGTACCAGCGCGTGGCCGGAGTCGCGAGCCCCAGCCCCGAGTCGCTGCGGCGCATCGCCGACGAGTACGAGAACATCGGCGCCGTGAGCCTGATGGCCCGGCTCGAGGCGGCGGACGTGTACCTGCAGTCCGTGCGGCAGGGGATCCGGCCGGGCGGGCAGATCGACGCCCAGGGGGCGATCGCCAAGCCGGAGGATGCGCTGAGCGATCAGGACAAGTCGACGTACCTGGACCAGGCGCAGCAGCTCTACTCGCAGGTCATTGACAAGGCCCGCCGGACCGACGCCCAGATCCTGATGGTCATCGGCGGGACGTACGGGCTGGCGGCGGTGGCGGAGTGCCGGGGCGATTTCGACGCGGCTCGGAAGCATTACGAGACGGTCGAAGCGCTGGTCAAGGACACGCCGTACAAGGCGCACGCGACGGTGGCACAGGAGCGGATCAAGAACCTCGAGACGCTCAAGCAGGTCCCCAGGCTGTACGCCAAGTCGGAGCTCCCGGCCGAGGCGGTGGCGCCGCCGTCGCCGTTCGATCCGCCGGTGAACCCGCCTCAGAATCCGCCGGCGGCGCCGTCGTCCACGGCGCCCGCTCCGGCGCCCGCGGGCCCGCCGATCGACCAGCCGGGTGCGACTCCGCCGCAGCCCGCGCCTAACCAGACGCCGCCGGCCAACCCGGCGCCCGATCAGCCGGCGCCCACCGAGCCCGCGCCGGAGAATCCGAAGTAAGCGACGGATTGAAGCCGATTCCGGCGAGCGCCGCCGTGCGCGCGGCGCGCCCTCGCCTTTGAACGTCCGGTCACTCCGACCATGGGCAAGCGTCCGACCAAGCACGGCAACTCCCACGAACCCGAGCAGGCGGACGCCGGCGGCCTTGAGGAGGTCGTCTCCACGACGTCCGGCGCTGCGGGCGGCGAGGAACTCGTGCTGCCGGGCGGGAAGGTCGACCCCGAGGCGCTGCGCCGAGCCGTGGAAGCGGCGCAGGCCGCCGCGGCAGAACAGGGCGACGAATCAGAGTCCGATGACGTTCTCCCCCGGATCACGTTCGAGATCCGGCGCGATCTTCAGAAGCGGCTCGACAAGTACCTGACCGACCGCATCACGTTCATGAGCCGCAATCAGCTCCAGAAGCTGATCGACGAGGGCGGCGTGACGGTGAACTCCCGCGCACCCAAGTCCTCCACGGTGCTCCGAGCCGGTGACGTGGTCGAAGTGCTGGTGCCGCCCCCGCCGCCGACCGAGATCCAGCCCGAGGACATCGCGCTGGACGTGATGTTCGAAGACGAGCACCTGATCGTGCTCAACAAGAGCCCGGACATCATCGTGCATCCGGCTCGGTCGCACAACAAGGGGACGATGATCAACGCGCTGGCGTACCACTTCCGCAACCGGTCGCCCAGCGGCGGGGCGCTGTCAGGCGTGGGCAAGGAGTTCGCCCGCCCGGGCGTGGTGCACCGGCTCGACCGCCACACCAGCGGCGTCATCGTGTTTGCGAAGCAGGACGAGGCGCACTGGAAGCTCGGGCACCAGTTCGAGCACCGCCGCGTTGACAAGCGATACCTCGCGATCGTCGAGGGAATCGTCGAGCCGGAGGCCGACGTGATCGACCTGCCCATCGGCCCGCACCCGTCAAAGGAGAAGGGCTACCGCGAGAAGTACGTGGTGCGGCACGACGAGCTCGGCAAGCACGCGGTGACGATCGTGCGGGTGCGCGAGCGGTACTACGTGAAACCGGCGAGTGACGCCGCGAGTACTGCCCCGACGAGCGCCCGCGTGTCACCGGGCTGGTCGGGCTCGCCCGACCGAGCATCCGAACCGTCCGTCAGCGGCGGGAGGAAACGGACCGCGGGCTATACGCTGGTCGAGCTCGAGCTCAAGACCGGCCGCACGCACCAGATCCGCGTGCACCTCTCGCACCTGGGCTGGCCCATCGTGGGCGACGACATGTACGGCGGCAAGCCGTACGTCGATGCGAAGGGCCAGACGGTGATTGCCCGGCAGGCGCTTCACGCCTGCATCCTGGGGATCCGCCACCCGATCAGCAACGAGCCGATGCAGTTCACGGCGCCGCTGCGGGGCGACATGGCGGCGCTGGTGCGGGACCTGAGAGCGACACATCGGGTCGAACAGCCCGCGACGCCGGGTGCGACGGTGGATCTTGAGCGGGCGGTCGGCTCGCTGTCATGACCGGCAGCTCCGCGCGTCACCGGTCGGTGATCGTGAAGCTCTCCATCTCGATCTCCGAGCCCGGCGGGAGCGTCATCGACGAGCCGGGGTGCAACGTGGTCCTGACTTCGCCGCCGGGCATCTGCTGCGTGAACGAGACATCGTGGTCGCTGGTGTTGGTGATCTCCATCCCGCCGTTCTGACAGCCGGTCATCACGGCCAGGAGGAGGATGCATGCGACGCTGGCGGCCCGGTTGGTTCGGTTCTTCATGCTGGTTCTCCCCGGTCACGCTTGAAGGTCACCCGGACACTCTAACGGAGCATGGCGGGCGAGGCGTCGGACGCCGTGCTCGGGACGGTGCGAGGTGGAGCCGTTCTACCCTGCCTGGTGCTCGTTTCCGCCGGCAGCCCCCGCCCCACCACCATCGAGGAACTCCTCGGCCGGGACCTTGCCGCTCGCCTCGACCGGCTGGACGTGCTCACGACCAAGATGTTCGCGGGCAAGCTGCCGGGCGAGCGGCGTTCGAAGCGCCGCGGCCGCTCGGTCGAGTTCGACGACTTCCGCGACTACATCCCTGGCGACGATCTTCGGCACATCGACTGGAACGTGCTCGCTCGGCTGGACAAGCTGTTCATCAAGCTCTTCCGCGAGGACGAGGATCTCTCGGTGCACCTGTTCGTCGATTCGTCGCTCTCGATGGAGACGGGCGAGCCGACGAAGCTGGTCTTTGCGCACCGGCTCGCGATGGCGCTGGCGTACGTCGGGCTGGTGCGGCAGAACCGGGTCGCGGTGACGGCGTACGCCCCTCACGGCCGCCCGGCAGTGCGGCAGCTCGCGGCGGCGAGAGGAAGGCCCAGCGCCCAGCGCGTCGGGCGGTTCCTGCTCGACACGCTCGGCGTGCAGCCGGCGCCGGCGGGGGATGCGCCGCAGCCTACGGCCGAGTTCAACACGGCGCTCAAGGTCGCCGCCGCGTCGCGTTCGGGCAAGGGCGTGATGATCGTGATCTCCGACTTCCTGATCCCGGGCGGGTGCATCGCGGGGCTCAACGCGCTCACCGCCTCGGCGACCGGCATCGGCGGGTTTGACTCGTACTGCATCCAGGTCGTCGCGCCGGCCGAGCTGGACCCCAGAAAAGACCCGACCCGCGCGCTGGGCGGCGACGTGCGGCTGACGGATGTCGAGACCGGCCGGGCCGTCGACCTGACGCTCTCGGCGGCGCTGATCGCCCGGTACCGGACTCGCTTCGACCAGTTCACGGCCAAGCTCAAGGCCGACTGCCGCGCGCGCGGCATCGCGCACCTGCAGGTCTCGACAGATACTTCGGTCGATCGCTTCGTGCTCGAGAACCTGCGCCGGGGCGGCCTGCTGCGCTGAGACGGCGGGCGGCGCGGGGGGTGAACCTTGTGGTGCACGCGAAGGTGGAGCGTTATCGGCCGGTGCAGGTTTCGCGATCTGATCACTTGGCGAGTTCGTCATTGACCCGGTGGATGGGAAGTCGGTATGGTCGGTCCGACGAACACTGACCACTCTCCGTTTGGTTTGCCTGACCCAGGACCTCCCGCAACGGTTGCGGGAGGTGCCGTTTTTGGACCGGGGGCATCCCGGGATCGAGAAACACGGCGGGAATCATCGAGCGGGGGCGCGGAGTTTGGCCTCTGGAAGGCGGCGACGCTACACTTGCGGCCCCTATGGAAGGCCTTCTCACTGTTCAGCTGCTGATCAACGTCGTGATGTGCGTGGTGGTCATCCACCTGATGCTCGTCCACGCGGGCCTGTTCATCTGGTTCGAGCGCAAGATCTCGGCCTACATGCAGGACCGGATCGGCCCCAACCGGACCGGTTTCAACCTGGGCCAGGAGTGGCTGCCGAAGTTCCCCTTCTGGGGACTGGGGCAGTCGCTGGCCGACGGCCTGAAGTTCTTCCTGAAGGAGGACTTCACGCCCGCGAACGTAGACAAGGTGCTGTTCTCGGCGGCGCCGCTGCTGGGCATCATCCCGGCACTGATCGGGTTCATCGTGATCCCGTGGGGCGGGGTGTGGGACGCGCCGGACCTGAACATCCTGGGCCTGCACTTCTCGGGCGGTCCGGTGTATTTCGCGGCGGCGAACATCAACGTGGGCGTGGTGTACCTGCTCGCGGTGGCGTCGCTGGGCGTGTACGGCGTGACGCTGGGCGGCTGGGCGAGCAACAACAAGTTCTCGTTCCTGGGCGGCCTGCGGTCGACGGCCCAGATGATCTCCTACGAGATCCCGATGGGGCTGGCGCTGCTGGCGGCGCTCCTGGTCGTCGGGTCGGTGTTCCCCGAGGAGATCGTCCAGCACCAGGCCGAGAACGGGTGGATGATCTTCGTCCAGCCGCTGGCCGCGGCGATCTTCTTCATCTGCGCCCTGGCGGAAGCCAACCGGGCGCCGTTCGACAACGCCGAGTGCGAGCAGGAACTCGTCGGCGGGTTCCACACCGAGTATTCCTCGATGCGGTACGCCCTGTTCCCCATGGGCGAGTACTGCCACATGACAACCTCGTCGGCGTTCTTCACGCTGCTGTTCCTGGGCGGGTACCACCTGCCGTTCCTGCCCGGCGCCCAGCCCGAGCACACGGCGCTGGTCGCGGCGCTGATCAAGTTCGCGATCTTCTTCGGCAAGACCGTGCTGATGGTGTGCTTCATGATGGTCGTCCGCTGGACGCTGCCGCGTCTGCGGTTCGACCAGGTGATGATGGTCGGCTGGCAGGGCGTGATCCCGATCTCCCTGGTGGTGGTCGTGGTGACATCGTTCATGGTGTACTTCGGCCAGACGGGCCTCGTACCGATGCTGATCGCCAACATCGCGATGGCAATCGTGGTGATCGCGGCGCTGCCCCTGATGCCCAAGTACACCGCTAACCGGCGGATCCCGCTGTACGGGTCGCGGTTCAGCCCGATGCCCGACGAGATCGTGGTGACGCAGCCGACCTCGCGGCTGGCGCTCGAGGACCGGCCGGTGCAGGGGACGGTGGCGTCGCACTGAAGCGGAATGATCCGTGAACAGTCACGAGTGAACAGCCGACCCGCCTTCCCTCCGGACTGCTGACTGTTCACTCTCCCCGGGAGCCAGGACGTGGACCAGTCCGCCGTCGACCGTCTTGCCCTGGACGCCGCGTACGAGCAGGCTCGCAAGAGCCTTTCCGAGGGCGGGATCCCGATCGGGTCGGCGCTGGTGACCCGGACGGGCGTGGTGGTTTCGCTGGGCCACAACCTGCGTGTTCAGACGGGCGATTCAACGGCACACGCCGAGACGGTGTGCATCCGCAACGCCGGTCGGCGGCGCGACTGGCACACGCTGATCCTGGCCTCGACACTGAGCCCGTGCGCGATGTGCAGCGGCACGACGGTCCTGCACCGCATCCCGCGGGTGGTCATCGGCGAGAACACGACGTTCCTGGGCCGCGAGGACTGGATGCGGGCCGAGGGGATCGAGGTCGTGAACCTCAACGACGAGCGCTGTATCCGCATCATGCGCGAGTTCATCGCCGCTCGCCCGGAGCTGTGGAACGAGGACATCGGGGTCCCGCCGAAGTGCTGATCGCGGGGACGCGGGCCGGAAGCGGGTGGACGCGGCTACAGGCGTTCGAAGCCGGGCAGGTCTCCGACCAGCGGGAGGCAGTACTCGAGGAACTGCTTGCTGACGTTGTTGTGCCCGAGCATGAACTCCTCGGGCATGTGGCGCGTCTTGGCGGCGACGGCGGAGAGCTCGACGCGGGCGTACTCGCTGATGTACGGGACGCCGTTGTCCGAGCCCATCCAGAGCGCCGAACCGGTGCCGGGCCGCTTGATGGCGACGCTGCCGTCCAGCCAGCCCTGCATGGCGAGCGTGCCCGCGAAGCGGCCGCTGCGGCGGGCCTCGATGCGGTCGATGATCGACGAGTCGGGCCAGCAGCGCTGAATGTAGCCGAAGGTGTCGGCCCGGACGCGCGGGGGCTTGCCGCCGGCGGGCGTGAGCTTCTCCTTCACGAAGTCGGCCAGCAGGTCGCCCAGCGCGCCCGAGCCCGAAAGCTGGACGTTGCCGTGGGAGTCGGTCTGGCCGCCCTTGATCAGCCTGGCGCCGATGGCGACGCCATCCTTGTCCTGGATGCCCTCGGAGACGGCGATGTGGCAGCGGCCCTTCTTCGAGTAGACCGAATCGACATCCGCGAGGAACCGGTCGACGTCGAAGGGGACCTCGGGGAGGTAGATGAGCTGCGGGCCGTCGGTGGATTCGGCGGCGACGTTGGGGTTGAGGTTGCGGTCGTAGCGGCGGGCGAGCGCGCTGGCGGCGGTGAGGAAGCCGGCGTGGCGGCCCATGATCACGTTGATCTTGATGCCCGGCAGCGAGATGTTGTCGAGGAAGTCGGCCATGCACGCCATGGCGACAAAGCGTGCGGCGGAGGGGAAGCCGGGGGTGTGGTCGTTCTCGCGGAGGTCGTTGTCGACGGTCTTGGGGACGTGGAAGCACCGCATGTCGTACCCGGAGGCGACGGCCATCTCGCGCACGATGCGGCAGGTGTCGGAGCTGTCGTTGCCGCCGATGTAGAAGAAGTAGCGGACGTCGTGCTTGCGGCAGGCGTCGAGGATCCTCTCGCAGTACGCTTTGTCGGGCTTGTCGCGGGTTGATCCCAGCCCGGCGGAGGGCGTGTTGGCGAGGCGGTCGAGCACGTCCTGGTGGGTGTCGGTAAGGTCCAGGAACTCGCCCTTGGTGAGGCCGCGCACGCCGTGGCGCATGCCCAGGACCTTCTTGACGTGACCGGCGGCCTGGAGCCCGAAACGCACGCCCTCGACGACGCCGACCAGCGACTGGTTGATGACGGCCGTCGGGCCGCCGGACTGGCCGATGACGACGTTTCCGGTCACGAGATTGGTTGCCATGCGAAGACCTCCGTTGAACGACCCGATGGTACACATGGCGACGGGAGATGGCGATGAATCAGCGCCGGCGTGCGTGCCGGGCGAAGCGCTTCAGAATGGCCGCGACGGTTCCCAAAACTGCGAAAGCCAGCACGACTCCCATCGCCAGTGAAACAAATGGTTCATCCGGTATTTGCGGGGTGTGATCCTTTGAAGGCGTCTCGGATCTTGAGGAAGAAGTAGTCGTCATCCCGGTAGCCGTAGGCCATGCGTTTGATGACCTTGATCCTGTTGTTGATGCCTTC
>JAJVHS010000013.1 GCA_022072615.1 Phycisphaerales bacterium
GGTCAGGTTCTTCCACGTGCCCGCGACGCCGCGAACCTCGGCCTGACCGCCGAGCTTGCCCTCGGTGCCCACTTCGCGGGCCACGCGCGAGACTTCCGACGCGAAGCCGTTGAGCTGGTCCACCATGGTGTTGATGGTGTTCTTGAGCTCGAGGATCTCGCCCTTGACGTCCACCGTGATCTTGCGGGACAGGTCTCCACGGGCCACCGCGGTCGTCACTTCCGCGATGTTGCGCACCTGGCCGGTGAGGTTGGTCGCCATCGAGTTGACGTTGTCGGTGAGGTCCTTCCAGGTGCCGGCGACGCCGGGCACGACCGCTTGGCCGCCGAGCTTGCCCTCGGTGCCCACCTCGCGGGCGACGCGGGTCACTTCGGCCGCGAATGACCGGAGCTGGTCCACCATGGTGTTGATGGTGTTCTTGAGCTCGAGGATCTCGCCCTTGACGTCCACCGTGATCTTGCGTGAGAGGTCGCCGCGGGCCACGGCGGTCGTGACGCCGGCGATGTTGCGGACCTGGTCGGTCAGGTTCGACGCCATGGCGTTCACGGAGTCGGTCAGGTCCTTCCACGTGCCGGCGACGCCTGGCACGACCGCCTGGCCGCCCAGCTTGCCGTCGGTGCCCACCTCGCGCGCCACGCGGGTCACTTCCGCCGCGAAGGACCGGAGCTGGTCCACCATCGTGTTGATGGCTTCCTTCAGCAGCAGGATCTCGCCGCGCACGTCGACCGTGATCTTCTTCGACAGGTCGCCGTTGGCCACGGCGATGGTCACCTCGGCGATGTTGCGCACCTGCGCCGTCAGGTTGCCGGCCATCTGGTTGACGTTGTCGGTCAGCTCCTTCCAGACGCCCGATACGCCCTTCACCTGCGCCTGGCCGCCGAGCTTGCCTTCGGTTCCCACTTCACGGGCCACGCGAGTCACTTCCGACGTGAACACGGAGAGCTGGTCGATCATCCGGTTGACCAGCTTCGCGGATCGGAGGAATTCGCCTTCGAGCGGGCGCCCGTCGACCTCCAGCGCCATCGCCTGGCCCAGGTCGCCCTTCGCGACCGCGCCCACCGCTCGGGTCACCTCGGTCGTCGGCCACACCAGGTCGTCGATCAGGGTGTTGATGGACGCGACCTCGTCGGCCCATTGCCCCGAAGCGCCGGGCACGGACATTCGCTGCTTGAGGCGTCCTTCCTTGCCGACCACGCGGCAGACGCGCTCGGTCTCGGCGGCTCGCCGCTCGCTCACCGCCAGGATGTCGTTGAAGGCCTCGGCGATCTTGCCGTCCATCCCGGGGATGTCCGCGGGAAGGCGGACGCTGAAGTCACCGCGCCGGAAGGCGAGCATCGCGGTGAGGAGCAGGCGTGAAAAGGACTCCTTCGGCTCCGACTTGATCTCGGCCACGGCCGGTCCGCCACCATTCGCGGAGTCGGCCGCGACATACGGTTCGGATGTTGGCGCCATAACGGATGTGCCCTCGGAGTCTGGTGAAGTCGATCGATGACGCAATATTCAAGCGACAAGCACCCCGGCGTGCATGAAGCCAGGATGAAACTGCGACAAAGAATCGCGTGAGCGGCCGTTCATTCGGGTGTCACACGGCGGTATTTGCGGCGCCGGTCGGTTGTACTCCGCGCCGTGTTTCCGCTAGTGTGCGTTCATCTTGGACCCGTCGGCGCACCTTCGCCCTGTCGACGCCATCACGCGGCGGCTCGACTCCGTCACGCAGCTCGACGTGCTGCTGCTGCTGCATGGCAGCCAGCAGCGAGAGTGGAGCCCGCAGGAAGTCGCCACGGAACTCCGCATCGGGGCCCAGTGGGCCGAGCAGTACCTCCGCGTGCTGTGCGCGCGAGGTCTGATCGTCAGCGAGCAGGCCGGGTACCGCTACGTCGCGCGGCCCGATCTCGAACAACCCATGCAGGAACTCACGCGGCTATACCGGACGCACCCGGTGGGAATCATCGCGGCGATCTACCGGCCCAACAAGCAGCTCGAGGAGTTTGCCGACGCATTCCGCATCCGCCGACCAACCAGCGGCGACGACAAGGGGCCTTCACATGGCTGAGGTCGTGTACATCCTCTGCGCCCTGGCGGCGCTCATGTGCGCGGTGATGCTCGCCCGGGCGTACCGGAGGACGCCCTCGCGTCTGCTCCTGTGGAGCTGCGTGTGCTTCGTCGCCCTGGCGCTGAACTCCATCCTCGTCATCATGGATGTCCTGTTCCTGCACGACACCGACCTTCGACTCCCGCGGCTTGTGGTCGCGGGAACAGGCGTTCTGACGCTGCTGTGGGCTCTGATCCGCGACTCCAACTAAGCGAGGTGCCGATGGACGTCATGCTGCCATTCCTTCTCGGCGTCATCACCATCGCGTCCGCCGCGGTCGGCGCGTTCTTCTTCCGCTTCTGGCGCCGAACGCGCGACGGTCTGTTCGCGAGCTTCGCCGTCGCGTTCTGGCTGATGTCGGCCAACTGGGGCGCCCAGGCGTTCGTCTCGAAGGACGAACCCTATTACGAGGCCATCTACCTGCTGCGCCTCGCGGCGTTCGGCTTCATCATCGCCGGTGTCGTCGTGAAGAACCGCCGCAACAGCGGCCCCGCCCCGGTGTGCTAGCTCGAAGCTCGGAGGTACCCGATCAACCGGCGCGGTGCGTTGCCGTTCCCGGCGAGACCGCCTCCGGCGGCTCCCGGACCAGGCCGAACTTGCGGATCTTGTTGTACACCGTCACCCGGTCCACCCGCAGAATCCCCGCGGCCTTTGTGATGTTCCAGCCGGTCTGGTCGAGCACCGAGAGAATGTGCTGGCGCTCCATTTCCTCGAGCGAACCCTCCGCCGGGCTTGACACGGGCTTCCACCTGGCGATGGGCAGGTCCTCGGGCTGGATCGCCGGCGGCCGACCGACCACCATCGCCCGCTCGATCGCGTTGCACAGCTCGCGCACGTTCCCCGGCCAGTGGTACTCCGTCAGCCGCTGCATCGCCGCCGGGCTGATCTCCGTGATCCGCCGGTCCATCTGCCGGGCGAAGCGGTCGACAAAGTGCTGCGCGAGCAGGGGGATGTCCTCGGGGCGCGACCGCAGCGGGGGCATATCGATCGTGAACACGTTGATCCGGTAGTAGAAGTCCTCCCGGAATCGCCCGGCCTTCACCGCCGCCTCCAGGTCCTCGTTTGTCGCGCAGATCACCCGGAAGTCTGCGTGGATGGTCTCGCTGCCGCCGACCCTGGCGAAGCAGCGATCCTCGAGCACGCGCAGCAGTTCGACCTGCATGCGTGCCGAGATCGCCCCGACCTCGTCGAGGAAGAGCGTCCCGCCGTCGGCGAGCTCGATCCGCCCGCGACGCCGCTGCGTCGCCCCCGTGAAGGCGCCCTTTTCGTGGCCGAACAGCTCGCTCTCGAGCAGCGATTCCGCCACCGCGCCGCAGTTCACGCAGATGAGCGGCCGGTACCGCCGCGGGCTGTTGGCGTGGATCGCCCGGGCGACAAGCTCTTTGCCTGTCCCGCTCTCTCCGCGGATGAGCACCGTCGCGTCGGTGGGGGCGACGTGCCGGACCAGCTCCATGACGCGGTGGAAGGCGGGGCTGTGGCCCACCATCGGGTCCACCGCCGCCAGATCGTCGATCGTCCGCTTGAGCTGCGTGTTCTCCTCCGCGAGCCGCCGCTTCTCGACCGCTCGGCGCACCAGGTGACTTAGCTCGCCAGGATCGACGGGCTTGGTCAGATAGTCGAACGCCCCTTCCTTCAGGGCCCGCACCGCGCTGTCCACCGAGGCGTACGCCGTGATCATGATGACGGGTATCGCCGGGTCGATCTCGCGCAGTGCCGCCTGCAGTTCCAGCCCGTCCATGCCGGGCATGCGGATGTCGACCACCGCCGCGTCGAACGCCCCGGCCCGGGCCAGCGCCAGCGCCGCGTGGCCGCTCTCGGCGGGCGTTGCGTCGAACCCGTCCTTCCGCAGCCAGCGGCTGAGAGAGTCGCGAACCGAGAACTCGTCGTCGACCACCAGCACCGTCGGTCGTTCGGCGCTCATCGCACCACCTCCATCGCGGCGGCCGGACCGGGCTGTTCAGTTCCTTCGCCCGGTCGTTGCCGCGGGAACGTCATCGTGAACACCGCCCCTTCGCCGGGGCGCGACGACACCGTGATCTCGCCGCCGTGGCCGTGAACCACGCCGTACACCACCGACAGACCCAGCCCCACGCCGCTGCTCTCGCCCTTGGTCGTGAAGAACGGTTCGAAGATGTGCGCGATCACGTCCTCCGCGATGCCAACGCCGCTGTCGCGGATCCGCACGGTCACCTGCTCGTCCGCGCCGATCACCTCGACCCCGAGCACCCCCGGTCGACCGGGAACCGCCTGCATCGCCTCGATCGCGTTCATGAGCACGGCGAGCACCGCCTGGTGCAACTGGCCCTGGTCGGCCACGATCGTCCAGTTGTCCCCCTCTGTCGAAACGTCGAGCCGGATGTTGTGCATCTCCAGGTGGTGGCGCACCAGCATCAGGCAGCGGTTGACGATCTGCGACATGTCGGTCGATGCCAGACGGACGGCCGATCCCCGAGCGAACACCAGCAGGTTCTTGACGATCCCGCCGCATCGCTCGCATTCCTTGTCGACAAGCTCCAGGCACCGGTCAAGATCCGCCCGGGTTGCCTCGTCCAGCGGCTGCTCGGCGAGCTCGCGCCGCACCAGCCGGGCGTACGTCAGGATGCCGGTCATCGGGTTGTTCAGTTCGTGCGCGACAGTTGCCGCCAGCTTGCCCAGCGACGACATGGTTTCCGCTCGCGTCAGGTGCTTCTGCGCTTCCCTGAGCTCCGCGGCCTTCTCATCCACCCGTCGCTCCAGCGTGCGCGACCATTCGGCCAGTTCATCCTGCGCGGAGGACAGGTCCGCCACCATCGAGTTGAACGCGCCCGCCAGTTCCGCCAGCTCGTGGCTGCCGCGGACGTCGATCCTGGTGGTGAGATCGCCCGACGCGATCCGCCGCGTGCCCTCGTGAAGCCGGGCGACCGGCCCGTGCACGAAGTGCCGGATGCACAACGCCCCGAACACCGCCCCCGCCAGGATGAGCCCGCCGGTCGCGAGCGCGAGCTGCCCCCGGCTTGCCGCCATCGCCTCGTCGAACGGGCCCATCGACATCTGGACGTCGAGCACGCCGAGTACGGGGCTTTCCTCGACGGTCGGGTGGCACCCCACCGCGGCGCAGGCCGGCTCGTTCTCGATCACCGCCAGGCATCGCCGCGTTTCGGACCCGCTCACCTGGCCCACCACGTTGCGATGATCGAGCACGCTTGGCCCGCGCTCGACGCCCTGCGGGTGGCACGCCGAGCACGCTCGGGAGTCCATGTACTCGATCTGGCCGCGTTCGTCACGAGCCGACGACAGCGCGATCCGCCCGTCCTTGGCGTACACACGCACGCCCACAAGCCCGGGCGAGGCGCCGAGGCGTTCGATCCGGGTCTGAAGTTCCGACATGCGGTTGAGCAGCATCCCGTCGTGCGTGACGCTGCGGATGAGCGCTGTCGTCCGCTCCACGTCGGAGAGCACGAACCGCGACGCCTGGTCTCGGATCGACCAGTACGCCAGGAACGCGTGCGCCCCGCACACCACTGCGACCGTCGCGGCCAGCGGCAGGATCAGCCGTATTTCCAGCGACCGACTCAGCCTGTGAAAGATTGAGGCCATCGCCGTGTCCGGAAACAGGATATAGAACGCCATAATTGTCCGCGAGGTCGCGCTGCATTTCCATGCGCGCTGTAGAAGTTTTCACCGTCTCGGAGCGAGCCGCTCCCGGAAAGCCTGCCGGAGCATGCGTCCGGATTGCGAACATCGCCGGGCGTCCTTGCCGGCGCGTGCTGGTTCGGCCTTTGCAGGCCTTCCCTATTGCTCGACCCTTCGCAGTCCGGGGCGACAAGAGCGCGTTCTGGGACTTCGCCATGACACGAGCCCGAGCATCTCTGGAGGAAACGCCATTCAGCCCGACCTGCGTGTGGATGGACGCCCGCGCCGTCGCGTACAAGCTGTGCGATCGCGGGTTTGACTGCGACCACTGCCCGTTCGACTGCGCGATGCGAGGGTGCCCGCTCGCCGCCGCCGCCCAGCGCGCCCAGGCGGACCCGCCATGGAACTTCCCGGCCGATCGCCTGTACACCACGGGGCACGTCTGGGTGCAGGAGATTGAAGCGAGTCTTGTTCGAGCCGGCATCGACGCCTTCGCGGCTCGTCTGCTCGCGCCGGTGCACGGCATCACGTGCCCCCCGCATGACTCGCCGCACGAACATGCTTCGGGCGCCGCGTGGTGCGAACTGGAATCTACCGGCGGGTTCGTCCCGCTGTCGCTCCCCGTTCCGGGCACGGTCGCCCGCTGGAACACGGCGGTCCTCGAGTCCCCCTCGCTGGTCGGGACAGACCCTTACGGGACAGGGTGGATTGCGGAGATCGTCACGGACGTCGATCGGCTCGGGGCCGGCCTGTATTCGTGGCAGCAGGCGGCCGAACGAGCGGCGCACGATGCGCACTTCCTCCAACACCAGATCGCGTTCCACCTGCTCGCCGCCACCGACCCAGCGCGTGTCCCCTTCAACAGCGTTCTGGTCGAAGCCGGCCGCGACCTGCTCACGCCCGGGCCTTTCGTCGCGCTCGCGCGCCAGATTCTTCACTGAGCCCGCGCAGAGCATTTGAACAACAGCGCTGAACATCTCTACACCGGCCCCTCGGCTCTTTCGGGGCAGGTCGTCCACCGCGCCCCGCCCTGCCTCCGGACCGTGGTTTCCGAGCCCGCGGTCACGCCTGCTTCCATGGCCCGTCTCTTGCATGAGTGCCTCGATGACAGAAACGTCCCTCAGAAAGCGAGCGTTCCCATGGCACACCTCACCCATGAACAAGGCCGGCTGATCCGCGAGTACACGCTGCTCGTTGCCGCGACCGCCGCCTTTCTCGTCCTGCTGCCGCTGGTCGGGATCGCGAGCATCGCCCTCCGCAGTTTCATCATGTTCCTGGTCGCCGCCGTGATCGTGGTCGCGGTGGGGGCGGGCGTGTGGCGTGTCTCGTACGAGATCCGTTCACGCCACCACCTGCACAAGTAGCCACCGTCGACCGGAGCTCACCCATGAACGACTCGACGACTCCATCCCGCAACGACCAGCCCGTGCCCTTCGTACCGGGCCCGGGCATGAGCCGCCGAGCGTTCATGGGTGCGGCCGCCACGCTCGCCGCTCTCACCGTCAACGGCAAGGCGATCGCCTCCGGGCACGGTGAAGGGCTCTCGCCCGACCGCATGGCGGTCCTGGTCGACCTCACCCGCTGCGTCGGCTGCAGACGCTGCGAGTGGGCGTGCGCCGACGCCAACGAGAACCCGCACGGCGCTCTCGAGCACTACGACGATCAGTCGGTGTTCCGGAGCCGCCGGGCCCCGTCCGATCGCGAGTTCTGCGTGGTGAACAGGTCGTCGGCGTGCCGCGACGACGGCCAGCCGTACTTCGTCAAGGTCCAGTGCATGCACTGCGAGAAGCCCCCGTGCGTGTCGGCCTGTCTCGTGGGCGCGATGCAGAAGGACCCCTCCGGCGTCGTCACGTACGACGCCTCGCGCTGCATCGGCTGCCGCTACTGCATGGTCGCGTGCCCCTTTGACCGCCTCGCCTACGAGTTCGACCGCCGCCTCCTCCCGCGGGTCCGCAAGTGCGAGATGTGCAGGCACCGGACCCAGCACGGGCGTCTTCCCGCCTGCGTGGAGACCTGCCCGGTCGAGGCGCTCCAGTACGGTCGCCGCGGGGACATCATCCGCATCGCTCGCGAGCGCATCGCCGCGCATCCCGATCGGTACGTCGATCACGTGTACGGCGAGACCGAGGGCGGGGGCACCTCCTGGATCTACCTCTCCGGGAGGCCGTTCGAGGAAATGTCCGCCGCCGGGCTCCCCGCCCTCGCTCCCGTGAGCCCCGCCGTGCGCACCGAGACCATTCAGCACGGCATCTTCAAGTGGGGCGCCGCGCCCATGGCGTTGGCCGCGTTGCTCGCTTCGCTCAACAAGCTCACGAAAAAAGGAGAAGCATCGTGAGCCTCGTCGCCACACTGCCGATCGCCGCTCCTCACACCCACGCGCACGCCCACGCGCGGCCCCGCTACTTCACGCCGGGCGTGTGGATCGTGACCGCGGTTGCCGCGGCTGGGGGCGCCGCGTGGCTGTGGCGCATGGTCCTGGGCCTGGGCGCTTCGACCCACCTCACAGACTCCCGCCCCTGGGGCATCTGGATCGGCATCGACGTCGCCACGGGAGTGGCGCTGGCCGCCGGCGGCTTCACGACCGCGTTCCTGGCCCACATCCTCCACCGGGAGAAGTACCACCCGCTCGTCCGGCCGGCGCTGCTCACCGCGATGCTCGGCTACACCTTCGTTGCCCTGGGCGTCATGACCGACCTGGGCCGCTTCTGGGCGATGTGGCACGTGATGCTGCCCACCATGTGGCAGCCCAACTCGGTGCTCTTCGAAGTCGCCATCTGCGTGATGACCTACCTCACGGTGCTCTACATCGAGTTCATCCCCGCCGCGTGCGAGCGGTTCATCGGCCGCGTCAGCCTGCCCTGGAAGTTCGCCCGCCTCAACGGCCTGGTGGACCTTGCTCTGCGCATCGCCGACAGGACCCTCGGCCGCGTCATGACCGTCTTCATCATCGCCGGCATCCTGCTGTCGTGCATGCACCAGTCGTCGCTGGGCACGCTCATGGTCATCGCGGGCGACAAGCTCCATCCCTTCTGGCAGACACCCATCCTGCCGCTGCTCTTCCTGCTCTCGGCCTTCGCGGTCGGCTACCCGATGGTGATCTTCGAGTCCATCATCGCACACCGGTCCTTCCGGCTGCCGGGCGAGCGCCCGCTCCTCTCGCAGCTCGCCCGTTTCATCCCGTTCACCCTGGGGCTCTACGCCCTGGTCAAGATCGCCGACCTCGTCGCCCGTGGTGCGATCGCCGGGCTGCCGACCGGCGGCTTCTACAGCGTGCTTCTGGCCGCGGAGATGGTGGCTGGCGTGATGATCCCCATCTGCATCTTCGCGAGCCCTGGCCTGCGGTCGAGGACGGGGTGGCTCTTCACCGCCGCGGCGCTGGTGGTGTGCGGGGTGGCCTTCAACCGCCTCATCGTCTTCCTCTTCGCCTACTCGCCCCGTGATCCCGCTGCCACCTACTTCCCGTCCCTCTCAGAGTTCGCGGTGACCGCCGGCTTCATCGCCATGACGGTCCTCCTCTACCGCCTCATCGCGATCAACCTGCCCGTGATCGAGCAGCTCGAACACGGCCACGCCGACCGGCCCGTGCTCGCGCCGGCAAGTGGAGGTGCGGTGTGAACGCCCTTGCCCCGATCGTGATCGTCCTGGCCGCGCTCGGCGCGCCACCGGCCTCTGAGCTCCAGCAGACCGTCCGCGAGCCGGACGTCGTCATGCTCGACCAGGTGCCCGGCTGCTACGGCGCCGTCCGCTTCGATCACACGCTGCACGTCGGCATGTCCTCGATGGGCAGCGCCTGCAACTACTGCCACCACACCGACACCTACCAGCCCTGCCGCGAATGCCACGATTCGACCAGCACCGTCCTTGAGACCGAGAAGCTGGGCCTCCGCGGCGCGTACCACCGCCAGTGCCTGAGCTGCCACAAGGACTGGGCGCACGAGAATGCCTGCGGCTTCTGCCACAACCCGTCCTCCTCCCGGCGGCGGACCCTTGAGAACCCGGCCCGTTCGCGGCGCGCCGCCCATGCCTCCGCGCAGTTCAGCTACGTGTACGAGACCGCTCACGAGAACATGCCCATCGTCACGTTCCACCACGAGGATCATGCACGCGTCTTCGGTCTCAAGTGCACCGACTGCCACGAGGGGAACAGCTGTGGCCAGTGCCACGGCCCCAGCGCCGCGCGTCCGACGGTCAACCGCCAGGAGACGTGCTACCGCTGCCATGCCGAGACCCGGTGCGTGACGTGCCACAACCGAGGCGAGCAGGAACCCTTCAACCACGCCGTCAACGCCAAGTGGCTCCTCCGCCCCGGCCACGATGACCTGGCCTGCAACCAGTGCCACGAGGACCATGCCGCGCCTTCGAGGCCCGATTCCGAGAAGTGCCGGTCCTGCCACGCCGACCAGGCGGGGGGCTTCTTCGACCACTCCGTGACCGGCGTCGTGCTCAAGGGCGACCACGCGCTGTTCAGCTGCCTCGAGTGCCACGCCAACCCGGGGTCGGCGCGCCTCGCGAGCTGCAACGCCTGCCACATCGACCGCCCGATCACCGGCTACCGGGCCGTCGGCCGCGAGCTGGACTGACTCACGCTCAGCTCAAAGAAAAAGAGCCCGGCCGCGGGGCCGAGCTCTTTCTTGCATTGAACGTTGGACGCCGCCGCGTTGAACTCGCGGACCCGCGGTCGCCTAGCCGTTCCGCCGGGCGAACTCCCGCATGAAGTCCGCGAGCACCTTGGCGCCCTCCTCGGGCATGGCGTTGTACGTGCTCGCCCGCATGCCGCCCGTCGAACGATGGCCCTTGAGGCCGTCAAGGCCGACCGCCGCCGCTTCCTTGCAGAACTTGTCGTCGAGTTCGGGCGTGGCGCACTTGAACGTCAGGTTCATCAGGCTCCGAGAGTTCTTCTCGGCGTGGCCCTTGTAGAACCCGCCGGACCCGTCGATCGCCGCGTACACGTGGCCGGCCTTGCGGATATTCCGCTCGTGGATTACGTCCAGGCAGTGACGACCGCCCTGGCCCTGCGCCAGGATCCACTTGAACACCAGGCCGCACACGTAGATCGCGAACACCGGAGGCGTGTTCGGACGGCTCTCGTCCTTCGCGAACGTCTCGTAGCGGAGCAGCCACGGCAGCTCGCGGACCTTCTTGGTTGCCAGATCGTCGCGGATCACGACGACCGTGGTTCCGGCCGCGCCGAGATTCTTCTGCGCGCCCGCGTACACCAGGCCGTACTTGGTGAAGTCCACCGGCCGTGAGTAGATGTCGCTGGACATATCGCACACCAGCGGCACGCCCGCGGGGACGGCCGGGGTGCGCTGACGCCAGGTGTTGTTGCCGCCGGCGTCCGTCTCGTGCCACTCGGTGCCGAAGATCGTGTTGTTCGAGCAGAAGTGGACGTAGGCCGGACTGGCCGAGTACTTGATCTGCGCATCAGACGGGATGTACGAGTGGTTCTTGTCCTTGCTCGTCGCCGCCTCGTGCAGCAGCCCGTACACCTTGGCGTGCTCGAGCGACTTCTCCGCCCAGTAGCCGGTCGTGATGTAGTCCGCGGCCTGGTCCTGCGGCTTGAGGTTCGCCGGCACCATGAAGTTCT
This sequence comes from Phycisphaerales bacterium, assembly GCA_022072615.1. Classification (GTDB taxonomy): domain Bacteria; phylum Planctomycetota; class Phycisphaerae; order Phycisphaerales; family UBA1924; genus JAEUJB01. The sequence goes on from JAJVHS010000013.1 coordinate 11,292, forward strand.
GCGTCGAGGCGCCGCCGGTCAGGAACAGCAGGTGATAGTTCGCCGGCAGGTTCGAGATCTTGCGGAAGTCCTCGAACGCCTCGTGAAGCACGCGGTCGTACGTCTTGCCGCGGTGGCTGTGCTCGAGAATCCCGATCCCCGTCCCGGCGATGTCGTAGACATCCTGCTGGACCTGCTTGAGCACTTCCTCAGGCAGGCAGCCCGGGCCGGCGGAGAAGTTGAACGTGCGTCCGGTAGCGGTTTTGACGACCGCGGACTTGATGCCTGCGGCCGAAGCAGCGGTGGGGGTTGTGGGAGTGGCGGTGGTCATGGGCAATAGTAGGAATTCGGACAGGGAGGGCAAATCCGAGGCGGGGTCGCTCCTGCAATCCACCGCTCCCGAGCCATGAAGCACACGCCGATGTCAGCCCGGCGCTCCAGACGCCGGGCCGGTCGTGACTGCCCGCATCACGTGTGTAAAAAGTTCGCCCCCGGCGAGAGCGGGGTCGATGAGACACCCGTTGCCCGTCCCGCACGGGTGACTTCCGTCAACGAATTGGCCCGCCGGGACCCCGGCTGCGCACGGGCACGTTCGGTTACCCGATGGCGCCCTCGTTCACGCAGTTCTCGGCCTTCCCTGTTTCCTTGAAGATCTTGACGATCCGCACCGTCTCGTCCGCCACCGCCTGCTGCGCCTGGTCGGTGCTCGCGCCCACATGGTGCGTCATCACACGCACGATCCCGCCGTCGCCCTCGGCGAGTCGGCTCTTCCATGGGCCCTGGGCCTCGGCGGGCGCGTTCTCGTAGACGTCGACGCCGAAACGCAGCTTCTTCTCGGCCGCGATCTCCATCAGCGCGGTCTCGTCGATCACGCTCCCGCGCGACGTGTTGATCAGGTACGACCCCGGCCGCATCCGCGAAAAGAACTCGCGGCCGATCAGTTGCCTGGTGTCAGGCGCCGCGGGGAGGTGAATCGTGATCGCGTCGCACCTCTTGGCCAGGTCCCACAGCGCCGGCGTGTCCGACCCTGCGAACTCCGCCCCCATGTCGTTCACGTGCTGCTTGGTCACGTCCCGCGACCACACCAGGACGCGCATCTCGAAGGCCACCGCCCGCTTGATCACCGCGCGACCGATGTACCCCGCGCCGGCCACGCCCAGGGTCATGCCCTTCAGCCCCTTGGCCTTCGCGTACTCCTTCTTGTTCCACACGCCCGCAAGCGAGTCCCGGGTCTGCTCGAACAGCCGCCGGTCGACCGCGATGAGCAGCCCCATCGCCAGTTCGGCGACGGCGATCGCGTTCATCCCCGGGCAGTTGCACACCGCGATCCCCGCCGCCGACGCCGCCGGCAGGTCGATGTTGTCGTACCCGGCTCCGGCCCGGATGATCAGCTTGAGGTTTCGTCCCGCTCGGATCGATTCGGGTTTCACCTTGCTCGACCGGACCATGAGCACGCGGGGGTCCACCCGCTCGATTGCGTTCATGAGCCCCGAAGCCCCGGCCTCAGGTTCGTTGATCACCTCGCAACCAAGCGCCGCGATCCCCTCGATCCCCGATTTCTCGAATTTGTCGGCAATGAGTACTTTCACGGGCTAGCCCTCGCTTCAACCCCGGAACCACGGATCCCCGGGCATTGAAGTTGTAGCCGCACGCTCTTGAGTTGTCTTGATGGATTCGATCCCGCCCGCCTCGGCAAATCACCCTACCCACCCTCCGAATTTCCTGTTCGTGCATCCGCCGGGTGATCTTCTGGGGCCGTTTCGAGGTTCGGCCGCTCGTGCGACAGCCGGTTCTCTGAAGACGCATCCCAAGCCGCATCCCGCCGGAGGCTCTCCGCCTGCCTTTCAGGGAGTGCGGGCCGTCGGGAACGCATTCCCGCGGCGGGTGCCCGCCGCAGGAGTCCGCCGCGACGCGACTTCCACCGCGATGAAGTGCGACACCACGGGCTTCTCCGGGCCGATGTGGAACTCCTTGGCCGCCGCCTGGAGTCGCCGGTCCGCGAACGTCACCCGGGCATGCTGACGCAGGTGCTCCGCCCACGATTCCACCATGAACACCTCGAGCCACCGCTCGGGGTTCTCGGTGCACCGGCTCAGCGTCCACGAGATCGCCCCGTCGCGATACCGCGTCTGCGCCACGGGGTTCATCGCGGCCAGGAACGATTCGACGTTCTCCTCCGCGATCCGGTACTCGATCGTGACGACCACCGGGCCGTCCTCGGCTCGGATTTCGCGGCTCACGATCGGGTCCTCCCAGTGCGGGCCGGTCCGGAGTTCCTCCGCGCTGAAGGTCGCCAGCCCGAACCACGGGACGGTCGCCAGTCCGGCGACCAGCCCGCCCGCGGCGATGAAAAGGGCTGCAGGAATGCCGAGCCGGTCCGCCGTCCAGCCCCACGCCACGCTGCCCAGCGCCATGCCCCCGAAGAACACGGTGAAGTAGCACGCAAGCGCCCGGGCACGCACCCACGATGCCGTGCCGGCCTGGGCCGCGACGTTCAGGCATACGACCATCGTCACCCACGCCACGCCGGCGAGGCTCATCGCCACCATCGCGATCCATGGTGTGCTCGTAAGCCCGATAACCACGGTGGCGCTCGCCGACACGATGGTCGCCGCGACGATGATGCGGTTCACCGCCATGACCGCTCGAAGCCGCGGCTGCAGGAAGGTGCCGACCACCGCGCCCGCTCCGAGGCAGGCCAGCAGCGACCCGTATCCGGTCGCGCCCATCCCCAGGTGCTTGCGGGCGATCACCGGCATGAGCGCCCAGAGGCTGCTCGCGAACAGCGTGAACGATGCCGCCCGGACCAGCTGCGCCTTCATGTGCGGCGAGTAGCGGACGTAACGCACGCCCGCCTCCATGGCGCCGATGAACCGCTCCGCCGGCGCCGCCATGCGCGGCGGGCTGTACCGCCACAGCGCCAGCGCCGCGATCAACCCCGCGAACGACGCGGCGTTCAGCGCAAACGCCGCGGGCGGTCCCCATCGTGCCACCAGCAGGCCGCCGATGGCCGGGCCGACTGCCCGCGACAGGTTCATCGCCACGCTGTTCAGAGCCGCGGCCGCCGGCAGTTCGTCGTGCGGCACCAGGTCCGTCATCGCCGTCTGCCACGCCGGGTTCATCATCGCGGCGCCAATCCCAAGCCCGAGCGTCGCCGCCAGCAGCCAGCCCGCGGGGAGCTTTCCGCCGAAGGCGGCGATCGCCAGCAGCGTCGCGATCACGAGCATGCCCGTCTGCATCACCAGCATCAGCCGCCGCCGGTTGACGACGTCGGCGAACGCGCCCGCGGGCAGCGAGAGCAGGAACATCGGCAGCGTGGTCGATGCCTGGACCAGCGACACCACCAGCGCCGATGCCCCGAGCTGCGTCATGTGCCAGCCCGCGCCGACCTCGTGCGCCCATGTCCCGATATTCGACGCGATGGCCGCGATCCACAGCGAACGGAACGCGGGCCGAGCCAGCGGCGCAACCGCCGACCACGTGCCGACCCGCTCACGGGGCGCGGTGCGAGGGAGGTCGGGGGGTTGGTCTGCTTTCGTCGTCAATCGCAACGTATGCCCGTCCACCCATCGGACGTCCACCGATCGGGCGTCCAGCGATTTGGCGTCCATCGAATTGGCACGCGCCGATCCGGCGTGCGCGCGCCGATCCGGGCGAGGAACCGCCCGAGCGGCCCGGGCGGGCGATTATTGACCCCGGACCGCCGAATCAGCGCGGCTTGTCGCGAGCCGCTCCGATGTGGTACAATCGACCGTCGTGACGCGAGTGCTGCTCGGCCGCGAGCATCCACAAACGGCACGCACAGGGTTGCGAATGCCCTGTTCTGCGGGCGTAGTTCAGCGGTAGAACGTCAGCTTCCCAAGCTGAATGTCGCCGGTTCGATCCCGGTCGCCCGCTTTGTCTGCCGCCGATGTCACCCCTTTCGGGCGATGACACCGGCGGTTTTTCGTTGACCCTCCTTCAAGTTGGCCCAGCTTGGCCCCGCGGATTCCGCGAGTTCCGGCGATGGGCGGCGGGAGCGGCCGGTTCGGGGCGAACGGCCCGACCGTGACAGGCAGGAATTGACTTGGTCGGACGCGAGGCCAGGTGCGTCGCGATCAGCAGGTCGAGCAGCGCGACGCCGGCGCCGTCTCGCGTGTGCAAGCGTGTGCGCGAGCGTGCAAGTGGTTGTGCAAGGTGCGGCGGGGTTGAGGCTCTCGATGTGGCAATGCAAAGCGACCCCGGCCGGTTGAGGGCCGAGGTCGCTGGGGATTACCGAGAACGGTTGGCGTTGTTGGCTCAGTCGCGGGGCGAGCATGCCGCCCGCTGAAACGATTGACGAACCAAAGAGCAGAAGGTCACCGGCCGGCGCTCCGCCGGCGACGCAGCGCCCCCAGCCCGCCGATCGCCAGCAGCGCGACCGATCCTGGCCCGGGGATCTGAGAGACACGGAACCCGATGAAGCTGAGCTCGTTCGTCGCGCTCATGTAGTCGCGGAAGTCGGCCCGCAGGAAGAAGTCGAAGCTGTCGTACGCTCCGCCCCGAATGCCGCGGCCGAAAACGTTGATGATCGCCTCGTTCCACTCCGACACGTTCCCGCTCATGTCGAAGGTGTTGTGGAGGTTCGGGCGGTACGAGCCCACCGGCGTGGTGTTGCCGACCATGTAGCTGAAGTTCGCCTCCGACCAGACCACGCTGTTGCTGGCCCAGGAGTACAGCCAGTAGTCGTCGATGTCGCCGCCCGCGCTCGCGGGCTCGTAGTACGCGGCCTTGTACCACTCGTTCTCGCTTGTCACCGCCCACTGTGAGCCCGCGTTGCGGGTGATGGTGTTGGCGGCGATGCTCCCGGGGGTGAGCGTGTACGCGCCGGTCTCGGTATCGCCGCTGCCCTGGCCGTTGTGCAGCCAGTTGGCGAAGCGCGCCGCGTCCCAGAAGGAGACGAAGTTCACCGGGTTGTTGGCCCGGTTGCTCACCGTCGAGTAGGTGTACGACCCATCCGCGCCCGCTCGCGTGATGCCGCCGAACGATCCGGCCATTCCCTCGTTGTACAGGCCGAACGGGTCCGACGCGGCCTTGGCGTTGAGGAACGCCGCGTACTGCGCGTTGGTCACCTCGGTCTGCCCGATGTTGTATGTGTACGCCACCGAGCCGTAGCCGGTGGTCGGGTCTGCGGCGTTGCCGGGGTTGCCGATGGGCACGGTCGGGATGGTGATGACAGCCGTGGCGACCGAGGCCGCAACGCCGGTGACAGCCGCGAATGCGGCCACGCCGATGCAGTTTAAAGACATCCTCTCGCTCCCTTGGCGGGACTTTCCCGCGATTCAGACAGTGCCGTGGCCGGTGAGGCCACGGGGAAACCACTGGTGCCGGAAGATAACTTCTGCCCCCACATCTGTCAACGGGGTCTTCATGAAGCCCGATACGGGGCGAGCGGCCTGAACGAGAAGATTGGCTTCTTATCCCCAGCCACCGCCAGCGCCGGTGTACCAATTGCGCCCGGCGGCAGGTCGGCAGGCTCGGTTCACCTTGACTTTGCCGAAGGGGTTTCGGGTCGGTGTACACGTTGGGCGTCAGGCTCGGGTCGCAGCGTCGCATCGCTGCCTGGGCCGTTCGGAGCGGTACGCACGTCTTCGAGAAGAACATGAGTGGGCGAGCCGACCACTATGATCGGCGATGCGAACCGCACTGACGGTACTGCTGGGTTCAACCCGATCCAGCTCGTGGGCTACGAGTGCCGGTCTACTCGTTCTCCGGCTTGGCGCTGGCCTGCTCTTGATTACCGTGTTCGAGAAGTTCATGCCGCGTGACGGCGTGTGGGGACCTCAGCAGTGGTTCGTCGACGACGTCGCGAAAATGGGCTTTCCCATGCCGCGAGCATTCGCATGGGCGGCGGTGCTTTCAGAGTTCTTCGGCGGCATGCTGCTGATCGTTGGTCTTCTGGCGCGGCCGGCGGCCTTTTTCATCGCCGTAACGACCTTTGTCGCGGCCTTTGTTTACCACCAGCAACCCTTGCAGCAGGGGCTGACGGCGGTCATCTACTTTTTCATGTCCATCTCGCTGATGCTCGCCGGCCCCGGCCGCATAAGCCTGGATGCCCTGCTCGCACGTCGCTTCCTTTGCGCCATTTCGCCGACAAACACCGCTCGACATGGCTAGCAGGTCGGGACGACGACTTCTGTAGACACCCGCGCTTGGCAATCCCAGGTACATGCGCGTGTGCGAGCTTTGCGGGGGCTGTCTGCCCATCAGCGTGTGGCTGTCCCGGCCACTTGCCCGCCAACCGCACCGAGCGACGGTTTCGGCAGGCTCGTCACCGTCCCGGCCGCGTGGCGCTCGATTGGGGTCGGTGCATGCATCGGCGGTGAAGTTTGAGTCGCCGCGGAGCATCGGCGTTTGCGGATCTACCCTTCCCGCGCCCGATGAACGAGGTTCGTGGAGGTCACCATGGCGGCGGCTCGCGTGCTCGTGTTGGATACAGACCAGGACCGCGCCGCGGACATCGCGTCGCGAGCGCGGTCCGACCAGTGGGACACCGTGCCCGTCACAGGCATCGAGGCGGCGAAGAAGGTGCTCGGTGATCCGATGCCCCCCGCGCTGGTGCTGGTCGAGCGGTCGATGTGGGCGGACCCGGGGCTGCGGTCGATGCTGACGTCCGAGGAGCCGGGGCTGCCGGTGATCGTCCTCACCGAGGATGGGGACTCGCCGCAAGCGGTGATCCAGCAACTTCACCTCGGGGCCATGTCGTACATCCCCCGCAACGCGGCGGCTCGGAAGCTGGTCGAGGCGGTGCAGACGATCATCACGCTGAGCCTGCGCAGCCCGTACCGCGAGCGGGTCCGCGAGTACCTCCGCTCCGGGTCGATCGAACTTGAGCTCGGGAACGACCCGGCGCTCATCCCGCTGATCGTCGGCTACGCGCAGCGTGTTCTCGAAGACTACGGCCTTTCATCGCGACGCGAGCAGTCGCGCGTCGGGGTCGCGATCGCGGAGGCCATCTCCAACGCCATGATCCACGGGAATCTCGAGGTGTCGTCGGAGCTGCGCCAGACGATGTCGGACGCGTACTTCGAGGAAATCGAGAAGCGTCGCAAGAGCGAGCCCTACCTGAGCCGGGTGGTGCAGGTTGCGTTGCGCTTCAGCCAGTCATCCCTGACCGTCACGATTCGCGACCAGGGAAAGGGGTTTGACCGCTCGGCGCTCGCGGATCCGACGTCGTAGGAGAACCTGCTCACGCCTTCGGGCAGGGGCGTGCTGCTGATGCGGGCGTACACCGACGCGCTCTCCTGGAACGAAGCCGGGAACGAGGTCACGCTGACCAAGGCGCTCGCGCCGTAACCGCCACGCCGTCACATCGCGACGGTGAGGTGGTCAGGCCGGGAAACGAGCGAGCACCGCCGAGAAATCGTCGTTGAGGATGTCCGAACCGGTCATGTGCTTGACGGCTTCGTGGAGCTCGGTGAGGCAGCTCGGGTTCGTGATGTCGCGTGCCCGCATGAAATCGAGCAGGCCCTTGATGCCCCACACCTTCCCGGGCGAGGGGAACACCTCGAACGCGCCGTCGCTGAAGACCAGCAGCGTCGAGCCGGCGGCTACGTCTGTGGTCAGCGTCGGAAAGTCCATGTCCGGCGCGATGCCGACCGGCGGTCCGGGCGTGTCGAGATTGGCGACATCGGTGTCGAGCCGGCCGGGCGTAAAACCGGGCGGGAACAGCAGCGGCGGGGGATGCCCGCCGCCGGTGTAGGCGAGCGAGCGCGACCGCTTGTTGTACACCCCGTACCAGATGGTGAAGAACATGTTGCTGTGCTGCTCCATCGGGAAGGCGGAGTTCAGGCGGGCGAGCACCGTCGACGGGTTCCGCAGGTCGGTGTCGCCGCCACTGCCGGTGCGCAGGGCGTTGCGAGCCGAAACGCCCAGAAGCGCCGGGCCCACGCCGTGTCCGCACACATCCAGCAGGTAGATCGCCATGTGGTCGTCGTCGATCCAGAAGTAATCGAAGCAGTCACCGCCGAGCGACGCCGACGGCACGAAGATCGAGTCGATCGCGACCGGCATGGTGGTGGGGGGCGGGAGGATCGACCGGACGTACGCCGCGGCCTTGGCGAGTTCCGCGGCCAGCGCCGCCTGGCTCTGGCGCAGGGCCTCGAACGCCTGGTTGCGCTGGAGCAGCGAGAGGTAGCCGCGCGAGTGGTAGCGGATGCGAGCGACGAGCTCCACGGGGTCGGGAAGCTTGACGATGTAGTCGTTGGCCCCCCGCGCGAACGCTTCCGCCTTGGTCGTGCCCTCCTCCTTGGAGCTCAGCACGATCAACGGGGTGAGCGAGGTGGACTCCTGCTTGCGGTAGCCCGAGACCAGGTCAAGGCCGTCGGCGTCGGGCATGACCAGGTCCTGGAGGATGACGGTGGGGCGGATGCGGTCCGCCGTCGCCAGCGCCTCGGCCCCCTTCTGGCAGAAGTGGAACGTGATGTCGCCCGCGGCCGCGAGGATGCGGCGCACGGCCTCGCCGATGATGAGCTGATCATCCACGAGCAGGACGACGGGTTGGTCGGCGGTGGACGTCGTCATGGGGCTGGTTCCTTGTCGGCGTGCAGCATCCGGCCGGCGTGATGGAACACGACCTCGCAGCGGACGAGCGCGTCGATGATGCGGGGATCGAACTGGGTGCCGCGGCCGCTCACGATGATCTTGAGCGCGTCATCGTGCGCGAGCGGCGGCTTGTAGACGCGGCGGGAGGTCAGGGCGTCGTAGACGTCGGCGACGCTGACGATCCGCGCCTCAATGGGGATCTGGTCGCCCGTAAGACCCGCGGGGTAGCCCCCGCCGTCCCAGCGTTCGTGGTGGCACGCGGCGATGTTCCGTGCCATGCGGAGCAGGCGGTCGTCCCGGGACCTCGCGAGGATCGCGTCCAGCGCGTCGGCGCCGATGGTGGTGTGCCGCTGCATCGTCCGGCGCTCCTCGGGCGTGAGCGTTCCGGGCTTGAGCAGCACGTTGTCGGGCACGCCCACCTTGCCGATGTCGTGGAGCGAAGACGCGACCTGCAGGTCGTGGATCGTCTCGTCATTGAGCTCGGAGAAGGTGGCTCGGAGTTCCTCCGCGAGGACCCGGCAGTAGGCGGCGATGCGATCGAGGTGCTCGCCGGTGTCGGTGTCACGGCTCTCGGCGAGCTTGGCCAGCGCAAAGATGAGCGTGTTGCGGGCGTGGACGGTCTCCGCGTGGCGCTCCGCGAGGAGACGCTGCTTCTCGGCGTGTTGAAGGGCCTGTGCCCGCAGCAGCAGGCGGTAGGTCCGGGAGTGGTAGCGCAGTCGCGCGATCAGCTCGACCGGGTCCGGGAGCTTGACGAGGTAGTCGTTCGCGCCGGCGACGAACGCCTTGGCCTTGATGACGGGATCATCCACCGCGCTGAGGACGACCAGCGGGATAAGGCGGGTCGGTTCGTGGTTCCGGTAGGCTCGCACCAGATCGAGCCCGTCGACATCGGGCATGACCAGGTCCTGCAGGATGACCGTCGGCCGGGTACGATCCGCCATGTGCAGGGCGTCCGCCCCCACCCGGCAGTAGTGGAACTCGAGCCCCTCGACATCGGCGAGCAGCCGGCGGAGGGCTTCGGCGATGATGAGCTGATCATCCACCAGCAGGACGACGGGACGCTCAAGGTCGTCAGGCGGTAGGGACGGTGGATGGACGGGCTGATCGTTCATTCGGGCAGCGGGTCGGCATCAGCGCGGAGGATGGACCGGACCGGGGTGGTCGGCTCGCATGCGGGCGACGGCGGCGTGACCGATCTGGTCGACGGGGAGAACCTCGACGGCGGCGTTGAGATCGACACAGGCGCCCGGCATTCCCCAGACGACGCTGGTGGCCCTGTCCTGGGCGATGGTGTGCCACCCGGCTCGACGCAGGGTCTGCATGCCGGTCGCGCCGTCCCGTCCCATCCCGGTCAGCACGATCGCGACCCCGCCGTAGGCGGAATCCACCAGCGAATCGAAGAAGACGTTGACCGACGGCCGAAACGGAAGATCGACGGGGTCACGGGAGTAAACGAACCGGCCCGCGCGATCCAGCAGCAGGTGATCCCCGGTCGCCGCGAGCTGCACGGCGCCGGGTCGGGGGCAGTGACCGGGAGCGATGACCTCCATGCGGTGGCCCGTTTCGGTCGCGAGCCACGAAGCGAGGCCCGGCGCGAAATCGGCGTCGACGTGCTGGACGATGACGATGGGCCACGGCGCCGGAACGGGGAATGCCTTGAGCACCAGGCAGAGCGCCGCCGGTCCGCCAGTCGAAGATCCGATCGCGACCATCGCCGGTCGGTGAGGTGGCGCGGGCGCGGGGAGCGCGACGGGGCCGGTCGGGGCGACGGGCACCGCGGGCCCGGCGAGCAGCGCGATGCTGCGGATCTTGCGGATCAGCGGCTCGGCGTTGAGCGCGGCTCCATCGGGCCCAAGGACGGGGGTCGCGACGGCGTCGAGTGCGCCGGCGCCGAGGGCCTCATACACCCTGCTCGCGTTGCCTTCCACGGTCGCGGTCACGACGAGGATGGGGCACGGAGACCGCGCCATGATGCGCCGCGTGGCCTCCACGCCGTCCATCACGGGCATGATCATGTCCATGAGCACGACGTCGGGCGCGTCGCGGGCGCAGCACTCGACGGCCTGTTGGCCGTTCTCGGCGATCCAAGCGACGGAGGCATCGGGCATGGCGCCGACCGACCGACGCAGGGCCTCGATGGCCAGTCGCATGTCGTTGACGATGCCGACGCGGATCACAGGGGGGCTCCGATGAGGTCTTCCACCATGCGGATCAACGACTCGTCGTGGAAGCTGCCCTTCGTCAGGTACGCCGTCGCGCCCGCTTCGAGTCCAAGCCGGCGATCCTCTTCACGATCCTTGTACGAGACGATGATGATGGGGATCTCGGCGAGTCTGGGTTCTTTGCGGACGGCTCGGACCAGCTCGATGCCGGTCATGCGGGGCATGTCCACGTCGGTGATGAGCAGGTCGTACGACCCGGCTCGCAGGGCGTTGAAGCCTTCCTTGCCGTCCACCGCGACCTCGACTGCATACCCACGGCGAAGCAGGAGCTGCCGCTCGACTTCGCGGACGGTGATCGAGTCGTCGACGACGAGGATGCGTCGGCGGGCATGGTCGGCGTCGCGGCTCTTCGGCGCGGCGAGGCCGACCACGGCGCCCTCGTTGACGGCTCGCTTGAGCGACCGGGCCAGGTCGTCAACGTCGACGACAAACACCGGCGAACCGTCTGCTCGGAGCGCGGCGGCGGCGATGTGCGGAACCGCGCCCAGGCGCGCATCAAGGGGGCGGACGACAAGATCCTCCTCGCCGAACACCTGGTCGACGATGATCCCGCACGCGTCGGACTGGCCGACGGGGATCACCAGGACGGTGTACGACGGGGGACGCTGAGCCTTTGCCGCCGACGCGAACATCTCCGCCGCGTGCACCAGGCCAAGCGACGAGCCTTCAAGGTTGCACTGCATGCGGCCCTGGACCGTGTGGACTTCTTCCGCGGCAAGCGAGAGCACCCGGTCCAGCCGGGCGAGCGGGACCGCGAGCAGGAACTCGCCGACCCGGACCACTGCGGCTCGGATGACCGAACGGGTGACGGGCAGCCGCAGCGTGAACCGGGCGCCGCGTCCCGCTTCGGTGTCGAGGGTGACGGTCCCCGCCACCTCAGCGACCATCGATCGAACGATGTCGAGCCCGACGCCGCGGCCGGAAAGCTCGGTGGCCGCGTGGCGGGTGGAGAATCCCGGGAGGAACGGGAACTCCATCAGCTCGGCCCGGGTGAGGCGGTGCGCGGTCGCAGGGTCGACCAGGCTCTTCTCGACGACCTTGCGCCGGATGGCCTCGGGGTCGATCCCGCGGCCGTCGTCCTTCACCTCGATCACGAGCATGCCGCTGTGATGGCGGGCGGCGAGGGTAATGGTTCCGCGCGGCGGTTTGCGAGCCGCCAACCGCTCCGCCGGTGACTCGATGCCGTGATCGAGGCTGTTGCGGATCATGTGCGTGAGCGGCGACTCGAGCTTCTGAAGGATGTCGCGGTCAACCTCGACCGTTTCGCCGGTGATGCGCAGGTCGACATCCTTTCCGAGCTGGCGCGAGATGTCCCGCACCATGCGCGGATACGCGGTCACGCCCTCGGCAAAGGGACGCATCCGGCTGCGGAGGACCTCGGTGTAGAGAGCGCTCGAAAGCTCCTCGATGCCGCGGAAGGCTTCCTCGAAACGAGCCGCCTGCTCGAGCGACGAAGTCTGGATCCCGTCGGCCGCGTTTGACAGGGCCGCGAGGGCCGCGGCGGTGTCGGCAGAGGCGGCCGCAGTGGGCCCGTGCCCGGCGCTGCCCGAGACAAGATCGTGAACAGCCTGGAGCGACGTTTCGAGGGTCCGTTCGCGGGACCGCGCGGCGCCGAGCAGTGAGCGGAGAGACTGCAGCCGTGCGGCCTGTACTGTGGACTCGCCGGCGAGGAAAAGAATCCGGTTGAGCGTCTGCGCCGAGACGCGCACGTGCGAGGCTGATGCCGCCGAGGTCTGGCCGGTTTGCCCGGCCGAGGGCGCGTCGATCGGCTCGGGCGAGCGGTCGTTGACCGGCGTCGGCGGTGCTGCGGGATCGGACTGGTTCGCGGAAGATGCCGCGACCGGCGGAGAAGATGCTTGCCCCGCGGGCGGCACCGTCGGTGGAGCCGGCGCCCTGAGTTCTGCGGCCAGCGCGGCCAGGCGCGGCGCGTTTGCCTGCGACCACGTCGCGAGCTGGTCATCGCTCAGAGAGCGGAGCTCGGAGAGCACGTCGACACCCTTGAGCAACCGATCAATTCGAGACGCGGCCAGGGCTTCTTTCCCGGACTTGGCCGCGAGGAAGCACTCCTCCATGGCGTGGGCGAGCGTCACGATGGAATCAAGCCCGACGATGCGGGCGGCCCCCTTGATGGAGTGCGCGGCCCGCATCAGGGGCTCGATGATGGCGACGTCCGCGGGCTGCTTCTCGAGCGCCAGCAGGCCGGAGCTGAGGGCGGCGCAGTGCGATTCGGCCTCGAGCTTGAAGAGCTCCAGCAGCGAGATGCCTCCGAAGCCGCCGGAATCGGTCATGACAGCGCCGCCTTGAGCCCCGCGAGGACCCGCTTGTCGTCGAGGACCGTCATGCGCCCGACCGGGGCGTCGAACAGGCCCGCGGCGAAGTCGGCGGTCGAACCGGCGAGCGTGACGGGGACCGGGATGAAGGCCCCCGGATCGACACGCTCGATGCCCATGACGGCGTCGGCCTCGAACACCCAGGGGGCATCGCCGGGCCCGATGACGATCATGCGGCGCGGATCGCCGCTGCCCGGTGCGGGTGGTGAGACGCCCCGCGTGATGCCGAGCAACTGGTGCAGATCGGCGCAGAGGATCAGTTCGCCGCGGATGCTGCACATGCCGCGTAGCAGCGGCGAACGGGCAAGCGGGATCGGGCTCACTGCAACGAGCGGATTGACCCGCCGCAGCGACCGAGCCGGCAGGGCAAGAGACTCCTCGCCCAGGCGGAACATGAGTACCCCGGTCGCGCCGCGCGTCTCGGCTTCGACGGGCTGCGCCGCGGCTCGGGCGTCGGCCTCGAGCGCCTGGGCCGAAATGGGCCGATCGAGCAGGCGGAGCATCGCGCCGCGCTGGTCGGTCGCGGCGGGGTCGGCCGGGATTGGTCGTGGATCGTTCATTGCGGGGGCGACGCGTTCTGTTCGGATGCGATCCTGCGGGCTCGGGTCCAGTAGACGTCTGCTCGGCGCTGGTCGCCGCGCTTCTCATAGATCATTGCAAGCTGGAGGATGGACGCGGTGCGGGCCGGGTCGAGGTACACGGCCTGCTCGAAGCAGGTGCGTGCTTCGGCGGTATCGCCGGCGGACAGGCGGATGAGGCCAAGGAGTTCAAGGGCCTCCGGGGTCGGGCCGCCACGTTGCAGGAGCGACCGCAGGATCCGCTCGCATTGATCGTTCTGGCCGGCATCGGCGAGTCGCCGAGCATCGTCGATCGTGGGGATGGACTCCGGCCTTGCCACGCCGGGTTCTCGCGGCGACGTGGGATACCTGGAAACCGGAAGAGGCTGGTTCAGCGAGCGTCGAATGTCGCGACCGGCGCGGATTGTGGGCGGCGCCATGGCCGGCATCGGCGCGGCCCGCATCGGTTCGGGCGTCGGCACATGATCGCAGCGCTGCAGGCAGAAGGTGTGCTCGGCGGTCACCGGCCGCAACCCCGGGCGGGCGCACAGGAGCGTCTCGGCGTGACCGACAAAGAGAAGGCCATCGTCGACGAGCGCGCCGTACACGCGGTCGAGCAGCACGGCTCGTGCCGCAGGCTTGAGGTAGATAAGCAGGTTCCGGCAGAACACGACGTCGAAGGCCGAGAACCCGGCGGGCGTCGGCGGCGACATGGCATCGACCTGGTGAAAGCGGACCATCGCTCGGACGTGCGGAACGATCGAGACGCCCGACTCCTCATGGACAAGGAAATCCGCGGCCCACGCAGGAATTTCTGACCGGAACGACGAAGCTGCGTACCGGGGATCAGCGGCTCGGTTCAGGGCAATCGGGTTCGCATCGATCGCCGTGATGCTGACGGATTCTGGCGGCCAACCCGAGTGCAGCGCGACCATCGCCATCGTGAACGGTTCTTCTCCGGTGGCGCACCCGATGCTCGCCATGGCGAGCGACCGACGCCCGGATGCGAGGCGTGTTCGGAGGAATTCTTCGAGAAAGCGGTAGGAGTGGGGATACCTGAAGAACCAAGTCTCGGGGACGGCGATACCCGCGAGCAGGTGCGCCGGCTCACCCGTGGTGCTCAGCAGATCGAGGTAGCCGGGTTCATCGACCTCAAGCGCGGCAAGGCGGTGATCGAGGAGCGATTCAAACCCGGGCCCGTCGAGCAGCGCCGGCTCGAGCGGGGTGTTCTCCAGGAGCCAGCGCTGGATCGACGGGTACTTCACGCGGCGGCCTCTTTGAGGCGGTCGGCGAGGACGGCGGCCTGCTCGGGCGTGAAGAGTTCGCGCGGCTCCACAAGCTGCACCTGGCCCCAGCGGGTCTGGGCGATAGCCCCAAGGAAGCGGCCTGCGCCGGTCGCCAGGCCGGGGTGCGACCCGGGCTGGTCGAAATCGATGCGGTCGATCTCGAGAATCGAGTGGACCCACAGGCCCGCCGTCCATGGAACGTGATCGGGCCCGGGCGAGCACCGCACGACCAGGACACGGTTGGCCATGCGATCGGGAACCACGGGCTGGTCGAGGAGCCGAGCGGCGTCGACCAGCGGGATGAGGCGCCCTCGGTGCGAGAAGAGGCCTCGCACCCAACCGGGTGCGGCGGGCACCGGCCGGAAGGCCAGCGGCGGCAGGACCTCGACCACGAGCCTCGCGTCGGTGGCAAAGCAGAGCTCGGCGGACTGCCAGATGACCGAGAGCATCGACGACTCACTCCCGGAGACGGAACTGCGACACGGCCTCGCGGAGCAGGCCGATGGCGGACTGCAGGTCGGCGGCGGCCCGGGCGAATTCCTTGATGGACTGGACGGTCTGGTTCGCATTGGCGACCAGGGAGGCCATGGCTTCGCTGATCTGCTGGGCGCCCTCGGACTGTGCCTGCATCGACTCATTGACCTGCTTGAAGCTCTCGGTGCTGCGGTTGACTCGGTCGATGATCTCGTTGAGCTGGGACCCGGCGGAGGCGACCTCGCGGACGCCCCGGCGCACCTGGTCCGCGAAGCGGTCCATCTCCATGACGCCCGACGAGACCGCGCCCTGCATCTGCTGGACCATCTGGTCGATGTCAAGCGTGGCGGAGGCGGTCTGGTCCGCGAGGCGGCGGATCTCCCGGGCGATGACGAGGAAGCCCGCGCCGTACTCGCCGGCCTTCTCGGCCTCGATGGCGGCGTTGATCGAGAGGATGTTGGTCTGATCCGCGACCTTGGTGATGGTGGTGACGACGCTGGTGATCTTCTGCGAGCGCTGGTTGATCGCGCTGAGCTTGTCGGCGATCGAGACGGTCGCGCCGTCGAGATCGCGCATGACCATCTCCATGCTCTGGAGGCTGGTCTGGCCCGACCCGGCGAGGGAGGCGGTCTCGGCGGCCATGCGGTTGACCGACTCCATGGTCTTGACTAGGTCGCGGCCGGTGGCGGAGATCTCCTTGACCGCCGCGGCGATCTGGTTCGATGCCGCGCCGAAGGTGGCGGACGAGGCCTCCTGCTGCTTGCTGGTGGCCGCGATCTCGGTCGCGGTGGAGTTCAGGCGGATGCTCGCCTGCTTGACGTTGCCGACCAGCGAATTGAGGTTCGCGTCCATGGTGTGCATGGAGCGCATGAGCTGGCCGGATTCATCCTTGCTCGAGAAACGCTCAACCGGGAGGGTGAGATCGCCGCGCGCGATCCGCTCGGCCGACTCTGCCGCGGAACTGACGCGCCTGGCGATGCCGCGGGAAACGGTGAACATCAAGCCGCCCACGATGAGGATGCCGGCGGCGCCGACCACGATGTTGCGGACGACGGAAGCGTTGGCATTGGCAAGAATGGCCGACTTGGGCCGCCGGATGATCACCGTCCAGTCGCCCGTATCTACCTCGGCCCTCGCGTAGACGCAGTCCTCCCTGAGCACCGGGTCCACGGCTTCGAAGGTGCTCGCCGTGGAGCCGAGCGCCCGCCACGTGCCCGCGATCTGCGCGAACGCGGTTTCCGCGACCTTCCGGTCCTTGAGCACGCCGGACTTCTGATCACGATCGGTGGTCGCGGCGATGAACACGTCTCCGGAACTGATGATGAACACGTCGGCGTGCGTCCGGTCCTTGATGGCCTGGGCTATCTGCTCGAGGATGTCCAGCGTCCGGTTGATGCCGGCAATCCCCGCGAACTTGCCGTCGATGACGATCGGGCACACATGCGAGAGGATCTGCTGGCCCTCCTTGTCATACGGCTCGGTCAGGATCGGCGAGGTCGATCGCGACGCGGCGTAGGCCGCCTTGGGAGCGGTGTAGTAATCCAGCGTCTCCATGCCCACCGAGGGCTTGAGGCCAGACTCGCCCGTGCGGGTGTTCCCGGCGTAGACGTCGAACACGACGGGCACAAAGCGGCCGGCCGCGTCCATGGAGTCGGCCGGGATCGCCGGGTTCTTCAGGGACGCGGCGTCCTGTCCGTCGGCGTCCGGCTCGTAGACGATGTACATGCTGAGGTTCAGCGAGCTGACGGAGTTGGCGCGACGCAGGAACTCGACGGTCTCGGCACGGCGGCCGAACAGGCCGGATGCCTGCGAGTGTGCGAGCGTCTGGGCCAGCGCATTCCAGCGGTCGTTGCGGACGTTCAGCTCGGCCGCGGCACCGACGGCGTCTGCGACAAGGACATCCGACTCAGCCTCGAGCGCTTGTCGGTATCCGTCCACCGCGCTCCAGGCGACGATCGCCGCGATCGCAAGGACCGCGGGAACGACGCCCAGCACGATGAGACGGCTGGAAACACTGTTGAGCAGGGACGTCTGTGCCATTCAGCAGAACCTCTGGGGCGATCATTCGCTCGCCGACTGGTCAGGGCGAAGTGTCCCGGACGATGGATCGGCCGTTGAGCGGCTGGAGGGGTCGGTTGTTGCCGTGATAGATCCTGCGGAAGGCGTCGAGCTGTGCCTTGGAGAGGGAGACGGGCTGCACGAGAAGATTCCATCTGACGCCCTCGGTCCCCGGGGGCGTGGTCAGCGAACCTTCATATCGGTACGTCCGGCGGTCGGAGGGGAGTAATGCGTCGGCGTCGATCGTGTCGGCCGTGATCGTGGCGGGCGATTCCTGGACGGGCAAGTTGCGCCACACGGGCTCGAACCCGGGATTGAAGGGTCCTTCCTGCAGCATGACGCCCACGACGGCGAGCTGCCCGGAGGCTGACTTGTGCACGAGGTGGAGCTCGGCGGCGGCGGGCTTGCCGGCGACGTGGTGCTCGCTGGGCGAGTGGAAGTGGAACTGGGCCAGGTCGTAGCGCTGGCCGTCGAGCTCAATGTAGCTGCCGGCGGCGTAGTTGACCTGGATGGTGTGCCCGTTGTTGAGGATCTCGACCGGAACGGGGTCGTAGTGGAACGCGATATTGGCAAGGTCGGCGGGAGCGGGGGAAACCACGTCGATGGGCGATTGCTGCTTGCCGGTCGAGCAGAGGGCGTAGTCCGGGCTCAGTGACCCCCAGTGCTCGGGTCCGGTGGCTCCCTGATAGCTCCAGTGAGCGTGTGAGGGTGCGGACGGCTGCTCGTGGGCGCAGCCGGCGACCAGGACGATCACAGCGCTCAAGACCGCGTGCACACATCGTTGATTCATGCCAGTTCTCCATTCGGACAGTGTGAATACGACCAAATTCATGCGAGTATAAGAAATTCGATTCGTCTGTGCCGCGGACCGGGTGGGCGACGCGAAAGCGCCCCTTTTTGGACACGACCGGCGGATGAGCGTGTCCGCCGCGCGCCACGAGACCCCTTATCAATGTCTTGTTTCCCAGAGGTTGGAATTGTGACCGACGGCGATTCCCAGCCGTGGTAACCACGAGATTCCCCACGGGCGTACGGGTGCCGCCAACGAGCGGCATATCGAGCGTGTTCCCAACGGTTTACAGAAGCCCGGATGGCCGATGTCGCACCCAAGTGTGAGGCAACATCCCCCCGCGCGTGGCTTTTGCTGGACGAAATAAGACACTGGCGTACTGTTTGCACAAAGGTTGAGCGTCCCACGACGACGAAGGGAGCCAGCGTGTTCGAAGTACGCATTCACGGGCGTGGCGGGCAGGGGGTCGTGACAGCCGCTGAATTGATGTCGATCGGCGGGTTTGTCGAGGGACGGTGGGCGCAGGCGATTCCGAGCTTTG
Organism: Phycisphaerales bacterium; assembly: GCA_022072615.1. Classification (GTDB taxonomy): domain Bacteria; phylum Planctomycetota; class Phycisphaerae; order Phycisphaerales; family UBA1924; genus JAEUJB01. The sequence goes on from JAJVHS010000013.1 coordinate 30,091, forward strand.
GTTCCGAGCGGATGGGCGCGCCCGTGGTGGCATTCTGCCGCCTGCACGACCGAGAGATCAGGGCTCGGGAGCCCGTGACGGCGCCCGACGCGGTCGTGATCCAGGACCCGACGCTGCTGCACCAGATCAAGGTTTTTGATGGGCTCTCACCGACCGGGTACGTGGTGATCAACTCCGGCCGGTCTGCCGACGAGCTGGGAATCGGTGAACTCGTGAAATCGCTGCCGGCCGGGCACGTGCTGACGGTGCCGGCGACGGAGATCGCGCTTCGACACGTGGGGCGGCCGGTGCCCAACGCGGTACTCCTCGCCGCTCTCTGCGCGCTGACGGGCGAGCTGAAGCTCGAGTCGGTGGAGGCGGCGATCCGGCACAAATTCAAGGGGGACGTGGGGGAACGAAACGTGGCGGCGGCCCGGGAGGCGCACGCGATGTGCGCCCGGGGCACGGCGGCCAAGGGAGCTGTGACGCATGCTCAAGCAGTGTGAGGGATCGCAGGCGGTCGCGGAGGCGGTGGCGCTGTGCCGGCCGGAGGTGATCTGCGCGTACCCCATCACCCCGCAGACGCACATCGTCGAAGGCCTGGCCTCGCTCGTGAAGAGCGGGGCGCTCTCTCCCTGCGAGTACATCAACGTCGAGAGCGAGTTCGCGGCCATGTCGGTGGCGATCGGGGCGTCAGCGGCGGGGGCCCGGGCGTACACGGCGACGGCGAGCCAGGGCATCCTGTACATGGCCGAGGCGGTGTACAACGCGTCGGGGCTCGGGCTGCCGATCGTGATGACGGTGGGAAACCGGTCGATCGGCGCGCCCATCAATATCTGGAACGACCACACCGACAGCATGGCGCTGCGCGACGCGGGGTGGATCCAGCTGTTCGCCGAGAGCAACCAGGAGGCCGTCGACCTGCACATCCAAGCGTTCAAGCTCGCCGAGGAACTGTCCATGCCGGTCATGGTGTGCATGGACGGGTTCATCCTGACGCACGCCTACGAGCGGGTTGATGTCCCGACGCAGGAGCAGGTGGACGCGTTCCTTCCCCGGTACGTCCCTCGCCAGAGCGTCGACCCTGACGACCCCGTGACCATCGGCGCGATGGTCGGACCGGAGGCGTTCATGGAGGTGCGGTACCTGGCGCACGCCAAGCAGATGGAGGCGCTCGAGCTGATCCCGCAGATGGCCGAAGAGTTTCGCCGGGTGTTCGGCCGGTCATCGGGCGGCCTCGTGCGACCCTACCGGTGCGAGGACGCGGAGACGATCGTGTGCGCGCTGGGGTCGGTGAACGGGACGATCCAGGACGTCGTGGACGAGATGCGCGAGGCGGGCGTGAAGATCGGGTCGGTGAGCCTGTGCTCCTTCCGGCCGTTCCCCAGTGCGGCGCTGGGCAAGGTGCTCGGCCACGCGTCGCGGGTGATCACGATCGAGAAGAGCCTGTCGGTCGGGATCGGCGGCAACGTGTCGCACAACCTGCGGATGTCGCTGCCCGGGCGCGACACCAAGGTGTACACCGTCATCGCGGGCCTGGGCGGCCGAGCGGTGACAAAGGCGAGCCTGAGGCGGACGTTCGAGGCGGCCATCAGGGGGACGCTCGACCCGCTGAGCTTCATGGATCTGAACGTCAAGGCGGTCGAGCGCCAGCTCGAGCGCGAGAAGGCTGCTCGTCGGACCGGACCGGCGGCGGAGGCGATCCTGCGCGACCTGGGCCCGACCGTGGGCGCGAGCGCGAGCACGACCACGCACGGGCCGGCTGCCGGCGCGGCCCACTGAGGAACGACGATGACCAGTCCACTGCCCATCAAGTTCTACCAGACCGGTACCTTCACGGTCGGCAACCGGCTGCTCGACGTGTCGGTGCGGAGCGTGCAGTCGGATTCGCAGCGCAACAACTCGCTGAACTCGGGGCACCGGGCCTGCCAGGGGTGCGGCGAGGCGCTCGGGGCCCGCTACGCCCTGGACGCGGCGATGCGGGCGGTGAACGGACGGCTGGTGGTCGCCAACGCGACCGGCTGCCTCGAGGTCTTTTCGACGCCCTACCCGGAATCATCCTGGCGAGTCGCGTGGCTGCACTCGCTGTTCGCCAACGCCGCCGCCGTGGGAACGGGGATGGCCGCGGCGATGAAGGTCAAGGGCCGCACCGACGTGCGCGTGATCGCCCAAGGCGGCGACGGCGGGACGGTGGACATCGGCTTTGCGTGCCTGTCCGGCATGTTCGAACGCAACGACGACGTGCTCTACATCTGCTACGACAACGAGGCGTACATGAACACGGGCGTGCAGCGATCTTCGGCGACGCCCGCCGGCGCGCGGACCGCGACGACGCCCGCCGTCGGCGAGGCCCCCGGCAACGTGATGAACCAGGGCAAGAACGTCCCGCTGATCGCGATGGCGCACTTCATCCCCTACGTGGCCACGGCGTCGGTGGCGGACCTGCGCGACCTTGAAACGAAGGTCGATAAGGCGATGCGGGTGCACGGGGCAAGGTACCTGCACGTGCACGTTCCGTGCCCGCTCGGATGGGGGTGCGACACCGGCGACACCATCAAGGTGGCGAGGCTGGCGGCCGAGAGCGGGCTGTACCCCATCTTCGAGGCCGAGTACGGCGAGATCACGGGTCGAAGGATGATCCGCAAGCGCGTGCCCGTGGACGAGTATCTGAAGCTGCAGTCGCGCTTCTCGCACCTTTTCAAGACAACCGAGGGTCGGGCCCGGGTCGCGCAGATCCAGGCGATCGCGGACCGCAACATCGCGCGGTTCGGCCTGGTGCCCGAAGGAGCTCCCGCGTGAACAAGCCGTTTGCCATCACTCTGGACATCGGGACGAGCCTGGTCAACAAGACGGGGACGTGGCGCACCGAGCGCCCCGTGTACGTCGACCGACTGCCGCCGTGCAACAACGCGTGCCCGGCGGGCGAGAACATCCAGCAGTGGCTCTTCCACGCCGAGGAAGGCAACTACGAGGCGGCGTGGCGGGAGATCATGAAGAACAACCCCCTGCCCGCGGTCATGGGGCGCGTGTGCTACCACCCCTGCGAGGACTGCTGCAACCGCGCGAAGCTGGACTCCGCGGTCGGGATCCACGCGGTCGAGCGGTTCCTGGGCGACCTCGCCATCGCGCAGGGCTGGAACGTCAAGGCGGAGAAGCCGTCGACTGGCAAGCGGGTGCTGGTGGTTGGTGCCGGGCCCTCGGGGCTGGCGTGCGCGTACCACCTCGCGCTGCTCGGTCATTCCGTCACCGTGCACGAGGCAGGGCCGGCGCCCGGCGGCATGATGCGATTCGGCATCCCCAAGTACCGGCTGCCCCGCGAGGTGCTCGACGCCGAGGTGAAGCGGATCGCCGACCTGGGCGTGACCTTCTGCTACAACCGCAAGGTCGAGGACCTGGACGCGTTGATGAAGGCCGAACGCTACGACGCGGTGTTCCTGGCGGTGGGGGCCCACCTTGCGAAGCGGGCCTACATCCCCGCCGGCGACGCGTCGAAGATCATGGACGCGCTGCAGCTCCTGCGCGGCGTCGAAGCCGGCGAACAGCCGATGCTCGGCCGGCGGGTCCTGGTCTATGGCGGCGGCAACACCGCGATGGACGTGGCGCGCTCGGCCAAGCGCCTGGGCGCTGCGGAGGCGATCGTGGTGTACCGCCGGACGCGCGAGAAGATGCCCGCGCACGACTTTGAGGTGCAGGAGGCGATGGACGAGGGCGTGATGTTCAAGTGGCTGACGACCATCACGGCCGAGAAGGACGGTGAGTTTACGGTCGAGAAGATGCGGCTGGACGAGAAGGGAAAGCCGCAGCCGACGGGCGAGTTCGAGACCATGAAGGCCGATTCCTGCGTGCTGGCGCTGGGCCAGGACGTCGACATGTCGTTCCTGAAGCAGGTCAAGGGACTGACGGTCACCGACGGCGTGGTCGAGGTCGGTCCGGACATGATGACCGGCTGCAAGGGCGTGTTCGCGGGCGGCGACATGGTGCCGGCCGAGCGGACCGTCACCGTGGCCGTCGGACACGGGAAGAAGGCGGCGAGGTACATCGATGGCTACCTGCGCGGGGCGACCTACCAGGCACCGCCGAAGCACGAAGTTGCGAGCTTTGATCTGCTGAATACGTGGTACTACAGCGACGCGCCGGCGACGGTGCAGCCGGCGCTGGATGCCGCGCGGCGGACCGAGTCGTTCGACGAGGTTGTGGGCGGCCTTGACCAGAGCAACGCCCTGTTCGAGGCCCGCCGGTGCCTGTCCTGCGGCAACTGCTTCGAGTGCGACAACTGCTTCGGCGTGTGCCCGGATAACGCGGTGATCAAGCTCGGCCCGGGCAAGCGGTTCAAGTTCAACTACGACTACTGCAAGGGCTGCGGCATGTGCTCGACCGAGTGCCCGTGCGGCGCGATCCGGATGGAGCCCGAGAACATCTGAGCCCCGGGCCGAGGAAACCGGTTGAAATCAGGCACTGACCCCTGAGCAGAGCCTCAGAGGTCAGTGGTACATGTGCAGGCGAGCTCACCGCTTCCAGTCGGGCAGTCGGCCCGGAGTCCAGGGAGCGTTGACCTGGTCGAAGCGTTTCTCGATCGCTTCAAGGGCCGCGGCGAGAGACTTCAGGTCGCCGAGCACCTTCTCGAACTCATCACAGGCGTAGCTGTACTGGTCTCGCTGGGTGCGAGTGGGCGGCTGTGTCGTCCCCTGGACTGCGTAGAGCGTGTTGTTCACCCGCTCGGTGATGGAGATGGGCTCGGGCTCGGCTCGCTTGCTGAGGACCGGATCGCCGCGGAGGGCGACCTTGGTGGATTCGAGACGGGCTCGGATCGATTCGAGATCGACGAGCACGGTCGGTTCGATGGCGGGGGTGATGGCGGCGGCTCGGCGCAGGCGGCCGATGCGGTCGTCCATCTCGCCGCAGAAGCGGTTGGCGCCGGACACGGCCCGGGCGAGGTCGGCAACCTTGCGTTCAAAGTTGAACTTCTCGGTGCGGTTCTCCCCGCTGGCACTCATCGTGGAGACGTTGAGGTCGACGACTTCGAACGCCTGCGGCTGCGAGAGGTCCTCCACCTTTCCATCCACGATCTTGGAGAGCTGGGCGGTGTAGGTGCCCGGAGGCGCAAGCGGGCCGCCGCCCGCATCGTCGCCGGCGGGGTAGTCGCCGGGGCCGGGCGGCTGGGTGTCGTGCAGGCGCAGGTTCCACGCGACCCGGTGCACGCCCGATTCACGCGGGACGGAGATGCGCCGGACGACGGCGCCGGTCGAATCGCGGATGGTCAGCATGACCCGGGGAGGGAGCTCGCGATCCTCTTCCCTGATCTGGTCGGCGGTGGGGTAGGTCCAGTCGTCCTTCTTCTCGGCCTCGGCGCGCTGCTCCTTGCGCGAGGTCACCTTGTCCTTGAGCCAGTAGGTGATGACGGCGCCGGAGGTGGGGTTCGGCGCGGCGTAGTAGGTCGACCCGGTGGAGCCGCGCCCGCCGCCGAGCCGCGAGCGCTCGATGTACGAGAGGGCCGGCTTGATGGGGAACACGTGGCACGGCTGCTTGAGGAGCTCGTCGGAGGCGGTGCGGAGGGGGGAGTAGTCGTCGACAACGTAGAAGCCGCGCCCGAAAGTCGCCATGACGAGGTCGTTCTCGCGGCGCTGGATGTCCAGGTCGCGCACGGCGATGGTCGGAACGCCGGAGACCTTGTACCAGTTCTTGCCGCCGTTGAGCGTGTAGTAGCAGCCGAACTCGGTCCCGATGAAGAGCAGGTCCGGGTTGACGTGATCCTCGACGATGGTGTAGCAGATGTCCCTCTTGGGCAGGTCGCCGGCGATGGAAGTCCAGGTCGCGCCGCGGTCGTCCGACCGGAGCACGTACGGCGTGAAGTCACCGTTCTTGTGGTTGTCGAAACACGCGTACACGCGGTCGGCGTCGTGACGCGACGTCTCGAGGTCGGAGACGTACGTCATCTCAGGGACCTGCGGGAAGGTGTCGAGTTTGCGCCAGTTCTTCCCCGCGTCCTCGGTGACGTGGACCAGCCCGTCGTCGGTGCCGACGTAGAGCAGTCCCTCGGTGACGGGCGACTCGGTCAGCGAGACGCAGTTGCCGAAGATCGACGTCGACATGTGCTTGGCGATGGCGTCGGGCTTCTGGATCTTGCCGAAGACCTTGAGCTGGTTGCGGTCGAGCTTGCGGGTGAGATCGGGGCTGATGACGGTCCATGAATCGCCGCGATCGTCCGACCGGTGCAGCACGCGCGACGCCATGTAGAGCCGCTTGTGGTCGTGGGGGCTGATGATCAGCGGCGTGTCCCAGTTCCAGACGTAGGGAGCTTCGCCGGGCTTCTCGCGCGGCTTGATGTCGACGGACTCGCCGCTGGCTCGGTCGAAGCGGATCAGCCCGGCGTGCTGCCACTGGCTGTAGACGATGTTGGGGTCGGTGGGGTCGATCGCGGGCTCGAAGCCGTCTCCGCCGACCGTCTCGAACCAGTGCTCGTTGGCGATGCCGACCGAGTCGGTGGTACGGGACGGGCCGCCGAAGGTGTTGTTGTCCTGGGTGCCGCCGTAGACGTTGTAGAACGGCTCGGCGGTGTCGGTGGCGACGCGGTAGAACTGGACGATGGGCAGATTCTCGGCGTGATCCCAGTGCTGGCGGTCGTAGGTCGTGTACAGGCCGCCGTCGCAGCCGGCGACGAGGTGATCGGTGTTGTCGGGGTTGATCCAGAAGACGTGGAAGTCGACGTGGACATTGGGGAGCGGGAGCGGGCGCAGCGAAGCGCCGCCGTCGTCGGAGACGTGCGGGAAGGTGTCGATGGTGTAGAAGCGGTCGGGGTTCCTGGGGTCGGCGAAGAGCTCGTTGTAGTACTGCGGGCTGGAGGTCATGTAGCCGTTGCGGCGTTCCCAGGTTTCGCCGCGGTCGGTTGACCGGTAGATGCCGCCGGAGTTGTTCTGCGCCTCGACGATCGCGTAGAGCGTGTCGGGATTGGCCGAGATGGCCATGCCGATGCGGCCCTTGTCGCCGCCGGGGAGGCCGGAGTTGATCGCCCGCCAGGTCTTGCCGCCGTCGGTGGACTTGTGGATCCCGCCCTCGGGCCCGCCGTTGATGAGCGTCCAGACGTGGCGGCGGCGCTGGTAGGCCGTCGCGTAGAGCGTGTCCGGATCGCGCGGGTCGAGGTGGACCTCGTTGATGCCGGTCTGGTCGCTGATGTGCAGGACGCGAGTCCAGGTGGCGCCGCCGTCGGTCGTCTTGTAGAGGCCCCGGTCGCCCCCGTCGCGCCAGAGCGGTCCCATCGCGGCGACGTAGACCACGTCGGAGTCGCGCGGGTCGACGCGGATCATGCCGATATGCTCGGATTCGGGGAGGCCGACGTTCTTGAAGGACTTTCCGCCATCGCGGGAGACGTACACGCCGTCGCCGAAGCCGACGGATCGCTGGCTGTTGTTCTCGCCGGTGCCGATCCAGATGACGCTCGGGTTGCCGGGGTCCATCGTGACGCAGCCGATGGAATACGACCCGTAGCCGTCGAAGATCGGCGAGAAGGTGGTGCCGCGGTTGGTCGTCTTCCACACTCCGCCCGACGCCACGGCGACGTAGAACTCCGAATGATCGTGGGGGTTCACCGCCAGGTCGGCGATGCGCCCGGACATGAGCGCCGGTCCGAGGGAACGAGCCGACAGCACGCCGAAGGTGCCCGCGTTAAGTCCCTTGGAGTCGTCTTCCTTCTTCTCCTCGGTGGCCGCGTCCTGCGCCGGGGTTGCCGGTGCCTCGGCCTTGGGTTCCTCGGGCTTCTGAGGCTCCGCAGCGGCGGGCTCGGCGGGTTTCTCAGGTTCCTTGGGCGCGTTGCCCGGCTGCACCGTCCCCGGAGGGACGGGCTGGGCTTCAGACTGCGCAGGCCCCGGCGGAGCAGACGTGAACGGAGCGATCGCCGCGGCGGCGCCTGCCAGCAGAACGAGCGTCGCGAGAGACGCGACCGGGATCGTCCCGGGTCGGCGAGGTGTGCGGATGGACATGAACGGCTCCCATGGAAGGGCGGGCCCACATGCGCCGCCCGGCGGGAAGCGTACCGGATCGTGGCCGGTTCGGCGAGCCGCCCGGGGTGAAGTTCAAAGGGCCGGGCCGCCGTGACTCGAACCGAGAGACAGCCCGGCGATGCAGAAGGCACGGACGAGCCAAGCGATGAGCGGCGAATGCGGGACGATCGGCTCGATGCTCGGTTTCCAATCGACCATGCAGCAGGAGAGCGCGGCGTCGATATCGGACCATCACACCCGAGCCGCCACGTACACCACCCACGTCGGGTCGAGTTCCTCACCGGAGGCGACCGGCGAGACGTACATGCGGCCATCGGAATCGATGGCATCGCCAAGACGGTTGTAGACATCGACCGACCGAAACCCGGCGTCGAACATGGCGTCGCTGAGCTCGGGGATGGACCAGAGCCGCCAGTCGTAGTCGAAGGCTCGGCGCAGCTTCCGTGATCGATCGGTCGAGCCCCGGCTCGTTGCCACGGTGAAATGAATCTGGTTGTGGACGCGGCACGTCAGCGCGTCGGTCGCGAGCTGTTCCCACTCGTACGTGATCCGCTCGCCGGACGGGCCGCGGAATCGCCGCCGCGTCACGCCCTTCTCAAACGCGGTCACGCCGCCGTAGAGATCCGCCACGAGCACGCCGCCCGGGCGGAGGCGCCGACGCGATGCATCGAGGTACCGCACAAGGTCGCGGCGCTCGTGCCAGTAGCCGAGCGGGAAATTGAGGGCCGCGATAATGTCCGCCCGGTGGGGCGCCTTCATGACGTCGCGCTGCACGATCCGAAGGCCCTTCGCGCCCCGAACCTTGCGGAGCGGTGCCGGGTCGCGGTCGACGGCGATCGCGGTGTCGCCGAGGCCGAGTTCAACCCACGCCCGGCAGATGGCGGCAGGCCCTGAGAAATCCTCCCGGAGGATTCGCGCCCCGCCGCCGTGGACCGCCTGCAGGAACCGTGCAAGCCGGGGCGGGTCCTGCACGCAGATGGTGTAAAGGTCGTACTTGTCGAGCGGCACGCGGCGAGTGTACCCGTCGCGCCGACCGCGAGTCACCGGCTCGACCTGATGCCGTGGCCGAAGGGGTCGGTCGAATCGACGATGAGCGTCGACTCGCTGGTGATCCAGGCGCTGCCGCGGATGGAAGGCAGAACCCGCGATGAATCGGCGGGGTCGGGAGCGAACCACCCATCGAAGGCGCTTCCGATGAGGCTCTCCTGACCCCAGACCTGGCCCGGCCTGAGCTTGCCATCCGCGGCGAGGCACGCGAGCTTGGCGCTGGTGCCGGTGCCGCACGGCGACCGGTCGTACTCCTTGCCCGGGCACAGCACGAAGTTGCGGCTGTGGCAATCGGTTCGAACGGGCGGGCCGAAGAGCTCGATGTGGTCGATGACGCCGCCGCCGGTGCCGGTGATGCTTGATCGTTCGAGCGCGTCGCGCACCGCGCACGAGAACCGGGTGAGCGCCTCGAGGTTCGCCAGCGAGATGTCGAGCCCGTGGCCGTACGCCCCCTCCCTGTCGACAAGGAAGAACCAGTTGCCGCCCCAGGCGACGTCGCCGCGGACCTTGCGGGTTGCACCGCCGACGCTCACATCGAGCTCGACCGCGTGCGCGTGGCGGTAGGAGGGGACGTTGGAGATGGTGACGCGGTGAGCGGGTTCAAGGCGGATCTTCACGTCGCCGACAGGAGTCTCGATGAGATGCTCGCCCGGGCCGATGCGCCCCATGTGGGCGAGCGTGACCGCGAGCCCGATGGTGCCGTGGCCGCAGCCGTTGAGCATGCCGACGTTGTTGAAGAAGATCACCCCCGCGGCGGCGGCTGGATTCTGGGGCTTGCAGATGATGGCCCCGACGAGGTGGTCGCACCCGCGCGGCTCGTTGACGACCGCCGACCGGATGTGATCAAACTTCTCCTGGAACACGCGCCGCTGCTGAGCGACCGACCCGCCGCCCAGGTCGGGTCCGCCCGAGACGATGATGCGCGTCGGCTCGCCCTCGGTGTGGGAGTCGATGACGGAGATCCGTTGCATGCCCGCAGAGTAGCAGGGGGCCTCATTCCATCGGCAGGCCCTTGGTCCGCCAGAGCTTCGCGAGCCGGTCGAGCTGCGTGGGCTCCCACGCGGTGCCGTCGGGCAGCGTCGAGCTGATCAGCGTGCCCGTCGAGGTGTACACGGATACCTGCTTCCGAGCATCTTCGTTCAGCCGGGTCTCGATGACCCACGCGTCGGGCCGGTCCGCGGGCTGGGAAACCAGGTCGCGCCGCAGCCGGATGTTGCCGGTGTCCGACTGGAAGACGTAGAAGCCGTAGTCGCCGGGGAGTCCGGTGCGGATCAGCACCTGGGGCAGGAGGTACGACTCGACCCGCGAAATGTAACCGTTGGTCTCGATGAGCGGCTCGATCACCGACCCGTTGCCGCCGCCGGTGACGTTGACCGAGAGCTTCTTGCCGCGCTTGGCGCCGATCTCGGTGTAGACCTGCGGCTTGCCGGTCGGCCGCCCGTTGGCCATGGTCTGGACCTTGAGCGAGACGGTCCAGTCCTCTTCCTGACGGTCGGGGGTGACGAAGAACACGCTCTGCGAGTCGATGATGTCCCCGCGCTCGAGCAGCCGGGCATCGATGCGCACGAGGTAGCCTTCCTGGTTCTCAGCCTCGCTGAACCGCGACGCGTTGGCCTTGGTGTTGAGCTCGCCGCGACGGCCCTTCCACACCTTGATCCGGCGGTAGCCGAGCTCTTCCTCGTCCATCGCGGCCTTGGTGGGGGACGGGCGGAAGCGACGTTCCCACCGCTCGGGCGACGCCGCGACGATGGCGTCGAAATCCTGGTTCGAGATCTTCTCGAATAGGAGCGTGCCGGCGTTGACCGCGGCGGCTCGTTCGAGGGCGATGGCCTCGGGGTCCCCGATCGTGGCCGCGTGGAGCAGGACGGTCTGGATGTCCTTGACCCGCTGGAACTGCGAGGCGGTGGTGAGCAGCTCGAACACGACGAACTGGCTCGCGCCGGTTTTCACGACGGTGAAGCCGCGGACGCTGGGGTCGGCGTTCTTGCCCGGGATGGAGAGGTAGAACTGCTCGGCGGGCTCGGGGAAGTTGGGATAGGCGACCTGCTTGTTGCGCTCCTGCACCAGGCCGTTGAAGCCGCGGAACCCCGTGACGTCGTTGACCGACGTGATCTTGTCGGTCTGCCAGATGTTCTTGATCTCGTCGCGGTTGATCCCCTGCTGCGCGTCGAACACCAGGCCGCTGGAGCCCAGGAGGTCGATGAGCGCGGCGTTGGCGACGTCCGCCGCGGTGAGCTTGGGGTTGTACGTCCGCGGCGCCTTGACGATCATCAGCCAGGTGCCGTCCCGGGGGGAGATCTGGATCGTGGATTCGTTGCCCGCGCTGGTCTTGACGATCTGGGCGTCGACAGGGGCGTACATCGTGAGCGCCACGCTCTCGAGGCGAGCGGCCTCGGTTCCCAGCTCCGTCACCGGGCGAAGGTCGCGCGTGTCCGAGGTCCGGGCGATGCGATCCTGGTCAGGATCGCGATTTTGGATGGTGTTCGGGGCGCTCGCCGGTTCGCGCGTGTTGGCAGGAGGCTGGACCGGCTGCAACTGTCGGGGCTGGCCGCTGGCCGGGAGCGCAAAACCTGCGGAGATGAGCACGGCGGCGGCCAGGCGGGGGAGCCGATCGAGTCGAGAACTGGTCTGGATCATGGCCATCCTCTTATAGAGAGGTGCAGGGGTCGGCTGGGGTGGGGTGTTCACCGCGAGTGCCGCGGTCAATCCGTTCAATATCGTTGGCGCGGGCATACTCCCGGACCTTGACGCACTACTCATCGAACCACCAACAACCAAGAATAAGTCCCGGCGGACCAAATCCGATCGCCTGCCGGTGACCGACCCGATCGGAACCCGCGGTGATCGTCATGGGTGCGTTGACATCCGCGGCGACCCCGCTAATCTTCTGGACTCTGGCCGGTTCGGTACGCGCGCTCGCGCGGGTCGGACGCGGCCGGAAGGGTGGGTCTTCTCCGATCGGCGCTTGCCAGGGTGGGCTGGGCGGCTGATCGGTCCGACGCCGACGACGAGCGGCCGGAACCAAGGGAGCTTTCGGGTCGAACCCGTGAGCTGCCCAGGTGGATGTGTCGCCCCTGTGTCCGGCCGGTCGCGGGAACGCGAACGTGCGGGTTTCGAGAGATCTCCGGTGCGGCGAAAGCCGGATCGGGGCCTGCCTGGCGAGGCGAGCGAAGGCTCGAATCGTCGTGCGGATTGGAAACCCAAGAGCGGGTTGAGCAGGCCGAGCCGTTGCGAACCGCGTGTCGCGGACGACAACGAGCAAGGCGATGAAAGGTCGGTGCCGCCTCCGGGCGGCGAAGGACAGAGGAGCCTCGATGACCGGCGGCAAGATTCGAATCAGGATGGAGGCTTACGACCACATCGCCCTCGATGCGTCGGCCAAGGAGATCGTCGAGCACGCCAAGCGCACCAACGCCAAGGTCGCCGGGCCTGTTCCGCTCCCGACCCGCGTCGAGCGGTACACCGTCCTCCGGTCGCCGTTCATCGACAAGAAGAGCCGCGAGCAGTTCGAGATCCGCACCCACAAGCGGATCATCGACATCATCGAGCCCAACGCTCGGACGGTCGAGGCGCTCAACCGGCTGGTGGTCCCCGCGGGCGTGTTCGTGAAGATCAAGGCCTGAGCAAGGCCGATCGCGTTTCTGACAGGGCATCGGATCGAAGCAGCAGGGTTGGTTGTACGGCAGCAGAGGAAGACTGGTCATGGCACTGATGCTGATGGGCAAGAAGCTGGGAATGACTCGCGTCTACACGGACGCGGGCGTCAACGTGCCCGTGACCGTGCTGTCGGTCGGCCCGTGCGTGGTCACGCAGCTCCGGACCGCGGACAAGGACGGCTACTCGGCCGTGCAGATCGCCTACGGCGAGATGAAGCCCCGCAACAGCACGATCCCGATGATCGGCCACGACGCCAAGGCGGGCATCGGCCCCCGTCGCTTCCACCGCGAGTTCCGCGTGAAGGTCGATGAAGCGGGCTCGTTCAGCGCCGGCCAGGAACTGAAGGTCGACGCCCTCAACGGCACGATGTACGTCGACGTCATCGGCACCAGCAAGGGCAAGGGCTTCCAGGGCGTGATGAAGCGCTACCACTTCAAGGGCATGTTCGCCTCCCACGGCACCGAGCGTAAGCACCGGTCGCCTGGTTCGATCGGCGGCCTGTGCTCCAACCGCGGCTACGGCGGCGGTCTGAAGAAGGGCAAGCGCATGGCCGGGCACATGGGCGCCGAGCGCGTCACGACCCGCTGCCTCGATATCGTCCGCATCGACGCGGAAAAAGGTCTTCTTCTGGTCAAGGGTTCGGTTCCGGGCGCCAATAACGGCATGGTCCAGATCCGCCCCTCGACCCGCCTCTACAAGAGCAAGGCCCGCAAGGTCGCGGAAAAGGCAGGAACGTGAGTTTATCGGCCCCGGCGGGCAAACAGCCGGGGCCGTTGTGTTTGAAACACCAGGCCGGGCATCGGTCGCTGGTGAAAGAGTGAAGAGCAGTCAGTCCGGCGGTCGGGAGCGTTTCCCGGTCGACGGGTCCGGAAGGTGGAAGTTTCCAAACCGCCGGACAGGAACATGGGTGCCGGTGACGGCGGCGAAGACCGCCGTGAACCGGAGGACAGCCGAGTCGACTTTGAGCGACACTCCCGCGGGCCACGCCAACCGGCGATGCTCGCGAGCCCCCAGGAGGCCCGCTTCTCACCGAAGCCGGGTCCACCGCAAGGCGAATCGGAAGTGCGCCGGAGAAGGCGAGGTGCGGCGGAACGGCGGGCTGAACGGCTCGCGGACCGCCGTCGAAGGCGTCGGACGAGGAACAGACACATGGATGTCGCCGTCTACAACATCCAGGGCAGTCAGGTCGGCACGCTGACCATCGATCCCAAGACCCTGGGCGAAGACATCAATGCTCCCCTGATCAAGCAGGCGTACGTGATGTACCACGCCAACCTGCGCCAGGGTTCGAGCAAGACGCTCAACCGCGGCAACGTGGAAGGGTCCACCAAGAAGCTGTACAAGCAGAAGGGCACCGGCAACGCCCGTCACGGCGACCGCAAGGTCAACATCTTCAAGGGCGGTGGCCACGGCCACTCCAAGAAGCGGACCCGCGACGACTTCCGCCTGACCATGCCCAAGAAGATGCGCCGCCGGGCCAACCGCAACGCCTTCCTGGCCAAGCTCGTGGACAACGAGGTCCGCGTCATCGACAACCTGTCGTTCAGCTCGCCCAGGACCCGCGACTTCCGCACCTTCCTGGACGCGGTCAAGATCGACGCCAGCGCGCTGGTGGCCCTGTCGATGGACGAGAGCCGGGCCAACAACACGCGGCTGTCGGCCAGGAACCTCGACGGCGTCTCGCTGTGCCGGGCCGACCAGCTCAACTGCTTCGACATGCTCAATCACCGCTACCTGGTGATCGGGCGCGACGACCTCGAAGCGTGGCTCAAGGGCCCGCAGTCGCAGACGGGCAAGGACGCCAAGATCACCCCCCTGGGCCGCGCCCCCGCGAGCGCCCAGGCACCCAAGGCGGCCAGGCCGGAGAAGACCGAGAAGCCCCGCAAGACCAAGGCGGCCAAGTAACGCAGCACCCACGCGATCGATCAAGAGGCAACAGCCATGCAGGCGCACGACATCATCAAGAAGCCGCTGCTCAGCGAGAAGAACACCCAGGCCCAGGAAGTGGGCCGATACAGCTTCCTCGTTGACCGCAAGGCGAGCAAGGACGAGATCGCGGCGGCGGTTCACGCCCTGTACAAGGTCGACGTCGAGCAGGTCAACACGCAGGTCCGCAAGGGCAAGATGCGGCGCATGCGGGTCGGGCTGATCCGCGAGGCCGACACCAAGAAGGCGACCGTCCGGCTCAAGGCCGGCCAGGTCATCGAGCTGTTCTAAGCGGCACAGACGGCATCCACGGGCACTGGCAGAGACGAGAGAGCAGGAAGACGACCATGGGAATCAGGATCTACAAGCCGACCAGCGCCGGACGCCGCAACGCGTCGGTGAACACGCACGAGGAAGTGACCAAGAAGTCGCCCGAGCGTTCCCTCACCAAGCCGCTGTACAAGACCGGCGGGCGCAACCACCACGGTGTGATCACCTCCCGCGGCCGCGGCGGCGGCGCCAAGCGCCTGTACCGCATGGTCGATTTCGACCGCCGCGACCGCGACGGCGTCGAGGGCAAGGTCGTCGGCATCGAGTACGACCCCAACCGGTCGTGCCACATCGCGCTGATCGAGTACACCGACGGCGTCAAGCGGTACATCATCGCCCCCAACGGCCTGCGGGACGGGCAGACGGTCCTCAGCTCGCGTGACGCGGCGGTCGAGCCTTCGGTCGGCAACTGCATGCCGCTGAAGTTCGTCCCCACGGGCCTGGAAGTCCACTGCGTGGAGCTGATCCCCGGCCGCGGCGGCCAGATCTGCCGGTCGGCGGGCTCCTTCGCCCGGCTCACCAACCGCGAGGGCGATTACGCCACGCTGGTGATGCCGTCCGGCGAAGTGCGCCGCGTGCACATCGACTGCCGGGCGACCATCGGCCAGGTCGGCAACCCCGACCACGCGCTGCGGCAGCTCGGCAAGGCGGGCCTGACCCGCCACAAGGGCCGCCGTCCGATCACCCGCGGCATCGCCAAGAGCCACCACGCCCACCCGCTGGGCGGCGGTTCGGGCCGGTCCAAGGGCAACCGCCCGCCGTGCGGACCGACCGGCGTGCTCGCCAAAGGCGGGCCGACGCGCAACAAGAAGAAGCACTCGACCAAGATGATCATCCGCCGGCGCGTGAGCTCGCGGTACGGCGTTCTGAAGTAAGCAGGTATCAGGCATCGGATCTGAACGCAGGGCACTAGGAAAGAACCATGGGACGCAGCCAGAAGAAAGGCCCGTACGTCGACGAGAGGCTCTACCGCAGGGTGGAGAACCTCAACGCGACGCGCAAGAAGGAAGCCCTCAAGACGTGGGCCCGCCGGTGCACGATCGTGCCCGAGTTCGTGGGCCACACGTTCAAGGTGCACAACGGCCGCGCGTTCATCGACGTGTTCGTGACCGAGGACATGGTCGGCCACAAGCTCGGCGAGTTCAGCATCAGCCGGACGTTCCGCGGGCACACCAACAAGAAGGAAGGCCTCGACGCCGGCGAGAAGTCGGCGGCTCCGGCGCCCGTCAAGAAGTAACCCCGCTCTCCAGACTCCACCGGGCGCCCGCAGCGGCGCACGCAGACAGAGGACGCGAACCGTGAAACTGCGGCACGAAAGACTGAAGGAACTGGCACACGCCAAGAACGTGACGCGCGAGCAGCTCGCCGCCGCCCTGGTGCGCCCGGGCCTCAACGAAGAGGACGCTCTGCGGGCGGTCAACAACTGGCTCGTGGGCCGCGACCATCCGCGCTGCCGCGCCGGCGACATCGCCAAGCTCGCGGCCGCGGTGGGCGTGCCGACGCGCGAGGTGGCCAGGTTCGTCAGCAAGGTCCGTCACCACCGCGGGAGCCCGCGCAAGGCCCGCCTGCTGGCGGACCTGATCCGCGGCCAGAGCGTGGAGAAGGCCCTCAACCTGCTCGGCTTCAACACCAAGCGGGCGGCCGTCAACATCCGCAAGTGCCTCTCGGCGGCGATCGCCGAGGCGCAGACGGTGGAGGCCGACGAGGGCAAGCTGTTCGTGTCGATCAGCACGGTGGACGAGGGGCCCCGCATGAAGCGGTTCCAGCCCAAGGACCGCGGCCGTGCCCACAAGATCATCAAGGCGTTCAGCCACATCACCGTCGGCGTCGAGGAGCGGGCTCCGCGCAAGAGCCGCAAGGTCGCCCAGAAGGCCTGAGAAGAAGAACACCATGGGACAGAAGACGCATCCATTCGGTCTGAGGCTCGGCATCACGGAGGCGCACCGGTCGCGCTGGTACGCGCCCAAGGCGCTGTTCGGCGAGCTGCTCGTCGAAGACCAGAAGATCCGCAAGTTCCTCGACAAGCGCCTCAACCGCCGCCCGCCCAGCGCGATGGTGTCGGACATCCACATCGAGCGCACCCGCGAGGAGCTCAAGATCATCATCAAGACCGCCCGCCCCGGGCTGGTGATCGGCCCCAAGGGCGCCGAGGTCGAGCGCATCACCGAAGAGCTCCAGTACATGACCGGCCGGAAGGTCGCGATCTCGATCCTCGAGATCAAGAACCCCGACCTCGACGCGCAGCTGATCGCCGAGGCGGTCGCCGAGCAGCTCGTCAAGCGGGCGAGCTTCCGAAAGGCCGCCAAGATGAAGGCCGACGCGGCGATGGCGTCGGGCGCCCAGGGCGTGAAGATCCAGCTCGCCGGCCGCCTGGGCGGCGCCGAGATGTCGCGCTACCTGGACATCCGCCTGGGGTCGCTGCCCCTCTCGACGCTCCAGGCCCGCATCGAGTACGGCCTGGCCGAGGCCTTCACGACCTACGGCGCCATCGGCGTCCAGGTGTGGGTCTACAAGGGCCTGTACACGACCGAACGGACGGAAGAGGAATCCAACGCGGCCGGCGGCCGAGCCCGCGCCCGCGGTCGCAGGTAAGTGTGTTGAGTGTGACCAGTGCCGAGTGCCCGGTGCCTCGAGCCTGTTTTCAGAGGTGACGCATGGCGTTGATGCCCAAACGAGTGAAGTACCGCAAGGAGATGCGCCGGGTCCGCGACCGCAAGGCGACCAAGGGCAACTACGTCGCGTACGGCGACTACGGCCTGCAGGCGCTGGAAGGGTGCTGGCTGAAGGCGACGCAGATCGAGGCCGGCCGCGTGGCCGCCATGCACTTCGTCAAGCGCGAGGGCAAGCTCTTCATCCGCGTCTTCCCCGACAAGCCGATCTCCAAGAAGCCGCTGGAAACCCGAATGGGCACCGGCAAGGCGGACGTGGATTACTGGGCGGCCCGCGTGAAGGCCGGCACCATGCTCTTCGAGATGGCGGGCGTCACCGAGCAGGTCGCCAAGGCCGCCCTGGTGCGCGTCGCGATGAAGATGCCCGTCCGGTGCCGCTTCGTCGGCCGCCGCGTGCGGGTGTGAGTGCGGGACAGGTTCAGCGGACTTTGCAAGGGATACGACCCATGAACGGCAAGGAAGTAAGGGCACTGCGGGACGAGGAGATCAAGGTGGAGCTGGAGCGCCAGCGCGCCAAGCTCTTCCAGCTCCGCTCGCAGGCCGTGACCGAGAAGGTCGAGAACACGGCGCAGTTCAAGTCTGTCCGGCGGGACATCGCCCGGCTCCTCACCGAGCGCCGGTCGCGTCAGGCCGGGGCCAAGGCGTAAGCGCGGCGGAGAACCGGACCCCAGGAACAGGACCGAGCAACCAGGTCACCAGCACACGACGGGCGGGCCCCGGCCGCCAGGAAAGACAGAGCCGATCGATGACGACAAGCACCAAGCCAGCCAGCAGCGACAAGAACACCGCCTCCCCCAAGGGAACGCGGATCGGCGTGGTCGAGACCGACGTGCGCAACAAGACCCGCAAGGTCGTGGTGGCGTACATGGCGATGCACTCCAAGTACGGCAAGTTCATCCGCCAGCGGACGGTGCTCCACGTCCACGACGAGAACAACGAGTCGCGCGTCGGCGACCTGGTCGAGGTGGCCCAGTGCCGCCCGATCAGCAAGACCAAGACGTGGAAGCTGGTCCGCATCGTCGAGAAGCGCTCGGAGCTGGCGGCGGCGCTGGCCAGCGCCAAGTCGATCGGCGAGGCCCAGGCGGCCGAGGACGACGCCAAGAACTAACCAGCACGCATCGGCCGACAGGACCGGGCGGACGCCCGGCGGCTCCAACGGATCGGATCAGTCATGCTCCAGCAAGAAACCAGGTGCGAAGTCGCGGATAACTCGGGGGCGAAGATCGCCTACGTGATCCGCGTGTACGGCGGGTCGACCGGCAGCGGCAAGTTCACGCGGCGCATGGCCGGCGTGGGCGACCGCGTCTTCGTGTCGATCAAGAAGGCCCTCCCGGGCGCGGACGTCAAGCCGGGCGACAAGTCCAAGGCCGTCGTCGTCCGCACCACCAAGGCGACCCGCCGCCCCGACGGCTCGTACGTCAAGTTCGATTCCAACGCCGTGGTGCTCATCCAGGACGACGGCAACCCCAAGGGGACGCGCATCTTCGGGCCCGTGGCCCGCGAGCTGCGCGACAAGAACTACATGAAGATCGTGTCTCTGGCTTCGGAGGTGGTCTGACATGCCCGCACACGTACGCAAAGGCGACCAGGTGATGATCACCAGCGGCTCGCTCAAGGGCCGCATCGGCGAGGTGCTGCGGGTGATCCCCGATCGCCAGCAGGTGATCATCAAGGGTCTCAACCTCCGCACCAAGAACCTGCGGCCCACCCAGCGCAACCCGCAGGGCGGCGTCATCACCAAGGAGGCTCCCCTGCATATGAGCAAGGTGAGCCCGGTGGTGGACGGCAAGGCCGTCCGCGTCGGCTTCCGCTCCGAGAAGGACGGCAGCAAGGTGCGCGTGGCCCGTCACGGCGGCAAGGAACTCAAGGTGCTCGGCGTGGTCCGGAAGGCTCAGTAACGGTTCATTGACCGCCCGGGGTTGATCCCGCGGCGGCGAAGATTCAGCGAGTGTGACCCATGGCGAAGGACGCGGAAAAGAAGGAAGGCAAGCCCCAGGGCGGCAAGGCCCCCGAGGGCAAGGCCGAGCACAAGGGCAACAAGCCCGACAAGGCCCACAAGGCCAAGAAGGGCCACGAAGAGGCCCCGGAGGACACCGGGCCCAAGGTCCCGCCGCGCCTCAAGGTCGCCTACGAGACCAAGGTCCGCGAGGGCCTGAAGGTCAAGCACGGCATCGGCAACCCCATGCAGATGCCGCGCCTCCAGAAGATCGTCGTGAACATCAACATGGGCCGGCACCTGGAGGGGTCCAAGATCCCCCCGCACGTCAAGCAGCAGGTCCTCGACACCCTGGTGACGGTCACCGGCCAGAAGCCCATCGTGATCCGGGCCCGCAAGAGCGTCTCGAACTTCAAGCTCCGCGCGGGGTTCGAGAGCTCGGCGATGGTCACCATGCGGCGCGAGCGCATGTGGCACTTCCTCGACCGGCTCATCAACCTGGCGACGCCGCGAATCAAGGACTTCCGCGGCCTCCCGGACAAGGCGTTCGACCGCCAGGGCAACTACTCCTTCGGCGTGACCGAGCAGGGCATCTTCCCCGAGATCAACATGGCCGAGGCCCAGTTCACCCACGGCATGCACATCAACTGCGTGTTCAGCAACTCCAGCCCCAAGCTCAGCCGCTACGTGCTGGAGGAACTGGGGATGCCGTTCCGCAAGCCGGATCAGAAGTAAGAGCCAGTCGGTAGGAAGCAGAAAGACAGTCGGGGCCGGACGGACCGGACCCCGAGGAGCAACGGACGATGGCGACCAAGGCACAGACGGCAAAGTCCCGGCGCAAGCCCAAGTACAGCACGCGGATCGTTCGGCGGTGCGAACTGACGGGCCGTCCCCGCGGCGTGTACCGCAAGTTCCGCATCAGCCGCATCATGCTGCGCAAGCTGGCCCTCGAGGGCAAGATCCCGGGCATGCGCAAGGCGAGCTGGTAAAGGCACAAGACGTCGGGCAACGAGCACCAGGCAACGCAAGACAGACGTAGGCGAAGCGAGAACCAGACGATGGCGATCAACGACCCAATCGCGGACATGCTGACCCGGATCCGCAACGGCGTGCGCAACCGCGCTAAGACCGTCACCTGCCTCAACAGCAAGGTGTGCCGCGGCATCGCGGCGGTGCTGCGCGACGAGGGCTACATCGACGGCTTCGACGTCGTCGACGACGGCCGCCAGGGGCAGCTCAAGCTCAAGATCCGTTTCGGCCCCGGAGGCCAGCCGGTCCTCCGCAGGCTGACGCGCGAGAGCCGCGTCGGCCGCCGCGTGTACCGCGGCGTCGAGGCGATCCCGGTCCCCCTCGGCGGGCTGGGAATCTCGATCGTCTCCACCAGCAAGGGCGTTCTGAGCAACCGCAAGGCCAAGGAAGAGCGCGTCGGCGGCGAGCTCCTGTGCACGATCGAGTAACCAGACGAGCCAACGCACGAAGGTCAGAAGGAAACAGGCCATGTCCAGGATCGGCAAGCAACCAGTGCAAGTCCCCGCCGGCGTGAAGGTCGCCGTCAAGGAGGGGCTTGTTCACATCGAGGGGCCCAAGGGCAAACTCACCCTCAAGACCAACCCCCACGTGAAGGTCACCTGGGCGGAGTCCGAGAAGCTGATCAAGTGCGAGATCGACCCCGCCAAGGTCGAGGATCGCAGGATCCGCGCGCTGTGGGGCTCCACCCGCGCCCACATCCGCAACATGATCGAGGGTGTCACCAAGGGCTACGAGAAGAACCTTCAGGTCGTCGGCACCGGCTGGTCGGCCGCCGTCATGGGCAAGAAGCTCAAGCTCACGGTTGGCTTCGCCAACTCCATCATGGTGACCATCCCCGACGGCGTCACCGTCGCCGTCGACAAGGCCCAGGGCGAAACGACCCCCATCAAGATCACCGGACCCGACCGCGGCGTCGTCGGAGAGTTCGCTTCCACGGTCCGCGCCAAGCGCAAGCCCGAGCCCTACAACGGCAAGGGCATCAAGTACGCCGAGGAAGTCATCAAGCGCAAGCAGGGCAAGCAGTTCGGTTCGTAAGGCACGCCGCGGGTACGCGGCCGGGCCGACCGGCCCGGCGGTTCGAGGAAGAAGGTCACGAGACTATGGACAAGCAGACCACCAAGGCCGTTCGCAGGACCCGGCGCCGCATCGGCATCCGCAAGCGCGTCGCCGGCACCCCCGACCGTCCCCGCCTGGCGGTGTACAAGTCGCTGATGCACATCCACGCGCAGGTCATCGACGACCTCGCGGGCAAGACCCTCGCGTCCGCGTCGTCCACCGAGAAGGACATCAAGTCCGGCGGCAAGACCGGCAACTCCGCGTCGGCCGCGGCCGTCGGCAGCAAGCTCGCCGAACGAGCCAGGGCCGCCGGCGTCTCCGACGTCGTCTTCGACCGCGGCGGTTTCAAGTATCACGGGCGCGTCAAGGCCCTGGGCGATGCGGCTCGCAAGGCCGGCCTCAAGTTCTGATCCACGCAGGGAACCACGTCACACCCACCGCGGCCCAGTCGGCCGCAGCGAGCACGAAGCAATGGCTGACCATTTCGAAGAATCAGGCCACATGTCCGACACCACGATCGGTGTCTACCGCACCTCGACCACCGTCAAGGGCGGTCGCCGATTCAGCCTGGGCGCCCTGGTCGTCTGCGGCGATCACCGCGGACGCGTCGGCTACGGCTACGGCAAGAGCAACGAAGTGCCGCTCGCGGTCGAGAAGGCCAACAAGTACGCCCGGCGGAACATGATCTCCGTCACCATGGCCGGCACCACCCTCCCCCACGAGGTTGAGGGCCGCTACTCGTCGTCGAAGGTGCGGCTCATCCCCGCCTCGCCGGGCACCGGCGTCGTCGCGGGCACCACGGTCCGAGCCATCCTCGACGCCGCCGGCATCACCGACTGCCTCACCAAGTGCTACGGCTCGACCAACGCCAAGACGCTCGTCAAGGCGGTGTTCGAAGCCCTGGGCCAGATCCGGTCGCGCACCGCGATCGAGTCAGCCCGCGGTGTCACGCTGGGCGAGTCCGACATCGAGCGCAAGATCACCAAGGGCCGGGCCTTCATGACGGCCTCGACGTCCAAGGAAAAGGCGAAGGGCCCCGTCAACACCGTCGGTCAGGATCGTGGCGGCCGCGGTGGTCGCGGCGGCGGCGGCGGCGGTGGTGGTGGTGGCGGTCGCGGGCGTCGCCCGGGTGGCGGCGGCGGAGGAGGAGGCGGTGGTGGTGGTGGTGGTGGCGGCGCCGAGCCGACCGCGGGCGGCGAGGGCAGCGCCCCAGCCGCGTCCTGAGCATCCATCGCCGCGTTGAGTTCGCGGCCCGACAGTGAAGCACGGATTTTGACGACCCCGGGC
>JAJVHS010000027.1 GCA_022072615.1 Phycisphaerales bacterium
GGTCGGCGCGGCCGGCAGCGGAGCTCCCACGGCGCCCGCGTGCTCCTCGACGCGGAAGCGCAGCATCATGGGCCGCGCCTGGCCGTCACCCCCGGTGACCTGCGCCGCGCGGCGCAGCGCCGCGCCGAAGCGCCGATCGAGATAATCCGCCAGGAACTTCGACGGCACCGTGACGTCGAGGCGTTCGCCGTCGAGGCTCAGCGCCGTCCCATCGGCAAAGAACTTGCGGATCCGCTCCTCGCCGACCTCGTCGGAGAGCTTCCGCCGGATCTGGTCCAGCGCGCTTGAGGCGTCCCGCTCCGCCCCCGACTCGACCGTGTTCGTCCGCAACGTCGTGTGCCGCGTCTCCACGCTGCCCACCCCTTGTCCGGCAAGCCCCCGGACTGCTTGGCAACCGCCGGGCGCACCGACTCCGGGCCCGCGAGATCGGTCGCGCGGACGAGAGCCAAGGCCCGTCGATGTGATGAAATCGATCTGTGAGTTGAGTCCATTCCCCCTCGGCGGACTCGCGGCGCAACGCACAACACCTGCTCAGACATCATGCAGGTCCTCGGACCACCCAGGGGCAATCGCTGAGGAGGTTGGAAGCCGCGAAACCGACGACCGGTCGCTCCATGACCGATGTTGAGCAAGGTAGAAGCTGGGCGGCACAACGGCAATAGCCGCCGCGTTGCTCCGACCGCCAACCGCTTTTCAGCGCCCGATCCGGCAACGACTTACGGTGGATGAAAAATTCTTATACACGGCCGGTCGTGAACATTGCGCAAAGTCTGTGCAAAAACCGCGCGCCAGCTACAGACTTTTCACAAGCGCAACCCGTTGTGCAAACCCCGCGAACCCACACGATTCGTAGAGCCGCACCGCCGGCACGTTCCGAGCATCCACCGCGCACGTCATCTCGCCGATGCGCGCCGCCGCCGTCGCGCGCATCGCCATCGCCATCAGCCGGCGCCCCAGACCCTTGCCGCGCACATCGGGTGAAAGCCCCAGATACACCAGCTCGACCGCGTGCTGGTCCGGGACGTGCGCGAGCATCATCGTCCCGCGCGGCGACGATCCGTCGAACACCACCCACCACATCGACGGGTCGTGCACGCCCGTGCAGCGATGGGACTCGAGGATGTCCCGGGTCTCCCGCATCCCGCACAGCTCCGGGCAGTCCAGCGTCTCCTCGTATGACCGCTCAAGTGCTTCCACCAGCACCGCGTCGCGCCGCGCCGCGGGGATCGACGCCACCGAGACCACCTCCACCCCGGCCGGGAACGGTCCCGTTGGCGCCGGCGGCTGGCGTTTGAGCGGTGGAACGCTCGCCCGCATGTACGTCAGGTGGCCGACCGTCACGAATCCAGCCGCGTGGCACGCCTCGATCGACCAGGCTTCGCGCGGCTCGGGCAGCGCCTGCATGACCGCCACGCGGCGCGCGCCGCCGGCATCGACCAGCGTCGCCATGTCCGCCGCCGCGGCCTGGATGCACGCCGCTCGCTCGGCCTTGGCGACCTCCGGGCCGCCCGGCTCGGCCCCGCCGACCGGATCGGACAGGAACACCATCGCCGTCCGTCCGGACCCCGGCACCGCCAGGCACACCTGACGCACCAACCGAGGCTCGCCGCCGGGCGCGCGATCGATGACCGCCCATGCGTGTGTGAAATCAATCCCGTGGCGCGGACCTGCCGCCAGGAGCCGCCTGGCCGCGCCTTCACGTTCCGCAGGCGGAACCGAGACCAGACGCATGGCGGCCAGCAGCTCGGTCTGGTCGGTGACGCGCTCGGGCGAGGCGACCGCAACCGGACCCGACCCACCGTTCACGGCGGACGATCCTGACTGCGTTGAACCCGGACCCGTGCCCATGATCGAGCTTTGTTCGGTGATGCCAGGCGCGCCGAGGCTGGCAAGCCGATCGGCGGCGCTTTGACCGGCGTACAAACATCTGTAGACTAGCCGACCCGCCACGTTCTTGAGAACACACGGATGACGACACCCAACGCCAAGGCCTTCGGGCCCGCCCGACGCCTCATCGCCAAAGCCGCCTCCGCGACGCTGCTCACCGCGCTTGCCGCGGGGACGCTCGGCTTTGCGCCCGAGCCAGACCCCATCCCGCGCCGTTGGCAGCTCGACGTCAAGCTCGGGCCCTTGCGCCTGGCGAAGTTCGACGTGCCCGGCAGCGGCCCCCGCGCGTTTTTCTACATGACCTACACCGTCACCAACGCCAGCGGCACCGACGTGCTCCTCGCGCCGGCGTGGGACCTGGCCACCTCCGACGGCGAGATCGTCCGCTCGGGCCGCAACGTCCCCGCATCTGTCACTGAGCAGCTCATCAAGAACCTCAACAACCCCTACCTCGAAGACCAGATCAGCATCATCGGCGTCATGATGCAGGGCGAGGAGAACGCCAAGGACGGCCTCGTGGTGTGGGCGGTCGACGATTTCCGAGTGGATGAAGTCTCCATCTTCGGCGCGGGCTTCTCCGGCGAGGCCAAGCCCATGGAGATCCTCAACCCCGAGACCGACGAGCGCGAGCGCGTCCTGCTCCGCAAGACCCTCATGTCCCGGTACATCACCCCCGGCGACATCGAGCGGCACGTGACGCCTGAGTTTGAGTCCGTCGAAACCCGGTGGATCATGCGGTAAGACAGAAGGCACTGGGCACTGGGCATCAGGGGTTGGTTCGGTCATTCTCCGGCTGGCCCCTGATTCGACCGATGCCTACTATCCCAACCCGCCGGTCAAGGGTGGCAGGCCGGGCAGACAGATTTTTGAAGGTGGGCAGGATTCATGGCACATAAAAAGGGCCAGGGCTCGACCCAGAACGGTCGTGACTCCAACCCCAAGTTCCTCGGCATCAAGCTCTTCGGCGGCGAGCAGGCCAAGGCCGGCTCGATCATCGTCCGCCAGGTCGGCACCCCCTTCCAGGCCGGCTTCAACGTCCGTCGCGGGTCGGATAACACGCTGTACTCGGTCGCCGAGGGCACCGTCGTCTTCCGCGGCCGCAAAGTGCACATCCTCCCGGCGGATGAGAAGGCTCCCCGCCCGGTGTGGCTGACGGCCAACTGACCGCGGTCCCCCGCGCCGCCGGTCCTTCGGCGGTCCAATTCGTCTGATCCTCGACCACCGCGGCGCTCCCGCGGTGGTTGTCTTTCTGCTTGGCATTCCCATTGGGGTTTGCGTCAAGACGCCGGCCAACATCAGACAGTCACCCGCCTGCAGCGCGGGTCGCGCCGAAAGCCGCCGAAATGGAGAAGAGCGACTCACATCATCCGACGCCCAGGCCTTCGCCGACCTCGGTCCGCCTCCGCCCCACCACGGCCTCGGACCTGCCGGCGCTGCACGCGATGGAGCTCGACCCTCTCTCGAACGAACGCGCGGGCTCCAAGCCCCGCGACTGGCCGACGTTCCTTGCTCGGTGGGAGCAGATCCTCGCCGATCCGTCCGGCGTGCTGACCGGTGTGACGCCGCGCGTGATCCTGGCCGATGGCGAGCTGGTGGGGTCGGTGAACGTGTCGCCGCAGGACGGGGTGAGTTCGCTGGGCTACTGGATCGCCCGCGACCACTGGGGACGCGGGATCGCGACGCGAGCGGTGGCGTTGATGCTCGTCGAATATCCGGCCCGGCCGTTGATCGCGACCGCGGCGGCGTTCAATCTCGCGTCGATCCGCGTGCTCGAGAAGAACGGCTTCGTGATCGCTTCGCGGCACGCGACGCCCGAGGGCGCACGAACCGTGGAGCGCGAAACGGTGACGCTGGTTCTTCGATGACCGGCCGACTGCACGCACGACTGGCGCCTTGCACTCGTCAGTGCAGCACGCGGAAGACTTCCGCCTCGTCCGTCAGCCCCGCCGCGATCTTCTCCGCGGCGTCCACGCGCATGTCCTGGAAGCCCTCGTCCTTGGCGAGCGCGACGAGCTCCACCGCGTCTGCGCTCTTGTTCGTCAGCACGCGCAGGGGATCGGTCATCTGCATGAGCTCGTACACCGCCAGCCGGCCCTTGTAGCCCGATCCCCAGCACGGGTCGCACCGCGCGCCGTCCTCCAGCCGGCCCGTCCCGCCGCAGACCGCGCACTTGCGCCGCACCAGCCGCTGCGCGAGCACCGCCAGGAGCGACGACGTGATCAGGTACGGCTCGATCCCGATATCCACCAGGCGCGTGATCGCGCTGGGCGCATCATTTGTGTGGAGTGTGGCGAGCACGAGGTGGCCGGTCAGCGACGCCTGCACCGCGAGCTGCGCGGTCTCCTGGTCGCGGATCTCGCCCACCAGGATCACGTCGGGGTCCTGCCGCAGCAAGGCCCGGAGCCCCGTCGCGAACGTCACGCCGCGCTTGGGGTTGACCTGCATCTGGCTGATGCCGTCGAGGTGGTACTCGACGGGGTCCTCGATCGTCATCACGTTGCGCGTGTTGCGGTCGACGCGCTGGAGGGCCGCGTAAAGCGTCGTCGTCTTGCCCGACCCCGTCGGCCCGGTGACCAGGATGATCCCCGTCGGGTGGTCCACCAGGTCCAGGAGCTGGCCCTGCATCCGCTTGCTCATCCCGATCTGGTCGAGGGAGAGCTGGACGCTCGACTGGTCGAGCAGGCGCAGCACGAGGCGCTCGCCGAACACCGTCGGGATGCACGAGAAGCGGATGTCGATCTTGCGGCTGCCGATGCGGACGGTCGTGTGCCCGTCCTGCGGGCTGTGGCGGTTGGCGATGTCCAGTTCGGTCATCACCTTGAGGCGCGAGCTGATGGCGGGTGCCAGCGAGATGGGCGGGCTGAAGGCATCGACGAGCAGCCCGTCCACGCGGAAGCGGATCAGGAGCCGGTTTTCCTGCGGGTGGATGTGAACGTCGCTGGCCCGGCGTCGCAGCGCCTCGAACAGGATCATGTTCACCAGGCGGATGACCGGCGTCTGGCGCGCGAGCTGGAGCAGGTCGTTGGACTGGCCGACGCCCGCCGCGGCGGAGGCGATGGCCCGCTCGTCGAGGGGCATCTCCTCGATGATCTCGGTGACCAGGTCCTGGCGCTTCTCGTAGCCGCGGTTGACGAGGTTGGCGACGGTGGCCCGGGGGCTCAGGACCAGCCGGACGGGCGCGTCGAGCATCTCCTCGAGCATGTTGACGACCGCCGGCTGCATGGGCTGTGCGGTCGCGACCGTCATGGTCACGCCGTCGGATTCCACGCCCGCGCACAGGTGCGTGCGAGCGACTTCGGGCGGAACGGTTTCGTAGTAGCGCGAGGCCGATTCGCTCAGCCGCGGTTCGGCGATGTACGCCAGGCCCGTGCGCTGGGCGAGCAGCTCGAGCGCGTGGTGCTCGTCGATCGCGAGCAGCGAGAGCAGCACGTCCCACGGCTCGGTGTCGGAACCTTCGATCGTGCGGAACTGGCGGAGCTGGTCGGCGCTGACGCGCAGGGGCCCAAAGAGCGGCGCGATCCTGTTCCAGTGGGCCTTCTCGATCGCTCCGCCGGGCTGGGGCGTGGCGGGAGCGGCCCGCTTGCTTGCGGGCAGGAGCTTGCGCATCGCGCTGCATCGGTCGGCTGGTCCGTTGTTTCGCGTCATGAGGGGTGCGCCGGCCGGCGGTGGCGGTCCGATCAGTGCGTGCTCGATCCTCTCTCGGGGCCGGGCGCCGGATTGGTCGCGCTGGCGGGCTCGACGGGTTCGGGCGGCGGCGGGGCGCCCAGCGGCCGTTCGAAGACGTCAATGTACGTCGGCTCGAGCGAGGGCATCGCGTCGTCGACCCCCACCGCGGCCTGCGGGCCCTCCTGCATGAGGCGCAGGTCCGCGAAATTGGGATCGCGCATCACCATCGGCGTCAGGAACACGTACAGGGGTGTCTTGCGCTTGGTCTTGCTCAGGTCCTGGAACAGCAGCCCCAGGATCGGGATGTCCTTGAGAATCGGGACGCCCTCGCTGGTCGTGCTCTCGCTGTCGAACGTGATCCCGCCGAGCACGACGGTGGCGTCGCTGGGCACCGTCACCGACTTGGCTTCGAGCGTGTTGTCCTGCTTGGGCGGCGGGATGCCGTTGGACCCGCTGCCGGTGAAGCTCGAGAGGTTGATGAAGTAATCAAGGCGGATGTAGCCGCCGTCAGAGATCGTGGGCGTCACTTCGAGCTTGGTGCCCGCGTCGACGTAGTCGTTGAACGTGGTCGTGTTGGGGTTGCCGCCCGACCCGATCGTCGTGGTTGTCGTCGGCTGCTGTTCCTTGGAGTCGATGATCGCCTTGGTGTTGTCATCGACCAGCACCTGCGGGGTGGACAGGATCCTCGCGTCCACCTCGGTTTGCAGCGCGGTCATCACGATGGGCACCTGGTCGGACTTGATGATCGCGGCCGTCAGACCGGTGAGGCCGGGCACCGTCTTGGGAGTCAGGACGTTCCCCTGGTTCCCGGTGATGCCGAAGTTGGTGTTGAGCACACCGCCGGTGCCGTTGGCGTTGATGAGCTGCGTCTCGAACGCCAGTCGCAGATCGTCGCTCCAGTTCACGACGACGATCTTGGCCTCGATGTACACCTGCGGCCGGCGCAGGTCGAGCTTGGTGATCAGCCGGCCCAGAGTCTCCTGGTCGCGGATCGGAGCCTTGACGATGAGCTGGTTATGCGCCTCGTCGGGAACGATGAAGATGTCCTCGGCGTTCTCGATGCTCAGCCCGTCCTCGGGCGAGCCGCCGGACGTGCCGAGGTTCGGACGGGTGTTGCGTCGGCTGCTTCCGGTTCCGGAGAAATCGCTGACCAGGCTGCTGCCCGACCGGCTGCGAGACCCGCCGGTGCCCGAGTCGGTCGAATCCGATGACGATGACGTGTCCTGAATCGCGGGCATCTGGTTGTTGAGGACGCCCATGATGATCTCGGCGACGTCGTACGCCCGGGTGTTCTTGAGCTTGTAGTCGCGGAAGACGATGCGGTCGTCGTCGGTCTTGAGCTCGTCGACGAGCGCCTTGAGGGCGGCCTGCTGCGGTTCGGTGCCGTAATAGATGATGACGCCGCGAGTCTCATCGACGACCATCACCGGTCCGCCGGTGGTCGACTGCTTCTGTCCCAATCCCGGCTGGTTGGGGTCCTGGAACGTGAGGCCTCCGCCCCGCAGGCCCAGCGGGTTGTTGGGGTCGTACTGCGATGTGTCGCTGATCTGGGTAACCTCGCCCAGGCCGCGCTGGCGGGCGATCTCCGCGATCGGACGCGCCGCCTTGCCCACCTCGTGCTTGCGCGGCGAGAGCGTGCTGGGCACGTCGATCACCTCGAGCACCGTCTGCACCTGCGCAATCTCCTCGGGGAGCCCGCGGAAAATCAAGGCGTTGCCCTGCGGATCGATGGTGAGCCGCTCGGTCAGGTTGTCGAACGATCCGCGCGAGATCCCGCCCAGGCCCTGCTGCTGCTGCTGGATCGTGATGTTGGGATCTTGGTTGAAGCCGAACCTGTTCGACGACTGGCCGACGAGCTGGAGCGCCCGCTCGCGAGCGACGGGCGCGGCCACGTGCTTGAGCTCGAAGCGGATGAACCTGGCCTTGGCGTACTCCGCCAGCAGCCGGTCGATGAGAGATTCCACCTGCGCGAGCTTGCGGAGCGTGTCGGTGGCGACGATGACGCCCAGCTCATCGACATACGCGTACTGGCGGCTGCCGCCGCCCTGCCCCGGCTGCTGGCCGGGGATCATCATCGCGAGCCCGAGCTGAGCGTCGATCGCGGGCTTGAGCGCGCTGGGGCGGACGTTGGGCGTCGCGAACACGCGGGTGGTCGCCTGCTCGCCGTCGATGAGGCCGATCGGCACCTCGCCGGTCGGGCGGACGGTGTAGAACTGCGACGCCTCGTCGTAGGTGATCGTGTACCCCTGCTGCTCGAGCAGCGCATCCAGCAGCGTGAGCAGCCGGGACTTGGGAACCTTCACGGGGGCGTTGAAGACCACCGACCCGGCCAGGCCCGGCTTCACCGAGACATTGATGTTGAGCGTCTTGGCGACGTACTCGATCAGCGTCGAGAGTTCGACCGGCTCGGTAAACGCCGACAGCTCGATCTCGTCGCCGGTCGTCTGCGGAAGCGGCTGGGGCTCAGTCCCGTCCTGCGCTGCCTCGGGCTGGTTTTCATCCGGGGCATCGACCCCGTCCTGTGGATTCTCCCGAGAGGGCTGCTCGCGCGGGCGCGCCGTCGGCTGACCGCCGGGAGCGGACGTCCCTGGAGGCCGCACCACCGTTCCCGGTTCCTCGCGGGCGGGCTGCGCCGGGCGGATCGGTTGCTCGGTGCCGTCGGCCTCGGACCCCTCGCGCGCCGCTTCGGAACCACCGTCCTGGGCAGCCGCGGCGACAGCGGGGGGAAAGGCCGTGATAGGGATGGCCAGGCCCGCCAGGAGGACCAGCACCGTCGCCATCCCTGCACCGTGCTTGTGACGCTCGTGCTTCATGCAACTGCCCTCTTGCTGGCCGGGAGGCGGCGAAAAAGCCGCCGCCAACTTTCCAACCGAGCCTTCGAACCCCCCGTCCGGTCCGAAAGGCCATAAGGATACGGTTCGCCAGGGCCCGCAACCCAAGTGCCTGGCTTCTTGATCGGCCGCCGGGCCGCAAATACAACGATCCTGCGACCGAGCACGCGAGAAAGTTCCCCTCAGCCCATCGTTTCGCCGCTCCCCGACCCGCCATGCCTCCCCGCGTCGTCAGCCTCGTTCCCTCCGCGACGGAGATCGTCTGTGCCCTGGGAGCGTCGGAGCTGCTGGTCGGACGGTCCCACGAGTGCGACTACCCGCCGCTGGTGGCCGGCTTACCCGTCCTCACCGGGCAGGCGATCACGTCAACCGATCCGGCGGAGATCGACCGGCAGGTGCGCGACCAGCTCGCCACCGCCAGCTCGCTGTACCGCCTGGATGCGGAGATGCTGGCCCGCCTTCGCCCGGACGTCATCCTGACCCAGGACCTGTGTTCGGTCTGTTCGATTGACCTCGACACGGTCCGGAGTATCACGCAGCGATGGTCCTCGCCGCCGACCATCCTCAGCCTGAATCCGGAGTCGATCGAGGACGTGCTCGATCACGTGCTCGAGGTCGGCCGGGCGATCGAACGCCCGGCGAAGGCGACGTCGCTGGTCACCTCGCTCCGCGAGCGCATGGCGGCGGCGGCCGAGTTCGTCAACCCGTTCGAGGACGGGCCCCACGTCGCGTTTCTCGAGTGGACCGACCCGCTGTATGTCGGCGGCCACTGGATCCCGCAGCTCATCGAACGAGCCGGGGGACGCCACCCGCTCAATCCGACCACACCCGTCCCTGGGTCGGGCGCCGCGGTCGGTCCCCAGCAGGCGCAGCGCCTGGCGGGCAAGAGCATCCGCGTCCCCGAAGACATACTGGCGGCCGCCGACCCCGATGGCCTGATCATCGCTCCCTGCGGCGTGGGTCTCGCCCATGCGTGGGAGATGGCGGGGCAGTTGCTGGCGCGGCCCGCAATGGCGGGGATAAAGGCCGTCCGAACCGGCCGCGTTGCCGTCGTCGACGGCAACCAGATGTTCAGCCGACCGGGACCCCGGCTGGTCGACGCATTCGAGTGGCTGGTCAGCTGGCTCCAGGAGCGGCCGCACCTGATCCCGGTCACGTTCCCGTGGCGGGCGCTTCGGCGATGGACCCAAACAGATTCCGGTTGAGCGGCGAGATTCTGTGGCTTTCCAGCTGGCTTCCGAGTACATTGCGGCTTCGACGAACTGACCCTTCTGCTCGCGATCCGGCGGGGATGTGCCTCTCACGGCCGTTCACAGGGCCCCGCTGACCGCTTCTACAGCACCGGCCTTCGCACACACGGAGAATTGCGCCATGCACCAGCGTCCGGGTCACGGTCATGCTGCTTGGTCGTCGCGTCGCGGGTTCACGCTCATCGAGCTGCTGGTGGTCATTGCCATCATCGCGCTGCTCATCGGCATCCTGCTCCCGGCGCTTGGAAAGGCCCGCAACGCGGCCCGGGCAGGGGTCTGCCTGTCGAACCAGCGCCAGATCGGCACGGCCCTGATCCTCTACGCCGACGCGAACAAGGAATTCACGCCGCGCGAATGCGGGAGCAGCGAGGCTCCGGGCAAACCGCTGAACCCGGGGTGGGCGTTTGCGCTGCGGCCGTTCTGCGACCCCAACACGCGCTCGGACCGCGCCGATCTGGGCGTCGCCGACCGCTACGCGCATGCCAAGTACTACCGCGACCCGGGCCGGCCCAAGGACAAGCACAACATCCATTATGTGAACAACGGGCTGTTCTTTGACAAGCCCGGGCACATCATCGAGGGCAAGGGCAAGCCCCCCACCCGCTTTCACAAGTACCCGCGCCCGTCGAGCGTGCTCTACATCTCCTGCTTCGCGGACGACCCGATGAACATCCAGTCCAACGCGTGGTACGCCCCCAGCAACGACGAGAAAGAGATCGCCATCTACTACGACACGCAGCACGCCTCGCAGATCAGCGACATCGACAACGTCGGCAGCTCCCTGCTCAAGCTGCGCATCGCGCCGTGGCGGCACGGCACCGGCGCCAACGCCGTATACCTCGACGGCCACGCCGCGCCCGTCCCGTGGACCGAGATCATCAAGATTCCGCTCTGGGACGACGGCGACTACCCCACGCCCCCGACCTGACCGCGCGACCCGCTCCGTGTTCGGCATCACAGATCCCGGAAACCAACCCGGAGGTCCGAGCGATGATGACGGTCCACGTTCAACGCGACACCGCGCGCCGCCGTGCGTTCACGCTCATCGAGCTCCTGGTCGTCATCGCGATCATCGCCCTGCTGATCGGCATCCTGCTGCCGGCGCTGGGAAAGGCCCGCGGCGCCGCCCGCGCGGGCGTCTGCCTGTCCAACCAGCGGCAGATCGGCATGGCGCTGGTCATGTACGGCGATAACAACCGGGAGTACATCCCCCGGGCCGCCGATTTCATCAACGGCAAGCGCACGCCGGCGTGGGCGTTTGTGCTCCGGCCCTACTGCGACCCACGCACCCGTTCGGACAGGAACGACGGCGGCATCGCCGACCGCTATGTGCACGCCAGTTACTTCAAGGACCCCGCCCGGCCCAAGGACAAGCACCAGATCCATTACGTCAACAACGGCCTGCGCTTCAAAGCGCCGGGCGTCCTGGACGACGGCCGAGCCAAGGGCCCGTCGCGGCTCTCGTCTCTCTACCGGCCGAGCAACACCATCTACATCTCGTGCTTCGCCGACGACCCCAAGAACCTCCAGTCCAACGCCTGGTACACCGCGTCGCACGACGAGTCGGAGATCGCCGTCTATTACGACACCTGGTGGTCCCACCAGATCGACGGCGTTAAGTTCCAGACGGATTCGACGCGCAAGCAGCGCATCTGCCCGACCCGCCACGGCACGACCACCAACGCCGTCTACCTCGACGGCCACGCCGCTCCCATCCGAGCCACCGAGATCGTCAAGGTCGAGCTGTGGGACGACGGCGACTACCCGCGGTAGCCGTTCGGCCCCTCCGTCGATTGTCGCGGTTCCCCGATTCAGATATGTGTGCGCTTACATTCCGCCCGACATCATCATCACGGCGCAACCGGGCGAACTCCTCACAACAATACAAGAAACCGCAAGGTCGGCGATTGCGAAGAGTGTGCTGTACACGATTGATCCGGCGGCAGACGGGTCAACACACGCAAGGAACATACTGATGTCCGTGCCCCGAAGGCCGCTGACAGCGCAGCGGCTCGCCGAAGTCTCCGATGCGCTGCTGCTCGCATCACAACAGCACCCAGGCCCGCCCGGCCAACCGCGCAAGCAACCGCCCGGAGCACCGAGCACGCGGCACCCGCTGGAGCACGAGAGAGGTCTCCGCAGGACTGGACCCCTGCAGGGATGCGCGGACCACGAGATCGAGCAGGCGCTCGCGTTCCTCAGGCGCCTCGGGTTTATCGGGCCCGCGCAGCGATTCGTTACCTGAAAGAAGGAGCAGACTCCCCCGCGCCGCGCCCGGGTCCATCGAAGGACCGTCCGGGCGCACCGCCGAGCCGACCGCTTCCCCCGTTCCCCGCACCCCAGCGTCGGCCGGCGGTCTGAAATCCCACGAGAGCAGCGAAGGACTCGCGAACACTCTCCTGCGTTCACGCCACGCGTCGCGACCGTCGCTTCTCTTTCAAGGACTCCCCCGCTCGTTCTTTGCCTTCCGTGGCCCACCGTTGGCCGGGGCGCGAGAACGAGAGGGGGAGTTTTTCATCTCGATCGCTGGTCCGCCACCAACCTCTCCCTCGCCTCCACCGCCATCTGGTCGCAGCGCTCGTTCTCGGGGTGATCGTTGTGGCCCTTGATCCAGTGGAAACGGATCTCGTGCTTCTTCTTGAGCTCGTCGAGCTGCTCCCACAGGTCCTGGTTCTTGACCGGCTTCTTGTCGGCCGTGCGCCAGCCCCGCTTCTTCCAGCTCTCCATCCACTCGCGCAGGCCGTTGAGCACGTATTGAGAATCCGAGTAGAGGTCCACCGACGAGGGCTTCGACAGCGCCCCGAGCCCCTCGATCACCGCCTGGAGCTCCATCTTGTTGTTGGTCGTGAGCAGTTCGGCCCCGCTGGCCTCGCGGCGCTTGCCCGTCGACGGGTGAATCAGCACGTACGCCCACCCGCCCGGGCCCGGG
This sequence comes from Phycisphaerales bacterium, assembly GCA_022072615.1. Taxonomy (GTDB): domain Bacteria; phylum Planctomycetota; class Phycisphaerae; order Phycisphaerales; family UBA1924; genus JAEUJB01. Next base: position 12,564 of record JAJVHS010000027.1, read on the forward strand.
TTGCCCGAGCACGCGCCGTCGGTGTGCAGCTCAACCACGGGCCGCGCCTGTCCGACACCCGCATCCATGCTCGCCGCGCCCTCGCTCTCCATGCTCGGCCCTCTGTGCCCTTGAATGCTCGCTGCCTCGATGCCTCGATGCCTTCCTACTCAATCTCCTTCACCGCCCGTTCGATCGCCAGGTCGTGCGCCCGGTGGTACGCCGCCGCGAGCCGCGACCAGTCGAACTCCCACGACCGCTTGTCGACCTCGTTGCGCAGCGCGATCCGCTGACGGCGGTCGAGCTTGCAGAACGCCAGCAGCCGCGAGCACAGGTCCGCCGCGGCATCCCAGTAGCTCCGCCGCCGCCGCGGCAGCACCGTCAATCCCCACTGGTCGTGATCCGGGTGCTGCTCCTGGACGTAACGGCCGAATCCGGCAAGGTCGCTGGTCACCGCCGGGATGCCCATCGCCACGCACTCGAGCGGGGTGTACCCCCACGGCTCGTAGGCGCTGGGGAACACGCCCAGGTGGCAGCCGCGCACGAACTGGTCGTACTCGATGCCCCACAGCCGGTTGGTCGGCGTGATGAAATCCGGGTGGTAGACGATCTTGACCGGGTCGTCCTTGGTGTTGTACAGCCCGAGCTGGCGGATCTGGTTGAGCACCGGATCGTTCTGATCGTCTTCGAGGATGTGCGTCACCACCATCGGCAGGCAGTGCTGCTTGAGCGCCTGCTGCGCCCGGCGGTACCGCAGCATCCAGTACTCGTCCACGAGGTCGTCGAGCTTGAGCTTCCCGCCCGACGCCGCACGCCAGAACAGGTGCTCCATCACGCCGGTCGTGATCTGCTCGCACACCTCCTCCAGCTCGTTGAGCACGCCGCGCTTCTCCATCGCGAGCGGGTTGATGCTCTTGGTCGCCCGTCGGCTCACGATGAAGAACACGACCGTCTTGTTAAGCTTCGCAGCTTTCAGTTCCGCGTTGAGCCGCGCCATCGCCTCCAGGCACAGGTCAAAGCCCTTGTTCCGCGGCTCGTACCGGCCGCTGGTGAAGAAGTAGAGCGTGTTCTCGAGGTCGAAGGAGTAGCTGGGGAAGAAGTACCCGGACGTGAAGCGGTGGATCGCCTGCTTGAACTCGCCGTGGAAGCGCTGCTGGTTGTGCACCTTGTTGTAGTGCGCAACGTTGAGGCCGTTGGGCGTCACGACGTCCACCGGGCGGCCGAGCAGGTGCGTGCACTCCTCGGCGGTGATCGACGAGACGGTCGTGAAGACGTGCGACCCGTGCGCGCACGCCCGTTCGATCGCGTGCTGCGTCCGGACGTTGTACTGCGACGCCGAACTGGCCTGGTCCACCCACGGGAGCCAGTCGTAGAACCCGTCCTCGTTGCTGGCCATGTAGCGGCCCAGCAGCGTCGCGTGCGTCGTGAACAGCGTCGCCACCGCGAGCTTCTCATGGCGGATCATCGGGATCGCGAGCCCGCCCATCCATTCGTGGAAGTGCGCCACGATCAGGCGCGCCGCGCCCTTGTTCCGACCCGGCACCATCGACCGCTCGCGGCTCAGCACCTCCACCAGCCGCCGGCTCGCCTCGGCGAACGTGATCACGCCGTCGATCAGGCCGTCGTTGCCCGGTGACTCGATCCCGTGGTCCTGCCACAGCCGGTACTTGATGTCGCCGAGCTTGTCCCGCAGCGCCGCGTGCTCGATCAGCATCACCCGCGGCCGGCCGGGGATGAGCCAGCGGCCGTGATGAACGTTCAGCCCGTGCTGATCCTTGAGGAGCGTCAGCGCCCGGCCGACCCATCCGGCCGCTCGCGTCGGCTCGAATTCCAGGTCCGCCCGGGATGCTTCGTACGGCCCGACGGCGACGTAGCGGTCGCCCCAGCGCTCGACCATCTCCGGCGCCTTGGACCGGATGACCTGGTAGATGCCGCCGACCTGGTTGCAGACCTCCCACGCGAACTCGAGCACCAGCCCGGGGCCGGTCGACCTGGTCCCGGTGGATGTCTCCGACGATTCCTCATCGCCGCCGCCATCCACCTGCTGCGTCATCGGGTCCGTCGTCATGAATGCTCACCGCGCTCGCCCCGTCCCGCCCAGACGGGAGCAAAGAGCATACGGTCCTCTGCCGCCGTCGGCCCGGAGCCACTCTGAACCATGCGACTGGTCGTGCAGCGAGTCTCCTCCGCCTCCGTCACGGTCGACGGTCAGACCCGAGCCTCCATCGGGACCGGCCTCTTGGTGCTGGTCGGCTTCGTCGACGGCGATGTCCCCGCCATGGTCGACTGGTCCGCCGAGAAGCTCTCGACGCTCCGCATCTTCCCCGATGAGCAGGGCAAGATGAACCTGTCGGTCGCCGACGTCGCGGGGGGCATCCTGCTGGTGCCGAACTTCACGCTCGCCGGCGACGCCTCCAAGGGCCGTCGCCCGAGCTTCGACAAGGCCATGCCGCCGGCCGAGGCGTCGACCCACTTTGACCGGCTGTGCGAACTCGTCGCGGCTCGCGGAATCGTGACGCAGCGCGGCGTGTTCCGCGAGCACATGCACGTCGCGCTCGTCAACGACGGCCCGGTGACGATCGTGATCGACGCGCCGGCCTGATTGCGCCGCCGCATCGCGGCACCGGCTCATCCGGGCACCGCCTGCCGCACCCTCCCATCCCGCACAGGCCTCCCAAACCCTCGCGGGCGTCGTGCGCGGCGCACACCGACCTCGAGCGAATTTCCGAGGTTGCATCCCGGTCGATCGAATTCGACATTCCTGGTGCGTACTCGAGAACACCGCAGCGGCCACGGATGGCCGCCCGGAGGATGACCGAGCAACGCACCAGGAAAGCAACATGAAGACTGGCATCATCACCGCCGCTGTTCTCACCGCTGTTTCGGCTTCGGTCGCTTCCGCCGACCTCGTCAACGTCAAGTTCATCGGCACGGGCAAGGGCACCAACGTCAAGATGACCTACGGCGCCAAGACCCAGGACGTCTTCGCCGGCCAGCTCATCCACCAGCTCTCGAACGCGACCGCTCCCTTCGACGTCCTCAACGGCACCAAGATCACCTTCTGCACCGACATGCTCCAGTACGTGTCGAAGAACACGACCCAGTACGAGTTCGTCGACGTGCCCGCGATGCCCGGGGCCGCCCCGATGGGCGTCGAGAAGGCCGCCGCGATCCACGACATCTTCGACGGCGCCGCGGGTGTTCAGCTCACCGGCACCGTCTCCAACGACTACGCCGCTGCGTTCCAGCTCGCCGTGTGGGAGATCATCGCCGACTACAACCCCACCATGAGCTTCAACGGCGTCAACATCACCGGCGGTGTCTTCAAGGCCACCAAGACCAACGGGTCGTCGCTCTCGAACGGTGTCCTCAACGCCTTCAACACGATCATGGGCTACATCGGCCAGGTCCACAGCCACGACGCCCAGATTCTCGGCATCACCAGCGGTTCGGCCCAGGATCAGCTCGTCGAGGGCCGGTCGGTCCCCGCTCCGGGCGCCGCCCTGCTGGCCTCGATGGGCTTGGGCCTGATCGCCCGCCGCCGTGCCCGCTGATCCCCACTCCGCCTGATCTCCAAAGTTGCGATGCTCCGATGACACTCCGATCCGGCCGCCCCTTGCTCGGGGGCGGCCGCGGTCGTTTTGAGCGCGCCGCGACATTCATCTATTATGATGCGGTGAAACTCGTGGGGATGACCTCGCACAACAACGCCGGCCCGACCGGACCAGGATCTTTGATCGCCGGCGTCCTCGCCGTGCTCCTCATCCTCCCCTTCCTGATTCTGGGATTGGTCGCCGCCGTCGCCATCGGCGCCGCGGCGGTTGTCGCCGGGCTCGTCCTCTCGGCCGTGAGCCGCATCCGGGCGTACGTCGCACGCTCGTCGAACGAAGGGCGCCGCAACGTCCGCGTGATCCGGCGGGAATAACGACATCCGGTTCGGCGTGCCGGAAACCGTCCGCCGACGTCACGCCAGGCTCAGCTCCCGGCCGCGAGCAGCGCCTGATTCCAGGCTCCCGTCATCTGCCGCCCGATCTCCCCGACCGCGCCCTTGCCGATCATGTGACCCTCGACCCGCACGACGGGCAGCACCCCCCAGCTGCTGTTGGTGAGAAGCACCTCGTCGGACGCGAGCACATCCTCGATCGTCACCAGGCGCCGCTCGACCGCCATGCGCCGCGACCCCAGCCATTCCAGCGCCCACTCCCGCGTCACCCCCGGCAGCACCGGGCTGGGAACCGCGACGCCGCCACCGGTCGGCTCTTCGCCGCGAGCCATGGGGGTCAGAGCCCTTCCCTTGGAAATGAGGATCGCGTTGCTCACGCACCCGCCCGCGAGGTGATTGGTGACCTGGAACACCAGCGCCTCGGCCGCCCCCTTGCCGGCGGCGGCTCGGAGCTCGCGCAGCCGCGGCCAGTAATTGAGCGTCTTGTGCCCGCAGAACGGATCGAGCGGGTTTGCCTTCCAGTCCGCCAGCACCACCATCACGCCGCTGGTGAACATCGCGTCCGGGTACTCCGTCGCCGGCTGCGCCACGATCATCAGCGTCGGATGCACCTCGCGGCCCGGTCCGTCGGCCGCCGCTCGCGAGAGCAGATTCAGATCGCCCCCGCTGATCGTGAGCCGCACACGAACCTTGGAGAGGTTCTCGCGTTCGACCGTGCGGAGGACGGCATCGGCAAGATCCGCGAGCCGCAGCGTCGACACTAAACCGAGCTCGGTCGCCGATCCGGCGAGCCGCTCAAGGTGCTCTTCCAGGTGCAGCACCCACGGAGACCCTCCGCCGTCGACACCGCCGGTCATGGTTTCGAACAGCCCGACGCCGTGCTGAAACCCCGCATCGAACGCGGAGATCCGAGCGTCCGCCGCCTCCACCATGCTGCCGTCAAGAAAGACCGTCGCCATGCACGACCCTACGCCGCCCGGGACAACCGGTCCTTCTCATGGAAGCGACACCTCGCACAAAAAGCACGGAGCCCGGCTTGGTCGGCCGGGCTCGGTGCGGATCGTGAACAGAGGAGGAGCCGCGGGTGCTTACGGCCGTGGGACCGGATACAAACCGGGCTGGGGCAGATGAATGATGAACGTCTGGTACTGGCCGCTGGGCAGGAGGCCGATCCCCGCGATCGTGTACCCGTCGGGGGAAAGTGCGTTGATCTGCCGAACGTCCATGCCCGGGGGCAGGGTGAGGCCCAGGCTCGCGACGTACGTCGTGTCCTTGACCATCCCCGTCTTGGGAGTCCAGACAAAGCCGTCCACCGAGCCGCCGGGGTACCAGCTGTACATGTTCATGCCGACGGCGATCTGACCGTTGTCGGACACCGCGTCGACCCGAGCGCCGCCCGAGGTGAGCTGCGTCCCGGGCAGCCAGCCGAGCCTCTGCGCGACATAGCTCGTCCCGTTCCAGCGCCACAGCGTCGCGCTGCGTGTCGCCATGGACTCGTCAACCGAGTCGCCGCCGAGGATCGTGCCCGCGCTGTTCACTGCCTCGAGCGTCGTCGGGATGCCGTACGCCTGCAGCGTCATTTTGACGCCGTTGCGCCACACCGTCGGGCACCACGGGCCGTCGTACCGCTCTTCCCACCCGACGAGCACCTTGCCGTCGAGGTTCGCCGCGTTGATGCGAACGCTCCGCCCGGGCGTCTTGTCCACGGCGTACATGCCGCCGGCAACCGACCACGAGCACCCCTGCGCGTCACCGGCGGTGTTCCAGTAAAAGCCGGTCACGTGGCGGCCATCGCCCGAGATGCCCCACGCCGACCCCATCCCCAGGTCCATCACCCTGCCGTCGGCCGGCATCGGCGGCATGGCCTCCGTCCAGCCCGTCGAGATGTCCCAGAGGCCGATGGTTTCAAGGTTGTCCGAGCTGAGAATCGTCGCCGAGATGCGCCTGCCGTTGTAGGAAATGTCCGGCGTTCCGGCGCCGACGCCGATCACCGGCACCGTGGCCCGGCCGAGCCGCTCCACGCCACCCGTGGGGGTCCAGCGGAAAGTCTCGTAGCTGCCGTCGCCCTGGACGTTCCCGCACGCGGCGATCCCGTTGGTCGCGATGTCCGTTACCAGGAACCCCGGCGGAAGGAGCGTGATGGTCGCCCCGGCCGACGCGACGGTCGCGCTGACCCCGATGGCGGCGGCCGCCGCCGCGACGATGCAATCTCTGATCATCATGGTGTGCTCTTTATGACCGTGTTCTGAACGCTCGTGATCGACGCTTGCTGATTGGCCGGTCCCACCGACCGCACCGGAAGCATCGTGCCGTCCGCAACCGATCGCCGCGGACGGCACGACCGGAGAGAGAGAGTCATGCCGTTCACCGGCGACGACGGGCCATTGCAAGCCCGCCCAGCCCCAGGAGCGCCGCGCCGGCCGGAGCGGGCACCGCGTCCCACGACATGTTGTCCGCGTACGCCTCGGGGAAGAAGCCAAAGCCCACAAGGCGGATCTCATCGAAGGTGGACCCGCCGTCGGCGACGATGTTCACCCATGTGTCGCCCACGCCGCCCCAGGCCGGGTCGGTGATGAACAGGCTGCCGACCTCCACGCCGTTGCTCAGGGCGACCACGATCGCGCCGCCGCCCATCATCGTCGCCGGTCCCGACGTATCCCAGTACTGGCACGAGAACGCCGTCAGGTCGTTCGAGAACGTCATGAACGCGCCCCACGGGGCGCCGAACGCGTTGCCCTCGCCGAGCCAGAACATCCCCGGGCCGGTGTTGAACTGGTTCACCACCTGGACCCCCGCCCCACCGATCAGGCTCGACAGTCCGATCGCCGACCACTCCGACCCCGTCACCTCGCCGGTCGGACCACCCACCTCATCAAAGTTCAACGTCGTCGCGTACGTCGGAGCGCTCGCGCCTTGGGTGACGGTGACCGCGGCCTGAGCAGCCGACGTAAGACCCAGAACCATCCCCACCGCCAGACCAGCGTTGACCAGACGTGCCATGTTGATCTTCTCCCGTGTTCCTGTCAGGACTGCGGCCCCCGCGGACGCCCGTGGATGGCCATGGGGTCCAGTGTACGGGTTTGTACCGTCATGTCAAATGTCAATTTTGACAAATCTTGGGACGTCCTATTGATGCGCTGGGCATTTGACATTACAGTTTCCTTGAACCAGTCCAACCATGACACCAAGCATTGACCAAACCAACGGGATCTCTCGGCTCCCGTCTCCCATCCGCGTGGAAGTGCCGGGCGAAACGCTCGAAGACGTCGTCGCCGCATTCCACCTCGCCCGGGCCGAGGTCGCCTCTCTCTTCGCGGCCATCGGTCTGGATCCCAGCAAGACCCGCGAGACCGCTCGGGCGCTTGGGATCAACCGCGGCCTGGCGTGGCGGATCTCCCGCATGGTGCGCGAGTCGGATCCCGCCGCGGCGGCTAGCGACGTCCCCGGCACCGCGAGCATGGCGCGGCTGTTCAATGCCTGCCGCGAGCGCGGCGTTTCCGAGAGCGCCCTGGCCGCGACCGCCGCCGCGTTCACCCGCTTCGAATCCGCCCTCAGCGCGTGCACCGGCGACCGCAAGACCCTCGCCATGCTCATGGCGAACCTCTCGACCGCGCACGATCGGTCCGAGACCGAGAAGGCGCGCCGAACGCTGTTCGAAGGCGCCTGCGGCGTCTGGGGCGTCCAGGCGCAGACGCGGTTCGTCACGGTGTTCCTCTACCCCTCGGCCTCGGATCCCACCATGCTCGATGCCGGGCACGTCACCGGGTACGTCGGGTTCCGCCGCCTGAGCTCCAAGCCCTGGCCCCTCAGCTACGAGGCGGTGCACAAGTCAACCGGCGAAGCCGAACGCTTCGTCAAAGAGCCCCTCGACCCGGTCGGGTTTACGGAGGGCCAGCTCCAGCTCATCAAGGCCTTCTGCAGCCCGACCACGCCCGACATCGAGGTCGTCACCTCCAACGAGTACAAACGTTTCGAGCTGGCCGCGGGCCCCGTCGGCAACCAGGGGCTCACGACCTGCGTCTTCGGCACGCGCCTGCGGTCGATCTACCCGCGCTACTCGGACACGCCCAACACCGCCGGGTTCATGGTCATCCTGACCACGCCCACCGAGCGGGTCCTCTTTGACTTCTTCGTTCACCGCGACCTGGGCAACGCCCCGGTGCGCACGCACCTGCTCGACCGGCTCAGCCACCTCTACGGCAACATCGAGAGCGAGTTCGAGCGCCAGTCGCTGCCGCTCGCCGAGCAGGCCCGTCAGCTCCCGCGCGGCGCCGCGGGCACCATGTGCCACTACATCCCGTGGTACACCAAGTTGATCGAGTTCGTCACCGAACGCATCGGGCACGACGTGAACGAGTTCACCGGGTCGCGTTTCGAGATGAACTACCCGCCGATCTCGACGACGCTCAGCCGGCGTATCGACCTGCACCCGCAACCCTGAGCGCGGATGCCGGCGGCGGCTGTACCCCGATCCGCGCCCATCTGCACACCAACATCACGACGGGCGCACCCGCCCAGCCGATGCAGGCGTCCACCCTACCTCGGGTCGCGGCGCCATCCACGCCCTTGTGTCTACGCTCTTGCGAAGGTCCATCGAGGAATTCGCGATGCAACCGACGCAGGCCGACGGGCGCTCCATGCCACCAGCGGCCGCCGCTTCCACGGGCTCCGGCGCCCGGCCAGGGTACTTCCTCACGACACCGACCATCTCGGCGAGCGGTCCGCGCGGCCCGCGATTTGCTTTCTTCGAAGACGCCTTCAGGCCTTTCTATCTCCTTGCCGCCATCTTCGCGGCGGTGGCGATCCCGCTGTGGGTCGTCATGTGGGTGCACGGCGTTCCGTCGACGGCGATCCCCGCGCTGTTCTGGCACGGCCACGAGATGGTGTTCGGCTTCGGCGTCGCGGTCATCATCGGATTCCTCTTCACGGCCGCGCGAAACTGGACCGGACTGCCGCTTCCGTCGGGAGTCCCGCTCGCGTTCCTGGTGGCGATGTGGCTGACGGCACGGGCCGGCATGTTCGCCTTCTACGGCGTCGCGGTCGCCGTGATCGATGTGCTGCTGCTCCTGATTGTCGCGGTCGTGCTCGGAATCAAGTTCGTCCGAGCCCGGAACCTGGGAAGCATCCCGCTGCTGGCGGTCCTGCTGTCGCTGTGCGCGGCGAACGCGGTGTTCCACGCGGCCGTGCTCGGAACCCTCACCATCAGCCCGATCGCGGCGACCGAAGCCGGGCTCCTGTGCGTCGTGCTCGTGGAGCTGATCATCGGCGGCCGGGTCGTTCCCGCGTTCACCGCCAGCGGCGCGCCGGGCGTCCGTCAGTTCCGCAGCGCCGCACTCAACTGGGTCGCCATCGCGGCGGCAGCGCTCGCCATCCTGGCCGACTTGCTGCCCGTCGGACCCGCTCCCGCCGGAGCAGTCGCGGTCGTCGCCGGGCTCCTGCTGCTGGTCCAGAGTATCGGCTGGAACCCCCTCGCCGCGCTCCCCAAGCCCATGCTGTGGATTCTCCACGTCTCCTACGCGTGGATCCCGGTGGGCCTCATCCTGCTCGGGCTCTCGCGCTTCACCGATGTCCCCAGGTCGGCGGCCATCCACGCGCTGGCCGTCGGGTCGATGGGCGGCCTGATCATCGGCATGATGACCCGGACGGCGCTGAGTCACTGCGGGATGCCCGTCCGGGCCGGCCGTGCCGAGATCGCCAGCTTCTTCCTCATCGTGGTCTCGGTGGCCGCGCGACTCACCGCCGCGCTTGTCCCGCCGGTCTACGACGCGGGGCTCGTCGTGGCGGCCGGATCCTGGGCGGCGGCGTTTGCGATCTATGCGGCGGCGTACGGGCGACGCCTCGTCGTGAAGCAGGCCGCCTGAGCGTTGGAACGGGTCGCCCGGCACCCGGGGGCCGATTCGGCGACGAATCAGCGGCCAAACATGCCCAAATCCTGTACGCTGGGAAGATGCCCGAGCCGGCCAGCTCAACCGACAAGACCACCCTTGGGGGTGCACCGAGTCTGCACGACCCGGCGAATGACGCGACCGTCATCGGCTCGGTGACGGGCGAAAAGCCCGGCGATCGCATCGGTCCCTACAAGCTGCTCCAGCTCCTGGGCGAGGGCGGTTTCGGGTCGGTGTTCATGGCCGAGCAGGAAGAGCCCGTCCAGCGGCGCGTCGCGTTCAAGATCATCAAGCTGGGGATGGACACCCGCCACGTGGTGGCGCGGTTCGAGGCCGAGCGCCAGGCGCTCGCGCTCATGGACCATCCGTGCATCGCCAAGGTGTTCGATGCCGGATCGACGCAGAGCGGCCGGCCGTACTTCGTGATGGAACTGGTCCGCGGCACGCCCATCAACGAGTACTGCGACGCCAACAACCTGACGATCGACGAGCGGCTCCTCCTCTTCGCGCAGGTCTGCAAGGCGATCCAGCACGCGCACAGCAAGGGCGTCATCCACCGCGACATCAAACCCTCCAACGTGCTTGTCTCGACCCAGGACGCCCGGGCCGCGGCGAAAGTCATCGACTTCGGCATCGCCAAGGCGACGTCGGGCCGGCTGACGAACATGACGCTGTTCACCGAGCAGCGCCAGTTCATCGGGACGCCGGAGTACATGTCGCCCGAGCAGGCCGAGGGATCGGCCGACATCGACACCAGAACCGACGTCTATTCGCTCGGCGTGCTGCTCTACGAGCTGCTGACGGGCTCGACCCCCTTCAGCACCCGCGATCTCACGTCGGTGGCCGTCGGCGAGATCCAGCGCATCATCCGCGAAGTGGATCCGCCCAAGCCGTCCACCCGCTTCCGCCAGACCGCCCAGACCAGGCCCGGCGTGGCCTCCTCGCGGCGGACCGAGCCGGGGAAGATCGGGAGCCGGCTGCGCGGCGAGCTCGACTGGATCGTCATGAAGGCGATCGAAAAGGACCGCCACCGCCGGTACGACACGGCCAGCGGCCTGGCCGACGACATCGAGCGGTTCCTCCGTGGCGACCCCGTGCTCGCGGCGCCGCCGAGCAACCTCTACCTGGCTCGGAAGTTCGCCTCGCGCCACCGAGCCGCGGTGACCGCGGCGTCGCTGGTCGCGGCCGCGCTCGTCCTGGGCATTGTCGGGACGGCCATCGGCATGGTGAACGCGAGCCACCAGCGCCGGCTCGCCGAGGACCGGCTCCAGGAAGCGCAGGCGACCGTCAAGTTCCTCGATGACATGCTCGGCGCGCCGGACCCGTACTCACAGGGTCGCGACGTGATGGTGCGCACGGTGCTGGACCGCGCGTCGGGTTCGATCGGCGCCGAGTTCAAGGACCGCCCGCTCATCGCGGCCAGGCTCCACGGCACGGTCGGCGGCACCTACCTCAACCTGGGTGATTTCAAGAACGCCCAGCACCACGTGCAGCAGGCCTACGACCTGTACCGTCGCGAGCTGGGGGAGGATCACGAGGAAACCTGCCGCGCCCGCAACGCGCTGGGCCTCGTCCTTGTCGAACTCGTCCTCGCCGACCAGGCCGAGCCGCTCCTGACATCCGCGATGGAGCGGCACGAGCGGCTCTTCGGCCGCCGCCACGAAATCACCGCGGGCACCATGGACGCCCTCACCCAGCTCTACACGAGACTCGAGCAGCGCGACAAGGCCCTCCCGCTCGCCAAGGAACTGGTCGAGATCCGCTCGCAGACCTTGCCGCCCGACGACCCTCGCGCCGTGAGCGCCGTCAACACGCTCGCGCTGCTGTACGCCGACCTCGAGCAGTTTGAAGAAGCCGAGCGGCTGTACGAGAGTGCGCTGAGCATCCTCGAGAAATCGAAAGGTCCGGACCACCCCGCCACCCTCGAGATCCGCGGTAACTTCGGGTGGGTGGAGTACACCGCCGCGATGGCGGGCAAGAGCCAGAACAAGGAGGCCTACTCGCGCCGCCTTGCCCGGGCCCGGCAGTTCGACGAGCAGACGCTCGAGGCCCGGACGCGGATCCTGGGTCCCGAACACCCCAACACGCTCGACGTCATGAACAACCTCGGGACCGTGTACCGCGAGCTGGGGATGTTCGAGGAGGCCGACAAGCTTTCGCTCAAGGACATCGAGGTCAGCGTCCGCGTGCTCGGGGAGCTGCACCCCGACTCGATCGCGAGCATCGCCAACATGGGCAACTCGCTGCGCACGCGCAAGAGGTTCGACGAGGCGGCCGTCTACCTGGATCGTGCGCTCAACAACGCCCGGCAATCACTCCCCAAGGACGCCCAGGGGCTGGCGTTCATCCTCGGGTGGTACGGGTCGTGCCTGGGCGAGCTCGGCCGCTTCGAGCAGGGCGCCGGCATGCTCGAAGAGGCGCACGGGATCATCACCAGAACGATGGGAGAAGGTCATCCGATCGGTGGGATGATGGCCCTGGACCTCCAGCGGCTGTTTGATAAATGGGACAAGGCCGACCCCAGAAAGGGTCACGCCGAACAGGCATCGAAATGGCGATCGCTGACTGCCCGACCCGCCGAGAGCGCGCCCAGCGCCGCCCCCAGTGCGGACAAAGTGGAGGCGGCCCGCGAGCCGCGGACAGAATGACCCCGGAGGGATTCGAACCCTCGTCACCACCGTGAAAGGGTGGTGTCCTGGACCAGGCTAGACGACGGGGCCGGAGGAGGCCAATGGTAGGCGTCCGTCCACGCGCCGACCGCGCACGCGGGGCCCGGGTAGTAGGTCAGTTTGAATTTCCGCCCCATTCCACTCGCGCCGCAAGCGCGATATCGCGATTCAGATCGCCGCGCGTATTTTGGCAGAGGCCATTGGAGAACGGTCCAAGACTCCGGCTAGGCCAAAGTCCACAGCAAAGAAGGCGTACAAGGCGACCTCTCGCTCTAGGAGAAAGGATCAGGCCCCTTCTTCTGGGGCCTGATCCTGCTCATCGTCGATTTTCGCTAGACCAAGTTCCACGATCTTCTGCGCTACGCGGTAAACGTCTTCCTTGCTCTGCTCGCGCCGGATGCCGGCCGCGACGAAGAGCACCGTGATGTTCACCAGGACATCTCCGCTGGAAATCGTCTCTTCTTCCACGCGGTAGACAGCCCGGTAGCGGCTGTACGTGATGCGGTAGTACTCGGCCAGTGGTCCAACGAGCGGTTTGTGTACTTTGCGAGGGTCCTCGCACTCGTACAACTCGTCTGCCTTTGCCAGTAGCCCAGCGCGCACTTTCTTCGGTAGTTTCTTCAGGCACTCCTTTGCCGTAGATGTCCACAGAATGCGAACGCGACGCTTGGGCTGATCGGTCACAGTAGTTCTCTCTTCAGATCCTCGTGGTCATGGAGACGCCCATTCCTGATGTCCTCCAGGCTCTCTCTGAAGAGCTTGTAGGAATCGGGATCAGACACGATCTCGATCGTCTCCAACACCGTCGCCAAGAACTCGATATTGACTACCGCAAAGACAGGCTTGTTGTGCCGAGTGACGTGAATCACCCGCTCATCCTTCAGGCGCTCGTCAAGACGAGTGAACTGATTTCGAGCTTCAGTGATGTCGAGCGTTTCGGTGGGCATGGGTTCCTTCGGGTGGGTGGTTCTCTCCTGTTCTTTTGCAGTCGCTCCTTTCACACGACTGCACAGAAGAATGTACGTACCAATCGACAGGCTGGCAACGCCATTTTACGAAGCATTGTTCAAATTGGTGTACACTTTTTTTGCACAAAATGTCCAGTTTTCTGTACAGAACAGTTGACGGTGGGATGAACGCCCGGATAATCAGGGGCGTGAACCGCCTATCGCCACAAGACCGCGTTTCGATCGTGTTCTGTTTGGTGGAGGGGACATCCGTCCGCTCAACCTGCCGGATCACGGGATTCTCCAAAGGAACGGTCCTGAAGTTTCTGGAGGAGATCGGCGAGGTGTGCGAGGACTGCCACGATCACCACGCGCGGGGCCTGCGCAGCGAGCGCGTCCAGTGCGATGAAATCTGGTCGTTCTGCTATGCCAAGGACAAGAACCTGCCAGACCACATGCGCGGCGAGCCCGGTGTCGGCTCGGTCTGGACCTGGACGGCGCTGGACAGCGACAGCAAGTTCATGATCGGCTGGTATCTGGGCGACCGTGACGCCGAATGCGCCGGGTGCTTTATGTACGACCTGTCCAAGCGACTGGGAAACCGCGTTCAACTGACCACGGATGGGCACAAGGTCTACGAGCGGGCTGTTCAGGACGCCTTTGGCTGGCAGGTCGATTATGCCATGCTGGTCAAGCGGTACGGCGAGCCCCGTGAGAAGGAAGCCCGCTACAGCCCGTGCGAGTGCATCGGCGCGATCAAGGTCCCGATCAGCGGACGCCCGATCCCCGAGGACATTTCGACCTCGCACGTTGAAAGGTCGAATCTGTCCATGCGGATGGGGATGCGACGGTTTACCCGTCTCACCAATGGGTTCAGCAAAAAGTTCAACAACCTCCGCGCGGCCGTCGCACTCTACATGATGCACTACAACTTCTGCCGGGTTCACAAGATTCTGCGCGCCACGCCCGCGATGGAAATCGGGCTCGCAGATCTTGTCCAGGAACTTGAGGAACTTGTCGGGCTGTTGGAGGCCGGCGAATCAGCCGCGCTCGCGGCTGGAGCACTGAAGCGCGGGCACTACCGGCCGCGTCGCATAGTTCTTGCGGTAGATTTATCCGGCTAAGCCGGGGAAGGTCTTTTGCCATGCCCATTACGGGAAATTCGTACAACTTCACCAAGCAGAACGTTGATCTGTCGCCTGACAGCCCGGGCGTCTACGCGCTCATTCAAAACGGCACCATCATCTACTACGGCCGCGCGACGATCTCTATCCGCTCTCGGCTGCAGTCACACTACAGAGGCACTGAAGGCCCGTGTACCCAGGCCGCCACTGAGTACATGCGCGAAGAATGCACGAACCCCGTGACGCGCGAGGTCGAGCTTCTGGCTGAGTACCAGCGCATCAACGGGCGTCTACCGCGATGCAATGAGCGCGTCGGCTAGTCCAAGGCAGTTAACCACGCGGGGCGGCAGAGGCCGGTGTGGGTTCCCGCACCGGCTTCTTTTCCATCCAGAGAGAAAACTATCTCACGATTGCCAAATGGCAGAGCTTCGCCGAAAAGACGGAGGCGAGGCGATCCGTCGGGTGCCACCTCAAACTGACAGATGAGACCCGATGCGTCATCGCGCACAATCTGTTCCAGCACGGTCCACAACTGCGCGTTTGGCTTCAGAGACATGGTCATTTCGGCGCTCCGGGGATGAGTGCGGCGTGAACGAACGGTGAACGCAAAGTCTGGGCCATTTCAAACTGACCCACTACCGGGGCCCGGTTCCACGCCCATTCCCGAACGGCCAGGGCCCGTCAGAGGCCCGGCCCGGCGGCCCTGGGGTCCGCCGCGGCGATCAGTAGAACACCATCGCGATCGTCACGATCAGGCCGAGCAGGCCGAGATACGCGGCCGGGAAGATCACGCGGCAACGCCGGTCGATCACATCCCCCGCGGCGAAGCGCTGCGACTTGTCCATCCCCGCCACGAGGAGGTTGATTACCACCGTCGCGCACATCGTGAGGAAGCTCACGTTGAGGAAACTGTGCATGAGCGTCGGGTAGGCGATCCGCGGCATGTGGTCGCTCATCACGATCTGGTACGCCACGCCCGTCAGGATGCCGATGAACGAGACGCTGATGCGGTCCCCCACCGACGAACGGTCCATCCAGAACACCGCGAACGAGAGCAGCACGATGATCCCCAGCGGGAGCACGACCAGCCGCCCGACGTAGAACACGTCCCGGCTGGCGAGCATGGACAGCACCAGCGTGCTCGTGGTCTTGCCCGGCCACGCGTACTCGGCGGTCCGCGTGCGGCTCTCGAGCCGGATGTCGCTGATCGACCACTCGGGGATTCTGCGCTGGGTGTCGAGCGCGACCGATGACCCCGGCGTCACCTGGAACTCCACCACGGTGTTGTCGAAGCCCAGCACCTCGAACACCGCCTCGAGGCGGTGGTGGTCCAGCGGGTAGCGCCGCATCACCAGCTGCACCTTCGCGGTCGCGCTGATCGTCTGCACGAGGATCGACGTCCCGTCGGGCTGCACCCGCAGCAGAACGCCGTTCGACGTGAACTCGCCCGTCTCGTTCACCAGCACGACCTGCGGGTACCACCCCGGCGACACCTCGTTGAACTGGTACGCGCCCTGGTACACCTTCTCGCGCACGCCCTCGGCCGCGGGGTCGAAGGCCTGCCTGGGGTCCTTCCACACCAGGGTCAGGACGCCGCTGAAGTCAAATGTCTCCGCCTCGTCGTGGATCTGGTTGATCGAGTGAAGATCAAACCGCGCGTTGATGACCACCGGACCCCCGCCCACCGGCATCGGCGCATCCAGATACGCCGCCGGCGGCGACTGCTTGAACGCCGCCTGGCGCGCCACGGCGGTACTGCCCGTCAGCAACAGTGCGGCCGATAACAGGCACCAGAAGACCCAGCCCGTACGCATCGTTCCCTCGCCATTCTCCCCGGAATCGATGCCGGCACTCAATATACACCGCCGACTTCGTGCGTGAGGGCACGCGTCTACGCTAGTCGCTCATGTCACTCATCTGCACCGGCACCATCGGCATCGATACCGTCTACGCCCCCACCGGCCACGCCGAGCGTGTCCTGGGCGGCTCGTGCACCTACTTCTGCGCCGCGGCGTCGTTCTTCACGCCGGTGCGCCTGGTCGCGGCCGTCGGCGACGACTTCCCCCCCGCCTTCCGCGACGTGCTGTCGTCCTTCAAGGGCGTCGATCTCGCCGGCCTTGAAACCCGCCAGGGGTCCCGGACCTTCGCCTGGGGCGGCAAGTACGCCGCCAACATGAACAACCGAGAGACGCTCTTCACCGACCTCGGCGTTCTCGCCGAAGCCCCGCCGCGCGTGCCCGCCGCGTTCGCCGACAGCAAGTTCGTCTTCCTGGCCAACTCGCACCCCAGTGTGCAGCTAGACCTGCTTGGCCAGATCAAGGGCAAGCCCCTCGCCGTCGCCGACACCATGGACCTGTGGATCAACACGGCGAAGGCCGAGCTGCTGGTCCTCCTGCGGAAGGTCGACGGCGTCGTGCTCAACTACGACGAGGCCGAGCTGCTCACCGGCAAGTCGAACTCCGTCTCCGCCGCTCGGCACATCCTGGAGATGGGCCCGCGCTTCGTGGTGGTCAAGAAGGGCGAGCACGGCGCCCTGCTCGCGCACCGCGACGGCATCGCCGCGCTCCCCGCCTTCCCTGCCGAGAATGTCATCGACCCCACCGGCGCCGGCGACAGCTTCGCGGGCGGGATGATGGGCTGGATCGCCGGTTCAAACGGCGGCAACCCGGGCAGCTTCGACACCATCCGCCGATCGCTGGTCGCGGGCACTGTCGTCGCCAGCTTCAACATCGAGTCGTTCAGCCTGGAGCGCCTCAAGACCTTGACCCGTCCGGAACTCGACGCCCGGATCAAGCAATACGCGGACATGGTGCGCGTGTAAGCCCGGCCCGGCCGCCGCCGGATTCCCGGCAGGTCGGTTCGCCGCCGAGCGGCCCCGAACCGACTCCGCGGCCCGTCCGTACCGTCTGTTCATGGGGAGCCTCCCCCGCATCCCCCTGCTGGTCGGCCGCCTCGCGAGCATCGCCGTGATCGCCGCGGTGTTCCCGTGGCTGATGGCCGAATACGACCGCACCGCGAATCTCGAGCTGGTGCTGCTCGAAGCGTTCCCCGCCCTCATCATCGCCGGCATCGCCGCCGCCGGCTGCCTCCTGGTCGGCGAGGGATGGCCGGCTCGAGTCGGCCGAACCGAGCACTGCGCCTCCTGCGGACACCCGTGGGTGCCCGAGGACCACATCCTGCTGAACCACTGCCAGGAATGCGGCGCGTGCTGGCGGTGGTTCGGCGGACGCGTGGTCGGCGCCCCCCACTTCCGCCCGTGGCTCCTCGTCGCCGGGGCTTCGCTGCTGCTTCTGGTGCCCGGCGTGCTCGTCGCCGAATCAGTCGGCGCCTTCTCCGCGCTCTCGCAGCGCTCCAGCAAGCTGCTCCTCAGGTCGGTCGAGACGGGGCTCTCGGCCCACGCGGTCCGCGATCTCGAGCTGCTCATCGATCGTGCCGCCGGCGATCCGTCCCTCAACAGCAGGATCGCGACTGCGGTGCTCAACCGCCGAGCCGCCAACGGCTCACTCCCGCACGAGCTGACCGCCTGGATGAACTCAAGCATCGCCGGCAGCGTCCTCACCGCCGCCGAAACCGACCGCTGGTACTCGGAGATGATCGAGTTCCGCGTCGACCTCCCCGCGATCGTCACGGCCGGCGAGGACGCGCCGTACATCATCGCCGCTCGTTTCAAGGGAGGGTGGGAAGACGTCGCCGATGTTCCGCAGATCGCGCTGGGTGGTTTCATCGTCGGCGAGGACGCCGCGCCCGTCGCCCGGTCGCCCTACGTCACCCCCGCGCAGTCACTGGTCGGCTGGCAGGAGCTCGATTCCGGCCGGCTGACCGCACCGGACGACCCGGGGATCGTCACCGTCACGTGGCGAGCATGGCTCATCATCGGAAGGCCGCTTCAGACCGTGACCTTCGATGTCGACGGCCGCCCCGATGTCCCGCCGGGCGCCACCCTCCGCGAGTACGTGTGGACCCGCCCCATGGAAGTCGTCCGCAGCGAACCCGCCGCCGATCGCACCGCCGCCCCCTAGCCCCGGGTCCGATCTACACTCTTGGCCCTATGGCACTCGTCGTTTTTCAGCATGGCGACCACGTCTCGCCCGGCCGCTTCGGCGTGACCTTCCGCGACCACGGCTTTTCCCTTGATATCCGCCGCGTGGACCTGCCCGCCTCAGCCGGCGGCCAGCCCGTTCCTAAGGACTACGACAACGTCGACGGCGTGCTCTCCCTCGGCGGCGAGCAGAACATCGGCGACCCGCACGACTGGCTCGACCAGGAGATGGCGTTCATCAAGGGCGCCCACGAGCGGAACCTCCCGGTCATCGGCATTTGCCTGGGCTCGCAGCTCATCGCGCAGGCCCTGGGCGGAAAAGTCGAGCCGATGCAGACGCCCGAGGTCGGCTTCCACACAGTCTCCATCAACCCGACCGGCCAGGTCGACCCGCTGCTCGCGGGCATCGCCTGGAACAGCCCGCAGTTCTGCTCGCACGGCTACGAGATCAAGCAGCTCCCCCCCGGCGCGACCCTCCTGGCCAGCAGCAAGGCCTGCAAGGTCCAGATCTTCCGAGCCGGCCTGCGCACCATCGGCATCCAGTTCCACCCCGAGTGCGACCGAGCCATGATCGACCGCTTCTGCTCGGGCTGCACGCTCATGTCCCGCGCCGGGCTGACGGCCTCCGACGTCGCCGCGCAGGCCCAGAAGCACTACGAGATGTTCGCTCGCCTCGCCGACCGCCTGTGCGTGAACCTTGCGACGCTGCTGCTGCCCTCGCAGTCGCGGCGCTGAGCACCGCTTTCCGGGGGAGCCACGCTCGTTGCCGACGATCACGCTGCCAGCGCCCGCCGATTTCGTCCTGCACCGGGACGTGTGCTCGTACGGCTATTTCCTCCTCGCCCCCAACCACTGGGACCCCGCGACCCGAACCTTCTCGCGGATCCTCGATCTCGACGCCGGGCCCGTGCGCGTCGCCATCACCCAGCCTGGCGGAAAGGGCTCGGCCCTCCGCATCGCGACGTCACGTCCGCTCGCCGCCGTCGAGAAGCACGCCGCCCGGGCACAGGTCTCGCGCATGCTCCGCCTCGACGAGGACCGCGACCACGCCCGGCGCTTCCACTCGCTCGACCCGCGCTTCAAGAAGCTCGGCCGGTTCCGCCTCTTCCGGTCGCCCACGCTCTTTGAGGACATCATCAAGACGGTCACCAGCTGCAACGTCACCTGGACGAGCACGATCCTGATGAACCGCCGCCTGTGCGAGTGCTTCGGCCGCGGCGGCGCGTTCCCGACCGCCCGTCGGCTGGCCCGCACCGCGCCGGCGCTGCTCCGCGGCCGCTGCTCGGTCGGCTATCGGGACCAGCGCATCGTCGAGCTCGCGCGTCTCTTCGCGACTTCCAGGTCAACGCTCGCGGCCAGGCTTGAAGACCCCTCAATCCCCGACGCCGACATCCGCGAGACGCTGCTCGAACTCCCGGGCATCGGCCCCTACGCCGCGGCCAACATCATGCAGCTCCTGGGCCGCTACTCGCACCTCCCGCTCGACACCGAGAGCGTCCGCCACGGCAAGACCGTGCTCGGATACAGCGGTTCGCCGCGCCAGATCATGAAGCGCGTGCACGAGCACTTCGCCCCGATGGGCGACCAGGCCTTCCGCAGCTACTGGTTCGAGCTGTGGGAGTTCTACGAAAAGAAGCACGGGCCTTCGTGGACCTGGCAGCGGGACTCCACCGGCAAGATGTTCACCGCCGCCCAGCTCTCAAAGTAAGCGCCATACTCGCTCCGCCCTAATCCCTGTACTTCACGTGGCATTCCTTGCACGACGCCGTCACGATCCTGAACTGCGCCGACAGCGTTTCCGCATCCGTCTCCCCCGCCACGAGCATGTCCTCGAGCCGCGCCGCATGCTCGCCGTCCCGGATCAGCCACGCCGTGAACTCGCTCCCTTCCCGCTGCGACCGTTCGCTCGCGCCGAGCACGCGCAGCAGGTCCGCCATCCGCCCCGCCTCGGCCGCGGGCACAAGATCGGGGTGATCCTTCGGCACGCGCCAGCCAGCCTTCTGGATCGCGAGCAGGTGCTCGTGGACTTCTTCGATCTCCACCATGCCCTTCACGAACCCCGTCGGCTGCGAAACTTCGGGAAAATCCGCCGCCACCGCGTCGATCTCCTCCACCGACATCACCGAGGCGTTCGCGGTGCACGCGTACAGGCCCTCGTACCCCGGCGCCGTTCCTGATACCTTCATCCGCTCGACCATCTCCGCGGGCGTCGCCCATCCCAGGCTGACGGCGACCGCGCCCGCCGCCCCGGCGCTGCGGTGCTTGCCGTGGTGACAGTGCATGTACACGGGCCCGTTCTGCATCGCGTCCCGTGTCGCCCGCACCAGCTCGGCCTTGCGGCCCTCCTCGAACCCGTTGTACCCGATCGGCAGATGGATGTACCTGATCCCCTCTTTCCGAGCCAGCTCCACGTCCGGCGCCGCGCCGTCGACGCTGATGATCGTCTTCACGCCCATCGCGGCGAGCGTCTGGAACCCCTCCCGGCCCTCGGGGACGCTCCCGGAGTAAAACCCCTCGTGATACGCCACCACGTTGTGCAGCCCGGGCATGTCCACCGGCTTCTGGTCGTTCATCGTCGGCCCGCGCACGGTCGGCCCGGACGGCGTCGGAGCTGCCCGCTCGTCGGTGCCCGCTGGCTGCGAGCACGAAACCAGCGCCCCGGTCGCAAGCATGGCGACGACAAGCATGCACCGCCGGCAGGTTGTCCGACGCAGGCACATCGATACTTCCGATCGGTTCGTGGCCCGTTCCGGTGTTCTCACCGGATCAGTGTACCGCCCACGGGGTTCATGGATGCGGCTTGCGCTTGACGAATCGCGCGTGGTGGTAGAGGAAGAAGCTCGCACGATGCTTTCAGGCCACAAGTGGCGGCACGGGGCACGGAAAGTCGCCCGCAGATCGGGTTGAAAGCGGCGCCACCCCGCCACTGGCCCGGAGGCACGCACCGCGATCCGAGCCCCGCTCGAACCGTCACCCGATCCGTCCGGAGTGTTCGATCAGTAGCTGAAGTTGTCGTTGGAGTTGGTGGAGACGAGCGTCGAGGAAGTGTTGATGGTGGCGACACGGTTGCCGGGAACGATCCCGCCGTAGTTGTTGGCGGTTGCGTTGCAGATGTTGCGCCGGACGATGGACCCGCCGCCCGAGGTAATGACGATGCCCGAGTCGCCGTTGAAGATGTAGTTGTCCTCGACGAGGTTGCCGCCGCCGCTGAGACTGATGTTTGGATGATTGTTTCCGACAGCCGTGCCATTGGTATCGAAGGTGCATCGTCGGACGATGGAGAGCGTGCTGCCGACGAGCCCCTGGTTGACGTTGGTGGCGACGAGGCAGTCCTCAACGACCGACCCGTTGCCCACGCTCATGCCGATCGCGCCGTTGCTGATGATCTGCGATCGTCGGATGACGGCGTTGCCGTTGCCGTTGATGCGGATCCCGCCGCCGACGTTGCTTCGGATCGCGGAACTCTCGACGACCGACCCGGCGCCCAGGTCCATGCCGCGCAGCGTGTTGGCCTCGAGGCGCGAGTCGCGGACGTCGACGGTCGCGTTCGGCGCCAGGACACCTTCGCCGCCGTTATCGAGTGCCTCGCACCGAGCGAGCGACGGACGACCGGCGGCGAGCTCGAACCCCGCCTTGCCGTTGAAGATCGAGACGCACTCGGTGAAAACGCTGTTCGTGGCTCCGCCGCCGACGGTTCGGAAGCCGCTGTACTTGGTGGAGCCGTGCCCGTTGCCGCGGGCGACGCAGCGGGCGAGCGTGTTGTCGTAGGAGGTGAGGACAAAGCCCTCCTTGGTGTTGCTCTCGGCGTTGCAGCCTTCGAGAATGGCCCGTTCTCCCAGCGCCATGAAGCCGACGCCACCGTTGCTGAATGCAACGCAGTCGACGGCGCGGCCGCCGTAGGACACCTCGAACCCGTTGGAGCTGTTGCCGTGCGCTATGCAGCGCATGAAGTTCACGCTGTTGCCGGGCGCCTTGAACCCCGAGCCGTTGTCGAGGGAAGTGCAGTCGGTGAGCGTCGAACTGACCGTGAGCGACAGGTTGAAGCCGTCCCTGTTGTTGACCGCCTTGACGCGGGCGAGCGTCGCGTTGATCCCCGGCCATGCGCCGTCGAGCGCGTTGTCCGAGAGAGTGAGATCCTCGAGGCGGACCGTGTTTGTGGCGCCCAGGAAGATCCCGCTGCCCCCGTGCTGCCGGATGGTTCCGTTGCGGATGGTGATACCGCGTCGACTGACCGGCGTGTTCACGCCGTCGAGCGATCCGATCCCGCCGATCACCGAGAATCCATTGAGATCGACCGTGACCTCGTCGGCCTCGATCTCGATGGTGTTCTTGCCATTCGCCCCGGCGAGGTTGCCGGTGAGGTAGTACGACCCGCGCTGCGTAATCCGGAAGACCGAGCTGGAGTCGCCCGGTGTGTTGGTCGCGTTGATCGCAACCCGCGGCTCGACGTCGCTGAGCGTCTTGTGCGTCGGCGCGATCGGACCGACGGGTGGATCGAGCGGGCCGGCGACAATCAGCGTGCCGAGCACGGAGACAACGGCTACGGCGGCTGTGGCGACCAGGCCGGAGAACCGGCGTTCAGAACGTATGTCGTGACTCATGATGTCCCCTCTCCCTCGATGACTCCCGGAGCCTCGTGAACCCCGGAACCGCCGACACAGACACAGATGCAGATGCCGACGAGAAACGCTCTCTCTCGAACCGTGGACGCGAGCAATGCCCGCGACCGGCGAACGCCGCCGTGCGGACTACCTCGATGCCAACACCTCGCTCATGACGCGGAGCGCCGAAGTGATTACGCAGGCCGCACCGCGCGCAAGGCCGCCGAGCATACCGAATACGGCTGCCTTTGCAAGCAATTACGACGAGTTCACGGGTCGAACAGATCTCGGATCAGGCGAATTCGCCCTGATTGCGCGGCCCCGTTGCCACCGCCGACTATCACCGCGTCGCGTCAACTGCCCATCGGCGCGTAATCCGTGTACCCCGCCGGGCCCGGCGCGTAGAACAGCTCCGGCCGCGGAGCGTTCAACTCGGCGCCCTCCCGCAGCCGCCTGGGAAGATCCGGGTTCGCGATGAACGCCCGCCCGAACGCGACCGCGTCCGCCTCGCCCTCGCCGACGAGTCGATCAGCGACCGCGCCCGTCATCTCCTCGTTCGCGACATACACGCCGCCGAACGCTCGCTTGAGCGCAGGCCCGAGCCGGTCCGGGCCAACCTTCTCGCGCACGCACAGGAAGCCGAGCTTGCGCCTGCCCAGCTCCGACGCGACATACGAGAACGTCTCTACCCGGTGCGAGTCGCCCATCGAGTGCGCATCGCCCCGCGGCGCCAGGTGCATCCCGACCCGTGCGCTCCCCCACACGCTCGCGCACGCGTCAGCGACCTCGAGCATCAGCCGTGCGCGGTTCTGGATGCTGCCGCCGTAGTCGTCCGTGCGCGTGTTGCTCGAGTCCTGCAGGAACTGGTCCAGGAGATACCCGTTCGCGCCGTGGATCTCGACGCCGTCGAACCCCGCTCGCTGCGCGTTCTCCGCGCCGCACCGGAACGCCGCGACAACACCAGGGATCTCCGATCGCTCGAGCGCCCGCGGCACAGGATACGGGCGACGGGGCCGCACCTCGTTGACGAACCCCTCGGCCGCGATCGCGCTCGGGGCCACCGGCTGAGCACCATTGAGATACACCGGGTCGGAAATGCGCCCCACGTGCCAGAGCTGCAGGAAGATGTGACCGCCGCGCTCGTGCACCGCTCGCGTGATGGCTCGCCAGCCTTCAACCTGTTCGCTGGACCAGATGCCCGGTGTCCGGGCGTAACCGACTCCCATCGGATCGACGCTCGTCGCCTCGGTCAGGATCAGGCCGGCGCCGGCTCGCTGGGCGTAATACTCCGCCATGAGCGCTGTCGGCACGCGTCCTGGGTTGTCCGCTCGGCACCGCGTGAGCGGCGCCATGAACACGCGGTTGGGAAGCTTGAGATCGCCGATCGAGACCGGGTCGAAGAGCATCTGCATAGATGAAAGTCTATGCGTTCACCGAGATCGTGCCCCGATGCCTTGATGCTTTGACTTTCTTCGCACCTACCGCATCACCTTCTCCATCTGCCGCTTTTCCTCGGCAGACGCCCCCTCCACCGCCACCGACCCCAGCAGGCCTTCCACCACCGAGTCGCTCGTCACCTGGTCCGCCTCGGCGTTGAAGTTCATCAGGAGGCGGTGACGCAGCACGGGCTTGGCCACGGCTCGCACATGCTCGGGCGTCACGTGCGTCGACCCCGTGAGCACGGCCTTCGCCTTGGCGGCCTGGATGAGGTACTCGCTCGCGCGCGGGCCGGCGCCCCAGGCGACATAATCCTGGACCAGCTTGGGACGCTGCACGCCCGGGTCCATCGGTTCCTTGACGCGCGTCGTCCGCACAAGCCGCAGCGCGTAGCGAATCACGTGGTCCGCCACGGGCGTCTTGCGAACCACCTCTTGCACCTTGGCGATCCCGATCGCATCGAGCACCGGGCTGATGTGCCCGTGCGTCCGCTCGGAGGTCCGTCGGACGATCTCGATCTCCTCGGACTCCGTCGGGTACGAGATGTGGATCTGGAACATGAAGCGATCGAGCTGCGCTTCGGGGAGTGGGTATGTCCCTTCCTGCTCGATCGGGTTCTGTGTCGCGAGCACGAAGAACGGCTCGGGCAGCAGGTGCCGAGTACCCCCCACCGTCACCTGGTGCTCCTGCATCGCCTCGAGCAGCGCCGCCTGCGTCTTGGGCGGCGTGCGGTTGATCTCGTCGGCGAGGATGACGTTCGCAAACACCGGTCCGCGAACGAACTTGAGCTGCCGCTGGCCCGAGGCCTTGTCTTCCTGGATGACCTCGGTGCCCGTGATGTCGCTGGGCATCAGGTCCGGCGTGAACTGGATGCGCGAGAAGTCGAGCGACAGCGTCCTCGCGATCGTCGAGATGAGCAGTGTCTTGGCAAGCCCGGGCACCCCCACCACCACCGCGTGCCCGCGGCTGAAGATCGCCATGAGCACCTGGTCGACCACCTCGTCCTGGCCGACGATCACCTTCCCGATCTCGGACCGGAGGCGCGTGTAGGCCAGCCGAGCCGAATCGGGAGAATCCACCGTCACGATCTGGTCGCTTGCATTCATGCGGAGACTCCGGAGTGGCTCGGGCCGGCTGTGTTATCGGCCCGGGACACCGCGATCATTGGTCCGGAGTCGCAGTCCTGCCCTGGAAACCGATTTTCTCGAGCAGCCCCTCGAACTGCTCGTGCCCGTAGAACTCGATGATCAGACGCCCGGTCGGTCCCCTGCTGTCTCGCTGGATCGCCACCTTCGTGCTGAGGAATTGCCCCAGCCGGTCCTCAAGGTCTGAACGGATGGCCACCGCCGCGCGGTCATCGAACGCCTTGGTCGGTTCGCCGCTGGCCTGCGGACGCCTGGCCTTCGCGATCGACGACGCCGCTCGTTCCAGGCGCCGAACCGACCATTCGCCGCTCGCGGCGTCGCGTGCGAGCGCGACTCGGCCCGGCCCGGCGGGCGCGGCCAGAAGCGCCTTACCATGTCCGAACGAAAGACGATCGTTGTTAATAAGATCCTGGATCTCGGGTTCGAGTTCGAGCAGACGGATGAAGTTGGCAATCGTTGAACGATCGACGCCGACCCGTTCTCCGATCTGCCCATGTGTCAGTCCGAAGTCTGTGACGAGTCGCTGGAATGCGTTGGCTCGTTCCAGTGCGCCGAGATCCTCCCGTTGAAGGTTCTCGACCAGCGCCCATTCGGCCGACTCCTGGTCCGTGACTTCCCGGATGATCGCGGGTACCGTTGTCAAACCAGCAAGCTGTGCCGCCCGCCACCGCCGCTCACCAGCGATGATCTCATACTGCTCACCGCTCTTCCGTACCAATAGCGGCTGCAGGATGCCGTGCTGGCGTACCGACGCCGCCAGCTCCTTCAACGAGGCATCATCAAAGAACACCCGCGGCTGATTCCGATTGGGTGTCAGGAGTTCGATGGCCAGTTCGCCGGGCTCAGACTCGGGTACCGCGCTCGTCTTGACCTGGACGTGGGCAACCGACGCAATCATGCCCGTCAGGCCACGCCCGAGGCGCCGCTTGTTTGTTTGATCCGTCATGCCCGCAAGTTACCAGCTTCCGTTGGGGTGTTTCACGTGGAACAGGTTATCCACTGACAAAGCACATCGCGTCCTCGGGTTGAATGGTAAATCCTACGCGATGCCCCTCGGCAAGCCCTGTGATGCGGGTCGAAGTGACCATCCGGATGGATGAGTAGTCGGATTTGAGCGTGATTACCTGGTGATCGCCGAGAAATAGCGCTCCGTGCACGTACCCACTCAGGTGGCTGTTCGCGCGAGCCGCCAGCGACACCCGTTCGGGCCGCACCCCCAGCACAACGGGCTCGCCGGGTCTCAGATTCCGGGAGCTGACGTGGTTCGACTGTAGATCGCCGAACTCCGTCCTCAGAAGCGCGGTTGCCCCGTCATTGGAAAGCACGCTCGCGGTGATCAGGTTGATCTCTCCCACGAATGATGCCACAAACTGGTCGCGCGGCTCGAAGTAGAGCTGGGACGGCGTCGCGACCTGGCACACCTTGCCGTTGCGAAGGACGGCGATCCGGTCCGCGATCGCCAACGCCTCCTTCTGGTCGTGCGTGACATACACCGTTGTCGTCCCGGCGCTCTTGCAGACCCGGCGGATCTCCTCCCGAAGCTCGTGCCGAAGCTTCGCATCCAGGTTCGAGAGCGGTTCGTCGAGGAGCAGCACCCGCGGCTCGACTACCAGGGCCCGGGCCAACGCGATCCGTTGCTGCTGGCCCCCTGACAGCTCATTCGGCCGACGGTCTCGATACTCGGCCATCTGTACCAAGGCCAGCGCACGCGCAACCCGGGCATTGATCTCCGACTTCGAAACTCCCCGCACTCGCAGTCCGAAGGCGACATTCTCAAACACGCTCAAGTGCGGCCACAGTGCGTATGACTGGAACACCATTCCCACCTGCCGCTGATTCGGAGGCGCCCACGTCACATCTGTCGAATCGAACAGAATTCGGCCCTTGTTTGGTTCGATGAACCCCGCGATCATCCGGAGCAGCGTTGTTTTTCCGCACCCTGACGGGCCGAGCAGAAAGAAAATCTCGCCCGGCTCCACCGCAAGATCCACGCGGTCCACGGCTACCGTGCGTTTGCCCGCTCGCGAGAAGGACTTCTCGATTCCTTCGATGGTGATGCGTGTCGCCGTCATGCGGGCCAATGTAGGCGGAAATCGATCAATCCGCGCGTGCGCCCGTGTCCACTCCCGAGCCATCGCCATCCCTGCGTGCGGCCGCTGCGATCGATCGACTGCGCGGCTTTCGACGTTCATTCCCCCGGGCGGCAGCAGTGGGGGAGTTGATCGATGCAATCGCTTCGACGGCCCGCACCCGGTCATCGAGAGCTGGCAACGTCGCTCATGTCCTGCACTCGCTTGTCGGGGAGCAGCTGGCCCGGCAGATCACGGTGATCGAAGTGAAGGGATCGGTCCTGACCTTGGCCGCGTCGCACCCGACGACCCGGTTCTCCGTCGAGCGATCGGTGCGACGGTCAGGTGGGCTTGCCCCCGAGCTCCTGGCCCTCGGGGTCTCGCGGATACGGTGGAGAACCGGGCGCTAGACAGGGCCAGACCATGTCGCCCCATGTCGGCGAGTTCCAACAGGCGGTCGACCGCAACCCCTGGGCTCCGGCTCGGCGGGGCTCGTCTACCGGAACCGAGCGCCGACATCTGGAACCATCCGCGAAGTCAACAGGCTGTCCACACCGCTTGATGATCCGTAAGTACTTATATCGCAGCGTTTTATGATGCCGTTGCTCGCTCGGTCCACAAGTTGACGCTGCTTCTTCCTGTGATGACGGAGAGATCTCTTTCTTACTTCATTAGATGCATTGAGCCCCTGATCGGCTGGCACTGTGGGCAGAAGGTGGTGGTCCGCTGGGCAAGCCGCGCCACCTCCAGCACCCCGCGGCACCCTGGACAGGACTTCCCGCCCCGTCCATACACCCGATGCCGCTGCTGAAACCGACCGGGACGTCCCGATGAGTTTCGGTAGTCCCTGATCGAAGACCCGCCGCCATCGAGCGACATCCGCAGCACCTGCCGGATGGCCGCCGCCAGCCGCGAGAGCTCCTCCGCCCGGAGCTGCCCGCACGGGAGCGCGGGGTGAATCCGCGCGCGATACAGCGCTTCATCGGCGTAGATATTCCCGACGCCGGCGAGCAGGCGCTGGTTCAGCAGCGCCGCCTTGACCGGCGCCTTGCGGCCATGGAACGCGGCCCGCAGCTGCGCCGCTGAAATACTCAACGCATCGGGCCCCAGGTGCTCGAGCAAGTGTTCGAGCTCGTCGACCGAGGCGCACGCGCGGATGAACCCAAACCGGCGCGGATCGCGGAACGCGAGGTACTTTGTTTCCCCCTCGCGCGACAGCTTCCACACAACGTGCACGTGCCGTTCGTCGGGATCGGGTGGCTGCGTGAGCACGCGGAGCGATCCGGTCATTCCCAGGTGAACGATGACCGCTCGGCCGCTGCGGCCGATGAGCGCGAGGTACTTGCCCCTCCGGTCGGTGCGCTCGACCACGTCGGACCTCAGCAGCGCGCGCTGCACCTCGCGTGGGGAGCGCGAATCGACTCCGAGAATCACGTCGCGGCGCCGCACCTGCACCGACGTCACGTTCGTTCCGACCACGTGCTCGTCGACCCCGCGACGCACGATCTCGACTTCCGGAAGTTCAGGCATTTCCTGATCGCTCCCGGCGACGCTCGCGCAGGCGAGCAAAGAACGACGACAGCAGGCGCGAGCATGGCTCTTCGCGCACGTGGGGGATGACGACCGGCCGATGATTCAGACGCCGGTCTCCAAGGAGCGCGTAGAGGGATCGCACCGCGCCGGCCTTGGGGTCGTCTGCTCCGTAGATCACCCGTCCGACCCGAGAATTGATGATGAGGCCGGCGCACATCGGGCACGGCTCGAGCGTTACCGCCAGCGAACAGTGGTTCAGCCGCCAGTCGCCGAGCTGCCGAGCGGCACCGACGATCGCCGTGAACTCCGCGTGCTGCGAAGGGTCGCGCAGCTCCTCGCGCCGGTTGAACGCCTCGGCGTAGATCCGCCCCTCGTCCGCCGTTCCCGGCGACCCGTACACGACCGCTCCGATCGGAACTTCTCCGCGCGCGGCGGCCTGCTCCGCCAGGGCGATGGCTCGGTTCATCATCCGGTCGTCAAGGTCCGTGGGTTGTCCCGCCGCGGCGCGCGCGCATCTCGCGGCTCGGCCGCGACGGGCGAGCAGGAGCCAGTGGAGGCCGGCCGAGATTCGATGCTTCACCGCTCCTCCGTCGAACCCGCCTGGGCGTCCGGGCGGGAAGTGGGATCATCGGACGGTGCTTGAGGCCCGCGGTATCCCGCACCCGGCAGCACCGGCGCTCCGTTGTCGCCGGGCGGGAGCGGCGGCGGAACTCTGGTCGCGGCATCGCGCCCGGGCGGGTCCTCGGCGGCGTCGTCATCGGCGTCTCGGCGCTTGCCCACGCGGCTGGCCGGCAGCAGCCACAGCAGCAGGCCGCCGAGCTCGTACAGCAGGTAGATCGGCACGGTGACCATGACGAAGACGACCGGATCGCCCGGCGTGAGCAGCGCGCCGGCGACAAGGGAGACCAGCACGGCGTGGCGGCGATACTTCGAAAGAAACTCGGTGTCGATCAACCCAACCCACCCGAGCATGAGCACGACCACCGGAGTCTGGAACGCGAGCGCGAAGCTCAGCGCCATGGTGATGAGCATCGACAGATACTCGCGCACGCGGTAATCCGGCGCGATCGTCGCCTGAGGACCGATGTCGACGCCGTACACGCCGTCGGGCAGCGCGATGTGCAGCCGCTGCTGCTCGCGGTTGATCCACGCCGATCCCACCGGCGGAGCATCCGGATCCGCCTCGAGCATCGGGAACACGGGAAGCGTCACGCCCGGCGGAAGCGGGGCGCGCTTCTCCTGCGTGAGATCCTTCATCACGCCCCAGTTGATCATGAAGGTGAGCACGATCGGCAGGACGATGCTGTAGAAGAAGAGCACGCTCGTGACCGTGAGCCCGGCACTCAGCGGCAGGAGCACGTGCACAAACCGCTTCTCGTAGTCATGGAGCCCCGGAGCGATGAAGCGCCACACCTGCCACAGGATCCACGGGCTGCCGAGCACGATCGTGATGACGATCGCGATCTGGATCGACGCGTTGAAGGTCTCGAAGACGCCGGTGGACTGAAGGCTCTCGGGAAGGTGCGACTTCTTGAGCGCGGCCCTGACGGGGTAGGTGACGAGCAGGATGAGCTCGCGGCTGTAGACCAGGGCGAGCACGAACAGGGGGACGATGCCGATGACGGCGTACATCAGGCAGCGGCGGAGCTCCTCGAGGTGGTCCCCGAAGCTCATTACGTGCTCGTCGGCGTTGGAGGATCTGCTTGACACGGGACGATTCATATTCGGCCCGAAGGCGCTTCATCGCCGGGGCGGGGAATTCGCTCGTCTGTTCTCCGGCTCCGCCGGCCCCAAGACCGGTGTCTGTAAGGTAGGGGGCTGCGGTGGGGGTCGAACACGGCCGGGCCGGAAACCGAAGGAAACGTTGGGAGGGTGACGGCCGGACGAGCGCCGCGCATCCTGTTGGAAGACCACCCTGGGGAACGCCATTGAACATTGACCCAGCGCACGCGGGAGTTTCCCCTTCGCCGGAAGAGGCGTCCGTGATCGCCGCCATGCGCGGCGAGCAGGACGCCCAGCGCGAGCTGTGGTCGCAGCACCGCCGGTGGGTGGCGGCGATCCTGCTTGCGCACAAGCCGCGGTGGGCCGATGTCGAGGATCTTCTCCAGGACGTGGCCCTGACGTTCGTGCGCAAGGTCGGCGAGCTGCGCGATTCCTCCGCGATCAAGCCCTGGCTGCGCACGGTGGCGATCAACGCCGCCCGGGCGGCGGCCCGGGAGGGCAACCGCCGCGAGCCGGGCCGCGCGACAAGCCTTCAACTGACGGGGACCGACGGTTCGGCGCTCCACCAGCCGATGGCCCGGGATGCCCGGGCGGCAGGCGTCGAGCACTCCGAGGAGGCCCGGTGGCTGATGGACCTGGCCCTGGAACTGCCGGAGGGCTATCGCGAGCCGCTGCTGCTCAAGTGCCTCCACGACATGAGCTACCGGCAGATCGGCGAGCTGATCGGCCTGCCCGAAACGACGGTGGAAACGCGGATTGCCAGGGGCCGGCGCATGCTGCGGGAGCTTGCCGCGGGCAAAAAGCCGGCGGAGATGGGGCCAGCGGACCTGAGATCGGGCTCCAAGAAACTGTCGGCGATCGTCCTGTAACAGTGCCCAGAAGCGCCGTGGCCAGACGGAGAACGGGCGCCGGCGCATCCATGAAAGCAGCGGGCCGTGGTGAAGGAAGTGCGATGACCAGCGTGGAACGCGACATCTTGATCAGCCGGGTGGTCGACGGCCTGGCAACCGACGCCGACTGGCGCGGGCTGGAAGCGGTCGGTGACGCGGATCCCTCGGTGTGGCGCGAGCTGGCCGTGGCTCAGCGGCAGCACGCCGTGCTCTGCGGCCTGGTGGGCCGCGAGATCGAGTGCGCGGACGCGGTCGAGACGCCCGATCCTCGCCCGGCGGTGATCCGGTTCCCCGGTTCGACGTGGAAGTGGAGCGGGTGGGCCGCGGCCGCGATGGTCGCGATCGCCTGGATGGTCGGACCACGGACGGCGGATCGTCAGTTCGAGTCTCCCGGGCCGCGACTGGAGACCGCGGGCATGATGCCTGTTTCCCTCGCTCCCGAGGAGCATCTGCAGTCGTACATCGAGAACGGCCGCCGGGAAGGGCTGGTCGTCGGGCAGATCGACACCAAGCCGGTGATCGAGGTCCGCCCGGTGAAGCTGGAGAACGGCACGGCCTTCGACGTCGTGTACGCGCGGGTGATCCTGGAGCGCACGAGGCTGCCGGACGTGTACCGGCTCACGACCGACGAGTTCGGAACGACGGGGCTGGTCCGTTCCAGGCTGCCGGAGCGCACGATCTCCAAGCCGCCGATGTGAGCGAGAGTCGCGTCGAATCGGGACGGAAATCGACCGTGCCCGCATCGGAATGAGGGACTGCGAGAGCAACTTATGCGGGCCGCCCGGCGGCCCGGACGGTTCGGGTGGGGCCCTGTGATACGGGTCTGGACCGCGAGATTGCAAGGAGTTCACGATGGATGTTCTCAGCAAGGTTTCTCAGCGCCGGGCCGGCGTTGCGGTGATCGGCAGCGCCCTGATCGCGGCGCTTGCCGGGGTGGCGGCGGCGCAGTCGGCGGCGGGCGGCGGCGAATCCGGGTCCGGGAGCACGCAGCCGGAAGCGAGGTATAACTACGACCGGCGCCTGGGCGGTCAGACCGACCCGCCCGGCAACGCCAACTCGGTCACGACTTATGTGTTCTCCGAGGACGGTCGCACGTTCTCCGTGCGCCTCGAGAACGGCGAGATCGCGAAGGTCGAGATCGATGGCAAGAAGGTTCCCAACTCCCGTGCTCGCAAGACCGAGAGCGGGAAGATCGAAGTGCTGAAAGAGGACGGCGGAACGTGGCACACGTTCGAGGTGCCCGCGGTTCCGTCGGCGCCTTCGGCTCGCGGCCCGTGGACGTGGCAGCCCGGCCCGCAGGTGCCGGGCGGCGGCGTGTTCGCCGGCGAGAACTTCAATCCTCCGCCGGTCATGCTCGGCATCACGATGTCGGAGCCCGACGAGGACGTGGTCGAGCACCTGGATGTGGAGCCTTCGGAGGTGATCCGGGTCGATTCGGTGCTCGAGGGGCTGCCGGCGGAGAAGGCCGGCCTGAAGGTCCACGACATCATCGTCGCGATCGACGGCGACAAGCCCGTCTCGCAGGATCGCCTGCGCGAGATCCTGCGGACCAAGAAGCCCGGCGACACGATCAAGCTGTCGGTGATCTCCAAGGGCAAGCAGGAGGACATCAAGGTCAAGCTGGAGGCGTACGACCCCGAGAAGCTCGGCGCCGGGGGCCAGATGACCTTCCAGGTGCCCGGCGAGATGAACCTGCCCTTCAACGTCGAGGGCATGCAGGGCCTTGAAGGCCTGTTCGCGCAGGGCTGGGCGGAGGCCCGGCCGAAGCTGGACGAGGCGAAGCGCGCCATCGAGCAGTCGCTGGCCGAGCTGAAGGAATCCGGCGAGCTGAACGCGGACAACATGAAGGAGCACGCGATCGAGGCGCTGTCCAAGGCGCTGCGCTCGCTGGAGGAAGCGTCGGGGTCTGCGGCCCGCAGGCTCGAGATGATGCGGCCCCGCAGCGCCGAGGGCGATCAGGGCGCGGTCGAGCGGCGCCGGGCGCAGCGTCCGCAGGTCTACATCACGCCCATGCCCGGCGGCGGCCAGTCGGATCAGCTCGACCGGCTGACGGAAACGCTGGAGCGCATGGAGAAGCGCCTGGCCGAACTCGAGAAGCGGCTGGAGCGCCGCCCGCGCGACAAGAACGGCGACGAGCGCTGATCGGCCTGTTTCAACCAAGCTATCCCCACCAGAGAGCCGCGGGTGTGTTGCCTGCGGCTCTTTGCTTTTTTGAGTTCGGCGCAGGGCGAACGTCAACTTGTGCCGAATCAGACGGGCCGGGCGCGATGAAATAATCCTCATCCCGGCCGAATGTCAACTCAAAACGGTCAATTATGTTTGCGGCAGGCGTTGTTAGGAGTTAGCTTGCCACCCGCGCCGGCGGGGATTAGACTCCATGTTGGTATTTCACACCGCGTTCGTTGATGCTCCGGGCCTTGAAAGGAATTCCATGGGACGCAGAGCTGGTTCGGGTGGGGGGCTTCGGAATCTATCGATCCGCGACCTGCACGCGGAGATCCGCCGTCGCGAGCGAGCGGCGGGGGGGCTCATCCGCCGGCGGGAGAAACTGGTCCAGAAACTCGCCCAGGTCGACGCCCAGATCGCCAAGCAGGGCATCGCCGTCCCCGGATCGGGCGGGACCCGTCCTCGCAACTCGATGAACCTCGTCGAGGCGCTGGCCAAGGTGCTCAAGGGCAAGACCATGTCGGTGACGGAAGCCGCGGAGGCCGTCCAGGCGGCGGGCTATCGCACGAGCGCCGCCAACTTCCGGACGATCGTCAACCAGGCCCTGATCAAGAACTCCAAGCAGTTCAAGAAGGTCGAGCGCGGGCAGTACACGCTCGCGTAATCCCCGCGCTGAACAGAGTTCCACCGGCCGCGAGGACGATGCCGTCCTCCAATGCCGCTTCCACAAGCGGCGGGGTATGTCATTGCGCCGCGGGGTGGTCCGCCCAAGAAACAAAAAACCCGCGCGGTGGCGCGGGTTGATGATCCGGGCAGAGATGCCGTCTCAGCGGCGGAACTGGTCCGGGCTGAGGCGAGACGGGCGGTCGAGCAGCCAGAAGCGGCCCATGTCCTGGTTGAACATGCGGCCGTTCTCGTCCATGGTCAGCGCGACGGCGTTGTCCATGTCGACGCGGCGCTGATAGAGCGTGTCGAGCTCGGGGGTCGCGTTGCCGCGGATCTCCTCCGCGGCCTCGTAGCTGTAGTCCTGGGACTTGCACCCACCCAGCGCGGCGACCGCGACGGCGGAGAAGCCGACGACGAGAAGAGCGCGAACCGGCATCCGGTTGTTCGACATACCCGTAGCTCCCTGAAAGTACACCGGGTTATAACGCGGCAAAGGGGTCGCGTCAACCCGGGTAGAGTGGTACGGGTGACGTTCGGAGTTCCGGTGACGGATTCTTGGCTGTCGAATCGACAGGCCGACCCGCCGGGAGGGGGCGCGGATCGTCCCCGGGTGGCTTGTGCACGGGCCACGGGCACCGACCGATCGGCCCGCTGATTGCATGGAGAGCCTTTGACGGGCGGAAGTGCCCGGAATGAGGATCCGACCATGCGGCTCGACAGGTTCACCACCGCGGCACAGGAAGCACTGGGCGAGGCCCAGCGGGACGCGACCGAGCGTCAGAACCCCGAAGTGGGGGGGCTGCACCTGCTCGCGGCGCTCCTGCCCGACCGCTCGAGCCCGGCGTGGACGATCATTCAGAAGGTCGGCACCGACCCGGGCAAGGTGGTCTCGATGACCGAGGGCGAGCTCAACCGCCTTCCCAAGACCAACTCAGGCGCGGGCGCCACCGGACGCGCCGTGATCGAGATCCTCACCAAGGCCGAGCAGATCTCGCGGGCGATGGAGGACTCCTTCGTCTCGAGCGAGCACCTGCTGGTCGCGCTCGCCGACGTCGCCGGGCCGGCCAGGGAGGTGCTCTCGGTCCACGCATTGGACCGCAAGCGCCTGGAGGCCGCGATCAAGGAGATCCGGGCCGCGTCGGGGGTGAAGAACGTCACCGACGCCGGCGCCGAGAGCAACTTCGAGGCGCTCAAGAAGTACGGCATCGATCTGACCGCCCGGGCGCAGCAGGGCAAGCTCGACCCCGTCATCGGCCGCGACGAGGAGATCCGCCGCTGCATGCAGGTGCTCAGCCGGCGGACCAAGAACAACCCGGTGCTGATCGGCGAGCCGGGCGTGGGCAAGACGGCGATCGCCGAGGGACTCGCGCTGCGGATCGTCAACGGCGACTGCCCGGAAGGGATGCGGGACCAGCGGATCATCGCGCTGGATGTCGGCCAGCTCCTGGCGGGCGCCAAGTACCGCGGGGAGTTCGAGGAGCGGCTCAAGGCGGTCCTGCGCGAGGTGCAGGCCTCCAGTGGCAAGGTGATTCTCTTCATTGACGAGCTTCACACGATCATCGGGGCGGGCGCTGCCGAGGGCGCCGTGAGCGCGGGCAACCTGCTCAAGCCGGCGCTTGCGCGCGGCGAGCTGCGGTGCATCGGCGCCACCACCCTGGACGAGTACCGCAAGCACGTGGAGAAGGACGCGGCGTTCGAGCGGCGCTTCCAGCCGGTGTACGTCGATCAGCCCTCGGTCGAGCAGACGGTCGCCATCCTGCGCGGGCTCAAGCCGCGCTACGAGGCGCACCACGGCGTCAAGATCCTCGACTCGGCGATCCTGGCCGCCGCGCAGCTCTCGCACCGCTACATCGCCGACCGCTTCCTCCCAGACAAGGCCATCGACCTGGTCGACGAGGCCGCCAGCCGGCTGCGCATCGAGAACGACAGCATGCCCACCGAGCTCGACGAGCTGCGGCGACGCATCATGCAGCTCGAACTCGAGCGCGAGGCCCTCAAGATCGAGATCAAGGACAAGGCCGCGGGCGAGGGCACAAAGCGCGAGCTCGACCGCATCGAACGCGAGCTCTCCGAACTCCAGGAGCAGAACCGGGCCCTCACCGCGCGCTGGGAGGCCGAGAAGAAGGAGCTCGACACCGTCCGCGGCATCAAGGAGAAGATCGAGGCCAAGCAGGTCGAGCTCGAGCAGGCCCAGCGCCGCGGCGATCTCGAGACCGCGGCCCGGATCCGTTACGGCGAGATCCGCGAGCTGGAGGCCAGCCTCGCCGAGGCCGAGAAGTCGCTCGCGGCCAAGCAGGCCAGGGGCGACGCGCTCGTGAAGGAAGAGGTCGACGACGAGCAGATTGCACAGATCGTGGCGCGGTGGACGGGCATCCCCGTCTCGCGCCTCGTCGAGGGCGAGCGAGAGAAGCTCCAGCGGATGGAAGCCAAGCTCGGCGAGCGCGTGATCGGCCAGGAGCACGCCCTCACCGCCGTCGCCAACGCGGTGCGCCGCGCCCGCGCCGGGCTGCAGGATCCGAACCGGCCGATCGGCTCGTTCCTGTTCCTGGGCCCGACGGGCGTGGGCAAGACCGAGACGTGCAAGGCGCTGGCGGAGTTCCTCTTCGACACCGAGGAGGCGATGATCCGCATCGACATGAGCGAGTTCGGCGAGAAGCACTCCGTGGCGCGGATGATCGGCGCCCCGCCCGGCTACGTGGGGTACGACGAGGGCGGCGTGCTGACCGAGGCCGTGCGCCGCCGGCCCTACAGCGCGGTGCTGCTCGACGAGGTCGAGAAGGCCCACCCCGAGGTGTTCAACGTGCTCCTGCAGGTGCTCGACGACGGCCGGCTGACCGACGGCCAGGGGCGCACGGTCGATTTCAAGAACACGATCGTGGTGATGACGAGCAACATCGGCAGCCAGCAGATCCAGGAGATGACCTCGCGCGGCGCCGAGGACTGGGAGATCGAGGCGGCGGTGCGCGAGATCCTCCGCCGCGGGCCGATGGCGGCCGTGGCCGACGCGGCGGGCGTGCCCGGCAAGGTGACCGATGCGCTGATCAACGCCACGGGCGGGTTCTTCCGACCCGAGCTGCTCAACCGCATCGACGAGGTGGTGGTGTTCCACACGCTCCAGCGCGAGGCGCTGGGCAAGATCGTGGAGATCCAGCTCGCGCGTCTGCGTTCGCGGCTCAAGGAGCGCGAGATGGACCTGGAGCTGACGGCCGAGGCTCGCCAGCACCTGGCGGACGAGGGCTGGGACCCGGCGTTCGGCGCCCGTCCGCTGAAGCGGACGATCCAGCAGCGGATCGAGAACCCGCTCGCGTCGCGCATCCTCGCGGGCGAGCTGGGCGCGGGCGATACGGTGGTGGTGGAGTACCGGGGCAAGAGTTTTACGTTTGGGAAGAAGTAGCGGACGAAGGCACTGGGAATCGGGCAATACCATCCTGTAAAGGAAAAGTCAGCGACGCCGAGCAGCCTTCGTAGCTTCGCGCTCGTTTTCCCTTCTCTCTTGCGCGGTCTTCTTGGAATCTCGCTCAACAAGTCCATCCGCCAATAGTCCGGCGTACAACTGGAGTGCCCGGTCGATCTGCTCCTCTTCTGCGGCGGGCTGCGGAAATGTGATCGACCCCTTCGCCGAGACAATCGCCAACACCGGAGAACCGCCAACTTGCTGTCGTATCAGCATTGACGCCGCGTGCCCAATGGATTTCAGCGCTGTATACAAATCGCTGCGATCAACTTCAGGTCCAAACATCGCAAGCGTCTCGATGTTTGGCTGGTTGATCTGGCCGATCCAGATGCCGTTGAGTTCGGTGATCTTGGGTCTGATCTTGTCGAAGTCGATCCAGAGATAATCACACCTAAAGCTGTGCGGGTAGTTGAGGTTCAAGTCTGCTTTGTCCAGAACCTGGCGCAACCGCTGCTGTTGACGGTACGAACAGTACTGCATGGGCAAGAAGCGACGTGAGCGTGGGCTGTTCGGGCAGCCGGTGAGCGAGGCGGGCGATCAGGAGATCGT
>JAJVHS010000025.1 GCA_022072615.1 Phycisphaerales bacterium
CTCGCCGTAGAGGTAGTTGTGGTTGCCGGGATCAACGGCGCAGAACCCGCCGTCGCCGCCGAAGGGAACGGTCGCGAGGTCCGACCCGGGGTCGAGCAGCAGGCTGCCGTTGTCCTGCGTTCCGCCGTAAATGCGTCCGGTCGTGCCGTTGCCCGCCGCGCCGTAGAACTGCGTGGTCCGGTAGGTCTTGTCGAGCCGGGCCCAGCCGTCGCCCGGGGCCGCGGCGTAGATGTCGTCGGTGCGGTAGGTCGCGCCGTCGGTGGTGATGTAGACGCGGCGGTTGGTTGTGCCGTTGAAGCCCGGGTCCGCCACGGCGTACTGGATGTCCGGGTGTGGGTCGATGGTGTCGATGTACCCGCCGCTGATCTGGGTGATCGTGGCGCCGCCGTCGGTCGACCTCACCACGGCGCCGCCGCCGGTGACGAGCACGTTGGGGTTGGTCGGGTCGACCCACAGGAGGCCGCAGTACCAGGAATTCTGTGTCGATCCCGAGGTCGTCACGGCCGTGTAGTTATGGCCGCCGTCGGTCGACTTATAGATCTTTCCGTCGCCGCACGACCCGTAGACGATCGACGGGTTGGAGCGGGCGTACTCGACGCTGATCCGCCAGCCGAAGTCGTTGCGGTAGTCGAGGCCCGTGGCGGTGTTCCAGGTGCCGCCGGTGGTGGACGACCACAGGGCGCGGTGGAACCACTCGCCGGTCGAGAAGTTGTAATCGATGACGGTGGCGATGCACTGGGTGGGGTTGGAGGGGTTGAAGTTGACGTCGTAGCCGCCCTGGGCCCAGTAGGGGTTGATCCACGACGATCCGCCGTTGATGGTTCGATAGATGCCGCCGTAGCGTTTGCCGACCAGGACGATGTTGGGGTTGGTCGGGTGGACGGCGATCGAGACGACGTTGTCCCACCCGGTGGTGGAAGAGAGGAACGTCCAGGTCGTGCCGCCGTCGATGGACTTGTACATGCCGATGCCGCCGATGGCGTCGCCGTTGAAGACGCCCTCGCCCGTTCCGGCGTACATGATGCTCGGATTGGAGGGCGCGATCGCCATGGCGCCGATGGCCAGGTTCTGCATGGAGTCGTTGACGGGGGCCCAGTTGTACCCACCGTCGGCGCTGTACCAGATGCCGCCGGAGACGGCGCCCGCCCACATGCGATTGGTCTGCGTGGGGTGGATGACCAGCGACCTGGTGCGGCCGCCGATGTTCTGCGGGCCGCGCTCGCGCCAGCTGTAGCGCGTGATGCCGGCGTTGCGGGTGCCCCCGGCCCGATCGAGTGCCTGCTCGCGGACCATCATGTCGCGCTGCATCAGTGCCCGTGCGTACGACCCCGGGGCGATCCTGCCGTTCTCGTCGAGCCACGCGAGGCGTCGCCACTGGAAGGCCTTGTCGGGGTGGGAGGCCTTGGGGAGGGTCTCCTGCGCCGGGGGCGTCCGGTTGGCCGGCGCGGCCGGGGGAGTCCGGCAGGATGCGCCGAGTACGGCGGCCGCGGCCAGGAGCGAAAGTCCGAGAAGGGCGGTCGAACGCGTGGTGAACATGCGGGCTCGCTTTGGGGATGAAAACAAGCTCGGCCGTCACGGACGAGCGATGTCCGTCATGCTAACAGACAAGCCCGTGGACGCAATGGCGATCACGGGCATTGCCGGCGGGCGGAGTGTCCGCAGGTGGACGGATTACACGGCGGCGGTCAGGTTGTCCATGCGCCAGATGTCGCCCGGCTTCCAGTGGTAGCGGAGGATGACGCCGTGCTCGGAGGCGCCGACGAGGTTGATGGTGGCGGCGTCGGAGGTGGTGCCGCGGATGGGTCCGGCGGGCGGGATGGCGCCCTCGATCTCATCGGAGAGCGTGGCGATGGCCCAGTCGGTCATGGTCGGGGCCCACCAGTAGACGCTGAGTTTCCCGTTGGTGTCGACGCCGGCGATGTTCATGGCGCCCCACGGGGTGACGAAGCTGCTGATGGTCTGGCCCAGGAGCTTGGGGCCGCTGAACATCGCGGTGAGGTTGCTGGTCTGCCACTCGCCGCCGGGCACCCACCAGGTGGCGAGCAGGTCTCCGGTCTGGTCGACGCCGGCGAGGTTGATCGCGCCCCAGGAGGTGAGGAAGGGGGTGAGGCCGCCCGACAGAGGGGGAGCGCCGGTGAGGGCGCTGAGGTTATCCTCGCGCCAGTTGGTCATGCCGGGGGCGAGCCAGACCGCCCGGATATTGCCGTCGGCGTCGAGTCCCGCGATGTTGAGCGCATCCCAGGCGGTGACGAAGCTGACGAGTTCGCCGGTGAACTTCGGGGTCGCCTGGCCGTTGGGCTTGAGGTCCTTGAGCGTGACGTTGCGGTAGGTCCACTTGCCGAGGGTCTTCTGCGCGAGGTAGACGAGCGACCCGCCCGACGTGAGACCGGCGAGGTACACGGTGCCGTCGGCCGAGGTGAACTGCGTGAGGCCCTTCTTGATGGGAGCGGACCCTGCGATGCGGCTGCTGAGGTTCAGGCCGGTCCAGGTGCCGGTCGCGCTGCGCTTGAAGACATACTCGCCCTTGGTCGACGCCACCGCCGCGTACGTGAGGCCGTCGCGGGCGTCGGTCCACGTGACGATGTTGCCGATGGCGGCCGCGCCGGGCATGGCCGAGCTGAGGTTCACGTACCGCCAGGTGCCGTCGGCGAGGCTCTCGATGACGATCGGGAGACCCTTCTCGTTGATGGCGGTCACGGTCAGCAGGTCGCCGGTGTTGGACGACGCGTTGATGACCGAGCCCGACTTGGCCTCGTCGGTGTGAGGCGTGCCGTCGTCGTTGTTCGAGCCGTCGCCGTCGGAGTCGTTGTCGTTGGAGCCGCTGCCGTCGCTGTCGCCACCGCCGGAGCCGTCTCCGCCCGAACCGCCGCCACCGGAACCATCACCGCCCGACCCGTCTCCACCGGTGCCATCGCCACCGGAACCATCACCGCCCGACCCGTCTCCGCCGGTGCCATCGCCGCCGGTCCCGTCACCGCCCGTACCGCCGCCACCGGAACCATCGCCGCCGGAGCCGTCACCGCCCGTACCGCCACCACCGGAACCATCGCCGCCGGAGCCGTCACCGCCCGTGCCGCCGCCACCGGAACCATCGCCGCCGGTGCCGTCACCGCCCGTACCGCCGCCACCGGAACCATCGCCGCCCGTGCCGCCGCCACCGGAACCATCGCCGCCGGTGCCGTCACCACCGGTACCGTCGCCGCCACCGGGGTCTTCGGGGGGCGGGGCGAACTCGGAGCTCCTGGCGTCGACCTTGACGTTCTGCGAGGCGACGGTCAGCGCGACCGACTTGATCTCGCCGGTCTCGAAGTCGGTGAACAGCAGGGTGTAGGTGCCGGGGAGGACCACGATCTGGTAGTTGCCCGCGGCGTCGGTGAAGTACGTTCCCACGACGGCGTTGCCCGAATCGAGCACGTCGACGCGGATGTCGCTGAGGCCTTCGCCGGGGGTGTAGAAGCTGTCGCTGTCGGCATCGTCGTACACGACGCCCAGCACGAACAGGTCGGTGCTGAGGCCCTGGTAGCCGAACATCTGGGTGTGGTAGATGCCGTAGGGGTCGCCTTCGACGGTGGGGATGCCGGCGCCCGCGCCGAACTCGGTGTACTTGAAGCCGTCGTCGAAGTCATCGTGGAGGCTGAGGATGTTGAGCCGGTGCTCCAGCGACTCGAGCCACGCGGCGTGGAGGGAGTCGATGGTGAAGTATCCGGCGGCGATGTTCTCGCCCGCCGAATAGGAGTACCCCTGCGCGATGGCTCGGTCGGTGGGGTTGAGGCCGTCGAGGTTGATGTGGTCAAAGAAGCCGCGGTCGGCCATGTCCTGGCTGTGCAGCCGAGCGGCGACGGTGAGCGCTTCGTTGAGGGCGAGCGGCTCCTGCGGGCCGAGGCGGGCAAGCTGGCCCGGGGTGAGTCCTTCGGTGAGGTCGATGCCCAGTCGGGCGCTCTCGGCGGCGGGGTTGGCTCGGGCGCGGTTGACCAGTTCGAGCAGGTAGACCTCGTCGGCGGACCAGGCGAAGAGGAGGCGGCGGGCCTCGAGCTGTTCCAGACCGCACTGCTGGAAGACGGACGACGCCGAGCGTAGAGCTCGCCGGGCGCGGTCGGGCCGCGGGCGTTCGAAGGGGTCGCGGTGAGTATTCACATGCAAAGACATCGGATTCGCGGGAGGATCCTGATGTGCGTGCCGGCGAACTCGGACGTTCGCGGGCCGGTACCCGGTCCGCGCAGGCGGCGTGCGGTGAGCGGTGGTCCCAGGCCGCGCGGGTGTCAGAGAAGGTGCGGCAGGAACGGTTGTTCGGGGCCGCGGGGGATGAGCCCAGCGCGGGATGGGCGTCCCCGCGGACGCCGGCAAGAGGAAGGCCCGAAAACCGCGGGACGCTACCATCGGGCCGATGTCAACGCAGGAATCAACTTCCGCCGGGCCGGCGACGGCCGAGCAGGTCCGGGCGGCGGCCGAGCAGTTCAGGTCCGACTTCGCGGCGGTGCGCGAGCAGATCGGCCGGGTGATCGTCGGCCAGGGCGAGGTCGTCGAGAACGTGCTCGTCTGCCTGTTCATCGGCGGGCACGTGCTGCTCGAGGGCGTTCCGGGGATCGGCAAGACGCTGCTGGTGAGGACGCTCGCGCGGGCGCTGGACCTGTCGTTCGGGCGCGTGCAGTTCACGCCGGACCTGATGCCCGCGGACGTGACGGGGACGACGGTGGTGGTGGAGTCGGAGGGTTCGGACGGCCGCCGCGAGCGGCGGTTCCAGTTCCAGCCCGGGCCGGTGTTCGCGCAGATCCTCCTGGCCGACGAGATCAACCGCGCCACGCCCAAGACGCAGTCGGCGCTGCTGGAGGCGATGCAGGAGCGAGCGGTGACGGTCGGCGGGCGGACGCACCCCTTGCCGGCGCCGTTTCTGGTGATGGCGACGCAGAACCCGGTGGAGCAGGAGGGCACGTACCCGCTGCCCGAGGCGCAGCTCGACCGCTTCCTGTTCAAGCTGCTGGTGCTGTCGCCGGCTCGGAAGGACCTTGGCGAGATTCTGGCCCGGACCACG
Organism: Phycisphaerales bacterium; assembly: GCA_022072615.1. Classification (GTDB taxonomy): domain Bacteria; phylum Planctomycetota; class Phycisphaerae; order Phycisphaerales; family UBA1924; genus JAEUJB01. The sequence continues at coordinate 5,030 of JAJVHS010000025.1, forward strand.
GGCGCGGCGACGGGCGAGGCGTCGGCGGTGATCGGGGCCGAGCGGATCATCGCGCACCAGCGGCTGGTGCGCCTGGTGGAGGTCGCGCCTCACGTCCAGGATTACGCGGTGCGGCTGGTGCTGGCGACGCAGCCGTCGGCGCTGATCCAGGCGGGGGAGATGGCGTTCGCGCCGCCGATGGTGAACCAGTACGTGCGGCTCGGCGCGTCGCCGCGGGCCGCGCAGGCGATCGTGCTGGCGGGCAAGTGCCGGGCGCTGCTGGACGGCAGGGGAGCCGTGTCGATCGATGATCTCAAGGCGGCGGCGCTGCCCGCGCTGCGGCACCGGATCATCCTGAACTTCGAGGCGCACGCGGAGGGGATCACGACCGACGCGATCGTGAACAACGTGGTCTCGACGCTTCCGGTGCAGGTTTCCTAGGGAACGATCACGGAGAAGAAGAGCGGAACGCGGAGGTTGCGGAGGTCTCAGAGGAAAGAAGAAGGTGGTCAAGACACGTATTTGCGGCGGCCGCTTGAAAGTCCCTCTTCCGTTCTTCTTTGTGTTTTTCTCTCTGCGCCCCTGGTGACCTCTGCGTTCAAGTCTTCTTGAGAACCCATGCACAGCGATGAACATTGGATGAAAGAGGCGATCGCGGCGGCGAGGCGTGGGATCGCGGCCGGGCAGTCGCCCTTTGGGGCGGTGATCGTGCGCGGCGATGAGCTGGTCGCGTCGTCGCACAATGTGGTGTGGTTGACCACGGACCCGACGGCGCACGCGGAGGTGACGTGCATCCGCGAGGCGGCGAGGCGGCTGGGGGTCATCAAGCTCGGCGAGTGCCGGATGTACACGACGTGCGAGCCGTGCCCGATGTGCGCGTCGGCGATCCACTGGTCGGGGCTGGCGTCGGTGGCGTACGGCGCGACGATCGCGGACGCGGACCGGGCGGGCTTCAGCGAGCTGCACATGCCGTGCGAACGGCTGCTCGGGGAGGGGGGGAGCCCGGTGCGGGTGAGCCCGGGCCTGCTCGGCCGTGAGTGCTCGGCGCTGTTCGAGGAATGGAAGCGAGCTGGCGGGCGGGCGTATTAGAGGGCTCGATCAGCGGCCGCGCGATCAATCAGCGTGGTCGTGGTGGAGCGTGGCGACTGTTCAACATCCCGATCCTCGATACATGCGGGAGCGAACGACCGGGAGAACGTGTACGTTGACATCGCTGCCGCGGGCATGGGACCGGAGCGCGGCTGCGACTCAACTCAGCTGGTCGAGGGCGTGCTCGACACGGCCCGAGCGGTCGATGGGCACGCGATACTTCTCTCCAGCCTTGCCGGGTAATGCGATGAGATAGCCCAAGAACTTCCGACACACGCCCTGTTCGTCATGCGGCCGCCAGATCACCAGCCAGGCCGGTTTGCCACCATGGCGCTGTTGGTCGCGCATTGCGGCGGGCTCGCAAACGCCCTTCTTCAGGAGGTTGAAGCCGCCGTGCAGTCTTGCCAAAGGTTGCGTGGAGTGGCGTACGTAGATGACGAGCTTCTGCGTGGACTTCTTTCTGCTGGTGGCGAGCAGGTGTGCATACTCACATCTGCCCGGCGCTCGTTCTGCGACGAATCCATGTCGCTCAAGCTCCTCACACGCCTCCTGAAAGATATTCTCCGGCAGCGACCTGGTGTACCTCGGCTTATTCATGGCGTCCTCCTGCAGTCTGATAAGCATACAAATGTCACAAGGAAGGTGTGACACCAGCTCGACAAGCCTGCCGAGGGGCGTGGTCTGGTCGCGAATGGGATGCCGGGTGATGTGAGAATCGTTCGTGATTGTGCGAATGGGCCGGCATTCGAAAGTACGCCGGAAGTTCAGGGAACTTTGCTCGTTGCCCGGCCTTGATCACCCCCAGTAGAGATAGGGATGTTGATGCTGCCGAGCCGGGTTTCCGCCAGAACGAGGGCGCCGTCCATGTTCTCTCGAAAACAACATGCCGGATGTGTGCGAGTGCCGAGACGGAATCCGGCTGCGGGACGGCAGAGGACACGGCGCACGCGGCGGTTCGTGCTCGTCTGTCGCAAGCGGTGGAAGGCGACGTGCGCGAGATCGACACCGCGAGCGGGATCGGGTCCGGGACGTTGCGAACAACGGAAAGGGGTATTGACATGTTCGCGGACAATGACAGCCTGACCAATCGCCGGCGGACGCTGCTTGCGATTCTGGCGGTCTGCGGGCTTCTTGGCGGACCGGCGTTCGGCGACGAGAAACTGAAGGTTACGACCTGGAGGTACAGGGGAACGTCCAAGAATAACGTTGGCACCTGGAACTTGAATGTGTTCGCTGACGCCAACTGCGGCCACGGCACGGCCGGCCCGTTGTTTGGCGAGGACCACGGCACGTGGCTGATAGGAGACTCTGTCTCCCTGGTGACCCTGGGCCCGGTGGAGGCCAAGGTGCTTACCGATGCACGCGGAAAGGCGACCTCGCGGGTCGCGGTGACGGTGCCAAAGGTCGTCAACGATCACGTCTGGCCGTGGCACTACGAAACATCGGCCCGGAACAGAATCGACATCGAGTCCGAAGCTTCCAAGTGCTTCTTGGGCAAATCGAGGGGTCGGGCCGCGGCCAGGTCGTTCGCGACGCTGCCGGGTGGAGCGTTCGTGAAATCCGAGCTGGATGGACAACTGCTGGAAGGACGGGTCGGCTGCTCTGCGGATTGGAAATGGTTCGGGCTGCACGGCGGCTCGCTCAACGGAGGGGCGATCATGAACGATCCGATCGTTCTGACGCTGCACAACGAGTCGGACAATCACAGTGTGGTGCGGTCGGAAACCCTGTTCCGGTTCGACGCGGTCGCCACGTTCGACGACGCCACCAGCGGATGGGGTATTGATGAAGCGGGCCTCACCATCGCATCGGGCGCGAATCAATCAGGAGAATGGAAGAGCAAGGTGCTGATCAGCGGCGAGGCGGCCAGCCCGTGGCTGGTCAACCCCCTGGGAGCGTTCAGCGTCTCCCTGGAGGGAGGTGTGTTCCAGTCCACCGGATACTGGTCGAGCCTCTGGCAGCTCACGATCGAAGATGGGCGCGTGACGACCGCGTTCCTGCCGTTGGCGGATCTGCCCTTTGCCATCGACTACGTGATCCCGATCGAACTGCTGAACGACACGGATACCTACTCACAGTCGCTGTCGACCCAGTTCATGATCGATGAGTTCCATGAGAATGTCCCCGGTCCGGGTGTCTGCGCGGTCGTGGGGATCGGGATGCTCGGGGCGGTGTTGCGCCGCCGCCGCTGATCCGTGTGCCACGGGGTGTGCGTGAGTGAGCGCGGGAGCTTTGGCGGTCACTGGGCTGATACGGACAGGGTTCACCGAGGTCGGCACATCGCACGGAGCTGTTCAAGAAAAACGCCCGGCCGAGGGGCCGGGCGCTGGAACAACAACGGGATGTCAGGGGGCCCGGTCGCCCGGGCGCCTGATCAATGGGCCTGATTAATACTTGACGCCGCAGCCGTAGGCCTTGGTCTCGGTGGTGGTCACCTTCTTGCCGGCGATGATCTCATCGAGTGCCTTGGAGACGTAGTTGGTCTTGCCGACCGCCTCGGGGCCGCCGTCGTCGATCGCGCCCTTGTACGCGAGGATGCCGTCCTTGTTGATGACGTAGAGCGCGGGGGTGTTGCGGGCGCCGTAGTTCTTGCCGACCTCGCCGCTCTCGTCGAGGAGCACGGGGAAGTCCAGGCTCCAGTCCTTCTTCGCCTTGGCGTTGCGCTCGACACCGGTGCCCTGCTTGCCGGGGGCGCCTGAGTTGATGGCGAGCATCACGACGTTCTTGTCCTTGTAGTTCTTGGCGAGGTCCTGGAAGGTCTTGGCGTCGTAGTGCATCTTGACGACCGGGCAGTCGGGGTTGAACCACTGGAGGACGACGATCTTGCCCTGCTTGGTGAGGTCGCTGAGCTTGTGGGCCTTGCCGTCGGTGTCCTTGAGCTCAAAGTCGGGGGCCATCGAGTTGATCGCGGCCGACGCGACCTTCTTCGAGTCCTTCTTGTCCTTCTTGTCGTCCTTGTGGTCCTTGTGTTCGTCTTTCTGCTTGGGCTGGTCCTGTTTTTCGGCCGGCTGTGCCTGGGCAACACCGGCGCCGGCGAAGGCCATGGCCATCGCGCCCACCGCGATCATCGAGAGAAGAGTCCGGGTCGTCATGTCGTTGCTCCTGAAATACTGCCCGGGGGCCCTGTGCGGCCCGGGGGCGAACTGATCAACGCGGCACGCCGTGGCGGACACGCTCCGGCACGGCGTCCGAATCACTGTTGAAACGAATAAGCCAAGCACGGCCTCGGCCGTATCCGGCGGAGGCCGGCAAGCCGGCTCCACAGGCGCCCACGGATGTCGGTCGTTGGGATCTCATGCGGGCGGCCCGGGAGGAGGACGCGGGCCGAAGCCCCCGGTTCTGGTTCCCGCCGCCAGGGCCGCGGAAGCGGGCGGGATGCTGAAAACAGGTCTTTGAGTCAGGATGCCCGGTTGCCGGCGATCCGTCACGGGCCATGGACGCTCACTCAACTTGATAATAGGCTGGCTGAGGAAAGTTCCCGAACCACACGGCAAGGACGCCGATCAAGGGGCGATTCTTCACGGTTTCAGCGGGTTCGGCGAGCGTCAGGAGGATGCGGTCGGCCTTGACGGAGCCCTCGGCGAGCAAATCGGCCAGCGCCGGGCAGGCGTCGGTGGGGTAGAACTCGAGGCGGGTCGCACCGGGCACCACGAAGCCTTTGCGGATGGTGTCGGCCGCTTTGCCGCCGGGCTCGGTGATGGGCTGGATCAGCTTCCGGGCGTCGGGATCATCGGCGAGGGGCTTTGGGACGCGGGACTGCGCATCCCTGATGATCGCCGCTCCATCGGGGGAAGCCACGGGGGCGGCGCAGCAGGTCAGCGAGAGCTCGGCCGAGCCGCGTTGAATCAGGCAGACGTCCTTGCAGATCATCCAGGTGCCGTCGGCCTTGATGTCGGCGGGGCCGGTGTAGTCCTTGGGGACGGTGATGGTGGTGAGAAGCGTGACGCCGTCCTCGTAGATGTGATCGAGGACGATGTCGACGGCGTGGCGGGTGGGCGCGGGCCAGCGGAATTCGGAGGCGGTCCAGCCGGGCGGGAGGGTCCAGGTGATCTTGGGGGGCTGCCCGGAGTCGTTGACCCCGTTCCAGTAGATGTGCCATTGGTCGTCGATGTCGAAGCGGACCCCGAGAGTGAATGTCGAGCCGGGGGCGACGGAGGCGTATTCCGAGACCAGGGAGATACGGGCTCGCTGCTGGGGTCCCTCGGGAGAGGCCGGCGGGGCAATCAGCATGGATACCGCGAGCAAGGCTGAGATCATGGGGTGATCGTAGTGGGGTGGGGCCGGGGATCGGTGTCGGCCCGGAAGCCGGCCAGAAAGCGTGATACTCTGGGCGTCATGAAGGCAACTGGCATTAGTGCGTGCGCGGGACTTGTGCTGACGGGGCTTGTGACGGGGGGGTGCGACATCTCCGACAAGGACGTCGAGCTGGTGACGGTGTCGGAGGTGCGCGAGCTTCAGCAGAAGGCGGAGAAGGACCCGAAGGTGCTGCTGCTGGTGGATCCGCGTTCGGAGGCGGCGTATGCCCGGGCGCACCTGCCGGGAGCGATCCGGATGGAGCTGCGGCCGGACATGGAGGAGCGGGGGATCGACCCGCGGGTGGCCGGGCACAAGAACATCATCGTGTACGGGGACAACCCGGCGAGTTCGGTGGCGAAGGGGATGACCAAGCGGCTGATGAAGGTGGGGTACGACGACGTGCGGCTGTTCGCGGGCGGGCTGGAGGAGTGGCGGCTGATGCAGTACCCCGTCGAAGGGGAGGAGCAGCAGCCACCGACGTCGACGCCGTGAGCGTCGGCCGCCGGCGATGGTGACGCTCGAAGCGGTGCAACCTGAATAACGAAAAACGCCCCGGGATGACCGGGGCGTTTGTGTTTGAACGGCGAGGCTCGCGTTACGGGATCGTCGTGAAGGCGTTGGTAAGGCCCAGCGGCGAGCCGGAGGTGGTGAAGCCGCCCTGGAGGTAGAGGTCGTAGTGGGTGAGGGTCGCGGCGAAGGGCACGTTGGCGGAGGCGATGATGGAGAAGAAGTTGAGGCCCGGGCGGTCGACGATCAGCTCGGAGAGCTCGTGGAGCTTGAGCTGGGCGAAGGAGCGGGGCGAGACGGGGACGGAGACGTCGATCTGGTCGGAGTTGGTGAAGAGGAGGGTAACGGTGACGGAGGTCGCCGCGGCGGTGGGGTTGTAGAAGGACAGGGTCTCGAAGTAGAGCGATCCGGCCAGGACGGTGTTGATGAAGGCGTCGCCGAAGAAGTACTTGGTGGCGCCCGACGTGAAGGCGCTGGTGGCGTCGGCGTCGCCGTTCTGGAGCTGGTTGGTCGCGAGGACGACCGGCGAGCTCGAGGTGTAGCTGAGGCCGATGGGCTGGTTGGCGGTGACGCCGAGGGCGGCGCCGTCGAAGCGGACGACGCTGCCGGCCGGGACGGGGATGGTGCGGACCAGCGGCGGCAGGTTGGCCGAGATGTACTTGCCGTTGAGGGTGACGGTCGCCTGCGTGACGCCGGGGTTGAAGAAGTAGAGCTCGCCGGTGACGCCGGAGCCCTGCACGAAGGCCGGAACAGCGCCCTTGGTCGAGCCGCCGAGCGGATCGCCGAGGTAGCCGAAGCCGGCGGTGTTGGTGACGTCGTAGTGCGAGAGCGACGCAACGATGCCGATGAAGTTGGGCTCGTCGGCGGGGTTGGCGGCGGCGGCGACCACGGTGGCGCCGAAGACGCCGGTCGGCAGGGTCGCGATGTCGTTGACGTTGAGGCCCAGACGCTTGTTGGCCGAGATGGTCTGCGGGATGGTGACCGTCGAGCCCGGGGCGTAGAAGGTCACCAGGACGTTCACATCGAAGGGGTTGGGGTTGTAGTAGAGGAGGAAGTCGTAGACGGCGCCGGGGTTGCGCTCGACGCGGGCGAAGTTCCAGGTGCCGCTGACGGTCTCGGCGAAGGCGTCGCCGAGCGTGCTGGAGAAGTCGTAGTGCGAGAAGGTCGCGCCCAGCGGGCCGTCGGACTCGACGATGATCGAGTACGGACGGTAGAGCTGAACGCCCGCGGCCGGGCCGGCCTCGGCGTTGGAGATGGTCACGCCGCCGCGAGCGCCGGCGGAGACGACCAGGTTGGAGACGACGACGGTCTCGTCGGGCTGGCCGGCGACGGTGTCCTCGTAGCGGAGCTTGACGGAGAAGCGCACGTCGTAGTCGTTGGCGTTGCTGACCGAGACGAACTCGCGGATGAGCAGGGAGGCGTAGCCCTCGGGGTAGTAGAGGTAGAAGGTCTCGGGCTCGGCATCGACGCGGATGCGGTAGGCGCCGACGCCGGTGGCGATGCCCGCGACGATGGCCCAGTACTGCTGTCCACCGACGGCGTCGAACGAGCCGTTGGCGGTGGCGCCGGGGATGCCGGCGCTGTCGGTGAAGATGACCGAGCTGGGGAGCTCGTTGGGCTGCGAGAGGATGGTGAGGGAGGCGTCGAGGACGCTGCCGGTGGGCGTGACGACCTGGACGAACACCTTGCCCGACGCGGGGACGGTGAAGGTGAAGAGGTCGCGGTCGCCGGCCTCGTTGATGAAGTCGTTGCCGGAGCCGTCGCCGTTGCGCGAGGAGAGGGCAATGGTGGTGGGGTTGCCGAAGTCGATCGACCCCGGGTCGCCGCCGCTGCCGTCGTCGATCGCCTGGCCGTTGACGGTGAGGTAGTACTCACCGGTCAGGGTGGCCGGCGGGGGCAGGCCGTCGACCGAGGAGACGAGGATGTAGTAGGTCTGGCCGCTGGTGAGCGTCGGGAAGTTGATCTCGACGGTGCGCGGGTCGTTGATGCCGGCGATGGAATCGGCCTGGACCGATCCGATCTCGGTGAAGCTGCTGTCGAAGACGGTCAGGATCGGTGCGAAGTTGCCCCAGATGCCTCGGTAGCTGGTGATGGTGATGGCGGTCTGGCCGGTGCGGACGGGCGAGAACCGGAAGAGGTCGGTGTCGCCCTCGGGGGAGAGGTGCGCGTTGCCGGGATCGCCGGCGACGCCCACGCCGACGGCGCCGTCGCCGGTCTGGCTGCTGATGGCGATGAGGTGGGCGATGGACCATTCCTCGGCGTTGGGGTAGTCGTCCAGCGGCGGGGAGGTGAGCGTGATGTGGTACTCGCCCAGGACGTCGGTGGTGGCCTCGATGAGGACGTAGTAGATGGCGCCGCGCTCGACGCGGAAGGCGCCGGTGTCACCGGGCTGGAAGCCGAAGGGGCTGTCGTTGGCCGTGCCCTGCGCGACCGTGACGGGGTCGGGCGTGAGCTGGATGATGGTGATGCGCGGGACGATCAGGCTGCCGGGGATGCGGTCCACGATAAGCGTGGCGTCGCCGCCGGCGAGGGCGTTGAAGTAGAACAGATCGGTGTCGCCGGAGAGTTCGATCGCGCCGTCCTGCGTGGCGAGGCCGGTGTCGGGATCGGGGATGATCGCGGCGGCCTGGTCGTACTGGTCGGCGTCGGGGTAATCGTCGGTCGGCGGGAAGTTGACCTGGATGCGGTAGTTGCCGGCGGCGGTGGCTCGGTCCTCGCCCATGACGAAGACGTAGTACCAGCGGTAGGTCTGGCCGGTGAAGACGGAGGTGCGGTCGGGCGTGACGGAGAAGGTGGCCTGGGCGTTGGTGGTGTTGGCGTTGGCGTCGTCGTTGGCGGCGATGCGGTGCCACATCGTGCCCGAGGTCGGGTCGTCCCACGCGGTGGAGAGCTCGTAGATCTCGACACGGGGGTCGAGGCTGTTGGGCGAGAGCGTGGTGACCAGGACCGTGAAGGTCTCGAAGTCGTTGACCTCGAAGCGGAAGACGTCGACGTCGCCGGGGTTCTCGATGGAGCCGGTGTCCTCGCCGGAGCCGAGGTAGTCGAAGAGGTCGATGGTGGTCGCGGTGGTGATGTCGGTCTCGTCGGCGTGATCGTCGGCGAAGGGGGGCAGGTTGAAGGCCAGCTCGTAGGCGCCGGTGGTATTGGCTTCGCTGATGACGAAGACGAAGAACTGGGCGCCGGGCTGCGCGTTGAACTGGACGGTGAGCGGGCCGCTGGTGGGCGTGGTCTGGTTGGCGACGGGGGTGCCGACGCGGTCGGTCACGATGATGCGTGCGACCAGCGCGTTGCCGGTGCCCGGGCGGGTGATGGTGATGCGTCCGACGCCGCGGGCCGGGGAGTTGAAGACGAAGGCGTCGCCGTCGTTGGCGTTGTTGATGAGGGCGGAGATGGTCGCCTTGCCGTTGCTGGCGGGGTCGGCGGGATCGAACCCGATGGGCACGGGGGTGGCCTGGACGTTCGAGCCCGAGTGGTCGTCGGTGCCCGCGTCGAGGTCGGCCATGTTGTTGAAGAGCAGGTGGTACCCGCCGGTGGCGACGCGGAAGTTCATCTCCTTCTCGTCGACAGGGGTGCGGTCGGCGGGGTCCTGCGGGGAGGCGTCAACCCACTTCTGCCCGCTGCCGACGATGACGAAGTAGAAGTCGCCTTCGACGACGGGGAAGACGACGCAGGCGTCGCGTTCCTGGAAGACGAAGTTGCCGAGGGTGCCGAAGATCTGCTGGATCGCGGGCTCGCCGCTGGTGGAGGGGTTGTCGTCGTTGAAGGCGATCTGGGTGAAGTCGCCGTCGAGGACGCGGATGTAGGAGTCAAGGTCGGTGGAGTAGGTTTCCGAGACGCCGGCGGTGGCCGGGCCGTCCTGGTACCACTCGTCGGTGATGTTGGTGGTGGTGACGCGGATCATCGCGTAGCCGGAGGCCTGGGCGCGGAACTGGTAGACGTCGGTGTCGTCGACGGTCTCGATGGCGCCGTAGTCGGAGTAGTGGTTCCAGCCGGCCTTGGTGAAGCCGACGACATCGGTGCCGGCGGCGCGGGGAGCGATGGGGAAGGTCTGGAGCGGGAGGTAGTTGGAGGAATCGCCGTTGGCGGAGGGGACGGCGATGATGTCGCCGCTGGCGGGGTCGGACTCATCGACGGGGTCGGCCATCACGCGGTCGGGACCATCGGCGACCCAGGCCTCGGCGGTGATGACAACGTCGTAGCGGCCGGTGGAGCCGGTTTCGTCGGTGACTTCGATGTAATAGGTGCGTCCGCCCCAGAGCGTGATGCCCGCCAGACCGCCGTCGAGGGGCGGTTCGGGAAGGGCGAGGTTGGGGTCGACCGCGCCGGCCCGGCCGATGTCGAAGGGGAAGAAGCTGCCGTCGGGGAGCTGGCTTCCCCAGGGCGACGAGTCGACGTTGGTGTTGGAGTAGACGACGTTGAAGTTGCTGTCGAAGATGCGGATCTGCAGATCGGCATTGGGGCCGAAGGCGGGGGTGACGGTGATGTGGAGGCGGGCGCTTGGGCGCTGCTCGTGGTCCCAGTGGGCGGGGTCGGAGTCCTGGTAGGGGGCCAGGGCGAAGATGGTTCCCTCGACGCCGTTGTCACGGCCCGAGCCCATGCTGATCCAGACCCAGTCGCCGAGGAACGTATCGAAGATGAGCTGGGCGCCGCTGTTGGCGGGGGCGTCGTCGGCGAGGGTGAAGGATCCGCCGGCGTAGAGGATGGGCTGGCCGTTGACGGTGCCGGCGTCGTCGGCATCGGTCATGACGGACAGCGCATGGACGGTGTTGTTGAAGCCGATGGTGTCGGCGAAGGGGTTGCCGAGTGAGCTCCACGCGTCCTGGACCCAGTCGTAGCGAGCGATGCGGCCGCCGGCGTTGGTGAAGTTGCCGGCGACGACGACCTGCACGCCCAGGTCGGGGTATCCGCCCGGGCCGTCGGGGTCCACGGGGTCCCAGAGTTCAATGGCCCGGACCGCGCCGTTGACGGTCGAACCGAAGTTGAGGACGTCGTAGCCGGCGTCCACGTTGTCCTCGTCGAACGTCCAGAACGCCAGGCGGGACGCGGCGGTGCCGCCGGCGTTGGTGAAATCGCCGCCGATGAGCACGCCTTCGCCGTAATTGGCGCCGTCGACGTTCTCGTCGGGGTTGTAGGTCTGCAGCGCGTAGACGGTGCCGTTTGCGCCGAGCTCGTCCCACCCGATGAGGTCGTTCCAGAATGCAAGATTCGAGGTGGTGACCGACCCGATGCTGGTGAAGGTTCCGCCCACGAGCATGTCGACGAGGGGCGGAGGATCCTCGGCGGGTCCGTCGCCGTCGGGATCGGGGAGATCGAGCGTGTACGCGGCGAGCGCCCGGACGGTGCCGTTGAGGGTGCCGGCGATGCTCGTGAAGGTGGCGCCGTCGAAGACGGCCAGCCCGTTCTGGCCGCCGATGACGAGCACCGGGAGCGGGTCGTCGCCGTCGACGGCGACCTGGTCGAAGATGGCCATCGTGTGGACGTTGAAGCCGACGCCGTCGCCGACCGCTTCCCACTCCCAGCGGGAGAAGTCGGGGTTGTAGACGAGCTTGGCGATGTGGGCGGCGGGGGTGGGGTCTTCTTCCAGTTCGTCGTTCTTGAAGGACGTGAAGTCTCCGGCGGCGAAGAGCGAGGCGACGCCGTCGAGATCGTCGTCGAACTCAATGAAGGCGCGGACGGCGCCGTTGAAGCCGCGGCCGACGGTCCACCACTCGTTGGCGTCGAAGGTCGCGACGTTGTTCACCACGTAGTCGATGTCGTTGGTGACGGCGCCGGCGTTGGTGAAGGAGCCGCCGACGAACATGGAGGGGCCGTCGTCGCCGTTGTCGCCCTCGTACTGGCCCTGCATGTCGACCTGGGGGACGAAGGAGAAGAGGTCGCTGTCGCCGGCGGTGTGGATGCGGCCGGTGCCGTGCGCGGTGACGCGCCAGCCAGCGTCCTGCATGTAGTAGTTGTACTGGTCGTTGAGGAGGAAGGGGGTGCCCCAGTTGAGCGCCGTGGCGCCGCGGAACTGGTTGCGGACGACGCCCAGGTCGGAGGTGTCGTCGAACGTGGGGGTGTTGATGTGGTCGTCGGTGGGCGCGGGGTTGATGGTCGTCGGGTTGGTGTGGTGGGTCTCGATGAAGAGATTGAAAGAGACGCCGGGGATGGGGGCCTCGCTGAAGGCGTCGAGGAGGATGGTGTACTGCTCGCCGCCGACGAGCTCGATCTCGACCTGCGGGATGTCGCCGAAGCGGTCGTCGTTGAAGGCGACGCGGGTGCCGTCCTCGTCGAAGATCGAGATGGCGCCGTCGAAGATGGGCGGCGGGGGCGGGCCGCCCGGGGTCATCGCGATGATGGTGACGCCGGTGCCCTGGGCGGTGAACTTGTAGGTGCGAGTGTGGAAGCCGTCGCCCAGCACGTCACCGAGCGCGAGGCGGCGGGTGACGGGGTCGATGGGATCGGGCAGTTCGTTGACGATCGAGTCGATGGCGAGGTTGAAGGTGCCTGTCGCGAACGCGGCGCGGGCGGCCAGGAACTCGTCGGAACGGACGCGGACGTAATAGGTGGAGCTTGGATCGGTCTTGATGGCCTTGAACGCGTCGTTGAGCACGCCCGCGTCGGTGTCGCTGGCGAGGAGCGCTCCGGTCGAGCCGTAGATCTCGATATGGACGTCGAGGTTGGGGCTTGCGTTGCGGTCGGCCTGGGCGTTGATGGTGGAGAGGCTGTCGAAGAGGGCGTCCGAGCCGGTCTGGACCTTGTAGATGATGTCTTCCTGGACGCGCGTGAGGTCGCCGGAGGCGATGGCCTCGCCGGTGTCGGCGGCGGGGTCGAGCGCCGTGGTCAGGGCGTCCACGCGGACGGTGTAGTTGCCGCTGGCGGTCGGCCCGGTCGCGGCATCGGTGCCGACGAGGACGTAATAGGTCTTGCCTTCGGCGGCGACGAAGCCGATCCAGCCGTCGGTGGGATTGCCGGCCGAGAGGGCGCCGTTGCCGGATTGGGGGGCGATGAGGTTGCCGAAGGCGTCGCGGGCCTGTACGGCGACGCCCGACCCGTTGTCCTCGTAGATCGCCAGGCGGCTGTTGAGGGTGGAGCCGGAGGCCTGCGCGTCGGCGTAGACGGCGACGAAGTCCTGGGTAGTGGCGGTGAACTGGAAGAGGTCGTTCTTCTCGGTGATTCCGGGGCCGAGGGGCTCGATGATGCCGGCAACCGCCCCGATGCCATTGGCGTCGAGGGTGATGACGGTGGCGGTGGGGAACTGGCTGAGACTGGGGTGATCACCCGCGAGCATGACGCGTCGTTCGAGCGGCTCGGGGTTGAAGCGGGTGCGTGTCGGCACGGCGAGCTTTCGCGGCGCGGTGCCTGCTCGCTGGGCGAGTCGAGCGGTCTGGTTGAGTCGGCGGCCGAGGAGCGACGAAAGGAGCGTGCGCGTCGAACGTGCTGGCATGTTCAAACTCCGTCGAAACACCGGTGCCTGTGCGGCACAGAAGGGAGCGCGTGCGGTTGTCGGACGATCGGACCGGGCAATCCGGCACGAAGCCCGTCAGGACGGGCATAATACCGCAGCGACGTTCCCACTGGCTTTTGGGTTCAGCCGTTCACAACGTCCGCGCCTTGTGTCTGAGGCCCGGGGGTTGGAACAGGCTGATCTCGGCGGCCGCTCGTGCTGCGGATCCATCCGTGGGGGGGACGGATCGGCCGGGGTCGCCCTCTGGCGCCTGCCAGATTGCGTGGCAGCATAACAGACTCCGACACGCCTTGTCCAGTCGCCACCGGGGCTGGGGCGGCAGAATTTTTCCATACGGAGCGTGTTCGGACGGGAATCGAGCGCGGGCCGATGGCCGCGGCGCGGCGGTCAGCAGACCAGGCAGGTGCGGACGGCCCCCTCGGCCAGGATGTCGGCGGCGTCGTAGACGGGGAGCGACGAGTTCTCGCTGGTCACCACGAGGGGTGCTTCGCTGCAGGCGAGGATGACGCCTTCGCACCCCCGGGCCGCGAAATGCCGGATGATTTCGTGGACCGCGTGGCGGCTTTCGGGGCGGATGTTCCCATAAAGAAGCTCGCCGAAGATGATCTGCTCGAGCGTTTCGGCTTCGTCGGCGGTCGGCGGAAGCACCTGGATTCCTCGCATGCCCAGGGCGGTCTGGTAGGTGGAGGACTCGGTGACGAGCTTGGTGCCGATGACCCCGACGACCCTGCGGCGGTCGGCCTCGATGGACCGGGCCACCATGTCGGTCATGACGAGCCAGGCGATCGGGCTTCCCGACTGGGCCAGGGGGAGCGCGTGCTGGACGATGTTGTCGGGGACGAGGCAGATCTCGGCCCCGGCGGTGGCGAGAAAATCGGCGGAACGCCGCAGGAGCCGGGCGACGCCGTGCCAGTCGCCGCGGCGGATGGCCTCGATGTAGGCGTTGACGGGCTCGTTGTGGACCGTAATGCGGGGCTGGTCGTTGGGCGGGGCGAGCTTGGCGAGCTGCCGGGTGATCTGGCCGTAGAAGAGCGCGGTCCCTTCGGGGCTGACCGCCACGATTCCGATGTGTTTGGCCACGCCGTTCTCCGGAACATGGCGACGCCGGTGCAGTGCGCCGCGGGCTGACGAGCGTATCCCGGTTCCGGTTGCCGGGCGTGATTTTCCGCGAGCGAATACCCTTGCTGCATGGCGTCCGGGGTCCACGAAAACCCTTTCATGCTGCTCGGTCTGCCGCAGACGATGGATCTGTCCGCGGAGCAGATCGAGGCGGCGGCACTGGAGCTCTCGGCGCGGCTGCATCCCGACGCGGTGGGAGGGGATCCTGAGGCGGAGGCGCGGCTGGCCGCGGTGAACGATGCCCGGTCGGTTCTGGCGAGCCCCGAGAGCCGGGCGATTGCGCTCCTGGCGGCGGCGGGCGGCCCGTCGGCGTCGGAGGACCGGTCGCTCCCGGCGGGATTCCTGATGGAGATGATGCAGGTGCGCGAGGCGCTGGACGAGGCGGTCGCGCGGAAGGATGCCGGAGAGGTTTCAACTTGGCGGGCGTGGGCGCTCAGGAAGCGGGATTCGCACGCCGCTCGGGTGCGAGAGCTCTTTCTGAAGGGCGGCGAGCGGGACGTGCTGGTGGACATCCGGCGCGAGTTGAACGCCTGGCGGTACATTGAGCGGATGCTGGATCAGATTCCCGACGGCGGGGCGGGGTCCATCTGACGCGGGATGACGCGAGGGGCGTCGTGAGATGATCGGGCTCTGGGCATGGCGGACGGGAGCAGACACGTGAAGCGGAACATTCCTTTCCTGGTTGCGATCCTGGTGCTCGCCGGGTTCTTTTTCGTCCGGGGCCGGGTTTCTCCGGCGGAGACACCGCCGCTGTTCCAGAGCGGGCTGACGCTGGGGCCTGCCATGACCAGGTCGAAGGAATCGGGGTCGCTGGTGCTGGCGATGGCGACGGCGGACTGGTGCGGCCCGTGCCAAGTGCTCAAGAAAGGTGCGCTGCGTGATCCGCGGGTCGAGGGTTGGGTGAAGGACCACGCGCTGGCGGTGTATGTGGATATCGACAAGAGCCCCGGGGACGCAGCGGTGCTGCGGGCGATCCAGGTTCCGACGCTGGTGCTGTTCCGGGGCGATTCTGAGCTTGGACGCGTGAGCGGGGTGGTCGACGCGGACGACCTGCTCTCGTGGTTCAAGAGTGCGTCGAATTCAACCGGCGAGCCGGCGGTGTCGCCGCCCTCGTAACGCGCTCAGACGCGGCGGTAGCCGACGGGCTGCTCGGCGAGGCTGTAGATCTCGCGGAGCAGCGTCATGCCGATGTATCCGAAGACGGCGACCACGGCGAGGATGACGGACTCGGGGATGCGGCCCGCGGCGATCATCCACGCCCAGGCCTGGAGGCTCATCCACAGCGACCCGTAGCGGGTGATCTTTTCGGCACCGCGGGCGCCATCCCGAGCCGCGTGCACCTTGTGCATGCACAGCAGGACGAAGCACACGGCCATGACGGCCGGCGGGATCGCGGTCGCCGGGCGGACCCATGAGGGCCAGTAGAAGGAAGCGTCGGGCGAGCGGGAGCCGGCGACCCAGAGGAAGGCCGCCGTCCAGAACGCGCAGCCCAGTCCCGCGGCGACCCAGGCTCGGGTCGTGACGGGCGGGGGTTTGCTGGCGACGCGATGGGTGGCGGCGGCAACGACCGCGGCGTGCATGAAGACGAGCCAGACCGGCCAGAGGAACGCGAGGCTCGGATTGGGGACCAGCATGGCGCCGGCGTAGATGAGGCCGTAGGCGACAAAGCCCAGCGCCGGGATGAACCTCGCGGCGCCGTTGAAGACGAGGATGCCGCCGGCGAGGAAGAGCGTGAGCAGGACGCTCGGCGTGCCGAAGGCGACCGATCCAAGGACCGCGATGAGGAGTGTTGAGGCCGCGACCGCGACGGCGCTTTCGGGCCGGATCTGCCCGGAGGGGATGGGGCGATCCGGCCTGAGCCAGCGGTCACGGTTCTGGTCGAACAGGTCGTTGAGGCAGGCGCCGAAGGCAAAGAGGCCGAGGCTTCCGATGGCGGAGGCGACAAGGTCGAGCGCGAGGGGGCGCGACTGGAGCGCGGCGTGGGCGGGTTCCTGCGGGAACGCCCGGGTCCAGAGGATGACGAACCAGACGTTGCTGACGACGGCGAACGCGGTGGTGACGCGCGTCAAGCGCAGGATGGGGGCGATTCGCTCGAGGATCAGGCGCATGATCGCCGGGAAGCGTACGTGCCGCATCTTCTGGACGTACGTCTCGTCCAGGATTTCCTGATCCGTGTTGCGCGCTGCGGCTCACCGTCAGTCCAGCAGGCGACGGCGACTCGTGAGCGAGCCGCTTGGGCCGGGGTCCGATGCCTGATCTGCAGGTCTGGTCGCGGTTCCAGCGACGGGGCGCTGGTTACTTCGGCGCCGGCTCGGCGGGGGTTTCGGTGGCGGCGCCCTGATCGGTGGCCGCGGTCTCGAGGGCTCGGGCGGTTGCCTTGACCACGTCCTCGGCGGGGAGGATCACGGCGGAGAGGTAGTCGCTCGAGTTCATGTCGCCGCCCTCGACATCGTCGGCCTCCGGGAGCTGGAGCGCGGTGAAGCCGATGACGGCGCCGTCTTCGGCGAAGACGGGCTTGCCGATTTCCCGTGCGATGGACTCATCGGCGGGGATATAGAGCTTGCGCGGCTTCTTGGTCGTGCCGCCCAGGCGGGTCATCTGAACGACCGGGGCGCGATCGAAGAACTTGCCGAGACGGCCGATGGTGAGGAGCGTGTCGCCGACGTTGGGCGTGGTGCTCTTTGAGAAATCCACCGCGGTGAGCTGCTTGCCGCCGGTATCGTCGATCCTGATCCAGGCAAGATCGAGCTCGCGGTCGCGGGCGATGAGCTTGGCGGAGATGCCCTCGGTGTCCTCGCCGATGAGGACCTTGATGTCGGTGGGGGTCGCGGTCATCCCGCCGAGCTGGCGCTGGATGAGCGGGGGCAGGCCGCCGGTCTGCGTGTTCGAGCAGAGCAGCAGGCCGCTGGGGTCGATGATGACGGCGGTGATCTCGGTTTCCTGCTCCTGCGACGCGGGCTCGAACTTCAGCACGAACTTCACGGTGACAAGGGCCGGCGAGCGCTCGGCCATGAGCTTGGTCCAGTCGGCGGACGGAGCCGCGGCGGCTTCATGGATCGCGGGCAATGCGGCCGGGGCCGTGGGGGCAAAGGTCGAGCCGCTCAGCAGCGCCAGCGTCATCACCAGGGTCGTACTGTTTCGCATCGTGGTCCTTTGGACAGGCGGGCTTCCGGGGATCGGAAGCCGATCGGTTAGCAACGCGACCTAGGGTAGGATGCACGCGGCCCGGAATAGTTCCTGAGGCGATCTTTCAAGCGAGCGCCGCGACCCTGGCGCCGCGATTCAAACCTCATCGGCGAGATGCAGTGACCGCGAGCCCTCTAACTCCACATCGAGAAGCGAGCGGCCGCGGGACGCGGGGACTCGCGCGTCGGTTGGCGGGGTGGCATGGGTGGTGGTGGGCCGGGCCGATCGTGCTGCTGCTGGCGGTGACGCTGCCGCACCTTGGTGACGGCGACTGGATGCGGGGCGACAGCGGGTGGTACGCCGCGATCGCGCTGAAAGCGTGGCGCACGGGCGAACTGTGGACGCTCTACGAGGGACCGGGTCGGCCGTATTTCAATAAACCCCCGCTGGTGTTCTGGGTGCAGGGCGCGTGGATGTGGATCGCGGGCGTTGGCGCGTGGCAGGCGCGGCTGGCGACGGTCGCGGCGGCGGCGGTGTGCGTTGCGGTGGTGGGGGGGATCGCGCGGAGCCTGGCGGGACGGCGAGCGGCGCTCGTGTGCGGGGTGCTGCTGGCGGTGAACATCGAGTTCTTCCGGCGGACGCGGGAGATCTCGCTCGACATGTGGAACCTGGCGTTCATGCTCGTGGCCGCGTGGGCGCTGGTGCGGATCGCCGTGCGGAGCAGGGGCGATCACGCCGCGCGAGATGCTCGGGCGGGATCGATGGCATGGCCGGTGGTCATCGCGGGAGCGGCCCTCGGGGCGTCGCTGATGACAAAGCCGCTGGTCGGGCTGGCGGCGCCGGTGATGGTGATCGCATGGCTGATGCTCGAACGGGCGACGGGTTCGCACGCCGGCGGTGCGCCGCGGCCCGCGATCGGCAGGGCGATGGGGGCGGTGGCGGCAACGGCGATCATCGGAGCGGCCATTGCGGCGCCGTGGCACCTCTCGATGGCGCGCGTGCACGGGGACGCCTTCATCGACGCGTATTTCGGGCGGGAAGTCCTTGCTCGGGGAACGGGCGAACTGGTCGGCGGGCAGAAGGCAACGCAGCCGGCCTGGTTCTATGCGGCGAACGCGGCGGCGGGCTGGACGATGTGGGCGTTGGCCGCGGCGCTGTTTGTGGTGGGGCAACGCGGCTGGAAGATTGATCCGGCGCGAGCGACGTTGCTGCGATTTGGCGTGAGCTGGGGAGTCGGGTGGCTGGTGCTGCTGACGCTCTTTCCCGATCGGCGGGACCGGTACGCGCTGCCGGTGCACGCGGGGCTCGCGGTGGCGGCGTGTGCGCTGGTCGGCGGTCGATCACGCGCGGCAGGGCGGATGCTGCGCATCGCCCCCGTCGCCGTCGCGGGCGTGGGCGTGATTGTCGGCATGCTGCCGATCCGGGTGCAGCGGGAGGCCAACGAGCAATGGCCCGCGCTGAAAAAGTGGATGGATGAGCATCCGGGTGATGAGCCCTGGGACGGGGGGTTCTCGGGGGCTCCGGCGGCTCGGGTGTACCTGATGACGGGGCTGTGGCCTCGGACGACCCGTGATGTGGCCGGCCGGCAGATCGCCGACCCGCCGATAGGGTCTGTGCTGCTGTACCACCGTCGAGGCGGGTGGGCGCCGGGCCCGGGCGAGCGAGAGGAATGGTCGGCGGGTGATCTGCGGGCGACACGGCTTGTGGCGGCGCCGTGGGCGCCGGTTGAGACCCCGGACCCGGGCGAGTGACCGGCGCGGGGTCGGGCGCGGCCGGGGCGGAGCGGGAGATGACTCGGGGGCACGAGGCCGCTACGGTTACGCCCTCGCGCAAGCGAGCGACCGGGCGCATAGCTCAGTTGGCTAGAGCGCGGCTGTCACATAGCCGAGGTCACAGGTTCGAGTCCTGTTGCGCCCATTACCCCCTTTTCAGAAGTTCGCACGGAACGCCGCACCCCGCCAGAACGGGGTAGTTGTCCGTGTGCTATCTCCGGGCAGGTGCTCGTGGGTTCGCCTGGACGTCAGCAGATACGGGGCAGCAGTTCACCGGCGGGGAGCTCGACGATGCGGGTCGGGCCCAGGGAGGTTCTCAGCAGCACACGGGCAATCTGCTGGCCCTGCACGCGGCCGATCCGCCGCGCGTCCGTGCCCGCCGGGTGACGGCGCATCACCGCCACCGCGAGGTCCGCCTGATCCTCGGGGACGAACGCCACGACTTTGCCCTCGTTGGCGATGTGGAGGGGGTCGAAGCCGAGCATCTCGCACGCGGCGGCGACCTCGTCATCGATCGGGATCGCGTCCTCTTCGATGACGATCTCCGCCCGGCTGGCGGCGGCGATCTCGTTCAGCGTGGACGCGAGGCCGCCACGCGTGGGGTCGCGCATGGCGTGGATCTGGATCCCCGCGTCGAAGAGTTGCTCGATGAGCGAGTTCAGCGGCCGGGTGTCTGATCGCAGGCCGGTGCGGAATGCAAGCTCGCCCCTTGCGGCGAGCACCGCGATGCCGTGGTTGCCGATCGGCCCGGAGAGGACCACGGCGTCGCCGGGACGAGCACCGGCCGCGTGCGGCGACCGGCCCTCGGGGACAAAGCCGACACCGGCGGTGCAGATCATCAGGCCGTCGACGGCGCCGCGCGGGGCGACCTTGGTGTCGCCGGCGACGATGCGCACCCCGGCTTCGCGGGCGGCCGATGCCATCGAGGCTGCCAGCCGGGCAAGACGATCCATCGCAAAGCCTTCCTCGATGATGAAGGCGGCACTAAGCCAGGCGGGCCGGGCGCCCATCACGGCCAGGTCGTTCACGGTCCCGCAGACGGCCAGACGGCCGATGTCGCCGCCGGGAAATTCGAGCGGATGAACGATGTGCGCGTCGGTGGTAAAGGCGGCGCGGGAATCGCCGGGCGAGAGCGCGAGCACGGCCGCATCGTCCGCTCGGTCGAGCGAGTCGTCGTTGAACGCGGGACGGAAGATACGGGCGATGAGGTCGGCGGAGAGCCGGCCGCCGCCCCCGTGGCCCAGGAGGATGGTTCCGGACGACCCAACGGGGGCCGGGCACACGCCGAAGCTCTGGGCGGGGGGAGTGTGCTCGGGCCCGTTCATGCGTTGCCTCGGATGGTCAGGTCCGCACGCCGGTACCTGTAGTACGCGGCGCACGCGCCCTCCGCCGAGACCATGGTGGCGCCGAGCGGGTGGTCGGGCGTGCACTCCTTGCCGAAGGAGGGGCACTGCACCGGGTTCCTGCGACCCTGGAGGATCTCGCCCGCGATGCAGAGCGGGGACTCGCGGGATGTCACGGGCGCGACGTCGAAGCGGCGAGCGGCGTCAAAGTCGCTGTAACGGTCGCGGAGGTGCAGGCCGCTGGCGGGGATGACACCGATGCCGCGCCACTCGCGGTCGCCGAGTTCGAAGACTTCGTGGAGGACCCCTTGAGCCTGCTGATTCCCGTCGCGGGTAACGGCTCGGACGTAGGCGTTCTCGACGCGTGCGACACCGAGATTGAGCTGGCGGACCGCCGCGAGGATGCCGGCCGCGAGATCGAGCGGCTCAAAGCCGGTGACGACGATGGGCACGCGGAACTGGTCGGCAATGGGGGGATACTCGTGGAAGCCCATCACGGCGCAGACGTGGCCGGCGGCGAGGAAGGCCTGCACGCGGTTGTACGGCGAGGCGAGGATCGCCCGCATGGCGCCGGGCACGCAGGCCTGGGAAACAAGGAGCGAGAAGTTGAGAAGGCCGAGTCGGCGGGCGTGGAGGACGGACATCGCGTTGGCGGGCGCGGTGGTCTCGAACCCGATCGCGAAGAAGACGACCTGGCGATCGGGGTTGGCCTGGGCGATCCGGACGGCGTCGAGAGGGGAGTACACGACACGGACGTCGGCGCCTCCGGCTCGGACCGCAAAGAGATCGGCGGCCGTACCCGGGACGCGGAGCATGTCGCCGAAGCTGGTGAAGATCACGCCCGGCAGCGCCGCGATCGCCAGCGCGCGGTCGATGACCTCGAGCGGCGTGACGCAGACGGGGCAGCCCGGGCCGTGAACAAGCTGGATCCGCGGGGGGAGAAGCTCGGCCAGTCCGCTGCGGACGATGGAGTGGGTCTGGCCGCCGCAGATCTCCATGAGGACGTAGTCGCCGTGCGCGTGACGCCGGATCTCGTCGAGCGTCTGCTCGACGAGGTGCCTGTCACGATACTCCGCGAGGTACTTCACGCGGGACCTCCGGTTTCCGAGTTGGTCTCACCGGCTTCACGCAGGGCTCGGAGCGTTTCCGCGGCTTCGTGCTCGTCGATGCGGCTGATCGCGAAGCCCACGTGGACGAGGACATAGTCTCCGACGGCAGCTTCGGGCACGCAGGCGAGGCAGACCTCCCGGCTGACGCCGCCGAAATCAACGATCCCCGCGCGGAACAGGTCGTCGCCGCGGACCTCGATGACTCTTCCGGGTATGCCCAGGCACATCACGAGAGCTCCGAGCAAGGTTCATGGATGCGGGGCGGCGGCGATCACCGCGTGCGCGACGCAGGCCTGGCCGAGGGCGATGCCGCCGTCGTTGGCCGGGACATTGTAATGGATGAGGGTGGTGAAGCCGTGGGCTCGCAGCATGGGAACGGCGAGTTCCATGAGGAGCGTGTTCTGCCAGACGCCCCCGCTGAGGGCGACGGTGCCGATGCCGTGCTCATCCCGGAGCCGGCGGCAGCAGGCTGTGACCATGGCGGCGACGCCGCGGTGGAAGCGCAGGGCGATGGTGCGGGCGTCGACGCCGCGGCGGAGATCGCGAACCGCGGCACGAAGGGCAGGCGACGGGTCGATGTCCGCGTCATCGATCGTAAACTCGTAGGCGGTGTCGTCGGTCGGGGACGAACGAGCCGCGGATTCGAGCAGGCAGGGCGCCTGACCTTCGTGATCGGCTCGGTGGCAGATGCCGAGCAGGGATGCGAAGGCATCGAACAGGCGGCCCATGCTGCTGGAGTCCGGCGTATTGATGCCGGCGTTGATCTGACCCTCGAGGATCTCGAGTTCCTGGAGGGTCGCGGCTCGTACGGCGGCGATGTCACGATCCCACGGGATCCCGGCGGCACGGAGCGCGGCCAGAGCGCCGCGGTATGGTCGGCGAGCGGCGGCGTCGCCGCCGGGCAGTGGCGAGTAACGCAGCTGCATGGCGCGTTCGAACGACGCGTACGAGCACAGCAGGAACTCTCCGCCCCAGACCTTGCCGTCCGTGCCGTATCCCGTGCCGTCAAAGATCACACCGATCGCCCGTCTGTCCGGCGGGATCGCGTTGTCGGCCATGCAGGATGCGGCGTGCGCGTGGTGGTGCTGGACCGCGACGGCAGGGAGGTGGTCGCTCCCGGCCCGTGCGAGGGCCGCGCGGGTCGACGCGTAGTCGGGGTGAAGGTCGTGGGCGATGCGATGCGGGTGAACGCGGAACAGGCGTTCGAAATGCCGGGCCGCATCCTCGAACGCTCGCTCGGTCTCGACCGTTCCCATCTCCCCGATATGGTGGCTGATGAACGCGTGCCGCTCCCGCGTGAGGCAGAATGCGTTCTTCATGTCAGCGCCGAAGGCGAGCGTGGGCGGGCCGTCGAGCGGAAGAGCGACGGGAAGCGGCGCGAAGCCGCGTGAACGGCGAAGAAAGACACGCCGGCCCTCGAACGCCGTGACCACCGAATCGTCCGTGCGCATCCGGATGGGCCGATCATGGAGCAGCATCGCGTCGGCGAGCGGCGCCAGCCGCCGGCGCGCATCGTCGTCCTCGTAGGCGATCGGTTCGTCGCTGAGGTTGGCGCTGGTCATCACGAGCACATCGGGAAACCCGCCGGCGGGTTCGAGCAGCAGATGGTGCAGCGGTGTATACGCGAGCATGAACCCCAGCTCGGCCCGGCCGGGTGCGACGCCGGGTGCGATGGCGCCCGGGTCGATCGCCGGGAAGAGGACGATGGGTCTTTCCGGCGAACGAAGGATCGCCTCCCGCCGAGGATCCTCGGGGACGAAGCGAAAGACCGTGGCCGCGTCGCGGCACATGAGCGCAAAGGGCCGCTGCTCGCGGCGTTTGCGCGACCGGAGCCGGGCGACGGCGTCGGTGTCGGTCGCGTCGCACGCAAGGTGGAAACCGCCCACACCCTTGATCGCGACGATCAGGCCTTCGGCGAGTATCGATCGTGCGCGGGCGATCGCGTCCTCTCGGCGGGCAACGACGCGACCGTTGAGTTCGAGGGCGGCCTGCGGCCCGCACCCGGGGCACGCGATCGGCTGGGCGTGGAACCGGCGGTTGGAGGGATCGTCGTACTGGGCCCGGCATTCGGGGCACATGCGGAAGGGCCCCATGGTGGTGTTGGCGCGGTCGTAGGGGATGCCAAGGACGATGGAGAAACGCGGCCCGCAGTTGGTGCAGTTGATGAATGGGTATCGGTACCGCCGGTCGGCCGGGTCGTGCATCTCGCGGAGGCAGTCGTCGCAGACGGCGATGTCCGGCGCCACGGGGAGGGATCCGCCGGGATGGTCGAGCGAATCCAGAATGACAAAGGCGCTTGCGCCGCTCGGGTTGGCCGGTACGGTTGTGACGCTCTCGATCGCGGCGAGCGGGGGCGGCTGGTGCGCGACGCTCGCGAGCATGGCCTCGATCGCGGCGTGATCGCCCTCGGCGTGGATCTCGACTCCCGAGGAGCTGTTGCGGACCCAGCCGACCAGCCCGAGCGAGGCGGCTCGTTGCCAGACCCAGGGTCGGAAGCCGACGCCCTGGACGACCCCGCTGACGTGGATTCGGCGAGCGATCATCGAGCCGGGGCCGTTCTTCGCTGGGCGACCTGCTCCCTGAGCCACGCGGTCCAGGCGTCGCAGCCCTGACCGGTCCGGCAGGAGAGTTCGAAGGTGGTGACGCCGTCGTTGAGCGCGGCCACGCCGCGCTTGAAACGCGGCATGTCGAAGTCGACGTGGGGCAGCAGATCGACCTTGTTGACGATCAGCACATCGACGCCCTTGTACATGCGCGGGTGCTTGTACGGTTTGTCGTCGCCTTCGGCAACGGAAGCCACGAGCACGTTCGCGTGCGTTCCCAGCGCGAAGGAGGCCGGGCAGATGAGGTTGCCGACGTTCTCGACGATCAGGAGGTCGATGTCGTTTAAGGGCAGTTCGTCGAGTGCCCGGCCGACCATTTGAGCTTCAAGGTGGCAGGTTCCGCCGGTATTGATCTGGACCGCGGCGGCTCCGGCGGCGGAAACGCGCTGGGCATCGAAGTTGGTGGCGATGTCGCCCTCGATCACGCCGACCCGCAGGGTCGGAAGCAGGGCGGGAAGTGTTCGTTCGATGAGCGAGGTCTTGCCCGCGCCCGGCGACGCCATGATGTTCACGCCGAAGATGCCGAGGCCGTCAAGACGCTCGCGGTTGTGCCCGGCGAGCGCGTCGTTTGCCTTCGTCACAGCCTCGACGACGGGGATGCGTGTGCTCATGTTCGGTGCTCCGGCGGTGAGGTCGACGCGGGATCGGCTTCGTCGACTTCGATCGCCTCGATGAAGAACTCGTCGCCGGCGACGGCACGCGTGCCGGTGCCGCCGCACGTCGGGCACGTGTACGTCAACTCCGCCGGCCTGAACCTTGCGTCGCAGTCCGGGCAGGACAGTTCAAGCGGGACGCGGCGCATGTGGAGAACGGACCCCTGGGCGGGGGTATCGCGGGTCAGGAACTGCCAGTAGATCTCGATGGCCTCGAACGAAGCACCGGCGAGGTCGCCCACGACGAGGTGAACGTCCGTCAGGCGTGAAGACCCGCTCCGAATCGCGTGTTCGAGCGCGATATCCAGGATGTGCTGGGTCATCGGGAGTTCGTGCACGCCACGGTCTCCGTTGCGCCGCGTCGGTCCTGATCAACTGTATGTCCGTCGCACTGGATTTCCGGGTACAAGAAGGAAGAGTTCAGCCGCGGCAGCCTAGCATTGCTCAGGTCACGCGCGCACGGGGCATTGCGGTATGGCGAGCGAAGACATCAACCGCGTCGTCGGCGAGATCGGGCTCCGGCACGGGCGTGAGCGCTGGCGTTTGATGGACATCGTCCGCGACGTCCAGGAGCGGCTGGGTGCGGTTGGTCCCGAAGCGGTCGACGCGATCGCCGGGTGGCTGGGGATCGCCAGGGTCGAAGTCGAGGGCGTCGTTGGTTTCTACTCGTTCCTTTCCAGCGGGCAGCGCGGACGCGTGGTCATCCGCCTGTGCGACGATGTCATCGACAGGATGGCCGGCTACGACGCCGTGCGGGCGGCATTCGAGGGTGCGCTGGGCGTGAAAGTCGGGGAGACGACGCCCGACGGAGAGTTCACGCTTGAACGCACCGCGTGCATCGGCATGTGCGACCAGGCGCCGGCCGCGCTGGTGAACGACGTGGTCGTGACGAACCTCTCGAGCGACAAGGCGCGGGTCATTGTGCGGATGCTGCGCGACCAGAAGGACCCGTCGAAGCTGGTGCACCGGTTCGGGGACGGCAACAACTCACACCCGCTGGTGCGTTCGATGGTGGAGAACAACCTGCGCAAGGCCGGGCCCATCGTTTTCAGCGGGCAGACCCGCGGGGAGGCGATCCGCAAGGCGCTGGCGATCTCGCCCGCGGAGGTGATCCGGGCGATCAAGACGTCAAGGTTGCGAGGACGCGGGGGCGCCGGTTTTCCGACGGGGATGAAGTGGGAGTTTGCCCGGGCGGCCGCCGGGGACCGCAAGTTCGTGATCTGCAACGCCGACGAGGGCGAGCCGGGGACGTTCAAGGACCGCGTCCTGCTCACGGAACTGCCCGACCGCGTCTTCGCCGGTCTGACGATCGCGGCGTACGCGGTCGGGGCGGCGGAGGGGATCGTGTACCTGCGAGCGGAGTACGCGTACCTGCGGCGGTTCCTGGAGCAGGTGCTGGAGAAGCGCCGGGCCGACGGCCTCCTGGGCCGGTCGGTGTGCGGCAAGCCCGGCTTTGACTTCGACATCCGGATCCAGATGGGCGCGGGCGCGTACATCTGCGGCGAAGAAACGGCGCTCATCAACTCGTGCGAGGGCCTCCGCGGGGAGCCGCGGAACAGGCCCCCGTTCCCAGCGCAGCGGGGCTACCTCGGCTGCCCGACGGTCGTGAACAACGTCGAGACGCTCGCGTGCGTCACGCGGATCCTCGAGGCGGGTCCCGCGACGTTCTGCGAGCGCGGAACCCACCAGAGCAGCGGGACGAAACTGCTCTCCATCTCGGGCGACTGCACGCTCCCGGGCGTGTACGAGGTCGACATGGGGATCACGCTCCGCGAGGTGCTGGAACTGTGCGGCGGCGAAGACGCGGCGGCGGTGCAGGTCGGGGGGCCAAGCCGGGAGATGGTGGGGCCTGCGGAGTTTCACCGGACGATCGACTACGACGACCTCGCGACCGGCGGCGCCGTGCTCGTGTTCGGTCCGGACCGGAACATCGTCGAGATCGTCTCGGCGTTCATGGAGTTCTTCGTCCACGAGAGCTGCGGGTTCTGCACCCCCTGCCGCGTGGGGACCGTGCTGCTGAAGGAGAAGCTGGACCGCGTGATCGCGGGGCGAGGCGAACCCAAGGACCTCGAGGACATGCTCGAGCTTGCGGAAACGATCAAGCAGACGAGCCGCTGCGGCCTGGGGCAGGCGTCTCCGAACCCGGTGCTGATGACCCTGCGGAGCTTCCGGCCGGTGTACGACGCGCTGGTCAAGCCCGATCCACACGGATACCGGCGCGGGTTTGATCTCCAGGCCTCGCTGCGCGAGGCCGAGCGGGTCGCGGGGCGGGGATCCCAGCAACACCAGGAGGGCGTCCCGTGAGCGACCGCTTCACGATCACCGTTGACGGACGGGAGATCCCCGCCGCGCCCGGCCAGACCATCCTGGCGGCGGCGCAGGCGAGCGGGATCTACATCCCGAGGCTCTGCCACATGGACGGGATCGAGCCCGTCGGCGCCTGCCGGGTGTGCACGGTCCGGGCGAACGGGCGGGTCGTCGCGGCCTGCACGCAGCCGGCGACGGCGTCGATGGTGGTCCAGAGCCAGACCGACGAGCTTGTCTCGTGGCGGCGGCAGCTCGTGGAGATGCTGTTCGTTGAGGGCAACCACTTCTGCATGTTCTGCGAGAAGAGCGGGAGCTGCGAGCTGCAGGGGCTCGCGTACCGCCTGGGAATCGCCGCTCCTCGCTACGAATCGATCTGGCCCAGGCGGGAGGTGGACGCGTCGCACCCGGACATCATCCTCGATCGGAACCGGTGCATCCTCTGCGGACGCTGCGAGCGGACAAGCCGGGATCTTGATGGCAAGCACGTGTTCGGGTTCGTCGGCCGCGGGATCCACAAGCGTCTGGCGGTGAACGCGCGCGCCCGGCTCGCGGACACCGGGGCCGATGTGACCGACCTCGCGATCGGGGCGTGCCCGGTGGGCGCGATCCTCCGCAAGAACCGGGCGTACCGAACGCCGGTGGGGGACCGGCCGTTCGACCGCGAACCGATCGGGGCGCCGGTGGAGACGCGAGCGGAGCTGACGATCAACGGAGGGCCCGCGTCATGAGCAAGCCCCGGATCGCGACGTGCTCCCTGGCGGGGTGCTTCGGCTGCCACATGTCGGTGCTCGACATCGACGAGCGTCTGCTCGAGCTGGTCGACGTCGTGGAATTCGACAAGAGCCCGATCACGGACATCAAGAAGTTCGACGGCCGGTGCCGGATCGGGCTGATCGAGGGCGGGTGCGCCAACGAGGAGAACGTCGCGGTCCTCCGGGCGTTCAGGCGACACTGCGACATCCTCGTGAGCCTGGGGGACTGCGCGACCATGGGCGGCATCCCGGCGCTGCGGAACTTGGTGCCCATCGACGAGTGCTTCAGGGAAGCCTACATCGACGGGCCGAGCACGCACAACCCCGCGAAGATCATTCCCCGAGACGTCGAGCTGCCGCTGCTGCTCGACAAGGTTCGTCCGGCGCACGAGATCGTCAGGATCGATTACCTGCTCCCGGGCTGCCCGCCGTCGGCCGATGCGATCTGGGCCGCCGTGACGGCGCTGCTTTCCGACAAACCGATCGACCTGCCGTACCAGCTCATCAAGTACGACTAGAGCGCGAGTGTTCAGCATGGTGTCTCCGCAGGGCAAGCGACGGATCGAGATATCCCCGGTCACCCGCGTCGAAGGGCACGGGAAGGTCACGATCCATCTTGACGAGGACAACCGGGTCACCCAGGCCCGGCTGCACATCGTGGAGTTCCGCGGGTTCGAACGGTTCATCCAGGGCCGGCCGTTCTGGGAGATGCCGGTGGCCGTCCAGCGACTCTGCGGCATCTGCCCGGTGAGCCATCACCTGTGCGCGGCCAAGGCGGTGGATCACATCGTGGGAGGGGAGAACCTCACGCCGACGGCCGAGAAGATGCGCCGTCTGATGCACTATGGCCAGATGTTCCAGAGCCACAGCCTGCACTTCTTCCACCTCGCGAGCCCCGACCTGCTGTTCGGGTTCGACGCCGACCCTGCGACGCGCAACGTCGTCGGCATCATCCGCAGCAACAAGCCGCTCGCGTACCAGGCCATCATGATGCGCAAGTTCGGTCAGGAGGTGATCCGGGCGACCGCGGGGAAGAAGATCCACGGGACGGGGGCGATCCCCGGCGGCATCAACAAGAACCTCTCCGTCGCCGAGCGCGACGCCCTGCTGGCGGAACTCGAGACCATGAAGAAATGGTCGCGTGAGGCCGTGGAGCTGGCGCGCCGGTACACCCTCGACAATCTCGAGGAAGTCGGGAGATTCGCGTCGTTCGATTCGAGCTACATGTCGATCATCCGTTCGGACGGGGCGATGGACCTGTACAACGGCGGCCTGCGGGCGATCGACAGGGACGGGAAGACCATCTTCGACCACGTGCCCAACGAGCGGTACCTTGACTACATCGCCGAGGGCGTGCGCGACTGGTCGTACATGAAGTTCCCGTTCTTCACGAGCATCGGCGAGGAGGACGGGTGGTACCGCGTCGGTCCGCTGGCGCGGGTCAACGCGTGCGACTTCATCGATACGCCCGGCGCAGAGGCGGCGAGGAAGGAGTTCAAGTCTCTGACCGGCGGGAAGCCCAACCACATGACGATGGCGTACCACTGGGCCCGGATGATCGAGGTGCTGCACTCGATCGAGGCGATCGAAAAGCTGCTGGCCGATCCCGATCTCCAGGGCACGGACCTTGTGGCTTCGGGTCCCCGGCGGCGGGAGGGCGTGGGCATCATCGAGGCGCCGCGGGGGACGCTCTTTCATCACTACCGCGTCGGGGACGATGACCTGGTCACGATGTGCAACCTGATCGTGTCGACCACGAGCAACAACGAGGCGATGAACCGGTCGGTGCGGCGGGTGGCCGAGGATTGCCTGTCCGGGGCCGCGGAGATCACCGAGGGCATGCTCAACCGCATCGAGGTGGCGATCCGGGCGTACGACCCGTGCCTGAGCTGCGCGACGCACGCCCTGGGCCGGATGCCGCTGATCGCCGAGCTCGTTTCCGCGGATGGACGCGTCATCGACAGGAAGGTGAAAGAGAGTTGACACGCCGCACGCCCATGCTGATCCTGGCCTTCGGGAACCCCGCGAGAGAGGACGACGGGCTGGGCCCGGCGCTGGTGCAGGCGTTCGAGCGCGAGCCCTTGGACGGGGTGGACTCGATGTGGGATTACCAGCCGATGGTCGAGCACGCGGCGGAGTTCCTCCGGTACGACCGGGTGATCGTCGCCGATGCCTCGCGGATCGACGCCGAGCCCTTTCTGTTTCGATCACTCCGGGGACGTGCGGCCGAGACATTCAGCACGCACGCGATCCAACCCGAGGCGGTCGTGCAACTTGCTCGCGACACGCTGGGCTGGAGGGGGGACGCGTACCTGCTGGGCATCCGCGGGTACTCGTTCGAGGCGTTCGTCGAAGGGCTGACTGGGGGTGCCCGGCGTAACCTGGACCAAGCGGTCGCGCGGCTGCGAGCGTGCATCCCGTCGGGTGATTTCTCATCTCTGATCTCTCACGCTCCGACCGATCGTACCGACCGAGGCGGTGAACCATGTCGAACCGCAAGCACGTGATCCTGTACGTGGACGACGACGAAGACTGCCGCGTGGCCATGAGGCAGCTGCTCCATTCCCAGGGCATCGAGATGGTCGAGGCAAGCGACGGGGAGAGCGGCCTGCGCGCGTTCAGCGAGCATTCGCCGGACCTTGTGATCGTCGACCTGATGATGGAGGAGATTGATTCCGGCGTGAACTTCCTGCGCCGGGTGAGGAGCGCGGGGTCGAAGGTGCCCGTGTACTTGATGAGTTCGGTCGGTGACTCGCTGGCGATGACGACCAACGCCGCGGAGCTCGGCTTCACCGGCGTGCTCCAGAAGCCGTTCTCCAAGGACTGGCTGCGTTCGATCATCCAGTCACAGCTGTCGTGAGTCGGTAGAGTGATGGCCGGCGTGAGCGGTGCCGCACGCCGGGAACTCGATCCAGAAGGTGCTTCCCTGGCCGGGTTCGCCGTCGACCCCGACGCTGCCCTGGTGCGCTTCGGCGATCCGCCGGACGATCGACAGCCCCAGGCCGACCCCGCGGGCGCCGCGGAGATCCGGGTGGTCGCACTCGAGGCGAGAGAACTCCTGGAAGAGCCGGTGGCGCTGGGCGGGAGCGATGCCGACGCCGGTGTCGGAAACTTCGACGCGCAGACGCCCGTCCACGGGCCGGATGCGAGCGGTCACGCGGCCGCCCGTGGGCGTGTACTTGATGGCGTTGTCGACGTAGTTGGTGATCGCCTCGCGCACGAGCCGGGGCACGCCGACCACGATGGCGCCGCGGTCCGAGGGTTCGATCTCCAAGGTGAGCTTCTTGTCGCGGGCGGCATCCGAGCATTCCTCGACGACGCTTTCGAGCACCAGCGAGAGCGGGATCTCGGTGCTGTGGGCTCGCAGGTCCGTCGAGTCGAGCTCGCTGAGGACGCGGAGGTCACGGACGAGGCTCTGCAGCCTCTGGAGCTTGGAGATCGCGCGGCCCACCTGCTCCGCCTGCTGCGGCTCGAGCGGGCCGCAGAGCCCGTCCCGCAGGTTGCCCAGGAGCATCTCGGCGGTGGCGATCGGGGCGCCGACGTCGTGGAGTGCGACGTGGAGGAAGTCGCGGCGCATGCGGCTGAGACGCTCGGATTGCAGGGCGCGGTCGTGCGCGTGCTCCTCGGCCTTGCGCAGCGCCCGCGCCATCTGGGTCTGCGACGCGACGATCAGCCAGAACATCGCGACATAGACGAAGAGGATGGTGACGATGTAGCGTGTATCGAGCGGACCATCTCCCGGGGTCGCGCCATGCGGGGCGGGTGGCGGCAGCACGCCGGTGGTCTCGACCACGATCAGCCCGGCGAGCATGACCGCCGCCAGGATCGCGGAGAAGTAGGCCGCCCGGCGCGACAGCAGGATGGACGCGATCCCGATGTGGAGCATGTAGATGGTCAGGAACGGGCTGCGGGCGCCCCCGAGGAACCACAGCACCGCGGTGAGCGCCATGAAATCGAGGACGATGGAGACTTCCGCGATCCGCTCGCCGCGCCTGCCCGGGCCGGCCGCGAGAGGTGCCCGGAAAGGGCGAGCGAGGACCAAAAGCGGGATGCCGTAGGCGAGGATGGCCGCTGCGACGATGGAAAGCCCCGGCACGCTGAGGGGCGTGACGCCGATGACGTAACGTGCAAACAGGCTGCCCGCGACGATCAGGATCGCGACGCCGATCCGTGCGACGGCGTGCGCGAACAGGCGCGGGCCCAGGAAATTGACCTGCACGGCCTGAGGATCGAGCAGACCCGTCTGGGGTCGCGCTGCATCCGAGATCCGCTGGTTGTCGCCCATTCGCCGCCTTCCCGGCGTCGGCCCCGGCGACGCGCCGTCCGTGTGTGCATGGTAACGAGTCCTTCACCGCGGGGCAGGGCGAGCGTGGTCTCTTGGGGTGGCCTGGTCACCGGCGTGATGGCCCGGCGCCCTGGCGGGCAGGAACGGCAGGACGTCCGCGGTGGCGGGGGTGGGTTATCAATCTCAGATCTGGGAAATCGCGGGGCTGAGTACCGGATGCAGATGTCCGTGTGCATGCGGTCACACGGACGCACGCTGCGGCGCTGTCGCGGACGGAACAGGTGCCCGGCGCGGTTACTGGCATGCCGCGGCGAGCGGCAGTTCGATCGCCGGGCCGACCTGCCTGAGCGCATCTTCCATCTGCGTCCAGCGCTGCTCGACGGTCCCCGTGTAGCCGATCGAGACGCGAACCAGCCCGGGGCTGATGCCCGCGCGTTGGAGGGCTTCATCGGTCATCTCGCTCGCGGTGGAGCTGGCCGAGCACGACATGAGCGTGTCGAAGTACCCCAGGCTGACCGCCATGTAGCCGAAGCGGTCGCGGTTCTGGAGCAGCTCCATGAAGCGGAAGGCCCGGGCCTTCGAGTGCATGTCGATGGTGAAGATGCCCCCGAAGCCGAACTCGGGCCGGAAGAGCCGGCGGGCAAGCTCGTGGTCGGGGTGGGTTGGCAGACCCGGATAGACAACCGAATGGCCAAGCTCGTGGAGCCGAGAGGCAAAGAGCATGGCTCGGCGGCTGTGCTCGGTCATGCGGATCCCCAGGTGGGGGAGGCGCAGGCTGAGCTCGTGCGCGACCTTCGGGTCCATGGTCGGGCCCATGAGCATGAGGGACCCGGTGTGAACATCCATCATGCTCGAGATGAACTGGGTGCTGCCGCAGACCGCGCCGGCGACGATGTCGGATGCCCCGTTGATGAACTTGGTCAGGCTGTGGATGACGACATCGGCACCCAGCTGCGCGGGCGAGACCATCAGCGGGCAGAACGTGTTGTCCACCACGAGAGCGGCGCCGTGGCGATGGGCGATCCCGGCCAACGCGCGGATGTCGGCGACCCGGAGAGTCGGGTTGGAGAGCGACTCGACGTACAGGATCTTCGGGCGGTGCTCGGCCATCGCCGCGTCGACGGCGTCGTGGTCGTGGGTGTCGACGAATGTTGTCCGAAGGTTCGCCTTGCGAGAGAGGTAGTCGTTGAGCAGGGCGAAGGTCCCGCCGTAAATGGTGCTGGATGAAACGATGTGGTCGCCCGAGTCGCAGAGTTGGAGCAGGACCGCGGCGATTGCGGACATGCCGCTGGCCGTGCAGTAGCCGGACTCAGTGCCCTCGAGGGCGGCGAGCTGGCGGCCGAGCACGTAAACAGTCGGGTTGAAGTGGCGTCCGTAGAGGTAACAGCCGCCGGCCTCCGGACCTCGCTGCCCATGGAAAATCTGGGGCATGGTTTCGGCGTCCATGACCGTGAAGGTCGTGCTGGCCTCGATGGACATGTTGACCCCGCCGTGCTCGCCGAACTCGTGACGCATCGAGGCGAGCGATTCGATCGGATTGAAAGGGTTCATGGCTGGCCTCCGCCGGGGTGCGAGGGAAGTTGCCGATAGCGGATAATAGTCTCCTAAAATTGGCCGGCGGAGTGCAAGCCGCCCGAGCAGGGTGCGTTATGCGGGGTGGCGACAGAGATGACGGTCGGACCGCGGCCCGACGCGCGGTGTGCCGAACCGCGGCCCGACGGACGCCATTTCAAAAGACGGGAGTCATTCCATGAACGCAACGGCTTTCCTGGTCGTGGCGGGTTCGTCCGTGTCGACGCTTGTGCTGGGCTGCGCGTCGAGCGGCCAGGTGTCTTCAAACGGCCCGCGTACAGCGTGCTGCTGCGTGGTTCCGCCCGGTGCGAGCACGACGGTGGATGCGCAGGCGGCGGATGCTCTGCGGGCGGCGTGGCAGGATGAGCGCCGGGTGGAGGCCTACTACGACAACGTCATGGCGAAGCACGGGCGAGTTCGTCCCTTCGTCAACATCGTCCACGCCGAAGCGAGGCACGCGACGGTGCTCGCAAGTCTCATGGATCGCCACGGGGTGCCGATTCCGACCGCCGACTTGAGCGCGGTGCCGGCGGTTCCGGGGACGCTCCGCGAGTGCAACCTGCAGGCGGCGAAACTCGAACGCGAGAACATCGCGCTGTACGACCGCCTGCTGGCGGACGCCAAGGAGCCGGATATCCGGGCGGCGTTCGAGAACCTGCGTGCGGCCTCGGTCAATAACCACCTGCCGGCATTCGAGCGCTGGGCCGAGAGCACGGCTTCGGCGGCGCCCATCGGCCGGGGGCCCGGGCGGGGCCTTGGTGCCGGATGGGCCGGCGGCGGTCGACGCGGGGTGTGCCTGCTGACACAGTGACTCCAGCGTCCGAAACTGACCGCGGTGAGACCCGGGCTCATCGAGCCCGGGTTCGCCTCCATGTGAAACCTGAGCCACAGCGGTTCCCATAAAGTAAGCGGATGCAGGCATCCACTATTCATTGGAGGTCCGGATGGCATCGACCTTGATCTGGGACATCCCGACGCGACTCTTCCACTGGCTGTTTGCGGTGGGGTTCCTGGCCGCCGCCGCGATCTCGCTCACGGTGGACGGTGAAGGGCCGCTATTTGCGTATCACGCGATCATCGGTCTCGCCCTGGCTGCGCTGCTGGTGCTGCGTCTTGCATGGGGACTGGTCGGCAGCCGCTACGCCCGGCTCGGGGAGTTGGTGTTCGGGCCCGGGCGACTCGTCGAGTACGCCAAGGGCGTGGTGGTCGGCGGCGGGAAGCGATACATCGGCCATAACCCCGGGTCCGCCTACGCGATCGTGGCGATGTTCGCGCTGCTTGGCGCGCTCGCGGTCACCGGGGTGATGCTCGGGACAGGCAACGAAGGCGTGAAAGAGGTTCACGAGTTCTGCGCGTACGCCATGCTCGCGGTCGTGGCCGTGCACATCCTGGGCGTGATCGTCCACTCGGCTCGGCATCGCGAGAACATCACCGCCAGCATGATCCACGGGCGGAAGCATGCGGAACCCGGCGACGGCATCCCCTCCTCCCACGCAATCGCCGGAGCGCTGCTGCTGCTGATCACCGGGGTATGGACCCTTGAGCTCGTTCGGAGCTACAGCCCGTCGACACAGGCCGTGACGATCCCGCTCTTCGGTACCTCGCTGCAGATCGGTGAAGCCGAGCACGAGGGCGAACATCGGCGTGATCGGGAGCACGAGGACGATGACTGATCTCTCCGCCGGTCTCTCGTAGCGCTGGTCGATGTACGATCGCACCAGGGTTTGATCGTCGGTGACCTCCCGGCACCGGCCAGCGGATGAGCGGTGAATGAGAAGAAAATTGGTGCGGCAGCTCGACCAGCCGTTGCCCGCGGCGCCCGACGACAAAGGTTCCAGGGCCCTCCGCCCAAGCGATGCGGAGGCCCTGGCCGTCTTGATGTTCAGCGCGTATCGCGGAACGGTGGACGATGCCGGAGAGGGACCGAGCGAGGCGCGCGCCGAAGTCGACCGGCTTCTGGGCGGCGGGTACGGCGGTGTTGACTTCGCGGCGTCGGAGGTGATCGAACGCGACGGCCGCGTGGTCTGCGCCATGCTCGTCACGGTGTACGAGGGCCTTCCCCTCGTTGCGTTCTCCATGACGGACCGGGATTGGAAGCGCCGGGGCCTGGCCCGGGGCGGGTTGCTTCGCGCGATGCACCGGCTGCGAGCCGGAGGCGCAACGAAGGTCCAACTCGCCGTCACCGCGGGAAATACGCCGGCCGAGAACTTGTACGAGGCTCTGGGCTTTGTGGGGTGAGAGGGCCAGACCGCCGCCGGGCAAGCAGTCAACCACAAGCGTGTCCGAGCAAGACGTTTCATGACCGGCCGTCGCGCCCGGTGCTACTGCTCGAACATCGCCATCTGCGGGCTGTCTGCGACGATGTCGGTGACCGGGTGCTCGGGGTCAAGGCGGTAGTCGCCGCTGTAGCAGGCCGTGCACCAATGACGGGCCTCGCCGTGCACGCACGCGAGCATGCCCTCGAGTGTCAGGTAGTGCAGCGAATCAACCCCCAGGAAGCGGCGGATCTCCTCCACCTCGCGCCCGTGGGCGATGAGCTGGTCGCGGGTGGCGAAATCGACGCCGAAGTAGCAGGGGTGCCGGATCGGCGGGCAGGAGATACGGAGATGGATCTCCTTCGCGCCGGCCTGGCGGAGCTGGTCCATCTTGGCCTTGGTGGTGGTGCCGCGGACGATCGAGTCGTCCACCACGATGAGCTTCTTGCCCGCGACGATGTCCGACACGACGTTGAGCTTGAGCCGGACGGCGGCGGCCCGTTCGGCCTGCGACGGCTTGATGAACGTCCGTCCGACGTAGCGGTTGGGGACGATGCCCTCGCGGTAGGGGATCCCTGATGCCCGCGCATACCCCGCGGCGGCGGACCGGCCCGAGTCGGGCATCGGCATCACGCAATCGGCGGCCACGGGCGCCTCGGCGGCGAGTTTCTCTCCCAGCATTTCGCGGACGGTCTGGACATTCTGGCCGAAGACGTTGGAGGCGGGGTTGGCGAAGTAGACGTGCTCGAAGACGCACTTTGCCAGGCGTGGCGCCGGCAGTGCGAAGCGTCGCGAGTGGATGCCGCGGTCGCTGATGCAGAGGATCTCGCCGGGCTCGATCTCGCGGATGAATTTCGCCCCCAGGACATCGAGTGCGACAGTCTCGGACGCGACGATTGGGTAGCCCTGTTCGTGGGGCTTGCCCAGGGGCCGGCCGGTCTCATCGGCCTCTGCGGGCAGGTACCCGAGGACCAGCGGGCGCCACGCCCACGGGTCGCGAGCGACCTCGATGCGGTCGGGGAACAGGAACGCGAGGCTGAAGGCCCCCTGGAGCCGGCGGAGCGTCGCGGCGAGCGGGTCGGGGCTCTTCTGCTGCTGCGGCGAGGCGAGCAGGTGGATGATGACTTCGGTGTCGCTGGTGGTGTGGAAGATGTGCCCGGCTTCCTCGTAGGCGTAGCGGAGCGCTTCGGCGTTGATGAGGTTGCCGTTGTGCGCCAGGCCTACCTGGCCGGCGATATATGACTCAATCAGTGGCTGGGCGTTGCAGGAAAGCGAACCGCCGGCGGTGCTGTAGCGGTTGTGCCCGATGGCGGCGATCGGCCCGGACCGAGCCAACTTCTCAAGCGTGTCTGAATCGAAGATCTCGGGCACGAGCCCCATGCCCGTGAAGCCGGTGAGGGCGTGGCCGTCGGAGATGGCGATCCCCGCCGATTCCTGCCCGCGGTGCTGCTGGGCGTACATGGCCAGGTAGGTGAGCCGGGCCGCCGCGGGATGCCCCCAGATGCCGACGACGCCGCATTTCTCCTTTTTCTCCCGATGCGCATCGCCTCTGCCGGGGGTCGAGCGGAGCACGGGGAGAGGAATGGGGTCGTGCATGGTGGAGAGTTGGCGATCATACGAGTTGAAACGACCCGTGAACAAAGGGCGGGTGCAAATCGAGTGCGGCTCCACGATGGACCGTCACCGGGCCGCTTGAACCGAGTCGCCGGGGTACAAGTTCTGGGGTCATTCACTCATGGAGCGGCAAACGGGCATCAGCGGCAGGCGTTTGACCGGGGGAGGTGCGCGACCTTTAATCCCGCCCTGCATCTGGGCGTGTGCCCGGATCTTCACCCGCCGGCCCGAAGCCTCGGTCACCCGGCACAGATCGACCCCCCGCGAGCTCACCGCTCGCCTGAGAGGGTCACCCTTCGGCACGACGGCTTCCCCCGAGGTGGGGCGAGCCAGGAGCTGCTCCCCAGCGGCCGTGACGATGAGGACGGAAAGGAATCGCTCGATGGCCCGTTATACCGGTCCGAAGCTGAAGCTCTCTCGTCGCGTGGGCGTGCCGATCGTCGACACCCCCAAGCACACGTCCAAGCGTGCGCTGAACGTCCCCGGCATGCACGGGTACCGCGGCCGCCGCCTGAAGGACTACGGCCTTCGCCTGAACGAGAAGCAGAAGGTCAAGTTCCACTACAGCGTGCTGGAGGCGCAGTTCCGCCGCGTGGTCGCCGAGGCTGGGCGTCGCCCGGGCAACACCGGCGAGCTGCTCATGCAGCTCCTCGAGCGTCGCCTGGACAACGTGGTCCGGCGGTCGGGCATGGCCCGGACGATCTGGGGCGCCCGGCAACTGGTGGCGCACGGCCACATCAAGGTCAACGGCCGCAAGACCGACCGGCCGAGCTTCACCGTGAAGGTCGGGGACGTCATCACCCTCAAGGGCGAGCGGGCGCAGAAGGTCGCTCGCGGGCAGCTCGAATCGCTCGCCGGCCACGAGGTTCCGGGCTGGCTGGACTTCAACCCGGCGGAGCTGACCATCCGGATCGTCGCGCTGCCGACGTCGGACCAGATTCCGTTCGACGTTGATCCGAACAAGATTGTCGAGTTCTACCGGTAAGGGAACGGCATTGAAAACCGGGCACCGGGCGCTCGCCGAGCGCCGGAGTGCCGGGTTGTTCACCGACGCTACTGTTGCGGGCCTGGGAGTCGTCCCGGGCCCGGTTTTTTGAACGACCATCTGGCCAAGACATGCTCAAGATCCTCGAGAAATACAAGAAGTACGTGCTGGTCGTGGGCGGCTCGCTGCTCATGATCGCGTTCATCATGCCCAGCGCGGTGAACCAGATGCGCACCGACCCGGGCAAACGCGTCATCGCGTTCCTGGGCGAGGAGAAGGTGCGCGCCGGCGACCTGAGCCTGGCGCACCGCGAATTCACGGCGATGACCCGCCTCGCGCCGCTGCTGGTCAACAACCTCGGCCTCCGGGACGGCGACGACAAGCACTGGTTCCTGATGACCAAGGAAGCCGAGCACGCCGGGATGGTCGGCGCGGAGACCGACGGCGAGCTGTTCCTGAACGAGATGGTGGAACTCGTGGCGATCCAGATCGCGCAGGCCCGGTACAAGCAGATGGCCCAGCTCGTGCTCCAGCAGCCGCAGATGCGCCAGCAGCTTCTCGAGGAGGCCCAGCGGGCGCTGCCGAACATGGCGGCGGCGGTGCGGCGCGACGCGCACCTGACGGACAAGGAGTTCTACCTTGCGCTCGCGAAGCTGCGGGGTGCCCTGCGGCTGACCAGCGCGTACATGCAGGCCGGCCGCGTTTCGGACCGGCGCCTCATCGAGAACGCGGTCCGGTCGCAGTCGTTCGTGGGCGTGGACACCGTCGTGATCCCCGCGTCGAGGCTCATCGACCGGGTCGCCGAGCCGACCGAGCAGCAGATCACCGAGCACTTCGAGAAGTACCGCGACGTGGTGCCCGGCACCGGCGAGAACGGCCTGGGCTATCGCCAGCCCGAACGTCTCAAGGTGGGATGGGTCTTCATCGATGCGCTGGCGATCACGGACGCGGTACGGCTGGACACCCTCGAGGTGAACAAGCGCTGGCGCAAGGAGAACCCCTCCAAGCCCGGGGAAGAGTTCGCCAAGGACCGCGCGGGCATCGAGGAAACGATGCGGACCGAGCAGGTCCAGGCCGTGCTCTCTCAGATCGACAAGTTCTGGAAGGCGCAGGTGCAGGCCGCGACGCGGCGGCTGGCCGCCGAAGGCCAGTACAAGAAGATCCCGTCCGACTGGGAAGCGACGCGCCCGACGCTCCAGTCGCTGGCGCAGGGCATCGTGGACGGCGTGAAGGCGGGGATGCAGGTCGAGATCCCCGCGCCAGCGATCGTGATGAAGGATGCCTCGTGGCTGACGATGGAGGATTTCCAGCTGATCCCCGGGATCGGCCAGTCGTTCATTTCGTTCGGGAATCGCCGCGGGCCGACCGCCGAGGTGCTGTTCTCCACCCGCGAACTCCTCGACCCCGGGACGCAGTCAGCCCCGACCGGCATCCCCGTGCAGGTCGGTGTACCGATCGCCGACGTCTTCGCCGCCGACGCGTCGGGGAACCGGTACTACATGGTGGTTCTGGACGCCCGCAAGGCCCAGGCGGCCGAGTCGGTCGAGGAGGTCCGCGACCAGGTGGTGCGCGGCCTCAAGACGCTCGCGGCATACGACGTCCTGGTGACCGAGGCTCCCAAGTACGAGGCGATGGCCAGGAGCGCGGGGCTGGAAGAGATTCAGAAGCTCTTTGCGCTGCCCGAAGGAACGCCGCCGGACGCGAACGTCGTCCCGGTCGAGATCGTGCCGAACGTGCTCGTGTCAGATGACCGAGTCGGCGGCAGCGACCCGCGGATCCAGACGGACCAGTTCCGTGAAGCGGCCACCGCGATCGGCGCGAGGATCGATCCGCTCCAGCCGGTGACGCAGTTGCCGGCCGACCAGCGAACCTTCATGGTGCCGCTGCCGGGGTCGCTTTCCCTGGGATTCGGCCAGGTGGTGTCGGTCGAGCCGCTGACCGTCGAGCGGTACCGCATGGTCGCGGAGGCGATCGTGCGGCAGGAACAGGTCGACGAACTGACCACCGCGAACGTGACGGCGGAGACGTCGCCCTTCTCGGTGGCGTCGCTGGAGTCGCGGCTCAAGTTCCGGTTCGTCGAGGCCGAGCAGGCCGCGGCAACGAAAGACGCGACCAAGTAAACGCCGCGCCTGGCGCATCGGGCCGGCACCGAGGTCTCCTTCGGGTCTGCTGAGATCAGTGGCGGAAGTGGCGGATGCCCGTCACGAGGCACGTGACGCCCAGCTCGTTGCACAGATCGAAGGTTTCCTGATCTCGCTTGGACCCGCCGGGGTGTACCAGGCAGGAAACGCCGGCGTCGATCAGCGCCTTGGGCCCGTCGCAGAACGGGAAGAACGCGTCACTGAAGGCGACGGCGCCCGCCGCGAGCGGACCGGCCTTGAGCACCGCGAGCCGGCACGCGGCGACGCGGTCCATCTGCCCCGCGCCAGCCCCGAACAGCCGCATCGCGGGACGTTCGTTGGGGACATGGCCGCCGATGCAGACGGCGTTGCTCGTGAGCGCCCGGCACACCGGCTCGAGGAACCGAGCCGCCGCGAGCTGCTCCAGCCCCGGCTGCGGGCCGGCGGCGTGGTGGATCTCGGCGAAGCTGGCCAGGCGGTGGTCGTGCTGCTGAACGAGCACGCCGCCGGGCACGGACCGCAGTTCGAGGCTCGGGCGAGCCGCGTACGCGGCGGCCTCGACCGTCAGGATCCTCATGTTCGCCCAGCGTGAACGCAGACGCTCCAGGGCGGCGGGGTCATAGTCGGGCGCGATGAGCACTTCGATGAAGATGTCCCGCTCGCACAGCCTTTCAGCGGCGAGCAGGTCGATCTGCCCGGTGACCGCGAGGATCCCGCCGTACGCGGCGACCGGGTCGGATGCGATCGCGTGCTCGATGGCGGCCTTGGTGGTGGTGTGGATGGCAGCGCCGCAGGGGTTGGCGTGCTTGATCACGCATGCGGCGACCGCGGGGGTCTGCGGCGCGAGCGGAACAAGCGCGCCGGCAAGGCTCAGCGCCGCGGCCGCGTCGTTGATGTTGTTGTAGCTCAGCTCCTTGCCGTGAAGCTGCCGGGCCTGCGGGATGCCCGACCCCAGGTCCAGCGATGAACCGACGGCGACCGAGTACAGGCCCGCGGCCTGGTGCGGGTTCTCCCCGTAGCGGAGCGGCTGGGCGAGCACCAGCGAGAGCGACACCCCTGTCGGCAGCGCAGAAGGCGCGTCCGCCGGCGGCTCGTGGATGGTCGCCGGTACCGAAGGCGCGGGATTGCACGCCCGCTGCAGGTACGCGGCGATCAGCGTGTCGTAGGACGCGGTGAGGGCGAAGGCCCGGGCGGCGAGCAGGCGGCGGAGGTCGAGCGTCGAGCTGCCTCCGGAGGCTCGCAGCGCGTCGATCACGCCGGCGTACTGGTCGGGCGCCGTGACCACGGTGACGTAGTCGGCGTTCTTCGCGGCCGACCGGATCATGGAGGGCCCGCCGATATCGATGTTCTCGATGGCCTCGGCCAGGGTCGTCTCCGGCCGAGAGACCGTCCGCTCGAACGGATAGAGGTTGATGCACACCAGGTCGATCGGGGAGATCGAGTGGTCGCGGAGGGCCGCCGCGTGATCCGGGTTATCGCGGACGGCTAGCAGGCCCCCGTGGATCACGGGATGGAGCGTCTTCACGCGCCCGTCCATCATCTCCGGGAATCCGGTGATGGATTCGATGGTGCGCACGCGCAGGCCGGCCGCCTCGAGGACCTTGGCGGTGCCGCCCGTCGAGATGAGCTCGGCCCCCATGTCCGCGAGTGCCTTCGCGAATTCCACGAGCCCGGTCTTGTCGGACACGGAGAGCAGCGCTCGGCGGACCGGGACGATGTTGGGGGGCTGGCGGTTCTGGTGTGTCGTCATGAGTGGGGCGGATGGAATCTGTAGGTCAACGCGGGACGAATTTGGCGAGCACGCCCGACTCGCCGGCCATGTAGAGGTCGCCATCCTCGAAGTTGCTGGTGCGGATGAGGCGGACGCCCGGCAGGTCCTGCCTGGTGATGACGTCCCCGCGCTGCTGATCGACCACGAACATCGTTTGGCCGTTCCAGACCAGCAGGTTCGTGCGGCGCTTGCCCACC
>JAJVHS010000084.1 GCA_022072615.1 Phycisphaerales bacterium
GCCGAGAGCGAGATCGGCCCGCGCCCCTTGGCGAGCAGCGTCCGCAGTTGCCCGAAGTCCGCGGACGTGATGTCGTCGGCACGCCGGTCCTTGCCCAGCCCGTCGAT
Source organism: Phycisphaerales bacterium (assembly GCA_022072615.1). Classification (GTDB taxonomy): domain Bacteria; phylum Planctomycetota; class Phycisphaerae; order Phycisphaerales; family UBA1924; genus JAEUJB01. The sequence goes on from JAJVHS010000084.1 coordinate 108, forward strand.
CAGCAGCGAGGCCGTGTGGAAGTAGTCGTTGAACGAACGCGGGGACATCTCGCCCAGGTCTAGCCGCCGCTGCTTGGCGGTCAGGAACCGATTGACCAACTCGCGGAGCGTCATCGCTCCCCCACCGCCGGCGACCGTGGACACGCCCCGCGCGGGGAATCTGGACCTGCTCGCCCTCGCGCCGCGCTCGCCGCCGGTCGCGTTCGCAAGAACGGTGTGCCCGGAGAACGTCGTTCTACCGCCCGCGTGCTCGACGTCGACGCGGGAGCGGCTCGCCGGCGCTGCGCGCGGCACCAGTCCCGCGTGCAGCGCGTCGCGCTGACTGGTGTACCGCTCCAGCGCGCCGAACGGATCGTCCCACGGGCCGAAGAACACGAACTTGCCTCGTATTTTCTTGGCCCAGCGGCCGGTGGCGTGCGCGAAGAGCGGGAACTCCGCGTACGGCTTGGTGGGCTTGCGGCGCTCATGCGCCGAAGCGCTGGTGCGGGGCTGCGCGGCGCGTGGCTGGCTACGCTTGACGCTGCTCGAGGACATGGCCTGGCCTCCTTGCCTGACACCACCGCGGCGACTGTAGACCCCTAACGTGCGTTCGCAAGTGGTGTCAGAACGGGTGTCAGACCCATCCAAGGGCCGCGTTGCCCGAAGTCAAATTTGCTCGGTAAAACAAGGCCTTTTCGCCACCTTAGCTCAGTTGGTAGAGCAGCGCTTTTGTAAAGCGCAGGTCCTGGGTTCGAGTCCCTGAGGTGGCTTTGCCCGCGGCCGCCCGCCCACCGTCGACGCCGACCTCCCCCGCGCCGCGCTTGATCACGCCGCCCACGGCATCTCGCGACGCCACTCCATCGGGCCGCTGCGCGTGCTCAGGCTGCCCTCCACCGCTTGATCCCGGCCGCCCGCGCAGCGCCGCGTCCAATCCCGCGCGGCGTCGCTCGTGCCCCGCCCACCCATTCCACTCACTCTCCGGCTCAGTTCCCCGCAAGCCACGGGCGGATTCCCCCCTTCACGCCATTCGCGCTCAGCGGCCCGGAAAACCCGCCCAGCCCCGGAAAACCCGCCTTCGACCCGGTATAGTGCGCTTCGCCATCCGATTTCGCCGAAGAAAGAGGAACCATGCCGGGGTGGTGGTCGCGTCACACGCCGAAGTTCGTCACGTGCCTGCGTGAGGGGTACTCGGCAAAGACGTTCTCCAAGGATCTGGTCGCCGGGCTCACCGTCGCCGTCATCGCCCTTCCACTCGCGATGGCCCTGGGCATCGCCAGCATCCCGCAGGGCGTCGCCGACTCGCTCCGAGCCGTCCACCCCTGGCTCAGCCCGCCCGCGATGGGCCTTTACACCGTCGTCATCGCCGGGCTGCTGATCTCGCTGCTCGGAGGGTCGCGCACGCAGATCGGCGGGCCGACCGCCGCGTTCATCCCCATCGTCTTTGCGATCTGTTCCGAGCACGGCTACGCGGGCCTGGCGGTCGCGACCGCCATGTCCGGGCTCATGCTCGTCGTCGGCGGCGTCGCGGGCCTGGGCCGCTACATCAAGTTCATCCCCTACCCCGTCGAGACCGGCTTCACCGCGGGCATCGCGGTCACGATCCTCGCCAGCCAGCTCAAGGACTTCTTCGGCCTGGTCATCCTCGGCCCCGACGGCAAGCTCCAGTCGGTCCCGGCGGACTTTGTCCCCAAGCTCGCGATGCTCTTCAGCCACTTCGACACCTTCAACTGGCGCGCCGCGAGCGTCGGCGCCGGGTCGCTCCTGGCGCTCATCCTCTTCCAGCGCTTCGCGCCGCGCCTGCCGCGGGCGCTCATCGTGATGGCCGCCGCCACGCTCGCGGTGTGGGCGCTTGGGTGGAACACCCGCACGGAAATCTTCGACGGCGAGCACACGCGCTACGTGGTCGACACCATCGAGTCGCGCTACGGCAGCATCCCCTCCTCGCTCCCCGCGCCGCGGCTCGAGGGCTTCAGCTGGAACCTCGTGCGCGAGATGGTCCCCGCGGCGTTCACGATCGCGCTGCTGGGCGCGATCGAGAGCCTGCTCTCGGCGGTCGTCGCCGACGGCATGACCGGCCACCGCCACCGCTCCGACCAGGAGCTGGTCGCCCAGGGCGTCGCCAACATCGGCAGCGCGTTCTTCTTCGGCCTGCCCGCGACCGGCGCGATCGCCCGCACGACGGCGAACATCAAGGCGGGCGCCCGCACCCCCGTCGCGGGTGTGCTGCACGCGGTGTTCGTGCTCGCGATCATGCTGCTGGTGGCGCCCCTGGCCAAGCTGGTGCCGCTGCCGACGCTCGCGGCGATCCTGATCATGGTCGCGGTGAACATCGCGCAGGTGGACGAGTTCCGCTACCTGCTGCGGGCGCCGCGGGCGGACATCGTGGTGCTGCTGGCGACCTTCGTGCTCACGGTGTTCACCGACCTGACGATCGGCGTGGGCGTGGGCGTCGTGCTCGCGTCGCTGATGTTCATGAAGAAGATGGCCGACTCGGCCGCCGACCCGCGCTACCGCGAGCTCGAGGACGCCTCGCCCGACGTCGCCGACCCCAAGGACCCCGCGCGGCTCCAGCAGCGCGTGGTGCCCGCGGGCGTCGAGGTCTTCGAGATCAACGGGCCGCTGTTCTTCGGCGTCGCCGACCGCCTGAAGGACGTGCTCTCGGGCATGACGCGCACGCCCAAGGTGTTCATCCTGCGCATGCGCTACACGTTCCACATCGACGCCTCGGGGATGCACGGCCTCGAGGAGTTCCACCACAAGTGCCGCCGCCGCGGGACGGTGCTGCTGCTCGCGGGCGTGCACGCCCAGCCGCTGTTCGAGATGACCCGCATGGGACTCGTCGACGAGATCGGCCTGCCCAACATCTTCGAGGACCTCGACGGCGCGCTCGCCCGGGCACGCGAGCTGGTCGCGCACCCGACCGAGCCGGCCACGCACGTGCACCAGCGCTCGTCCTGAACTTCGCGCTCGGACACTGCGGACGCTCCCAGCAAACGCGATTCCAGCCAGCCGAGCAAGCCCGACCGGTCGTTGCCCACGCGTCTTCCGATGTTCTGACTGATGCTCGGCCAGCCTCTGGATGGACCGTCACCGCCTGTACGGGTCAGCAGCTTGAGGATCAACATCGCTCTTTCATGAAAGCCGGTCCGCAACGGGTTCGCCTGCCCGAAGCCCGCACTGGCACCCTAAGAAGGACCGCGGAAACGTCTCACCCAACTTTATTGCTTGGCGATCGGAGAAGACTGTGAGGGTGCTGCTCAGTTTTGCGTTGACTTGCATGGGCGTCCTTACCAAACTGGGGTCTAAGAGAGGAGAAAGCACATGAACTCATTCTTCGGGCGGCTGGGGAGCGTCTTGGCTGTCGCGAGTACCGCGCCGGCGTTTGCCGACGTTGCATTTACCACCGGTTCAATGGTCGAGGTCTTCGCGCCCTACTCATTTGTCACCGGTGAGAACGAGAGTTCGTCGGCGATTGCCATCCTCGATGAAGGGCTGACCTTGCTGCCGAGCGATGTCGAGCTCAACGTGTACACTCCCGGCACGCACGGTGACAATCCGCCGCCTTACCTGATTGTCCCCGCCGGGACGCTCGTGCAAACGTACCTGGTTCACTTCGATCCGACCGGCACGTCCTTCGCGACGCTGACCGGCTCGGTGGTGTTCGAGCCGGGCGAGGTGATCATCGGCCTGCAGACGCACACGCCCTTGCTCTACGTGACCGATCCCCTGGTCGGGCATCCGCTCGCAACGTATCCCGCCGTCTTCGACGATTTTCGCGGGTTTGAAACGCTGCCCGGGCCGGACAGCGTGACTCTTCCGCTCACCATGGCATCGGCGTCGTTCACCCTCTTCGCCGAACTCGGCGTGGATCACGCGCGGATCTTCACGATCCCCGTTCCCTCGCCGTCGACGCTCGCAGCCGTGATGTCGGTCGGGGCGCTGGGCGCAATTCGTCGGCGCCGCGACGCAGTTTGAGTCACCAGCCTCGCCCGCCGCGCACCCCCGCCACGACCGGTCCGTCTGGCGCATCTGTGAGTGTGCACAATCAAGCGAAGCGAGGATGGCTCGGCATCATCCGGGCGTCTGCACGGTGTCGCTAACGGGGGACGCTCCGTGCGGCGGGTGGCATCGCCAACCGGGTCTGCGCTTGCCTATGGCGAGGCTGAGTGGAAGCAGTCCGTGCTACTGCTCAGAGCGGCTCGGGTGTGGCGTCCGACTGAACGCTCGGTGGTGAGGAGGGCGCCCGGCTCCTCCCTGTGGCGTCACGCTCGATCTCGAATCCGTTTTCCTTCGCTTCCGCGCCTCAAGGCGGCCGAGCACCAGCATCGCCGAACCGTTCACGAGCCGCCCGCGCACCGTCACCAACCCAATGCCGGCGGCATCGCGTATCATGCCCACGGGCAGGTGCGAGCATCGGAGCCGCCTGCCGGAGAGAGTGTGTTGTGACAAGGGAGGTTCGAGAGATGAAGACCACCATGTGTGCGTGTGCGTCGATCGCGCTGTGTGCCCCCGCGGCCCTCGCCCAGTTCGGCCTCAGCAGCCAGGAGCGCTCGGTCCAGGGCACGGCCCAGTTGACCAGCGGGCAGGAAGACTCCGGCTTCGCGGAGGCGCCCGGATATGGCGTCTTCGACGAGTCGGTCGACGGTTCCGTCAGCGGCACGGGCGGGGCGATGGCGAGCATCCACGCCTCGCAGTCCTCCACCATCACCCCGAGCACCATCAGCGGCACGCTCGAGGCCTCGGGCCAGGTCGCGACGGGCTCGACCTTCGTCGTCGGCCAGTCGGACGGGTGGAGCAACTTCCTCGTGCTGTTCTCGCTCGCGGCGCCGACGCCCGTCACCTTCACCGCCTCGGGGAGCATGTCGTTCGTGGGGATCAACCCCGACGGCGAACCGTCGGACCTGTACGGCGTCACCCGCGTGAGCCTGCTCGACGCCGACACCTTCGACCCGATCGCGGGCTTCAGCTTCCAGGGCGGCGACTACGACCAGAGCGCGGAGTTCGCGGGCACGCTGTCGGCGGGCAACTACGCCATCATCGCCCGGGCCGAGTTCCACGCGTACAGCGCCGATCTGCTGGGCCCGCCCGCTCGATCGGGATCGGGCGAGTCCACCGCGGCCTTCTCGCTGACGGTCGTCCCGGCCCCGGCGAGCGCGCTGCTGATGTCCTGCGGGCTGCTGTGCGCCCGCCGCCGGCGGTGATCGCCCGCGCCGAGCGCGCATCGCTCGCACCGAGCGGAATCACAGACTACATCGCGCGTGCAGGGCCAACGGGTCTTGCACACGCGTTTTTTGTTGTTGTTGGGGCGCGCAGCACGATTGTTCGTGGATGGCGAGGGTGGGCGGTGTGGACAGGTCGGGGCCGGGAGGCATGAGATGGAATCCGCCCGGGCAACATGGCGAACCGCCCAGGTTCCGCGTGATGTCTACGCTGCGCACGGAAGCGGCAAGATGCAGACAAAGGCACCCCGCACATCGATCCTCCTTGCGTCCCTCACACTGTCGCTATTGGCCACTTGGTCAATCTCATGGTTCATTGCAACGCGTCCGCGGCGGATGACGCCGTACTTCGCCCAGTTCCACGGCGAGCTAAAATGGCCGAGTTGGTCTCCAGCACGCTGGCCGCCGCTCCATACCTTCATGGATGACCAGCAACTCACCGCGTACGAGAGCTTCGTGGGAGATCCAGCTCCTGAAATGCACCAGTTACTGCCGCGCGATGCAGAGGTGCGTTATGCGATCAAGATGCACTCCCGCACCTGGTGCGCGACCGAGCTCACCATTATGGCAGTAAGGCAGGATCGCCATACACCTTCGGAGTTCTTTCGCATCGTCCAGACAGACTATGGTTTTCCTTTCCGGTCCGTCAGAACCCAATTCGCAACTGACCCCACGTCACACACACGCGCAGACGTTCACTGGAATCTGCACTTTTTCAACAAGACGCTGACGGTCCCTCTGACTCCCGTATTTGCCGGCATGGTTGCCAATACTGCGATCTATGCCATTCCGTTTTACTATGCTCTATCTGTTTGTCACCGTATCTTCCGCCGTTACCGCATTCAGCGTGGTCGTTGTGCATGCTGCGGCTATGACCTGCGGCGACTGAATAGATGCCCCGAATGCGGCACCGACAGGCACGACAGCACTTCGATCTCGTAACCTCGTACAGTTGTGCCTCTCGACTCATGCTCAGTTTCCCAGCAGCCCGGGCATGCCACTCCGGATGCGCGCAAGCCGCGAAGGACTGCGACGAGCCGGAGCGCTCGCGGCGTTCTCGCTGACAGTCGTCCCGGCCCCGGCGAACGCACTGCTGTTGTCGTGCGGGTTGCTGTGCGCCCGCCGCCGGCGCTGATCGCCCGCCCCGACCGGAACCATTAACCACATCGCGTGTGCAGGGCCAACCGGTCCTGCACACGCGTTTTTTGTTGCGCCGCAGCCCGCATAGCCGGTTCGTCCACGGCGGCAGTGCATGGGAGATACCCGTGCGCTCAAGCTCCACGTGGCCCGCGCGAACGCTCGCGTGCATCATCGTCTAAAGAGCTCGTTCCACAAGTGATCGTGATCTTCGGCGCGCATGGGAATCCCGCACTCGACACAAATCGAGTTGCTCGACACTCCGGGGCATGTCGGGTAAAGGCACTTGATGCAAAAGGGCGATCCCACATTGATCGCGTAGGCCATCATGGCAAGACGACTCAGTAGTACTGCGCCCATGGGCACGAGCACCAACACTTCAAGCGACATGACAAACCCAGATCGAGACCATCTCACGAACGGCCAGAGGTGCTGGCCTGCATAGCACGTGATTGCTGTCGCCAGACTGAGCATTACCAATAGCACAATGCCATCACGCGTTCGATATATAAACCACCACGCGTACGGCGGACGGGTCGACGTACGGCAACGGGCCGTGCGGCCATACATCACTATCCAACCAATGCAAATGGCGCCGCACAGAGCCATCGCGTAGCACCACTCTAGCAATGTCGAACGACCTATCGTGATAATCACGACGCATGTCATAATGCAAAACATCCATGACACAAGGCTTCGCCGACAGCGGTTTTTGAACGGCAGGTGGCACTGGGATACGCCCCCCGCGTGGGGGTTTCCCGCGACGGGGCCGTGGAATCGCTTCGATCCCGATGTCGTGGTTCTCGTGCTCGTCGGCACGCCCGTGCTCACACGTACCCCTTTCGCCGTTCCTGCACCGTGGGCTGCGCCCACGACCACGCTGCAGGGTCGACACCAGTCTACAAGACAATCAACCGGCACGAAACAGAACCCGATGTCGGGCCGTTCGCACGGGGCACCTTGCAAGACCAACGCTCACCCAGCACGCACGCTATGCGCCGCCGAGCACCGAGATCGCAAAGCCGATCCCCGGTGCCACGGCCGGGAAGGCGTGCACGCATATGCCCCATGCCCGCGCCACCCCGCCTTCATGAATTGCGGCGTCCACATTCAGGGCAGACTTCTCCCTGTTTCAATTCGATCGGGTACCCGCAATCAATGCACAGCCCGCGCGCACCGCGAAGTGCGGCAGTGGTTCTTCGTGCGCACAATGACGCAACAATGAGACTACTCCAGCACAAAACAACAGTCGCGCAAAACGAGATCGGGCGCACGCCATAGCACACGAAACGCATAGCCTGCGGCATGTTGGCAGCAAGAATGCCACCGCTCGTTACGATCTCGCCATTCACCGCGACAAGCATGGAGCACTGGTGGGTGCGTAACGGCCAACCGAATTCAAAAAGGTTGTACACCACATATTGGCGCGTGGATAAGCCGGAAAACGAGATTCCATGTCGCTTAACCGCTTCCATGCAAGTCTGACTGGCTATCGGAGAGTCTGCTTCGTCTACACCGACCCGGCGTCGGTATGATATCAACTGGGTATAGTCGTGCGCTGCACCGGTAGATTGAAGCAATGCAATTCGATCACCAGACTTCGGCTGGAAACTGCCCATGTCGACAACATCGTCAGCGAAATGAATCAATAGTGGAGCAACGGCCGGTACGGTCCATGTTACGATAAGCGATAACAGTAGCAGTCGGGCAGCAGGCAACCGCTTTCGCCCTTCGCGCAAGGGGCTTGGAACTCCAAGCCGGCGAGATCTCTTCGATCCCGATGTCGTGGTTCTCGTGCTCGTCGGCACGCCCGTGCTCACACAAACTCCTTCCACCGTTTGTAAGTCCCCTCATCACTGGGCAGGCGGTCGCACTCGGCTTCCTGCTCGGATGGCCGTCCATCTGATGCCCGGTCGACCCGCACACCAGTCTACAAGATGGTGGACCCGCACGGAACACCTCGGGCACGCCACCGCGGTGCTCGCGGATGGCACGGGCATCCGGCGGCGGGCCAAGGCGTCCGCCGCGACCTGCGCGGCGGGCGACGACCCGCTGTCGCCAGTGGACACCGGCGGCGTGTGCTCGGTGCACGGCCGTCGTCGATTCAGCGCGAGTTTCGGTGAAGGGGGGGAAGCGTGCCCGGCAGGAGTCGAACCTGCAACCTCTGCCTTCGGAGGGCAGCGCTCTATCCAATTGAGCTACGGGCACAGACCGTGCCGCGGGGCCGTGTTTCGCGGCCCGTGGCACACCCGATGCTACCATCGCCGCCCCACCGCGGCAATGTTCGGACTTCCAAACCGCCGGTGAATGACCGGCGCGGGGGGGCATTGTGGGGGTACGTGTAGGGGTACGTGTGGGGGGCACGTGGGAGCGCGAGCGACGGGCTGGCGGCCCGCCCGGTGCTCCTGCTCGCCCCGATTGCCCGCCATGACCAGCGCCGGAACCGCATCCCGCTCCGCCTCCCCCGCTCACACGGCCGCCGCCGCGAGCGGCCCGTCGCCGCTCTGGGCCGTCAACGCCTTCTCGTTCCTCAACAGCTTCGGTACGGGCGTGATCACGTCGGGCATCTTCCTGGTCACCAAGAACACCTACGACTTCTCCCGGACGACCAACTACCTGCTGGGGATCGTCGTGGGCGTCACGTACATCGCGTCGACGCTGGGGACGGGCCGCGTCATTGCGTGGCTGCGTCGGCACGGCGTGCCGCTCACCGGGCGGCGCACGCTCGGCATCCTCATGCCGCTCATGGCGCTGGCGTGCGTGCTGCCCTATGTCGGCCTGCGGATGCTCGCGGTCGAGCCGGGCCGCTCGCCGCCGAGTTGGCCGGTGTGGCTGATGGTGGTCACCTACATCCCGCTCACGGGCGTGCTGTGGCCGGTGATCGAGAGCTACGTCTCGGGCGGGCGTCGCGGCGAAGACCTGCGCTCGTCGATGGGCCTGTGGAACTTCGTCTGGTCGCTGGCGACGGCGGTGGCGTTCGTGGCCTCGGCGCCGCTCATCCAGCGGGATGCGCCGCTGATGATCCTGATGCTCGGCGGCGTCCACCTGCTCGCCGGGCTGGTGCTGCCGGCCTTCACGGCCGATCCGCCCGGCCACGCCGACGACCACGAGCCGCACCCGCCGATCTACGAGAAGCTGCTGGTGACGTTCCGGATCCTGCTGCCGACGAGCTACATCTTCCACACGGCGCTGCAGCCCTTCCTGCCCGAGGCGATGGCGACGCTGGGCCTGGCGGTCTCGTGGCAGCCCATCGTGCTGTCGGTGTTCGCGGTGTCGCGGTCGATCACGTTCTTCGCGGCCGGGCACATCCACGCATGGCACGGGCGGTGGTCGACGCCGATCGTGGGCGGGGCCCTGATGTTCACGGGGTTCGCGGCGGCGCTGTTTTCTCCGAGCGCGGCGCCGCCGGGTTCGCCCGGGATCGGCATCATGGTGCTGGTCGGAGGGCTGGTGGTCTTTGCGGTCGGCATGGCGCTGATCTACACCGCGGCGATCTACTACGCGATGGCGGTGGGCAACGCCCAGGTGGATGCCGGGGGCAAGCACGAGGCCCTGATCGGCGTCGGATACACGGTCGGGCCGCTGTGCGGGTTGGCCCCCTCGTGGGCGATCGGCACGGGGACGATCCAGGAGCGGATGTTTGAGCCCGTGGTGCTTTCAACGGTCGGCGTCATCGGGTTTATCGCCGCCGCGATCGTCCTCCACCGGGTGTGGAAGCATTCCTAGCGAATTCCGAACAACCTCGGCGGAGCGGATGGGGCATGCCGGGAATCCCGAAGACCAGCCGAGCGGATTCCGACTGTTCCGATTACGCTGGCATGGCCCCATCGAGGAGGAACCATCGGCACCCCCGGTCATCAAAACCAGCGAGCCGGAGCCGATGCTGAGGCGTCGGGGATTTTCATGCCCGGTCCATCGCCCGGTAAGGAAAGTGACCCCTTGCGGTCGCGGCGCGAACCCGGGGCGGCCTTTGATGGGTACGCACAGACAGGTACGCACAGGTACCGGAATCGAGGAACCAGAGTGAATTCACCGTTCATCCGTCGGGGTCGGATCGCCACGCTGCTCGCGCTCGCCGCGGCGGTGGCGACGGGCACGGTTGGCGTCGGCCCGGCGCTGGCCGGTTCGCAGCCGGGGGCCCAGACGGTCGCCGCGGGCAACGCGGCCGCCGTGGACCAGTGGTCGCAGAAGCTGTGGGCGGCGGCTCGGGAGAGCAACACCGACGCGTTCAACGACCTGGTGGTGGACGTTCCCGACGCCCAGAGCGCGGCGCGGACCGACCCGGGCGTGGTCGGGGCCGCGGTGTCGCTCAAGGAATCGATCGCCAACCGCGAGGCGCTGCGCACCAAGCGGCTGGCGGAGGTGAACGAGGAGCTCAACAAGACCCTGGCGGGCGAGCTGACCGACTCGAACCTCAGCAAGGCGCTGGTGAGCGCGCTCGAGCTGCACATGGTGTCGCTCGACAAGCCGTCGGTGATGAAGGACCCGCGGATCGCGGGGCTGATCACCAAGGGCGAGCAGGCGGCCAAGGCCGCCGAGGAGCGCGGCGACTGGCTGAACGCAAGCCTGCTGTACTACCGGCTGTACTACCTGCTCGACCAGAAGGGCCGTTACGAGGAGGACGTCCAGCGGCTGAACCGGCGGCTGGAGATGCTCCGGCTGTACGCGCCCAAGCGGCTGTGGGAGCTGCGGGTCGAGCAGCTCAAGGCCGAGGGCACGGCCGCGGAGAAGCTGCCGCCCTACAACGCGCAGGGCGCCGACTACCGCGAGAAGCTCAAGCCGGTGACCATGGAGATGGTGGTGGCCGCCGTGCACCGGGCCGCGACCCAGCACGTCGAGCGCACCGCCTGGCAGAAGGTGGTCGCGGGCGCGCTGCACTCGGTGCGGCTGCTGGCCGAGATGCCCGACATGCGGGCGACCTTCGCCGGCCTTGCGGACGACGCGGCGCGTGCTCGCTTCGTCGAGGCCATCCGCAAGCAGGAGCAGGACGTGCTCGCGGCCAAGGGGTCGTCGTCGGTGGGCGACATCTGGGACTACCTCGAGGTTGTGGTGCAGACCAGCGAGAAGACCGTCAGGCTCCCCAAGGAAGCGATCTTCCACGAGTTCGCCAACGGCGGGCTGGACGAGCTGGACGAGTTCTCCGCGGTCATCTGGCCCGATGAGCTCATCCGCTTCCAGAAGAGCACGGCGGGCAAGTTCGTGGGCGTGGGCGTGCAGATCGAGCTCAACGAGGAGCAGATGGTGCGCGTGGTGACGCCGCTGGACGGGACGCCCGCGTACCGGGCGGGGATCCGCACCGGCGATCTCATCAAGACCGTCAACGGGCGCGACGTCTTCGGCCTGTCGCTGGACCAGGTGGTCGAGTTCATCACCGGGCCGGCGGGCACGCCGGTGACGCTCGGGATCGAGCGGCCGGGCGAGAACGACCAGAAGACGCAGATCGAGAAGAAGCTGACGCGTGCGGTGATCCCGCTCAAGAGCATCAAGGGCTGGAAGCGCCTGGGCGCGGCGGAGGACGACTGGGACTGGTTCGTCGATGCCGACGCGAAGATCGGGTACGTGCGGGTGACGGGCTTCACCGACGACACGACGGCGGACTTTGACGCGGCGATCACGCAGATGCTCGGCAAGGGGCTCAAGGGCCTGGTGCTGGACCTGCGTTTCAACCCCGGCGGGCTGCTCGACCAGGCGGTGTCGCTCACCAACCGTTGGGTGGACCGCGGCGTGATCGTGAGCACGCAGGGCGCGACCCACCAGATCGAGTCGCAGAAGTTCGCGATGCCCGGGCGTTCGATCCTGTCGTCGATCCCGACGATCGTGCTCATCAACGAGGGTTCGGCGTCGGCGAGCGAGATCGTGTCGGGGGCGCTGCAGAAGTACGGGCACGACGGGCTGATCAAGTGCTACGTGGTCGGCAGCCGCAGCTACGGCAAGGGCAGCGTGCAGGACGTGTACTGGCTGGCCGACGGCCAGGCGGCGATGAAGCTGACGACGCAGTACTACATGCTGCCGGACCGGCGGATCATCCACCGCCTGCCCGGGTCCGAGCACTGGGGCATCGAGCCTGACATCGCGGTCGAGATGCTGCCGAGCCAGACGACCGACATGCTGCTGCTGCGGCGCAACTCCGACGTGCTGGCGCTGGATGAGAACGGGCAGCTGATCGTGGACGAGAAGTCCCCGACGCCCGACCCCAAGGACCTGTTGACCAAGGGGACGGACGTGCAGCTCCAGGCGGCGCTGGTGCTGCTGCACACGCAGCTGCCGGCGCCGAAGCTGGCGGACGGGGCCAAGCCCGAGAAGGCGCCGACGAACTGACGCACTGGCCGCGGATCGACGCGGACCACGACGCGGACAAGACGCTGAGAAGACACCATGACGGTGGGTGAAAGCCCACCGTTTTTCATTGGAGAAGCACACGCCACGGATGACGCGGATCAACACGGAGAAAACAGGGCTCGTGGGGAAGAGCCATCAAAGGCGTGGTTCATTGCCGCGGATTCGGCGTGTCACGATCGTCTGCGACTGTTGACGCTCCTGCTTGTCAATCTTCTTCCCATCCGTGTCTCCCCGTGCAATCCGTGGCTGTTTTCAGAATCTATGCTTCCCGCATGACACAGTCTCCCGGCGACCGTCTCCGAGCCGCCATGGACCATTCGTGCGTCGCGATCCCCGGCGCGTTCAACGCGCTCTGTGCCCGGGCGATCGCTCGGGCCGGCTTTGAAGCCTGCTACATCTCGGGGGCCGCGACGAGCGTCTCGGCGGGCGTGCCCGACGTCGGGCTGCTGTCGCTCGACCACTTTGCCCGCTGCATCCGCGAGGCGGCGGACGCATCGGGCCTGCCGGTGCTCGCCGATGCCGACACGGGGTTCGGCGAAGCGGAGATGGTGCGGCGCACGGTGATCGAGTACGCCCGGGCGGGCGGCGCCGGCCTGCACCTGGAGGATCAGAAGTTCCCCAAGCGCTGCGGGCACCTGGATGGCAAGGAACTCGTCCCGATCGACCACATGATCGAGAAGGTGCAGTGGGCGGTGAAGGCGGCGAAGGACGCGGCGGCGGGAAACGCCGCGGCGTCCGGCTTCATCATCTGTGCTCGGACTGATGCGCGCGGCGTGGACGGGTTCGAGGCGGCGGTGAACCGAGCGGCGGCGTACGTGAAGGCGGGGGCGGACATGATCTTCCCCGAGGGCCTCGCGACCGAGCAGGAGTTCGCGGAGTTCGCGAAGGCGATGAAGCGGGTGTCGAGGGTCGGCACGGACCGGCCGCCGTACCTGCTCGCGAACATGACGGAGTTCGGCAAGACGCCGATGATCCCGCTTTCGCGGTTCGCGGAGATGGGGTACTCGTGCGTGATCTACCCCGTGTCGCTGCTGCGCGTGGCGATGGGCGCGGTGAGCCGGGCGCTGGCGCAGCTCAAGGCCGACGGCGGGGTCACGGGCTTTATTGACCAGATGCAGACGCGCAAGGAGCTGTACGAGCTGATCGAGTACACGCCGGGCGAGCCGTGGGAGTTTCCGGTGCGGTAAGCGGGTGCGGTCGTCAAGACATTTCACCACAGAGCTCACAGAGGGCACCGAGAAGATACCTGTGACGAGCCAGATCATGTTACAGTGGTGTCGTGGTACGCCGTCTGAGGCTTGCCATTCTGCTCGGTGTTGTCATCACGATACTGATCGTGGTTGCATCGGCTCGGTGGAGCAACCCGCGCGGCGGCGTGATGACAAACCGGATTCTGGGCACGAGCGGGACGGCGACGGTGCTCATCGATGACCTTGATGGGCGCACGTTTCGGCTTCGCCAAGTGCACTTCGAGAGCCCGAGGCTTCACGCTCGGTTCCGTCCGCTCGACCGCGAGGCCTTGGGTTACGACGTTCCCAACTCAATCTCAGAACGGTCCTCGCCATGGCGTGGTGAATGGCCGCGTGATCCCGATGGGTTTGCCGATCCCGGCAACTTTCCGCGGCCGCCGGAGGGATTCGTGCATGATGCACCAGCACTGCACATTGCGCACGGATGGCCGTGGCTGGCCGCGGAATGCCAGATTTGGTGGCTCGTGAAAGACGTCCCCGCCGGCGGCGCGGCTCAATCGCAGGTCCTGCACGCGCACCAGGGGATGCTCTTTGGAACGGCGAGTGCGCAAACGCCTCTGCTGGAACTGCGAGCGCTTCCGCTTCGACCGCTTTGGCTCGGGTTTGCCGCGAACGTGACGGCGTTCAGCACGGTTTGTCTGATCCTGCTCGGCGTCGCGGACGGCTGCAAGCAACTCAGCCGTTACCGCCGCGGTATTTGCCCTCGCTGTGCCTACGACCGCTCGCACGACTATGCAAAACCGTGTCCCGAATGCGGGCACGCTTCGCCCGCACCGGGTCGGGCAGCGACCGGCTATATTTGAGGCGGATTCTCGCTCCATTCCGGGAACGGCAGCTGGCACTGGCGGGATGCCCGTGCCGCCGGCACCGTCGCCGAGCGGGACCAGATTCAGATTCGTCCGGGTGACCGGACCATCCACGCCCTCGCATCACGGAGATCGCCGCATGTCCGCCGTTCCAGCCGCCGCGTCCAAAGCCCCCGCCATCTCCAAGGAACAGGCCGAGGCCATCTATTCGCGCGGGCTCGAGGGCATCATCGCGGGCGAGACGGCCGTGTGCTCGATCGAGCAGGGCGGGCTGTGGTACCGCGGGTACGAGATCCACGACCTGGCGCAGAACGCGACGTTCGAGGAGGTCGCGTTCGTGCTGCTCGAGGGGCACAAGCCCTCGGCGGCCGAACTTGCCCGGTTCAAGGCCGAGATCATCGCCGAGCGGCCGCTGCATCCGATGGTGACGAGCTTCATCGAGTCGGCGGGCGGGTACCTGGCGAGCGGGCGGGCCGTTCCCATGGACGTGCTGCGGACGGCGGTGAGCATCCTGGCCCACACCGACCCCGACGCCCAGAGCGTGGAGGCCGACGCCAACCTGCGCAAGGCCAAGCGGCTGCTCGCCAAGATCCCGACGATCATCGGCCACATGCAGAACGTGATCGACGGGCGGGCGATCATCGGGCGCGAGCTGGGCGGGGACCCCGCGCTCGACCACGCGTCGAACCTGATGTACCTGATGACGGGCAGCAGGCCGACGAAGGAGTATGCCCGGGTCGTCGACGTGTCGCTGATCCTGTACGCCGAGCACGACTACAACGCCTCGACGTTCACCGGCCGCGTGATCGCGGGGACGCTGAGCGACATGCACGGGGCGGTCGCGGGCGCGATCGCGGCGCTCAAGGGCCCGCTGCACGGCGGGGCCAACGAGGCGGCGATGGAGATGCTCAAGGAGATCATGCACGACGTCGGGGAAAAGGGGATCGGCACCAGGGCGGTGGACGACTGGATGCAGAAGGCCTTCGAGACCAAGCGCAAGCTGATGGGCTTCGGCCACCGCGTGTACAAGAACGGCGACCACCGGGCGCCCATCCTGCACAAGCTGGGCCGTGCGGTTGCCGAGAAGGACACCAAGAACCCCGGCGGGCACGCGGCGGTGAAGTGGTTCGAGCTGGGCGAGCAGGTGCAGAAGATCATGCTCGAGAAGAAGAACATCCATCCCAACGTGGACTTCCCGTGCGGGATGACGTACTTCACGATGGGGATCCCGGTGCCGCAGTACACGCCGATCTTCGTGGCGAGCCGGATCACGGGATGGTGCGCGCACATCATCGAGCAGCACGCGAACAACCGGATCATCCGCCCGTTGAGCAAGTACACGGGCGAAGCGCCGCGGAAGTGGAATGGGTGAGGGGGAGTGGCGTGAGGGGAAGCGGACACATCGAGCGGGATGGGCGAGCATTGAAATCCTGCTAGTCCGATTGACGACTTGGACGCCCGCAAGAGCAACGACTGGCGGGCGTTGTCGTGTTCCGCGTGCCACCCTCGCTCACTTCCAAGTCGCGACCAGAACGATCGCGATGATGATCGCCGCCGCGGCGAGCGTACATCCGATGATCATGAGCGTGAGCAGGCCTTCACTGATGCCGACCGTCGTGCGGTAGGGGTCGAACCCAAGCGCGGAATCGCCGGATCTGGCCGCCGCCGGGCGTTTCAGCCGAACGCGCTGCGAGTCGAACTTCTCGATCATCACCCAGCCTGCCCGCCCCTCTTCCTCCAAGATGCTGCGGAGCACCTCCGGTTTCTTGAACGCGCCGGTGGCGGAACGCAGGATCTTGAACTCCCACGCGTCGGCCAAGTCGGTGGCGGTGTACCCGGTCATCTGCTCTTCCTCCTTGCGTTCGGCCCTCCGCCGCCGCGCTGCCGCGCCCGCTGCGCCACCTACCGCACCTGCGCTCATGGTGAACTCCTTCAGCTGAGTTTAGGGTGAGTTGCTTGTGCTCCTCAAACATGATGGTCTGATCCGCTCCTCGGCGGTCAATTCGCGCGAGGCGGCGTTGGCGTTCAGCAATGGGCGAATCGCCGGCTGCCACAAGCTAACGCCCTCCAAGAAGCAATCTATCGGTGTACTGTCACCCCGATTTCTTTCCCGGGTTCGCGGACCGCGCGGTTGACACCGGTCTTAGTTCGAGCAGCTCGAACTCGCAGATCAGTACTGCATCGGCAGGGATCCCGGCTCGCGCGGCACCGGCTTTTCCATATCCGAGCTGCGGCGGCACCGTTATTCGGCGCACTCCGCCGACCTGCATTCCCTCGACGCCGTACCGGATACCGGCCACGGCGTCACGGCGACTGAGGTCCAGCCATTCATCATTGAGCCTTCGCAGGATCTCGCCACGGTGAAGAGCGATCGTGCCGGAGACGCGGGCCATGTGATCGCGTGTGGCGACCTTCCCGTGGCCGAGGCGCAGGTCCTCGTACTTCAGCTTTCCTCTGCCTCGCGGCATGCGCTCGCATGATACTCGGCGTGGCGACTCGGCTGCCCAGCAGGGCCGCGATTGCAGGCTGCCAGTTCCGACTGCTATTCAGAACTCTACTGGGGTACTGCAACCCGTATTTCGCAGCGAATCGCTTCGTCACTCATCCCGGCTCCTTCGGCTCCGGGAACCGCTTCTGGAACCACGCGTCCCACAGCGGCGTTTCGCGGAGGGCGGTGTCGGATGACTGGTCGCCGTAGAGGTAGAAGCCCAGCACCGCCATGCTCGGGCCGCCGCAGTTGAAGGCGCCCAGGGCGGCGATGCCGGGCCCGGGTTTGTCGAGGCGGAGCAGCGCATCAAAGGGATCGGTGGTGAGGTGCTCGACGACGCCGGCGAGCGCGGGGACGCCCGCCGGGGCGCTCCACCGCTGGCCGACGGCGACGCCGGACAGGCCCAGGGCGGTCGTGAGCATCTCCCAGGCCTGGGCCTCGGTGCCCGCGACGGGGACCATCCACTTCATCGCGGTCGAGCGCTGGCCGCGGAAGTGCGTGAGGTAGATCCGCAGGGCTCGCATGAAGCCGGGCCAGCCGTGCTCGGCGCCTTCGAGCTGGTTGTCCCAGTCGTCGGTCGAGGCGAAGAGGCTCTGGACGATGCGGACGATGCAGGTGCCGCCGGCCCGGGCTTCGACGCTCCACTCGTTGGCGATGGGCGGCGAACCGGGGACCCAGCCCTCGGTCTGCGCGACCCACTTGCGGTGCGGCTCCCAGGCGGTGACGACGGACGTGGATTCCATCCCCGGTCCGAAGTTGAGCGTCAGGGCGACGGGCTTGCCGTCGCGCTCCTGGAACTGGGCGGGCACGAACCAGGAGGAGATGCCCGGTCCGGTGGCGATGGCGTTCCAGACTTCCTCGGTCGTGCCGGGGACTTCGACTTCAACCTGGATGGAACGGCGCCCGCTGGCCTCTTTCTTGACGCTCATGACGGCTCCTTGGGATCTGGTGCTGACGGCTGAGGGTGCGCGACGACGACGAGGCGGTGCGATCGGCCGCCGGGCGCGGATTCATCATGGTACTTGGAGACGAGCCTAGTGACGGCGTCGGCGAGCTCGCTGCTGAAGGCGGCTCGGTCGGCGGCGGAACGGAAGCGGATTTCGGTATCGACGGCGAGGGTGGCGAGGCGCTTGCCGGTGTCGCGGGCCCGGCGGACCAGGCCGCCGACTTCGCGGACGATGCGGGCGCCGAGCGCAATGAGGTAGCTCGCCGAGAGGCGATCGACCTCGCGGTTGGCATCGATGGCGACGGGGCCCATGGCGCCGGGAGAGACGACGTAGGAGGCGGCCGAGGCGACGAGCAGACGCTCGGTGAGCCCGCCCCACTTGCGCTCCTCGGCGAGGCGCACGAGCCCGTGCACTTCGAGCGCGTTGAGGTGGTAGTTGACCTTCTGGCGGGTGAGGCCGACGCGGGTGGCGAGGGTTGCGGCGGAGGCGGGGGCGGAGAGCTCGGCGAGGAGGCGGCTGCGCGTGGGCTCGAGCGCCACTGTCGCGGCCGCGGGATCGTCGATCACCTGCACGTCGAGCATGGCGGGAAGGTATCATTGACAAGTTTTCTTGTCAATGCGGAATGCGGGTGTTTTTGCGGATTCTTGGATTGGGCGTGTCCCGGGGACGGGCGGGGAACGTCGGGCAGGGCGTGCGATTGGGACGACGAGCCGGCGGCGCGAGTGCTCGGTGGCGGGGCGCGTCGAGCCGCACGCGCGGGGTTGAGGGCGCGGCGCGAGCGGGGTGAAAGGGGCCGTGTTCATGGCGAATCGGGAGCGAGCGGCGCGATCGGCCCGGGCGGGGCGGTCGCGTATCATTCGGCCAATCACGCAACAGGAAGGAGCCGGTATTCAATGGGAATCATCAGTCCCGCAGCGTCATCAGCAGCCCAGGACCTTGCTCGTTGGCAATGGGAGCCGCAGCCCAAGGGGCAGGCGCTGGTCAACGAGCTTGTGGCGGAGTTCCTGCGGCGCTGCCCGGACGCGGACCGGCTCAAGGCGCAGATGAAGCACGAGTCGGGGACGCGCTTTGTCGACTGGATCGACTACATCTCGGTGCCGTCGTCGACCGCGGGGATTGCCGAGCGGCTCGCGGAGGCGGGGTTCGAGCGGCGGCCGCAGGCGGGGGCGTCGGAGTGCTACGCGAACGAGAAGGGCATCTTCCCGGTGATCATCCTGTGCTCGTCGCAGGTGATGCGGATCGGGATCAAGGTGATGTCGGTGGCGGACTTCCTGTTCGCGCAGCGGGTATCGACGGCGGACCAGATCCAGGGGGCGCCGGGGTCGCAGCTGCGGATGGTGTGCGCGTTCCGCGGGGACCGCGCCGAGCTGTGGGCGGTCGAGCGGCACGGGCTGCGCGGCTTTGAGATCCCGACGACGGATCCTTCGAAGATCCTGGCGGCGGCGCACCACCTCGAGCTGCTGCGGGCGCGGCGGCGCGATTTCCCGACGGACGCGCAGGGCTTTGCCGAGATCAACCGCCTGGTCGACAACGCCATCGCGGACCTGGGCCGCGACTGGACGTGCGACCTGTTCTTCGAATCCGAGCGGAACTACTGGCAGAGCCGCAACCACGCGGGACAGTTCCAGTACGGGCGCCAGCAGGCGCTGGGCCTGGGCTGGGCGAACCACGACCACCACACGTACCGGTCCAGCCGCCACTGCTACAAGGACATGATCGCGGTGCTCGAGAAGCTGGGCTTCTTCTGCCGCGAGCGGTTCTACGCGGGGGCGGAGGCGGGGTGGGGCGCGCAGGTGCTCGAGCAGGCGGTGACGGGCATCACGATCTTCGCGGACGTGGACATGTCGCCGGAGGAGCTGCTCGGCGATTTCGCGCACGAGGGACTCGAGCCGCGCGAGCAGCTCGGGACGATCGGCCTGTGGTGCGCGCTGCACGGCGAGGCGATGCTGCAGGCGGGGATGCACCACCTGGAGTGCCAGTTCGACTGGTTCGCGCTGCGGGACCAGATGCAGTCGCTGGCCGAGATCCGGACCATGGACCCCTTCACGACGTTCCCGTACCTGCGGCAGGCGTTCACGCAGGGCGAGCACTGGCGGGTGCCCGAGCAGCGGCTGCAGGCGCTGCTGGGCCGCCAGCAGATCACGCCCGGGCAGGCGGACGAGTTCCGCCGCAACGGGGCGCTGGGCTCTCACCTCGAGAACCTGGAGCGCAACGACGGCTTCAAGGGCTTCAACCAGCACGGCGTGTCGCAGATCATCGCCAAGACCGACCCGCGCAAGCAGGCAGCGACGGCGTGACGGCCGCGGAGAGAGCGTGCGCGGCGCGGGCCGGCGCGCCGCCCATGTCGCGGCTGCGGTCGCGTGCTTGCATCGCACGCCGGGTTACTTGGCGAGGATCTCCTCGACGAGCGCCGTGGCCCCGTACATCTTCCGGAGCGATTCGATGATCGCTCGGCTGTCGACGGAGACCGCGCGGTTCACTTCGCCGTCGTAGATGAAGGCGCCGGGGAGCGACTGGATGTTGCCGTCGAAGACCAGGCCGATGACCTCGCCCCTGGTGTTGATGACGGGGCTGCCGGAGTTGCCGCCGATGATGTCGCACGACGAGACGAAGTTGAACGGCGTGGAGAGGTCAAGCTTGTCCTTGCCTTCGACCCAGCGCTGGGGCAGCGTGAAGCCGGGCTTGCCCTTGCGGTCCTGGTAGCGCTGGTAGAGGCCCGCGAAGTCCGTGTAGGGATCGAGCATCTGACCGTCCTGTTCGTAGCCCTCGATCGGGCCGAAGGTCATGCGCAGGGTGAAGGTTGCGTCGGGGTAGGTTGATTCACCTTCGAGCGCGAACTTGGCGGCGGCGATCTTGGCGTAGTTCTCGCGTTCGACCGCTTCGACCTGGTCCTCGTAGCGTTTGCGGATCTCCCTGGCGGCGGGGTCCATGGCCGCGGCGAGCCTGATCATCGGGTCTTTCGAGGCGGCCACGGCGGAGGCGCCGCCCTCGACCAGCGCGCGACGGGCCGCGGGGTCGGCGAGGGTGGAGCCGTTGACCAGTTCCTCCGCCCGGGCGCGGGGCGACTTTCCGGCCAGCGCTGTCTGCACCAGCGGGTCGTCGGCGCCGAGCCTTTCGGCCAGGAGCGAGAGGGACCACTCGACGTTGGCGATCTCGAGCGGCGGGTGGATGGGCGCGGGGGAGTACAGCGAGTTGTAGAGCGATTCGAGGCGGGATTCGCGGTACTCGCGCAGGCGGTCGCCGTTGGGCTTGGGGAGTTCCTCCGTCAGGCGCACGATATCCCGGGCGTGCTGGTAGAGCTCCGACGAGAGCCCGCCGTTCAGTAGGCGGTAGCGCGGCGCCCAGGAGCGGCGCTCCTGCTGGGCGCGGGCGATCTTGTCCCACGCGTCCCCCCACTGCTCGCGCCGCGCGGGGTCCTGGTCGACGAACTCGCGGAGGCGTTTCTCGGCGGCGATCTTGTGGTCCATGTTGGCGGGGTCGAGGAGCCCCGCGAGCTGGCCGGTGAGCGCCTTGCGGCCGTTGGCGACGCCGCCGAGCTGCTCGCTGGCGATCCGGTCGTACTCGGCGTTGCGGGCGCTGAAGCCCTGCAGCTTCACCTCGGCGCGCCAGAGGGTTTCGAGCCGGTCCGGGAGCTCGACATCGCGGATGAACCTGAGGTGCTCGACGGTGTTGAGCCGGCTGGTGCGGCCGGGGTGGCCGACGACGATCGCGAGGTCCCCCGAGCGCGATCCGTCGGACCAGCGGAGGCGGTGGTCGTTCCTGAGCGGCTGGCCGTTCCCGTAGATGCGGAAGAAGCACATGTCGAGGCTGAAGCGCGGGTACTCGAAGTTGTCGGTGTCGCCGCCGAAGGAGGCGATGTCCTGCTCGGGCGCCATGACGAGACGCACGTCGGTGTAGCGCTTGTAGGAGTAGAGGTGGTACTTGCCGCCCTGGTAGAGGGCGACGACCTCGGGCAGGAGTCCGGACTTGTCCTGGGCCTCGGAGGTGATCTGGGCGATGGCTCGTTCGCGGGCCGCGTTCGCTTCGGCGGGCTTCATGCCCGGCTTCACCGCGGCGTTGACCCTGTCGGTCACGTCCTCGACCGTCCAGAGGATGTTGAGCTCAAGCTCGGGGCAGGGGATCTCCTGGTCGCGGGCGGCGGCGTAGAACCCGCTGGCGAGCAGGTTCTTCTCGCTGGTGCTGATCTTGGCGATGATGTCGGAGGCGACGTGGTGGTTGGTCATCACCAGGCCGTCGCCGGAGACGAGCGAACCGGACCCGCCGGTGGAGAACCGGACGCACGACTTCTGGACGTGGTCGAGCCATTCGGACGAGGGCTCGAAGCCGTACTTGCTGCGGAGCTGCTCGAGGGGAGGGTTGGTCAGGAGCCACATGCCCTCGTCGGCCCGGGCGCTGGTCGCCGGACCTGCCGCTCCCGCCGCGAACGCCACTGCCGCCGTCCACGCGCGCAGCATCGACTTGATGCACATCAGATGTCCTTTCAATGTTGCACTGCCGGGCGCAGCGCCGCCGCCACGGGCTCGCCCGCGTCGACCGCGCTGATCGCCCGCCCACCGGATACGGCCGCCGTCGCGGCCTTGTTTCCCACCAGTTCGTGATAGATCGATTCCACTTCGGCCACGTGCTCGGGGTAGCTGCGGAGCTGCGAGACCTGGTGCACCTGCCGCGCGCTGGGCAGCGCGACGGATCCCGAGACGATCGCGGCGATCCGGTCTGAGAGGGCGGCGGAGTCGCCGCCGGGGAAGCACAGGCCGTTGCCGAGCGGGTGCGCGTGGTCTTGGCCGGGCTCGACGATCCACTCCGGGGGCCCGCCCAGCCGCGACGAGATGACGAACTTGCCCGCGTGCAGGAACTCGAGCAGGACCAGGGGCGAGTTCTCGAACCACACGAAGGGCAGGACGCCGACATCGAACTCGCGCGCGCCGCCGATGAGGTGCAGGGGGTCGTACCCGCCCCAGAACGACACTTCGGGGAACTTGAGCAGCCGCTTGCGGAAGGGCCAGTCCCAGCCGGCGGCATGGATCAGGAAGTGGCAGCGCTGGCGCACGTCGCGCGGCATGTTCAGGATCGCCTGGACGAGGATCTCGACGCCCTTGTTGTTGCGCGTGGTGCCCCAGAAGCCGAGCCTGAGCGGGCGGCCGTCGGCCGGCGTCCACGCGGGCCGGTCGTAGTACGGGCTGCGCCGCACGCTGCGGTTGATCTGGTCGAAATGAGGCTGGCCGAGTCGGACGTGGCGTCCGACCTGCGGGTCCATCCCCATCGCCTCCATGGCGCGGAGGACGAACCGGCTCGGCGGCGTGACCAGCGACGCGGCGTTGAGGGCCTCGATCCCCGAGGCGCGGCGCCTGCCGTAATCGTTGACGACGCGCAGGTGCACGTCGGAGGAGACGAAACGCTCGTTCTGATCGGCGGGCGACCTGCCGAGCTGGACGGGCTTTTCCTTGCTGGCCGTCGGGTACTCGATCATCACGCGGCCGCTGTGGGCGGCGGCGTCGTTGACCTCGTAGCCGAGGGCGAGCTCCTCGTCGACGGGCGCCGAGACGAACTCGCGCACGCCGTCGGGTGCGAGCACCGTCGGGCCTTCGTCCTCATCCTTCGGGCGGCGCTTGATGATCCGGCCGAGGCGGGGCTTGACGTGGAGGTACACGGACTTGAACAGGTACGACCAGTAGCCGCCGATGGCTCGTTCGGCGGACTGCTCGATGCCGCGGACCGTTTTGAGGCGCCTGATGTTCACCGGGGGGAGGCAGCCGACGCATGCCCGCCCGCCCTCGTAGTCCATGCACACGTCGGTCTCGTGGCGGAGCAGGTCGACCTGCGGGCAGCCGTACCAGTAGTTATGGGGCGTGATCACCACCGGCCGCCCGGATTCGCGGATGCGCTGGATGGTGTCCAGTCCGTAGCCCTCGAGCGAGTGGACGTGCACGACCTGCGCGCCGACGGCGTCGAGCCACTGGACGACCAGCCGCGACTGGTCGGGGCTGGACATCTCCTGGGCCATGTTGGTGAAGTTGCTGGACGCCGGCGAGAGGTTGGGGCTGTTGATGAGGTCGTAGCAGGCGATGCCGCGCCAGCGTTCGAGCGGGCTGATCCGCATCCCCGGGCGGACCGAGTACGTCATCCCCGAGCGCAGGTACGACACGCGGTGGCCGCTGAGCGAGAGGCCCGCGGCGAGCTCCGAGCAGTTGAGGTTGTAGCCGGAGCCCTCGCGGCCCTGGGCGGCGAGGCGGGCCCAGCCGAGGATCGCGATGCGCAGCGGAAGCTCTGTGCGCTTCCAGCCCGCGGGCGGCGTGGGGTTGGTTGGTTCGATGGTGCGGATGCTCACGACTTGGCCCGGTCAACAGCGCTCGGTGTGCGGGCTTCTCCCACCAGACCCCACGGGTCACCCGTAGCGGGTGGCCGAGACATAGGTCTGGAGTTTAGACCGGTACCTCGTGCAGCGCGCCGCCGTCCTGATCCACCGGAAAACGAACCCGAACGTCCGCCTCGGCCCGGCGGCTTCGATCTGGGCCTTGGCGGGCTGGCGACGGTCGACGTGGACGTTGAACCCGCCGGTGAGCAGCGGGAAGTCGCACGCCTGGTCGAACACGACGAGCGCCGTCGGACCGCGGAGCAGCCAGCGGAGCTGGCGGCGGATCTTGGACCGCAGCCGGGTCGAGTACACCACGCGCTCGGGGAGGCCCGGCTGGCTCGAGGGGTCCTGGACGTCGTTGCGCACGATGTAGATCCAGGTGGGCGTGTCGCCGATGCGGCCCTGGCCGCGGAGCCAGTCTTCCGTGAGCACCCGGAGCTCGTCGGCCCAGTGGACGCAGTCGGTGAACGGGCAGGAGACGGCGATGGTCGCGCCGCGCCGCAGGGCGCCGATGCGGTCGAGGCCGGGGATGAGTTCTTCGGCCTTGGGCCCGTCGTCGAGCAGCTTGCCCCAGGTGCCCTGCATCATGTCGGCGATGGACCGGCGCATGATCTCGGCCTGGAACAGCTTGCGGTGGAGGCCGGCGACCAGCGCCTGCTTCATCACCGACCGCATCCACCGCCACGTGATATCCCGCAGCTCGTCCAGGGGCAGGATCTTCTGGAGCATCCAGAGCACGTTGCGCTGGGCGTAGTAAGCTCGGACGGGCGTGAGCTTGTGGTGCCAGGGCGTGTGGTAGACGACCGCATCGAGGTTCAGCAGGACGCGGTAGCCGGCTTTGGCCATGCGGAGGCACCAGTCGGCGTCGTCGCAGTAGATGAAGTAGCGGTAGTCCCAGAAGCCGACCTTCTTCACGGCCGACCAGCGGGCGAGCATGCTGCACGCCGAGACCACGTCCACCTCGCGCACGCCCGTGTACCCCGACCCGCCGCGCACGCCTCCGACGGTCGACACCCACGACCTGTGAGCCGCGGCGAGCGGGTGGTGCGCGGGCGGCTCGTCGCACATGCGGCCGGTCTTTCGATCCAGGTACACCGTGGTCTCGATCGTGGTCCTGCGGTCGCCGAAATCGACGGTGCGCGAACCGACCAGGCCGATGGACGTGTCGGATTCGCCGACGCGGGCGAGCTGCTCGAGCGCGTCGGGGGGCAGATCGACGTCATCGTCCACGAGCCACACGTAACCGAGGTCTTCGATCCCCGCGGCGCCGAGCACCTGGTCGGCGTAGGCGAAGCCGGTGTTGAAGCCGCCGCAGCCGCCGTGGTTGTGATGGTTGTGGACAATCGTCAGCGACGCGAAGCCGGCGGTGTTGGGGCCGCCGCGGCCGTCGCGGCCGGGTTTCTGGAACTGCGGCTCGTGGGCGTGCAGCGCGGGGTTTTCAACCACCCGCTCGGGCGACCAGGTCTTGCGGAGGAAATCGAGCGTGCCGTCGGTCGAGGCGTTGTCGACCACGACGACGTCGAGTCGGTCGACCGGGGCGGTCTGGCGCGAGAGGGCGCCGAGCACGGCGCTGACGGCGTCCTTGCGGTTCCAGGTGACGATCACCACCGCGACTCGCGGGAACGTCACGGCGGCTGAGCGGTTCGAGGAGCCGGCGCTCGTGGTCTCTCCCGCCGGGACGACTTCGACCTGGACTGGACCGGTTCCATGCATAGGCGTCGATTCCGCGGTCACTCAGTGTGCCCTCACCGCCGGCAGTCCATCAGGCCCGGCCGCCTTCCTGCCCGCCAGCGCGTCGATCGCGCCCAAACCCGATGCGTACAGCCGTTCGAGCTCGGCCGCGTGGTCGCCGATGTCCTTGGGCGGCCGGACGTTGGCTCGCAGCTCGAACAGTTTCCACGGTGCTTCGACGATTTCCCGGAGCCGGCGGGCCAGATCGTAGCGGTCGTTGGCGGCAAAGAGCAGGCCGTTCACGCCGTCGGTGACGAAGTCCGGGATGCCGCCCGCATTGGCGCCGAGCACGGGAACGCCGCACGCGAAGCACTCGAACACGGTCTGGGGCGCGTTGTCCCACCAGATGCTGGGGACGATGCCGATGTCCTTGCCGCCCAGGATCCACGGGACGTCGTAGTAGGCGTAGCTGGGGTTCATCGTGAGGCCGCCCAGGCGGGGCTCCATGCGCCGGAACCGCCACTCGTCGGCCCCGACCCCGATGCCGTAGATATAAAGGTGCAGCCGCCGCAGAACATCGGCCTCGAGGAGCTCGAGCGTGTCGGCGAACATCGGCAGGCCCTTGAAGTAGCTGTTGAACCCGATGAACGCCAGGCGCACCGGGCGCGGGTTGGCCCGGTCGAAAGGCGGCGGGTCGAAGAGCACGTCGTTGTGGACGCGGGCCACGCGGTTGAGCCGGGTGCCGATGTGGTAGGTACGGATGACGTCGCCTCGCACGCCCAGCGCTTGGAACTTGGCTCGGACGAACTCCGAGACCGCGAGCACGCCGTCGCAGGCATTGAGCATGTCGATCATCGCCTGGCGGCGGCGGCCATAGGGGGCGCTTGGGTCGATGCCGCTGGGGTCGGGGCGGGCCACGTTGGGCAGCGGCTGCCATTCCGGGTCACCGGGGCCGAGCTTCGCGTGCGTTTTCTGGTCGGAAAGGATGTGGGCGGTCTGACCGCGCTGGTCAACGCCATCGACGGGTAGGGGCGAGGCCGCGAAGTGGCTGCTCGCGATTTCAGCGCCGGGCAGCGGCGGGATGAGATCGGGCGGCGCCGCGGGTGGAGGCGGGGACTCCGGCGCGGAGGGTTGACGGAGCAGGTTCGTGACTTCGGCACGGAGCTGGTGGAGCAGGGGCGATCGCGGCCCGGGCGGCGGCGGAGGCACGGGCACGGCGGGAATCGCGAGCGTGCGGACGACGTCACGCATGCGGCGCTGGACTTCGAGCTCGGGCGCTTCGGTGGGGATGCAGGTTTCGCAGGCTCGGCCGCCCTGGAAATCGTGACACGGGAAGCGGTGCCCTTTCATGAGGTACACCTGCGGGCAGACGGTGTGGTAGTTGTGGAGGCTGTAGAAGACCTTCGACGTGCCACCGGTGGAGCGGCCGACCCGAGCGGCTCGGACGCAGCCGGCGGAGAAGCCCTCGAGGTTGTGGAAGTGCACGACGTCGGGCTCGATCAGGCGGAAGAACGCCCCCACCTTTTCTTCGAGCTCGGGCTGGTCGATCTCGCCCGCGGGGTCGGCGAACTGGTGGATCGAGGGGGCGACGACGGGCGAGTTCATGACCTCGAACACGCGCACGCCGAGCCAATCGGGGTGTCGCCTGATCTCGCAGCGGCCGGCGTCGAAACGCGAGTCGGCGGTCGAGCCCGCGGGCACGCGGAGCGGGACGTAGGTCACGCCACCGCACAGATACACAACATCATGGCCCCGGGCGACGAGTTCGAGCGCGAGCGACTGGCAATAGCCGTTGACGCCGCCGCCCTTGACGGCGCCGTCCCACACCATCGCCCAGTTCACAAGCACGATCCGCATTCGTAGGGCGAGTATAAACCGGCGGGCGGGGCGGGCGCTGGAGGCGGGCGAGCTTCGCTCGCGGCGCGGACGCACGATATCACTCACGGCGAGGCAGCGGGCGCTGGAGTTGAACGAGAGCGGCAGTCCCTCGGTCACGCTCGGGCTACCTGTGACGCCAGACGGGCGCCTGCTCGGGCGGTGACAAGGGCTTGCCGCGCGGCAAAGCGCACGATTCGCCCGTCAGCCATCGCGCTGTCGCCGCGGTGCGGCTGGCGTGTCGTGGTGCGATGGGGGCGTGGCGATCCGGTTCCTGGGACTCGCGCCCCAGGCTGCACTCGGGCGCCGCTTTGCGGCTGGAGAGGCTGGACTTCGGGCTGCGGATACTGGGATTCAACGCGAGCCGCAGGCCCGCGCTCACGCTCGGGCTGCCTGTTCTGAACGCCGCAGATAACCGCGACGCCGCAGGCCCGCGCTCACGCTCGGGCTGCTTGTGCTGGCTGGCTCGCTCGTCTGGCCAGGCCGCGGAGGGATCGGGCCCGGAGGGGACCTGACCCCACTTGCCGAACCACGGGCCCCCAAACTCCGAACTTCCCATGGGAAATGTGCCGACTCAAGTGGACGAGCGGCTCCGAATGCGGTTCAATGTCCCCGTCCAGGAGTACACTGCAGCGTGTGGATTCACCGGATCAGGCTCAAGGCGCTCGCGTGGCTGGTCGCGATCATCCTCGCCGCCGTGGGCGCCATCTCCTTCTTTGCCATCCCGGCCATCCCCGCGCTCAGCGTCGCGGTGGCCGTGATCGCCGTCGCGCTCAACCAGATCGGCCATCGCTTGACCCAGCCCACGTGCTACGGCTGCGGCGGTGATCTGACCGGAAGGCCGCCGGGCCAGTACGGGGTCGTCTGCTCGGAGTGCGGCACGATCAACCAGGTCGCGCCCGGGGCCTCGAGCGTCTCCGACGACCAGCGTCAGGCCTGACCGCCGCGCAACTGTTCCACGCACAACCGAGCCTGATCACGGACCAGCGGATCCTCGCCGGCGTCGTTCATCATGCGTTCCAGTCGTTCGAGCACCGTCGCGGGCACGGGGGCCGGGGCTGATCGGGCTGCATTGGTCATCGCGATCACCGCGTTGCGCTTGAGCATCACCAGCGATGCTCGTTTCATCGCCGACCCGGAGAGGCGGCCGCGGCGGGCGTCAGCGGTCCATCCCAGGAGCTCGTCGAGCGGGAGAAAGTTGTTCGCGCCGGCGTATTCGGGCCGGGCCGATCCGACCTCCACGCCCGGGGGGCGGGGCGAGTTGTGCGGACACACGTCCTGGCACACATCACAACCGAAGATCCAGTCGTCGGAACGCTCGCCCAGGCGGGGATCCACCAGGCTGCGGTGCTCGATTGTCAGGTATGAGATGCAGCGGGTGGCATCGACGCGGTAGGGTGAGATGGCGCCGGTCGGGCAGGAGTCGATGCAGCGGGTGCAGGTTCCGCAGGCGTCGGCGATCGGATCGTGGGTGTCGCTGGCGTGGAGCGTGGTGGCGATGCCTCCCAGCAGCAGCCAGCTCCCGAGCCGGGGGCTGATGAGCAGGGTGTGCTTGCCGATCCAGCCCAGGCCGGCGGCGGCGGCGAAGTCCCGCTCGGGAACCGGGGCGGTGTCGACGAACGCTCGGAATTGATGGTCGGGGTGGTCGGCTCGGAGCTCGTCGCAGAGCGTGTGGAGCCGGCGTTTCATGACGTCGTGGTAGTCGCGGCCGTGGGCGTACCGGGCGACGCGCCCGGAGATGCTGCCGGGCGGCCCAGCCGGCGGGCGGGCGTTGCGGTCGGAGTACTGGTCGGCGACCATGACGATGGACCGGGCGCCGGGGAGGAAACGCTGGATGTCAGTGCGGACGGCGGCGTGCTCGGCGAGGTAGCCCATTTCCCCGTGCATGCCCGCGGCGAGCCAGGCCTCGAACTCGGCTCGGCGGATGGGGGAGTGTGCGGGCGCGATGCCGGCGAGTGCGAAGCCCAGCGCCAGGCACCGGGCGACGATCCGTGAACCGGCGGAGGCCGGGTCGGTCGGGCCGGGTGCGGCGTGGCCGTCGGAGATCATCAGGACGCCACGGCGACCGGACGGACCGGGGATCGACCGCCCGTGCCGAACCCGGCTCCCATTTCCTGCATCCAGCGGCAGATGGTCGCGAAGGAATCGCGGATCATCTCCATGGCGCTGCCGACGGGCTGGCCGGTATCGCCGCCGAGCCAGGCGCGGTCGTACTCGTAGACCGCCCAGCCGTTGAACCGGGCGGAGACCAGCGCTCGGACGGCTTCATGGCACGCCATGTCGCCCTCGCCGACGGCGCAGGGCAGCGCGCCGCGGAAGTCCTTGAGCTTGGCGATCCACAGCCGATCACCGAGCACGTTCACGCCGTTGGCGGCGGACTCGCCCGCCTGATGGGCGACGGCCATGTTGTACTCGGCGCCCAGGAGCGGGCTCTGGACCAGGTCGATGAGCGCGGCCAGGTCGGTCGCGGTCGCGTACGAACCGCCGTTCTCGATGACGACGCTCACGCGCCGGTTGCGGGCGTGGTCGCACACCTTGACAAGGCGTTCGACGACGACCTTGGTCGTATCGCTGAGCGACACGCCCGCGGGCGATTCGAAGCCAAAGACCCGGACGTGCGAAGCGCCGAGCTCGGAGGCGAGATCGATGGCGTACTTGGCGGCTCGGACTTCCTTCTCGGTGTCGACGAACAGCCGCCCGACGACCGCGGGGGCGACGGGCTCATCGAACCTGCAGGAGGTGGAGACGCAGCAAATCTGGGTGCCCGCATCCGCAAACAGCTTGGCGACCTTGGCGGGATCCGAGAGCGCGGGATCGCAGGCGAAGTTGGTTGAAGCGGAGCCGAAGGTCCGGAGTTCAACACCCTGGGCGCCGACGGATTCACCCAAGGCGGCGACATCCCGCAGCGTGCGTTCCGGGCATGCGACCGAGCTGAAAGCGAGTTTGATCATTGTTTGGTCTCTGACCAGCGAAAAGCCTCTCGTGAACCTCACATGGTACAAACCGTCCGGCACCAGGGTCAAAGGCGGCGCAGCGCGCACGATCGGCATTTACCCCCTTCCCGTTGCGGTGGCGAACAGATCGCGCGATCCCTCGTCGAATACTTGCAGCGGAAGGTGGGGTCCATCCGACTGGATTAAAGTCCGCGAAGCCGGCCGTTCGGCTCATGGACGGGTGGAGTTGCCAGTGAACGAGGTCACCGCTATGCTCCGTCACTCCATGAGTCCGAATACTCGCGATCGCAATCAAGGACGCGGAACTGGCAGCATCGCCGTGGTCGTCTGCGCGGGAGCGCTCGGCGCCCTGCTGATGGGCGGCTGCGGCTCTTCGATGCGTGACGAGCACGCGCGGGTGCGCTCGGCCGTGATCGAGGCCAAGCCCGGCGACGGCCGCCTGGTCGCCAGCGCGATCTGGACCGGCGAGAGCTTCGCGTTCGAGACGCCGCAGGTGCGGGTCGCCGCGGCCGCGGGCGACACGTCCGAAGCCACCGAGTAATTCCTCCAACGAGAGTTTGAATCAGTCCATCGGAAGCGGACCCGTCAGGGCCGGGGCCGCGCGGTGTACCCTGCGCCATGGCCGACACACCCTCGTCCCATAACCCGGGCCCCCACGACCTTGCCGGTCTGAAGACCGACCTTCACGGCAAGCTGGATTACACCACGTACCTGGGGCTGGACCAGCTCCTGAGCGCCCAGCGTCCGCTGAGCCAGCCCGTCCACCACGACGAGCTGCTGTTCATCATCCAGCACCAGACGACGGAGCTGTGGTTCAAACTGGTGATCCACGAACTGCGGGCGGCCATGTCGTTCATCCGGGCCGACCGGCTCGAGCCGACGTTCAAGATCCTTGCGCGGGTCAAGCACATCCAGTCGCAGCTCCTGAACCAGTGGAGCGTGCTGGCGACGCTGACGCCGACGGAGTACGTGCAGTTCCGGCACGTGCTGGGGCCGGCGAGCGGGGTGCAGTCGCACCAGAACCGGCTGATCGAGTTCCTGATGGGCAACAAGGACCGGCGGATGCTCGCGGTGTTCTCGCACTCGCCGGCGATCCACGCGGAGCTCAAGGCGGCGCTCGAATCGCCGAGCATCTACGACGAGTTCCTGAGGTACCTTGGCCGGCGGGGCCACGCGATCCCGCGGGAGGTGCTCGATCGGGACGTGTCGCAGCCTCACGCCTCGCACCCGGGGGTGCTCGCGGTCCTCAAGCAGGTCTACGAGAACGTGCACCCGCACTGGGACGCGTACGAGATGGCCGAGAAGCTGATGGACATCGACGAGTCGTACGCGCTGTGGCGGTACCGGCACGTGAAGGTGGTGCAGCGGGTGATCGGCTTCAAGCGGGGGACGGGGGGGACGTCGGGCGTCTCGTACCTGCGCCAGCTCACCGACATCGTGTTCTTCCCGGAGCTGTGGGAGGTCCGCACGCACATCGAGGAGCGCTCCTGAAGCCGGCCGGTCGCTTGGTATGATGCCGCGCCCTTCTCGCCGCGTCCCGAGCCGACTTTCGTGAGCCACTCACTTTCCCACAACCGGGCCGCGTGGATCCTGCTGGCCGCGGGGACTGCCGCGGCGGCGGCGCTGTCGATCCGCGGCCGGCCCGTGCCGGCGCCGACGGCGGAGGCGGGCGGGGTCGAGGCAACGACGGTTCCCGTGCTGCTGGCGGCGGAATCGCTGCAGCGATTCGAGATCCAGCCGGGCTTCCGCGTGGAGCTGGTGGCCGCGGAGCCGATGATCGAGGCCCCGGTGACCGCCGCCTTCGACGAGCACGGGCGGCTGTGGGTCGCCGAGATGCGCACGTACATGCCCAACATCGAGGGCACCGGCGAGCTCGAGCCGCGCAACCGCATCCTGATCCTGGAAGACACCGACGGCGACGGCGGCATGGATCGATCGACCGTGTTCGCCGACGACCTGGTGCTGCCGCGCGGCGTTGCGCCGTGTCACGGCGGGGCGCTGGTGATCGAGCCGCCCCACCTGCTCTTTTTCGAGGACACCGACGGCGACGGGAAGGCGGACCGGCGCCGGCAGCTCCTGGACGGCTTCGGGGGCCGCGAGAACCCCGAGCACGCGGGCAACAGCCTGGTGTACGGGATCGACAACTGGTGGGAGCTGTCGCAGCACAACGTCCGCGTGTGGTTCGACGGGACGGAGGTGCGGACGCAGAAGACGCCGACCGTCGGCCAGTGGGGCGTGACGCGGGACGACGACGGGCGGCTGTACTACACGCCGAACTCAAACCCGCTGCTGGCCGACCTGTTCCCGAAGCAGTACGCGGGCCGCGAGGGCGTGAAGGGGTCCGTCACCGGCATCGCCGAGAACATCGCCAAGGACGGGACGACGTGGCCGGCGATCCCGACACCAACGGTGAACCGGGGGTACCGCGAGGGGACGCTCCGGGCCGACGGGACGCTTGTGTCGGTGACTTCCGCGTGCGGCCCGGCGATGTTCCGGTCGGCGGCGTTCGGTGACGACTTCCGCAACGACGTGTTCATCTGCGAGCCGGCGGGGCAGCTGGTCAAGCGGCTGAAGGTGGAGCCCAAGGGCGATTCGTTCAACGCGTTCAACGTGTACGGGGACACCGAGTTCCTTCGTTCCACCGACGAGCGATTTCGCCCGGTGAACGCGTTGGTCGGGCCCGACGGGAACCTGTACCTCCTGGACATGTACCGTGGGCTCATCCAGCACCGGACGTACCTGACGCCGCATCTGAGGGAGATCACGCGATTGCGCGGGATGGAATCGCCGATCAACTGCGGGCGGGTGTGGCGGGTGGTGCGCGAGGGGGCGGGGCCGGTAACGGGCAAGATGCCGGGGGCGTGCAGCGACGAGGAACTGGTCGAGATGCTCGACGACCCGCGCGGGTGGTGGCGGGATACGGCGCAGCGCCTGCTGGTCGAGCGTCGATCGGCGGCGGCGGCGAAGGCGCTCGCGGGCACGATCGCCGAGAACGCCGATTCGGGCGGGCGGATCACACCGGGCCAGATGTGGACGCTGCACGGACTGGGCATGCTTGGGCCGGAGCTTCTCGCGGCGTGCTGGCGGGCGGGGGACGCGGCGGTCCGGGCGGCGGCGCTGCGGATCGCGGAATCCGCCGTCGAACCGGGGACGCTGGAGGCGATGATCGGCGAGGCGGTTGGAGACGACGCGCTGTGCGTGCAGGGAGCGCTCTCGGTGGGCGAGGTAAAGGACGCGGCTGTCCGGGTCGGCGTTGCGGTTGAGTTTTACCGGCGGCACGCTGGGAAGCGGCTGGTACGGTCGGCGCTGCGCACGAGCACGGCGGGGCACGAGTTTGACGTGCTCGGGGCGCTGATGGAGGAACCGACGTGGCCGGGTGACGGGGATGGTCGCCAGGTCGTGAGGGAGCTGTGCGACGCGGTGCTCGGGTCAACGCCGGAGAACCGCGTGCGGCTCGCGGAGTTCGCGGGGGATCTGGCGCTTGCTCGGGACGCGCGTGCGGAGCTGGTCCTGGACCGTTTCACATCGCGGCTGAGGGTCGACAGCCAGGATCCCGAAGTGCTCGAGCTTTCGGGCGAGCCTCGGTCGTGGGTGGCGGCGATCGACGAGCAGGTGCCCGGCGCGACGGCGATGCGCCGGTGCCTTGACCTCTTCAAGTGGCCCGGCCACGAGCCGGTGCGGGCCGAGCGGATCGTCCGCGACCTGACCGCGGCGGAGTGGGACCAGTATCTTGCGGGCAAGCAGGTGTTCGCGTCGATCTGCGCGGCGTGCCACCAGTCGGAGGGGCAGGGTTCGCCGGGCGTGGCTCCGACGCTGGTGAAGTCGCCGATCGCCAACGGCCCGGCGGGGCGGATGGCGAGGGTGGTGCTGCACGGCCTCGAGGGCGGTTACATGCCGGGCGGCGGATCGTGGGGTGTGATGCCGCCCCCGAACATCCCGGAGACCAGCCGGCTGGCGGCGGTGATGACGTATGTCCGCCGATCGTGGGGCAACACCGGCGACCCGGTGACGCCCGCGTTTGTCGCGAGGATTCGCCAGCAGACGCGCGACCGTGCCAAGCCGTGGACGCGTGATGAACTCAATGGAGTCAAAGAATGAACACGACCAGCATGAGGCCGGGAACACGTTGCTTTATGTCCACGATCGCGGCGGCCGGGCTGACGGCGGCGGTGGCTTCGTGCGGGAGCGCCGACAAGTCACCGGGGGCGGACGCTGGCGGCTGGGTCACGCTCAGCGATGACCCGACGCTGGAGCACTGGGTACAGCGGGGCGGCAAGGCGGCGTACCGCTTCGAGGACGGGGTCATCGTCGGGTCGTCACGCCCGAACCAGCCCAACAGCTTCCTGTGCACGAAGCGCGACTACGGGGATTTCGAACTCGAGTTCGAGTTCAAGGTGGATCCCGAGCTCAACTCCGGCGTGCAGTTCCGGTCGCTCAGCCTGCCCGAGTACCGGAACGGGGTGGTTCACGGCTACCAGTACGAGATCGACCCGACGGACCGGGCGTACAGCGGCGGCATCTACGACGAGGGTCGTCGCGGCACCTGGGTCGCAAACCCGGCGGACAACCCGCAGGCCCGGGCGGCGTTCAAGCAGAACGAGTGGAACTCGGGGCGCGTGCTGGCGGTCGGGGACCATCTCCAGACGTGGATCAACGGGGTCCGGGCGGTGGACGTGCATGATTCGATGACCGCGTCGGGGTTCATCGGCCTGCAGGTGCACGACGTGGGGAACCGGACGGACCCGCTCGAGGTTCGGTGGCGAAACATCAGGATCCGGGAGATCACGCCCAAGCCGTTCGCGGACGAGAAATAGGACGCCGCGGCGGCGAGGACCGCGGTCCGCGATCGGCCGGCGGGCGACTGGGGACGAGCCAGGCTCGTGCAGACCAGCGCTGGCATGTCGCCCGGCCGTCAGGGAGCGGCATGGTCGTGCAATCGCGGGCGTGCGCGCCGCCGTGGCGGGCGATATGCTGTGGCCATGCGCACGCTTTCCCTGGTCGTCGCCTGCGGGCTTGCATCCACGGCTCTTGCGGATGTTCGCCCCGCGGCGGTCATCGGTTCGAACATGGTGCTTCAGCAGGAGGGTGCCGCTCCGATCTGGGGATGGGCCGATCCTGGCGAACAGGTCACGGTGACGGCGTCGTGGCTCGGCGCACCGGTCAAGACCACCGCGGACGCGAACGGGCGCTGGGCCGTGACGCTGACGACGCCGGCGGCGTCGGGCGTGAAGCAACCGGCGACGGTGACAATCGCGGGCAAGAACACGATCCGGTGCGAGAACGTCGCCCTGGGCGAGGTGTGGCTCGTCTCCGGGCAGTCGAACATGGAGTGGCCGGTGTCGGCGTCGATGAACGCGTCGCAGGAGATCGCGTCGGCCGATCATCCGAACATCCGGTACTTCACGGTGAGGAACGAGGTATCGATCTCGCCGGAAGAGAACTGTGCGCCGGCGTTCGAGGGATGGCGGACGATGTCGCCCTCGACGGCGGCGGAGTGCTCGGCCGTGGGGTATTACTTTGCCCGGGAGATCTCCAAGTCGCTGGGCGTGCCGGTCGGCATCATCGCGTCGGACTGGGGCGGGACGCCGGTCGAATCGTGGACCAGCGCGGAGGCGCTGGCCTCGTGCAGCGAGTACGGCGAGTTCCTCAAGGACATCGCGGCGCTAAGCCCCGACCCCGCCGAGCGGCAGAAGAAGCTCGCGGAGCGAGCGGCGGCTTGGTGGGCGTCGGTCGATTCGCACGCCGCGTCGCCGGGCGCCGCGTGGGTCAACACGGACTTCAGTGACTCGGCCTGGAAGACCGTCGCCGTCCCCGGGGCGTGGCAGGGCGACCTTGCCTCCTTCGACGGCTTTGTGTACCTGCGGACGTCCGTCGACGTCTCCGAGGAACTCGCCGGGAAAGAAGCCACGCTCGAACTGGCCGCCATCGACGATCGCGATGACGCGTGGGTGAACGGCCGGCATGTCGGTTCGATGCACCAGCCCGGCGTGTGGAACCAGCCACGCAGGTACCAGGTGCCCGCGGGCGTGCTGAAAGCGGGCAAGAACGTTGTCGCGGTGCGTGTCCGCGACGACCAGGGCAACGGAGGCATCGTCGGCAACGCCGAGAACGTGTGCCTGCGGATCGCGGGGCGGACCGTGCCGCTGGCGGGACAGTGGAAGGCGTTCACCGGGCCGTCGACCGCCGCGCTGCCGGTGCCCGCGATGACCGACGGCGTGACGGCGTGGACCCCCACCGCCCTGTACAACGCGATGATCCACCCGCTGAGGCACTATGCCATCCGCGGCGCGCTGTGGTACCAGGGCGAATCCAACCGCGGTCGGGCCGAGCAGTACGGGAAGGTGTTCCCGGCGATGATCAAGGGCTGGCGGAGCGACTTCGGGACCGACTTCCCGTTCTACTTCGTGCAGCTTGCGCCCTTCAACTACGGCAACGACCCGGGGCTGACGGCGGAGATCCGCGACGTGCAGACGGCGACGCTCGGTCTGGTTCCCAACACGGGGATGGCGTGCACGATGGACATCGGTGATCCCAGGGACATCCACCCGACCAACAAGCAGGAGGTCGGGCGGCGGCTGACGCTGTGGGCGCTGGCGAAGACGTACGGCAAGGCGGGGACGGTGTACTCGGGGCCGATGTTCAAATCCGCGAAGGCGGACGGCGACTCGATGATCGTCGAGTTTGATCTCATGGGCAGCAAGGAGCTCGCGAGCAAGAACGGCGCGCCTCGCCATTTCCAGGTCGCGGGCGAGGACCGCGTGTTCTACGCGGCGACGGCGGCGATCGAGGGCGGGAAGGTGCGCGTCAAGTCGCCGAAGGTGTCCAAGCCGGTCGCGGTCCGCTACGCGTGGCAAGGGGCCTGCGAGACGAACCTGTCGAACGCCGAGGGATTGCCGGCGGTGCCGTTCCGGAGCGATTCGTGGGACCGGCCGAAGGACGGCTGGCCGGCGCCGAAGGAGTAGGGAGTCAACGTCCGCCGAAGGCCCGCTCGGCGACGTCGATCGCCCGGGCGAGGGCGGCGGCCTTGTTGACGGTTTCCATGTACTCGGGTTCGTGCTGCGAATCGGCAACGATGCCGCCGGCGGCCTGGAGGTGGTACATCCACACGTGGCCGTGGCGCATGGCGGTGGGCACGACCATGGTGCGGAGGGTCAGGGCGATGTCCATCTGGCCGTCGAGGCCGACGTAGCCCATGCCGCCGCCGTAGGGACCGCGGCGGAGCGGTTCGAGTTCGTCGATGATCTGCATGGCGCGGATCTTGGGCGCACCCGAGATGGTGCCGACGGGCAGGGCGGCTCGGAGCGCGTCCCAGCAGTCGAGGCCGGGGCGGAGCGTGCCGGTGACGGTCGAGCTGATGTGCATGACGTGGCTGTAGCGTTCGACCTCCATGACGACCGGGAGCTCGATCGACCCCGGGCGTGCGACCTGGCCGACGTCGTTGCGGCCCAGGTCGACGAGCATGATGTGCTCGGCGCGTTCCTTCTGGTCGGCGAGGAGTTCCTGCTCGAGGGCGGCGTCTTCCTCGGGGGTCGCGCCGCGTCTGCGGGTGCCCGCGAGCGGGCGGTTGGTGACGGTGTAGACCGGGGCGCCGTCTTCGTGCGTGTGGCCGGGGACGAGCCGGACGCGGCAGAGGATCTCCGGGCTGCTGGCGATGAGGATGCAGCCGGGCGACTGCATGTAGACCATGTAGGGGCTGGGGTTGACGGCTCGGAGGGCGCGGTAGACGTCGAAGGGGTCGGCGGGGCTCGGGCGTTCGAAGCGCTGGCCGAGCACGACCTGGAAGATGTCGCCGGCTCGGATGTACTCGAGCGCCCGGTCGAGCATGGCCGCGTGCTGCTGTCGGGTCATGTTCGAGGGGAGCGGCGCGGGCGGGGGCGACGATGCTTCCATGAGCCCGGAGGGGAGCGGCTTGCTGTGCTTCTCGATCCGGCCGAGCAGGGTGCGCAGGTCGGCGACGGCGGCGTCGTAGACCGCGGCGGCGGGGTCGTTGGGGTGGACCTGCGCAAGCCTGACGAGGTACACGACCTTCTGGACGTGGTCGAAGATGACGATGGCGTCGTAGAAGCCAAAGTGCAGGTCCGGGAGGCGGCGGTCGTCGCGGGGCGCGGAGGAGAACGGGAGCTTGGAAGGCTCGGCGTAGCGGACGGTGTCGTACCCCGTGAAGCCGACCCATCCTCCGAGGAAGCACGCGGGGAGGAGCGGGCGCGACCCTGATTGGGGCGGGGTGACGAGGACGTGGCGGCGCGTGCGCTCTCGCAGGACGGCGAGGGGGTCGTCCTCGTACTGGTCCACCGTGCGTTCGCCGGTGCGGTGGTTGACGATGGTCACGCGGTGCTCGAACGCGGTGACCTCGACGGAGGGCTGGGCGCCGAGGATCGAGTAGCGTCCCTGGCGTTCGCCGCCCTCGACCGACTCGAGGAGGAAGGAGGGCGCGGTCCGCTCGTCGGGGGCGACCAGCCGCCGGTAGGCGAGCACGGGGGTGAGCTGATCGGAGAGCACGCGGAGCGAGATGGGGACGCAGATGGTCGCGTGCCGGTGGACGCGGCGTGACTCTTCAACGAGGCGAATGAAATCATCGCGGGTGAGGCTCGGCATGCGCGAAGGGAGTGTAGCGGCGCATGCTCAACCGACCGACGCCGCGACCAGCCGCCGGGCCATCTCCTGGTTGAGCGCGTGGCCGGCGCGGGTCGCGGTGATGTCGGCCTGGATCGGCCGTCCGACGAGCGCCAGGTCGCCGATGAGGTCGAGCAGCTTGTGGCGAGCGGGCTCGTCCGAGAACCGGAGCGTGTTCTCGACCGGACGGCCGGCGGCGTCGAGCACCAGCATCTCGCGGGGCGTGACGTGCAGGAACAGCCCGGCCTGGCGCAGCGCGACGGCCTCGTGCGCGAGGCAGAACGTCCGAGCGGGCGCGACGCCGGCGGTGTACGACGCGGCCGACCCGTCCCATGTCGCGGTCTGGCGGGGGATGTGCTCGCCGCCCGCCGTGCCGGCGTAGTCGAGCGTGTAAGAGAACGAGCAGCCGGGG
Source organism: Phycisphaerales bacterium (assembly GCA_022072615.1). GTDB lineage: Bacteria > Planctomycetota > Phycisphaerae > Phycisphaerales > UBA1924 > JAEUJB01. The sequence goes on from JAJVHS010000084.1 coordinate 40,150, forward strand.
GTGGAACGCGGCTGTGCGACGATCGAGGCTCCACCCGGGCCTTCGACGCGGACGGCTTCGGTGATCCTGAGCGGATCCGCGCGGCCGACGATCTCCTCGAGCCCGGCGGACTGAATCGCTTCCACGAAGGCGGACGCCGAACCGTCGAACATCGGCAGTTCCTGGCCGTCGAGTTCGATGAGGCAATCGGTCACGCCGAGCCCCGCCAGCGAGGAGAGCACGTGCTCGGTGGTGATGAAGAGCGGCGCCGACGGAGCGGGGCCGAGCACCGTGTTGCGTCCGGGGAGGCCGGGCATGGCCTGGACATTGGAGACGCGAGCCGGCAGGGCCGCCCGCATCGCCTCTGGCAGGTTGGCGTCGATGCGCCGCAGGGATATGCCGTGGTCCCGAGCCGGGCACAGACGGACCCTGGCGGGCTTGGCGGTGAAAAGCCCGGTGCCGGAGAGCTCAACCTCGCGCCGGATGGTGAGACGTGAAGACATTCACAGTTCCTTGCCGCTCGGTCGCGGGCCCCGGGGCTCAGCGCCCGGCGTGGTTCTCGAGATAGGACTTGATGTTCTCCGAGCACGCTTGGTCGCAGGCTCGCTGGGCGTTGTCGCCCATGACGTTGGTCGCGCTCAGGACCGCGAACCCGGCGTCGGGCGCGGCCCACACCACGCAGAACCACATCGTGTTGCTGCCGGAATGGGTCAGTGTCCGGGAATCACCGGACGGGCCTTTGGCCCAGGGCCTGTCCGCGAGGCCCCAGCCCATCGCGTAGTCGGCACCGTTGCCCTTCACCGGCGTGTGCAGCTTCTTCCAGGTCTCGGCCCGGATCGCGGTTGGACCGACTCTTACCTCGCCGCCTTCGGCCGCGGCTTTCGCGCCCCGGAGGTGCAGGGTGATGAACTTGCCCCAGTCTTCCATGGACGCGTGGACGGTTCCCGCCGGACCCAGCGCCGGGGGATTGTCCGAACCCGGTCCGACGGGCACGGCGGCGCCGTTGCCGCGGTGGCCGACCGGCTGGTCGTACTTCCCGGCGGTTCCGGGCGCGCCGAAGCCGGCCGTGGTCATGCCGAGCGGGTCGAAGAGCCTGGCTTGCATGAGCTCTTCCCAGCTCTTGCCGGTCGCGCGTTCGGCGATGTGGCCGGCGATGATGAAGTTGGTGTTGGAGTACACGAAGCGCGACTTGTCGTGATCGGGGCCCCAGGCCAGGACCGCGCTGGTGCATTTCTCACGCTGCTGCTGGATCGGGCCTTCATTCTTCCACAGCTCCGCCCAGACGCCGTCGCGGCTGAGGTCGGTCGGCACGCCCGATCGCTGGGTGAGCAGGTCCGCGATGGTCACGTCGCGGTACTTCTCGTGCATCGTGCTCTGGAGGTCGGGCAGGGCCTGGGCGAGCGTTGTATCCCACGCGAGCACGCCGTCCTCGACGAGGATCGCGATCAGCGTGGAGGTCATGGCCTTGGTGCAGGAACCGAGGTGGAACCGGTCGCCGGCCTGGACCTGCTCGGTGCGGTCGGCGGCTCGGAGGCCGACGGCGCCGACTGAATCGAGCCCCGCGAGCGTCACGATGGCGGCGGCGAGGGCGGGGACCTTGTGCTTCTCGCGGATAGGCCCGAGCGTGGATGCGAGGTCCTTGACTGGCTCGGCGGGTCGTGATTCACCGGGCGATGAGACGGGCTGCGGCGTGGGTTGGCCCGTCGGTTTGGCGAGCGCGAGCGCGGGCATGAGGCCGGCGGCGGCACAGCCGGCGATCAGCCACGCTCGGATGGACGTTGGGTGTACCCGGTGTGTCACGGAGCCTCTCCCACCTGGCCGACCAGGTGCGTGATCGAGGTGGCGCCCTGGTCGCGGACCCATTTTTCGAGCCCGCGCACGACCGCGAGCGGCGAGCGCGGGTCCACGAAGAGCCCGGTTCCCATCTCCACTGCGGACGCGCCGGCGAGGACGAGCTCGGCGGCGTCTTCCCAGCTCAGCACGCCGCCGATGCCGACGATGGGGACGCTCGCGGGCTTGCAGACCTGTCGGTACACGTCGTTGACGATCTTCACGACCACGGGGTGGACGGCGGGGCCAGAGAGCCCGCCGGTGCGGTTGGCGAGGCGCGGCTTGCGGGTGTGAACATCGATCGCCATCGCGGGCATGGTGTTGCACAGGCACAGGGCATCGGCGCCGGATTCGACCGCGGCCCGGGCGACCTCGACGATGCCGACCTTGCCGACGGCGATCGGGCTGAGCTTGATGAAGAGCTTCCTGGCGGGAAGCGCGGCTCCGACGGCCGAGACCAGCTCCCGCAGGGCCGCGGGATCGGCTCCGAACTCGCAGCCGCCGTGAACGTTCGGGCACGAGACGTTAAGCTCGACGGCGGGCATGCCGTCCAGCGCGTTCATCGCCGCCGCGACGGTGACGTACTCCTCGATCGAGTACCCCGCGACCGACCCGATGACGGTGACGCCGCGCCGGGCCGCGGCCGCGACCTTGGGGGCGTAGTCGAGGAGAAAGGCCTCGATGCCGACGTTCGCCAGGCCGATGGCGTTCATCATGCCGGCTCGGGTCTCGATGATGCGCCAGGTGGGGTTGCCCTCCCGGGGGCTGGCGGTAATGGACTTGGTGACAACCGCGCCGACCCGGGTCAGGTCGATGACGTCCGCGAGTTCATCCACGTAGCCGCAGGTTCCGGCCGCGAGCACGACGGGGTTGCGCAGGGAGATGCCCGCGACCGTGGTGGAGAGGATGGAGCCGGGCCCGGCCATCGGCGGTGACGGTAGGTTTCGATCGGGCGTGAGCGGGTCCGGCGGCGGGTTTGTTGGCGGCACCTGCGGATTCCGCCGAGCCGGCCATCGCCGGTTCTACCATCCGCCGATGGACCCCAACCAGCGCATCGCACAATTCGAGGCCATGGTCAGACCCGAGGCCGACCCCAACAACGACATGGCGTGGTTCAGTCTCGGATCGGCCTACCGGGATGCCGGCCGCCACGCCGACGCGGCGCGAGCGTTTGCTCGGTCGTACGAGCTCAACCCGGCCATGTCCAAGGCGTACCAGCTCGCGGGCCAGTCGCTCGTGGATTCGGGCGACACGGCCGGCGCCGGGCGTGTGCTCACCGAGGGCTACACGGTCGCGGCCCAGCGCGGCGACCGCATGCCGATGAAGGCCATGGGGGACCTGCTCGCCAAGCTCGGCCTGCCCATTCCGCAGGCGGTCGCGGCGGCGGCCGCGCCGGCGGCGCACGAGGGATCGTTCACCTGCAAGCGGATGGGCCGCCCGGGCAGCAAGCTGGGTCGCCCGCCGTTCCGCGGGCCGGTCGGCCAGTGGATCTTCGAGAACATCTCGTCGGAAACCTGGAACGCGTGGATCGCGCAGGGGACGAAGGTCATCAACGAGCTGCGTCTCGACCTTTCGACCGAGGACGGCGCGGCGACCTACGACCGTCACATGCGCGAGTACCTGGGGATCGATGACGAGCTGTACGAGCAGCTCGTGCAGGCGCGGTAGCGCCCGTCGGCCCCGCGCGGGCTCACGCGCGGGTTCTCGCCCCGTTGATCGCTGTTGATCCCATCGTCATTCATTCATCGGACTGATCGCGTCCCCATCACCCCCTCCACCCATGGCAAAGTCCACCTCAAAGCCCGCGCCCGCCTCCGGCAAGCTCAAGCAGCGCGACGAGCAGACCAAGCAGAAGATCGTGAAGCTCGCGGAGGGCGTCGTGAAGTCCACGATGGCCCGGAAGGAGCCGGCGATCCCGATCCCGATCCGGGCCAAGTCGAACACGCTCTGGAACAAGAAGCGCGGCATCCTGGAGATGGGCGACGCCAAGCAGGAACGCGAGCTGTTCAACCTCAACCAGGCCAAGCAGTTCATGCAGACGATGCTGCACGCGAGCACGATCAAGGACCTGATCGAGCGCGACAAGACGTCGAGCCTCCGCGGCGTGTTCTACAAGGCCAAGCACACGGTCGCGGGGACGAAGGAGAACACCTTCGACACGCAGGATGAGTCCGACCCGATCCTCGAGGACCTGGAGGTCGCGCTGGGCGCTCTGCGCGAGGAGCTGCACATCTTCGCCGAGAACCGAGGGTCGATGGTCGGGAACATCACGCTGGTCGACAAGGGCGACGAGATCGACTGCCGGCGGATGGGATCGGGCGGGTACGCGCTGCCCTCGATCGTCGAGCCGGACGTGATCCAGTTCAAGAAGTGCGAGGCCAAGTTCGTCCTGCACGTGGAGAAGGGCACGGTCTGGAACCGCTTCAACGAGGACCGGTTCTGGGAGAAGAACAACTGCATCCTGACGCACGGCGCGGGCCAGCCTCCGCGCGGCTGCCGGCGGCTGCTGCAGCGGCTGAACCAGGAGCTGAAGCTGCCCATCATCTGCGTGCTCGACTGCGACCCGTGGGGGCACTACATCTACAGCGTGATCAAGCAGGGATCGATCTCGCTGGCGTTCGAGTCGTCGCGCCTGGCGATCCCCGACGCGAAGTTCCTGGGGATCCGGGCCAAGGACTACAAGGCGTGCGACCTGGACGAGGCGGTGAAGATCGACCTCACCGACAATGACATCAAGCGGGCGAAGGAGATCGCGGCGTACCCGTGGTTCGAGGGGCACAAGGGCTGGCAGAAGGAGATCGCGGGGCTGCTCGAGAACGGCTTCAAGATGGAAGTCGAGGCAATGATCACCAAGGACATCTCATACGTGACGGAGGAGTATGTCCCGCAGCGGCTGAAGGCTCGAGACTGGCTGGATTAGCCGCATCCGCCGTACCGCCGCCGAACTGGTCACGCTGAACTGTTCGCGCCGACCTCATCACGTGGAGGGTGGTTGACGCGGTCTGCGCGATGGTCGCGTCGGCCGATCCGAATTCCTGTGATTTGTGGGACGCCGAGGTGCAAGGTTCGCGGCTGAGGGCGCAACTCTGGATAGACCGCGCCGATTGCCGGCGTGGACCGCACAAGCTGGCGCACGGGTCCGTTCGCCCTGCGCCACCATCCGGGTACGAACATGAACCGCGCCTCTCTCGCCGTCCTGTCCATCACCGCCGCGGCGCTGGCCGCCGAGGCTGCGCACGCCCAGTGCAGCTCGTATTACATGGTCGCTGATACCGGCGTCGGAACCGGCCCGCGCAAGTTCCGGCAGTCGTTCTCGCCTGGCAACAGCGCCCGGTCCTATTCGTCTTCCAACAACGGCAACCGCCGGGGCTGGGCCGCGATCTGGTACGGTGGATGCAACAAGAACTGGATCTTCGAATCGCCCTGGGCGTGGGCGTGCACAAAGACCAAGGGCTGGCCCTCGTCGGCCTCGGTCAATCTCTGCAAGGTGTGCTGGGCCACCAACAACCCGGGCGACGCGTGGCGGTCCTGCTCGAACCCCTGGGGGCCGGGCGAGCCTGATCAGGACGACAGGGATGGCCCGTTTACCCGGTCGGAGCCGGACATCCAGTCCACGTTCATCGCCGACCTGGGAGCCGATCCGGACAACCCCGTTCTGTCGATCGATCTGGCGTCCGAGATCCGCGTGTTCCTGGACGGGCCTTCGGCCATCGCGCCCACCGGGCATCTGCAGCTGTTGATCATCGATCCGATGACCGGCGAGGAAATCGACGCCGGCACGGTCACGCTCCGCGTGGGATTCGAGCCGGGCACGCCGCACGCGGTGCCCTTGCTTGAAGCAACCGGGCTGTGCGCCACGGTCGAGCTGGTCGTCGATCAGGCGGTGCCGGGTCAGTGGGCGGTCAACCTCGAGCCTCTGGAGATGCTGTTCAATGACCCCGGCCAGCCGCGGATGTTCGGCGGGGTCGAGCTGGTCAACACCGACAACGGCGTCTGGCCGTGCGCGGCGGACTTCGACCGGAGCGGCTTCGTGGACCTTGAAGACTTCGTGACATTCGTGGCCGCTTTTGAGGCCGGCACCGACGATGCCGACTTCGATGAATCCGGCTTTGTTGATCTTGAAGACTTCTCCAGCTTTGTCGCCGCGTTCGAAGAAGGGTGCTAGACGTACGAGCGGACAATCCGAGGATCCACGAGACAAGCGCGGGGTCGTCCCCGCGCTTTTTTGCTTTCGTTCCGGCCGTCGGGATGGCTTTATCTTGGTACCGCTTTCGGCGTAGATAAGCAGACTTTCAGGTCATCGTCACCATGCACTCACGGGTCAACCGGATCATTCCACCGTCACCGCAGAGATTGAGTGGCGACTTGAACGCGCGAGCCTGAGCCGGGGATGCACACCAGTTCTCATTCAAAGCCAGTGCGAGTCGAAGCACGTGACCCCGCCGAGGGCGGCGTGGATGCGTGCGTCACCTCGTGCTTGGAATGTCACCGGGCGTGCACCGAGACGGCTGCTCGCTGCCTGCAGCTCGGCGGCAAGCACGCGTTCTTCGAGCACCAGGTTCTGCTGCTGGATTGCGCGGCGATCTGCAATATTGCCGCGGATTTCATGTCACGTTCATCCCCGAGGCACCGTGGGGTGTGCCGGGTGTGCTCTCGGATCTGCCTCGCGTGCGCCGAAGTGTGCGAGCAGATGATCGAGGGAAATCAGAAGATCCGGGCCTGCGCCGATGCGTGCCGGCGGTGCTCGGAGTGCTGCTTGCGGATGGCGGAGGGATCGGAAGAGTGAAGGAACAGACGATCATCAGGCGCGGGCTTGACGCCGTGGGGGTGATCGGCTGGAGGTGAAGTGAGAGAGCGCAGCCCGAGTCTCTCGGGCGGCCAAGAACATCGTGGTTTCCGCGTTCGTCCTCGCCCTCGGGCGCGGAAACCACGGCTTGACCCTCCCCGGACGTCCGACGTCCGGTTGACGACCGGGTTCGCCGCGATCAACGCCGCGACGAACCCATTTTTAACCT
>JAJVHS010000041.1 GCA_022072615.1 Phycisphaerales bacterium
CGGCGTCGGCGGCGCGGTATCGGTGCTGGCGGGGGCGGGCGGCGGGGTTTCGCCGGGCTTCACCATCGGCTCGACCAGCGAGTTGCCGGGCGGCGAGGCGGCATCAGTGGCCTGAGGTTGGGTCTGCCCGGGGCCCTGCGGGGTGGCGGTTTCGTTCGCGTCCTTCTGCGGCGCGGCGCCGGGGCGCGGGGTGTCGTCGGTCCTGCCGGGGCGAGGGGCTTCCACCTCGACCGGCTTGGCGGGCTGGGCGGCCGGTTGGCCGGCGGCCCGGGCTTCTTCGGGCGTGGCGGGGCGAAGGTCGGCGCGCTTGATGAACGCTCGTGCCGAGGCGGGCGGGACGACGTGGTAGGCGATGACGCGGCCCTGCTCGTCCTTGGCGGGCGCGGTGACCTTGAGCACGGTGCCGGCGGGGAGGGGGTTGGCCAGCAGGGTCTTCCAGCTTCCGGGGTGTCCGGCGACGGCGTTCTCGGCGTACAGGCGGGAGGCCTCGATAAGGGTGGCGGTGCCCGCGGCCTCGTCGTACCGAACGGAGTTGGTCGCGACGAAGGCGGTCGCCTTGGGCGGGTACGAGACCCGGGCCCATTCGCCCATCTCGCCGTCGATGGTCAGGACCGTGCCGGCGGCCACTTCACCGGACTTGTAATAGATGGTTCGGTCGCTGCCGCAGCGCATCTCGGCCTTGTCGCGGGACACGACCACCTGCGAGGGGGCGACGTCCTTGACCTGTGCCCGCGCGGCCGGCGCGATGAGCGACAGGAGGACAACAACAAGGCCGAACACAACAGACCGAAGGGGCGCGATTCCTACGCCTTCCATGGGTTGCTCCTTCACGACAGGCTCGCCTGAGGATAGGCGTTGAGGGGCCATCGGTAGAGCGGCGGCGCGACCGACAGTCTTGCCTTTTTGAGAACGGGCGAGCGTCAGAGCAGGCGGATGCAGGTGACGCCGGCACCCATCAGCAGAAGACCCAGCAGCCGGCCCCACGTGAACTCGCGGACGGCGATGTCGAGCAGGCCGAAATGATCGATGATGACGGAGGCGAAGAGCTGCCCGGCGATGACCAGCGAGACGAACACCGTGGCGCCGGTCTTGGGCACCAGGTAGACGGACATGGTGACGAAGAAGGCGCCTAGGAGACCGCCGATCCAGGCCCACCACGGCGCCTGGGCGACCTGCTGCGGCGAGGCGACCGGCACGCGGACAGTCAGGAACACCACGACCATCGCCAGGAGGCCGACGGCGAAGTTGAGGAGGCCCCCGTAGAGGCGGGACGGGGTGTACTGCGCAAATTTCGCGTTGATCGCGGGCTGGCAGGCCGTCGCGAGGCCGACGCTGAGGGCCAGCAGGATCTGAATCCCATGGATGAACCACGACGACTTGTGCATTCCAGGCTCCCAGCGGCGAGCACGCCGGCCGCTACTCGATCGGCGGGAAGCCCTGCATGGCTCGCAGCAGATTGATCTGCCCGAAGTGGTAGGCATCGTGCGGGATGAGCGGCGCCAGGCGGTCGTAGACGGGGTCCGGGCCGGCCAAGGCGGCGGAGACCTGGTCCTGGGAATCCTGGAAGCGCCGGCGGGCGTCGGCCCAGGCGGTGTCGGTGACGGCCGGGATGTCGGGGAAGTTGCGTGCCTTCACGTCCTCATCGGAAGGCTGGGCGCCGGTCCGGCAGCGCTCCAGCGATACCTGCCGCCAGAAGACCATGTGGAGCACGTGCTGCCAGATGCTGTGGCGGCCGGGCCCGGGCGTCCACGCGGCCTGGGCGGCGGTCAGCCCGTCGAGCGACTTGCTCCACGACGCGGCCCAGATGCCATCCTTGAAGATCTGATCCCACTGTTCGCGCAGGTGCTCACGAGCGGTCTTTGTCATGGCGTCGCTCCCGGAAAGGCGCAGTGTACCGGGGAGCGGGGCCGTGACGCGGCCGCTTCTACTTGTGGTGGCGATCTTCGCCGGTCTTGCCGGTGCGGGAGGGTCCGCCGCTGCGGTCTGGCTGCGTGCTCGTGCGCGGGCTCGAGGGCGGGTCGGCCGGGCTCGGCCCGTTCTTGACGCCGTGACGCTCGGGCATGTCCTCGTGGCGTGGATCGGCGTGCGGATCGGAGGGGATCGACCCGCCGTGCTGCGCCGGGTGATCGGTGTCGGCGGGGATCTCCGTCCCCGGACGGCGGGGCTTTCCCGACGTGGTGTGGGGCTGGCGATCCCGGTCGAGTTCCGGGCTGGATCCATCGGCCAACCCCCGCGTCGTCGACTTGCTCTGGCCCTGGGACTTGAGCGGGTTCTCGGTGCGGCTCTGGTCGGGTTGACGGTTGGCCATGCAGATCACAGGCGGCGGCGGGGTGAAGCCCGGGTGAAAGGCGGGGCGGCTGCGCGGGTGCTGGGCTCCGCGGGCATGACCCGCCCCGGTTGATTCGAGACCTTTGGGTGTGACGATTGGTCGTGCTTCCCCTCTCGATCGCCATTGTCTGCAAGAACAGCCGATCGACGATCGAGCCGGTGCTCGCGAGCGTTCGCGGCCTTGCGTCCGAGATCGTCGCGGTCGATTCGGGTTCGACCGACGGCACGATCGAACTGCTCGAATCCGCCGGGGCGCGGGTGATCCGAACGGCGTGGAAGGGACACATCGCGACCAAGCAGATGGCGCTGGAGCTGTGCGAGCAGCCGTGGGTGCTGTCGATCGACAGCGACGAGCCGGTGCTCCCGGACCTTGCGGAGTCGATCCGAGCAGCGCTGACGCGCGACGATCCGGCGGTGGCGGGGTACCGCGTGAACAGGAAGGTGTGGTATTTGGGCGAACCGCTCGACTTTGCGTGGCAGCCCGAGTGGCGGCTGCGGCTGGTGCGGCGGGGCAAGGCGCGGTGGGGCGGCGTGAACCCGCACGACAAGCTGGAGGTGCTGCCCGGCGCGGGGCGGGTGGAGGACCTGCGGGGCACGCTGAGGCACGACTCGTTCGTTGACATGGCGGATTACCTGACCAAGCAGGTCGCGCACAGCCGGGTGTCGGCGCAGAGCCTTGTCGCGGAGGGCCGCCGGGGGAGTTACTGGCGTCTGGTGGTGTCGCCCGCGGGGGCGTTCTTCAAGCAGCTCGTGCTCCGCAGCGCGTGGCGTGACGGGTGGCGGGGGTGGTGCGCGGCGGGAGCCACGGCGGTGGCGACGGCGATGAAGCACGCGATCCTGATCGAACTGACCCGCAGGACGCCGCGGTGAAGCGCGTCAGCGCCGGCGACGGGCGATCGAGGCCGCGGCCCCGGCGATGACCAGCACGCCGGCGCCTGGCGACGGCACGACCGTGAACTCGAAGTTGAAGCCGGAGTTGCCGACCAGTTCGTCGCGGGTTTCCTCGGCTCGGGCGATGACGCCGGCGGCGGCGACGCCTTCGAGCTGGTACTGGCCCGGGGTGAGGAGCAGGATGCGGTCGAACGCGCTCTGGACGTCGAAACCGACGACGGTGGCCCGGAAGAGGGGATCGCTCGACGGGCCCAGGAGGGTGACGTGGGACGAGAACACCGCGGCGTCCTCGGCCGCGTCATGGGTATCGATGTCGTAGGTCATGACTTCGCCCGCGAGCCTGACCCAGGTGTCGGCCGAGATGGTGAAGGTGACCGAGTAGTTCGAGGAGGCGGAGCCCTCGCCGTTGCCGTTGCGGTCGCCGGCCATGGCGACGGCGACGGCGGTGCCCATGGCGTAGAAGCGCGTGGGCTCGAACGTGGAGTGCTGGTACGCGAACCCCTGCCCGGACGACAGGGCGGAGACCTTGGACATCTCGAACTCGTCGACGGGTTCCAGGTCCAGGCAGGTCCACGTGCGCTGGTCGATGATGTCCTCGAGCGTCCCGGTGGACGCGTCGTAGTACTGCGCCATGGCGCGCGTGCGGAGGATGCGAGAGGCCTCATCAGGGCTGAACGTCCCCGCGATGGCCGGCGCGGCCACGAGGGCGATCAGGGGGCAGACTCGGGTCCAGGGTCGTTGGTGGAACATGTTCCTCCTCTCCAGTCATGAACCGGGCGATGAGTCCGAATGTTCCAGTTCCAGATGTAGTGTTGATGAGAAGCGCGTGAACGTCACGGAAAAGCGCCGGATATTTGTGGTCAAATCCGGGCGGCGGGCCGCGGCGGGGCACGGGCGGCCGATGGACCGGCGGGCGATCAACGGTCACGCCGGACAGGAAGCGACCAGTCGACGTTCCTATCATGAAAGGAGAGTTTCTGAGCGGCAAAGCCGCCGCACGATGAATGTCCTGCCCATGAACGAAACAAGCGCGCGTCCCGGCGAGTCCGCCAACGCTCCCGAAAAACACCCCGAGATCTTCGAAGTTGACCTGACGTTCGACCGCCTTGGTCTGCCCGACCCCGTCCTGCGCGGGATCAAGGAAGCCGGTTTCGAACGGCCGACGCTGATCCAGGCCAAGCTGATCCCCGTGGCTCTCGCCGGGCGCGATGTGCTCGGCCAGGCCAAGACGGGCACCGGCAAGACGGCGGCGTTCGGGCTGCCGCTGCTGGCGATGTGCGATCCCGCGGTGCCTTTCCAGGCCCTGGTGCTGGCGCCGACCCGCGAGCTGGCCGTCCAGATCGCCGACGAGCTGTCGGAGCTGGGCCGCCACGGGAAGGTGACGGTCGACACGATCATGGGCGGCGAGCGGATCAAGGCCCAGGCCAGCCGGCTCCGCAAGGGCGCGAACATCATCGTCGGGACGCCGGGCCGCGTCATGGACATGGCCCAGCGCAAGCTGTACCACTTCGACAACGTGAAGTTCACGGTGCTCGACGAGGTGGACCGGATGCTCGACATCGGGTTCCGCGAGGACATCAAGCGGATCCTGGACCGCTGCCCGAAGGAGCGTCAGACGATCTTCGTGTCGGCGACGATCGCGGGCGAGATCGAGAAACTGGCTCGGCGCTTCATGAAGGAGCCCGAGAAGATCGTGACCTCGGGCGCCTCGCTGACGGTAAACCTCGTCGAGCAGCACTACCTGGCGGTGCAGCCCTGGGACAAGAAGAAGCTCCTGCTGCACCTGCTGACGCACGAGGAACCGGCGATGACCATCGTCTTCTGCCGGCTCAAGAAGAGCGTGGACATGCTCGCCAAGTACCTGGGCGAGAAGGGCATCGACGTCCATGCCATCCACGGCGACATGCGCCAGGGCAAGCGCAACCGCGTCATGAAGGACCTGCGGTCCGGCCAGCTCACGGTGCTGGTGGCCAGCGATTTGGCGAGCCGCGGCATCGACGCCGAGGGCGTCTCTCACGTCATCAATTACGACCTGCCCGAGGACCCGGACCTGTACGTCCACCGCATCGGGCGGACGGCTCGTGCCGGCCGCCACGGCGTCGCGTGGTCGTTCGTCACGCCCCAGCAGGGCGGGCTGCTGACGCAGATCGAGCACCTGATCAACCGCGAAGTGCCCAAGCTCGACTACCCGGACTTTGTCGCCTCGCCCAAGCCCGACACGTGGCGGGACGAGATGCCCGGCGGCCAGTCGTTCCCGACGGGGCCCGAGCAGCCGAAGGTCAATCGCTACGCCGCCGCGGTGAACCCGGACCTCCCGCCCGCGGCCGAGCAGGTTGACGTGTCACGCTTCCCCGGCGGGATCGTGCCCACCAAGCTGCCGCCCAAGCGCATGATGGGGAGGATCCCCTCGACGCGTCCGAGGTAACGGGTTCGTCCCGGTGAGTCGGCGGTGAGTCCGCGGGCAGCGTTTCACCTGGCAAGGAACAGCGAATACCCGAGCACCGCGAGCACCACCGCGGTGATCAATACGTACAACCGGTCGCGCTCGATCGCGAACGTGATGAGCGAGAACGCGACGCGCAGCACCGGCGTCGCGATCACCATAATCACGCCCAGCAGCAGCAGCGATCGGGGGTCCAGGGCGGCCACGCCGTGGATGACCTTCGCGACCGATTGACCATTCGCCAAGCCGGGGTCGAAGGTCGTGAAACGCACCGTGGATCGGCCCTGCGTCGCAACCAGGACGATCGCGCTGATCGCGATCACCGCGCCGGCGGCCATCGTCCCCCAGATCAGCACGCGGCTGAGCTGCATGTCGAACCGGCGGTCGCGAGCCGGCAGGGTGTTTCCCGGAGCATCGCGACCAGGGGTCGCGACCGCGTGGGGCGGTGGGGGTGATGGGGGCGGTGGGGGCGGCGGCTGGGCCATCACACGATCCTCCCGGTGACGGTCCGGTAGAGAAGCTGGAACCCCATCGCCGCGACGACGACGGCGAAGATGATGCGCAGGGCCCGGGTCCTGGCCTTGACGAGCACGCGTGTGCCCAGGAGCGACCCGATCATCGCGCCCAGCGCGACCGGCCCGCAGAGGACGGGGTCGAGCTGTCCGCGGTGGAAATAGATGCCCGCCGACGCGGCGGCGGTGACGCCGATCATGAAGTTGCTGGTGGTGGTCGACACCTTGAAGGGCAGGCGCATGAGCCTGTCCATGGCGACGACCTTGACGACGCCCGACCCGACCCCCACGAGCGCCGAAAGCACGCCCGCGCCGAACATGACGGCGAGGCTCGAGGGGACGTGGCGGACGCCGTAGGCGATGGGCCCGTCCTTGCCGGGGTACGTGCTGGGGAGCCGCAAGCGGACGGCCAGGTCATCGGCGCTCTCGGCGGGCGGGACCGGGTGCGATTCCTTGAGGCTCGACCACGATGACCAGAAGAGCACGGCGATGAAGATGTACATGATCACCGGCGAACTGACCATCGCCGCGATGGCGGCGCCGGCGACGGCGCCGACCGTGGTGGCGACCTCGAGCAGCATCGCGATCCGCACGTTGGTGTAGCCCTCGCGCACGTAGGCGGCGGCCGCGCCGGAACTGGTCGAGATCACCGCGATCAGCGAGGCCCCGATCGCGTAGCGCGTGTCAACGCCGAACACCAGCACCAGCAGCGGGATGATCACGACGCCGCCGCCCAGGCCCGTCAGCGATCCCAGGCACCCCGCGACCAGCGAGATGCCGAACAACGCGAGCATGAAGAAATCGAGCTGCATGAAGGGAGCGGAGAGCGGACAGCAGACAGCGGGCAGCAGACAGCAGACAGCAGACAGCAGACAGCAGACAGCAGACAGCGGAGAGCAGAGAGCAGAGAGCAGAGAGCAGAGAGCAGAGAGCAGAAGGCAGACGGCACGCGCGATAGGACAGTCGAGGCGGGGAGCGACCGGGACAAGCAGACCGTACGCTCGGGCCGGTCAAGAGGCGGGGAGACCGTTCTTGATCACGCCGAGCACCGCGTCGACAAACCGGTGGATCTCCTCCATGGTCGAGTACACGCTCGGCGTGACCCGGAGGCCCTCGAATTCGGCGTGCTTGATGGGGATGACGTAGATCTTGTGCTTCTCCCAGAGGTGCGCGGCCAGCTTCTCGGTATCCACGCCCTCGACCTGGACGTTGCCGATCGCGCACGAGAAGCCGGGCTTGAGGCTCGTGTGTAGCCGCACGCGGCTCGACGCCTCCATGAGCGGACGGGCCCAGGAATCGCGCAGGTGCCGCAGCCGCGCCTCCTTGCGTTTGCCGCCGATGGCCTGGTGGAACGTCAGCGCCTCGGCGATCGCCAGGAACGGCGCGGCGGGGTGGGTCCCGATCTCCTCGAACTTGCGGATATCGGCGTTCTGCTTCTCATCCGCGGCCATCAGCGGCCACAGCGTTTCGATCCGGTCGCGCCGGACGTAGAGCAGGCCGGTCCCGTGCGGCGCGGCGAGCCACTTGTGCAGCGACACGCCGTAGTAGTCGCAGCCAAGATCGGAGAGCTTGAAATCGAACTGCGCCAGCGCGTGCGCCCCGTCGACGATGACGGGGATGCCGCCGTTCTTCGTCCGAGCCATCGCGACCAGCTCGCGGATCGGCATGATCTGCCCGGTGAGGTTGATGACGTGGCAGGCGAGGATGAGCCGCGTGCGCGGGGTGATGGCGTCCTCGAAGGCTCGGACGATGGCGGCGGGGTCTTCGCAGGGGACCGGGATCTTGATCTCGACCAGCTTGATCTTCTCGCGCCGCTCGCGCTGCTTGAAGGTTGTGAGCATGCGCGGGTAGTCCTGGGTCGTGGTAAGGACTTCGTCGCCGGGCTCAAGATCGAAGCCCTGCTGGCAGATCTGGAGGCTCTCGGAGGAGTTGCGGGTGACGGCGACCTCCTCGGCGTCAACATTCCATTCGAGCGCAAGACGCTGGCGGACGGTTTCGCGCTGCGGCTCGAGGATGCGCCACATGGTGTACGCGGTGGCGTTGTTGGAGAAATCCATGTGCCTCTTGACGGCGTCCTGGACGAGGCGGGGCGAGGGGCTGACGCCGCCGTTGTTGAAGTTCACCATCGACCGGTCGACGGTGAAGGCCTGCTGGACGGTCATCCAGAAATCCTCGTCGCGAGCCGCGGCTTCGATCGACGCGGGATCGGACGCGTCGTAGGGCGTGCCCGCGATCTCGGCGAGCAGGCCATGGCCCGGGGTCGGCGCCATGGCGGCGAGCGTCGCTCGTGATGCGGCCGCGGGACCGACCAGCGCCGCCGCGGCGGGCAGTGCCGCGATTGATCCGAGAAAGTCGCGCCTGGTTTCCATGTCTCGCTCCGGAGAAGGTCGCGGGAGTGACGAGCCGCCGGTCAGCCTACTCGAAACGGGAACGCTGCCCACTCCGGGGAGGCGCCAAAGACGAGCTGACGTTCCCACCGGAACGGCCTGCTGCTTTGATCAGGGAATCTGAGGATCGGTGCCGGGACGTGGCAGCAGATAGACTGGCGGCATGGCCGGGGACCCTGCACACGACCGTGATGCGGCGCTGCCGCTCGATGCGGATCGGTTCGTCTGGCCGCCCAGGCGCCCGGCCCAGTCATTTCAGGGTGGAGCATCTGACGCGGTTCCGACCGGCCAGCCTGCTCGCTCGGCGGCTCACGCGATTCCGCCGTGGCGAGCCGCGCTCACGCAGATCGAACGCACGTGGCTCGGCCTGGTGTCGCTGCCGTGGGCGATCCGAGCCGCGGAAGCCGGCTGGCGGCTGGATGATGCGGACGCGTACTGCTGGCGATGCGGGCGGACCGTCGGCCCGTTCGAGGTCACGCCCGTCGAATCGCCCGAACCCGGTTGCACGGGTTGTCGCGGCAAGCGGCTCGCGTGGGACCGATTCATCCGAGCGGGCGAGTACACCGGCGAACTCCGCCGAGCCATCCAGGAAGTGAAGTTCGGGCGCTGGCGGAGCCTCGGCGATTCGCTCGGCCGCGAGCTGGGGCTCGCGCTTGCTCGGGAGCTGTCGTGGGCGGGGCGATCCCACGGCCCCGTGGTGCTCGTGCCCGTGCCGGCCTCGACCCGCCGCCGGCTCCAGAGCGGGATTGACCACACGCAGGTGCTCGCCCGGGCTGTTCGGAACGTGATCGGTGGCCGGATCGTGCGTCCGGTGTGGCGGCGCCATGGTCCGTCGCAGCTCCAGGTGCCGCCGAGCGAGCGGGCTCGGAACGCGGCCCGGGCCTTTGTGCCCGTCCACGAGACGGTGATGGGGCGGCTCGGCTTGGCTGGGCGGGTGCCGAGGCTTCGCGCCGGGGCAACGGTGATCGTGATCGACGACGTCCGGACCACGGGTTCCACGATGATGGCGGCGTGCCGAGCCGTCCGGGCGGCGTTCCGCCACGGGATGGGGAGGACCACGGGGAGCCCGCGTCAGGGGCGGAGTTCCGGGCTGGTCGCTGGGGGTGACCTGGTGGTCTGGGCGGCGGTGGTTGGGGTGACGCCCGAGCCCGGGGAGCGTGGCCCGGGCGAGGATCTGGGGGATTCCTTGACCGAGCAGATGGGTCTGGAGGCGTGAACTTCGGCGGGGGTAGGGGCGTAGGGAAGGCGACGGGTCGCGGGCCCTAGTTGGGCGCGCGGCCGGAGCCTTCAAGTCCTGCTCGTGGAGTCGCTTAGGACTTTTTCGAGAATCTGGGCTCGGCGTCGGCTTGACTGGTGGTGGGTCGCGGTTATGCTTCCCCTCGCCAGTCGGTTTGGCCGACAGCGGGTGTAACGCCCACATGTCGAGCCCAGATCGGGGCGCTTCTTTGACAAGTGAACAGTCGGGATCTGCACGAGAGTGTGCGAGATCGTCACCGGTTCACGCCGGGCTTCTGACCGGAAGCTGACGACTCGATCCAAAGGTTGAACGGGAGGTCACAGCCCCGTTCGGCTGACATTTTCGTGTAGACCAAGAGACCTCAACAAGAGGAACCCTCAAAGTTGAATGTCAGCCTTAACGCCGGGTGTAGCCACCCGGCGTCGGTCGGTTTGTCCCGCAAGGGGCAGGTCGGCCGCGACCACTCGTACGGTCGGGCGTCGCGTGTGAAAGCACGCGGTGGACCGGTCGGCGAGTTGAACCTGGTCGAAACCTTCCATTGAAGAAGTCCACGCCGCGAGGCGTGACCAACGGAAATCAAGTGAAGAGTTTGATCATGGCTCAGATTGAATGCTGGCGGCATGGCTAAAACATGCAAGTCGAACGTGCCCGCAAGGGCAAGTGGCGAAAGGGTCAGTAACGCGATCGAACGTACCCCGAGGTGGAGGATAGCGCTGGGAAACTGGCGGTAAGACTCCATGTGCTCGCAAGAGGAAAGGTTTACCGCCTTGGGAGCGGCGATCGTCCTATCAGGTAGTTGGCGGGGTAATGGCCCACCAAGCCGAAGACGGGTAGCGGGTGTGAGAGCACGGCCCGCGACATCGGAACTGAGACACTGTCCGGACTCCTACGGGAGGCTGCAGTAACGAATCTTCCGCAATGGGCGCAAGCCTGACGGAGCAATGCCGCGTGCGGGATGAAGCATCTCTGGTGTGTAAACCGCTGTCAGGGGACGGAACCAATGATTGTCCCCAGAGGAAGTGGCGACTAACTCTGTGCCAGCAGTCGCGGTAATACAGAGGCCACAAGCATTAGTCGGAATCACTGGGCTTAAAGGGTCCGCAGGCGGTCCGCCAAGCGTTTTGTGAAATCCCACGGCTCAACCGTGGAACAGCAGAGCGAACTGGCGGACTTGAAGAATGTAGGGGCTGCCGGAACAGTAGGTGGAGCGGTGAAATGCGTAGATATCTACTGGAACGCCGATGGTGAAGACGGGCAGCTGGGCATTTCTTGACGCTCAGGGACGAAAGCGTGGGGATCAAACAGGATTAGATACCCTGGTAGTCCACGCTGTAAACGATGCGCACTAGACTGGTGCGGTTTTGACGCCGTATCAGTCGTAGTAAAAACGATAAGTGCGCCGCCTGGGGAGTACGGTCGCAAGGCTAAAACTCAAATGAATTGACGGGGGCTCACACAAGCGGTGGAGCATGTTGCTTAATTCGAGGCAACGCGAAGAACCTTACCTAGGCTTGACATGGCTGGATTAACCCCATGAAAGTGGGGCCACACCCGCAAGGGTGGAACAGTCACAGGTGCTGCATGGCTGTCGTCAGCTCGTGCTGTGAAGTGTCAGGTTAAGTCCTTTAACGAGCGCAACCCCTATCGTTAGTTGCTCGGCGCAAGCCAGTACTCTAGCGAGACTGCCGGTGTCAAACCGGAGGAAGGTGGGGATGACGTCAAGTCCTCATGGCCTTTATGCCTAGGGTTGCAAACGTGCTACAATGGCGTGCACAAAGCGGCGCGAAGCGGCGACGCAGAGCAAATCGCAAAAAACACGCCCCAGTTCGGATTGCAGGCTGCAACTCGCCTGCATGAAGTCGGAATCGCTAGTAATCGGAGATCAGCTACGCTCCGGTGAATGTGTTCCTGAGCCTTGTACACACCGCCCGTCACGTCATGGGAGCCTGGGGTGCCCGAAGTCGCCACAGTTCAGTGGTGCCTACGGCAAGACAGGTGACTGGGACGAAGTCGTAACAAGGTAGCCGTAGGAGAACCTGCGGCTGGATCACCTCCTTTCTAAGGGATTTCCTTAGACACGGCATGGGTCGGAGACGCATCGAAAGATGCACAACCCTTCGGCCCGAAGAGAGATCTTCACCGTGTTGGTCAACACACCCTCGTCTGTCAATCGCGAGAACGACGGACACTCGGCGGGCAACCGCCGACCAAGCAGACCCGACTGTTTTCTGGTATCCCGTGGCCTGTCCACCGGAACACCCAACTGAAAAGTTGGGTGTTTTCGTTTTTGCGTTTTGCGATGCGCCGGATTCGTGATGTGCGTGATCGGTGCGTCACGGGCCCGGCAGGCCCGGCCGAGAGTCAGCGACCGAATCCCTCCGGGGTGGTCGGGTCGCCTGAATCGATTTTCCTGAGCGGCACGTTGGGAAGGCACCAAGGCACCAAGGCACCAAGGTATAGAGGCACAGAGGGCGCAACAGCTCCCACGCGCTTGGTGCCCTGCTCGATGCTGGTGATTGAACGCGAGTGAAGCGAGCGGACGATTCGCCTCAGGCCTGCGGCTCGAATGTCGCGCCGTCCATCACGTCGAAGCCGACGAACTGGCCCTCGCTGAACTGAGAGGGATGCTGGCGCTGGTCGGTGAGCGTGCAGATCACGGGCACGCCCGTGTCAACGGTGATCGTGTTCGCCGCGGGATCAGTCCCGACGACGAATCCCTGGATGCGGCGCGGGCGGCCGTAGACGGGCTCGATGAACCGCCCGCCCGTGCCCGTGGTGTCGACCCGCTTGGCTCGGGCGTGGATGGTCCCGATGATGCGCGTGCCCACGGGCGTCGCAAAACCTGTGGCCGGCACGAGGTGGAGCTGGTAGCTGGTGTTGGGGATTCGCAGGACGATGTGCCCGGGCCTGGTGGCCGAGTCGGGCACGACCTCGATCAGCGTGCCGCGAGCCAGGTGAGGGGCAAGTGGGGTTGTGGGGGCGGGTTCGATCATGGCAAAGCATAGAAAGCAGGGAGGGCGAAAGGCGCCGAGGCGTCCCGGTGGCGGGGGGATCCGTTCACCTGTGGCTGGCACGTGCGGGACGTACGTGTGGCCCGGTCCGTCAGGTTGCGGATCCCGCGAGAGCGGTTTATCTTCGGCTCATGCTTTCCGGGGTTCACAGCTATGTGCTGCAGGGGATTGATGCGCTCCCGTGCGAAGTCGAGCTTGATCTCGACGACGTCGCCACCCCCGACGAGAGCCGCAAGAGCACGATCGTGGGCCTGCCCGACACGGGCGTGAAGGAAGCGATCGAACGCGTCAAGTCGGCGCTTGCGAACAGCGGGTATTCATGGCCTCGCGGACGAGCGGTGATCAACCTCGCGCCCGCTGACGTGCGCAAGGAAGGCCCGGTGTACGACCTGCCGATCGCGGTGGGGGCCCTGCTCGTGCAGGGCGTGATCGCGGGCGCCTCGGGCCGGCCGCGGTTCAAGGGGCGCCTCGCCAAGGATGCGCAGGCGCCCTCCGAGAACGGTGCGCCGCGCGAGCCGCTCGATTACCGGCGGTATGTCTTCGCGGGCGAGCTGGCGCTCGACGGGCGGCTGCGCGCGATCCGCGGCGTCATCGCGCTGGCGGCGATGGCGAAGAGGACGGGCGCGCTGGGCGTGATCGTCCCCGCCGACAACGCGGCCGAGGCCGCCGTGGTCCCCGGGATCGAGGTGTACGGGGCCCGCACGCTCAACGAAGTCGTCGGCCTGCTGACCGGGAACCTGGACGTTGATCCGGTGCCCACGCCCGACATTGAGTCCTTGCTCCAGAGCGCCGCGGCGCCGGTGGACTTTGCCGATGTACGCGGGCAGGAGTCGGTGAAGCGCGCGATCATCGTCGCGGCGGCGGGCGGGCACAACATCCTGATGCTCGGGCCCGCCGGCACGGGCAAGACGATGATGGCCAAGGCGCTGCCCGGCGTGCTGCCGCCGCTGACGGCCGACGAGGCGGTCGAGATCACCAGGATTTATTCGGCGGCCGGCCAGCTCGCGCCCGGGCAGGGACTGATCACGCAGCGTCCGGTGCGATCGCCGCACCACACCGCCAGCGGTGCCGCGGTGGTGGGCGGCGGGATGATCCCGCGGCCCGGCGAGATTTCACTCGCGCACCGGGGCGTGCTGTTCATGGACGAGCTGCCCGAGTTCCCGCGCGACGTGCTCGAGACGCTGCGCCAGCCCCTTGAGGATCACGTGGTGACGATCGCGCGGTCGCACTCGGCGGTGCGGTTCCCGGCGAATTTCATGCTCGTGGCCGCGATGAACCCGACGCCCAAGGGGGACGTGGCGCCGGGCGAGGTCGGCCAGCGCGCGATGGAGCGCTACCTGTCGCGGCTCTCGGGCCCGCTGCTGGACCGGATCGACATTCACGTTGAGGCGCCGGCGGTGCCGTGGAAGGAGCTCTCGCAGGCGCCGCGCGGGACCACCAGCGCGCAGATGCGCGAGCAGACGATGCGGGCACGGTCGATCCAGCAGGCGCGCCAGGGTGCGACGACGCCCAACGCTCGGCTGAGCGGCCGCCAGCTCGACGAGCTTGCGCCGATGGACGAGCCGGCGCGGTCGATGCTCGGCCGAGCCATGACGGAACTGGGTCTGTCGGCTCGTGCGTACGACAAAGTGCGGCGTGTGTCGAGGACGATCGCGGATCTCGAGGGCTCGGCGACGGTCGGCGTGCCGCACGTGGCGGAGGCGATCCAGTATCGCCTGCTTGATCGCAAGCTGTGACTGGCCGGCTTGTGATGGCCGGTGCGCTTCCGGACGTCCGGCGATTATCGGCCGGTCTTTGCCCGCATCATCCTCGTCGATGGTGCGACCGCGGCCGGTCGCACCGACCTCCACAGGCCCGGGGTGGCGTCGTCCAGCCGGGATGTCACCGTTATGGTGCCCGGTCGGAAGGGACCGCCGCCGGGTTCAAGGAACTTATACATGGCACGGATGGCCGTTGGCGTGTGTGCGGTGGTGGTGGGGTGCGTGGTCGCGTCGAGCGCGATCGCCGATCCGGTCTTCTCGACCGGCCCGGCCGACCTGGTTTCCGGGTCGGGCCGCGAGATGACCGCCTGGGTGCAGGCGGACGATTTCAAGTTGACCGCCGACACGATGGTCACCGGCGCCTCGGTCCAGTGGTTCACGCTCGACCGGCTGCGGAACTGGGACCGCAACGTGCAGTGGTTCGTCTTTGCCGACAACGCGGGCGCACCGGGGTCGGTCGTGGCCACGGGCGGCGCCCTGAACGTCCTGAGCACGTTCGAGGGACGCTACTCCTACGACTGGTACACGACCTCCTTCGAATTCGACACGCCGGTGTTCGTGGCCGCCGGTGCGAAGTACTGGTTCGGCCTGCACTTCTCCAGCGACTACGACCGCAACGACCTGTACTGGGCCGACGGGACGTCAACCATCATGGGGTCGTCCCAGGAGAGCCTGGCCGGGCTGTTCAACAACTGGACGGCTCCGTCGGGCGTTGACCGGGCCTTCCAGCTCGTCCCCGCGCCGGGCGCGATCGGCGGGGTGGGACTGGGGCTGGTCGCGCTGGCTCGTCGGCGCCGGTCGGCGATCTGAGTTGGCGCGGGATCCGAGGTCGTCGGCCCGCGCGGTGCGGGTCGTCCCGTCCGCCGCTAATCTAGCGGCGGCATGGAGGCCTCCGAACAACCCGTTCGATCGCACGCCGCGAGCACCGGCCCGGGCCGGGGTTCGCTCGCGTCGGCGGTGCGGGCGGTTTCGGGGATGACGCTGCTGTCGCGGCTGGGCGGGCTTGCCCGTGATGTGCTGGTCAGCCGGATCTTCGGCGACACGGCGCTGGGGTCGGCGTTCTCGGCGGGCTTTGCGATTCCCAACCTGTTCCGGCGTCTTTTCGGCGAGGGGGCGCTCTCCGCGGCCTTCATTCCCGAGTATGCGCAGGCGGAGAAGCAGGACCGGGCCGAGGCGGACCGCTTCTCCACGTTCACCGTCCTCACCCTCGCCATCGTCACGTGCCTGATCACGGTGGCGGCCGAGGTCGTGCTGCTCGCGTTGCTCTGGCTTCTGCCGGCCGACGCCGATCGCCAGCTCTCGCTGCGGCTCATCATGGTGATGCTGCCGTTCATGCCGTTCATCTGCGTGACGGCGATCCTGGGCGGGATGCTGCAGGTGCACGGGAGGTTCGGCCCGGCCGCGTCGGGCCCCCTGGTGCTCAACGGCTTCATCATCGTCGTGGGCCTGTGGCACGTGATCCGCGGCGAGCTGGGTTCGCCGATGGTCGCGTACACGCTGGGGGTGGCGACAACGCTCTCGGGGCTCACGCAGGCGGCGGCGTTCGCGTGGCTGCTGCGCAGGAACGTGTCGTGGCGGAGCGACTGGCGTGAGGCCCGTGCCCGCGCGAAGCGCATGTGGATCAAGCTCGTCCCGGTGCTCGTTGGCCTGGGGACGCTGCAGATCAACACGCTGATGGACCAGGTGATCGCGATGTGGCCGATCTGGGTCGGGCCGACGATGGCCGGGCACGCGTACCCGCTCGACGAGCGTTCCAACGTCATCATCGCGGCGGCGCAGCGCCTGTACCAGTTCCCGCTGGGCGTGTTCGGGATCGCGGTCGCGACGGCGGTGTTCCCGCTGCTTGCGCGGCACGCGGACGACCCTTCGCGCTTTGCCTCGACGCTGCGCCGAGGGCTGCGGCTGTCGCTGTTCATCGGGTTGCCCGCGAGCGCCGGGCTGTTGCTGGTGGGCAACGACCTGATCGCGACGCTCTTCGGGGCCGGCCGCGGCGCGGTGGGAGGCGAGGGCGGCCGCGGAGGGTTTTCGCCCGAGGGCGTGGCCCGGGCCACGGCGGTGATCATCGGCTTTGCGCCCGCGATCTGGGCGTACTCGGTGAACCACGTCTTCGCCCGGGCGTTCTACGCGACCGGCGACACCAAGACACCGATGCGCGTGGCGGTCGCGATGGTCGCGCTGAACCTGCTCCTGAACCTGACCTTCATCTGGTGGCTGCGCGAGGCCGGTCTTGCGTGGTCGACGAGCCTGTGCGCCATCATCCAGTGTCTCATCCTGGGCTGGCTGTGCCATACCAGGCTGCACGCCGGGGCGATCGACCGCGCCAGCGCGCTGGCGATCGCGAGGATCGCCGCGTGTACGGTCGTCATGGCCGGGGTGGTCTGGGTCGTCATGCGCGTGCTTCCGGCGGCGGACCGCTGGTCGATTCACGTGATCCGGGCGGTTGCCGGGTCGGCGGTCGGCGTGGCGGCGTACGGTGTGGTCACGTTTGCGGCGGGCGCCGCGGAACTCCGCTGGCTGGTGCGCCGCGGCGGCGACGACGAAGTCGGCTGAAGAAGGGCGAACTCCGGGAGACGCGTGCACGGTGGCGAACGACCTGACCGGCAAACCCATCGCGATCACGGGCGCGAGCTCGGGCATCGGGCTCGCGACGGCCCGGGCGTGCGCCGCCGCCGGCATGCCCGTCGCGGTGGCGGCTCGCCGGGTCGATCGACTTGACGCGCTGGTTTCCGAGATCACCGCCGCGGGCGGGCGGGCGATCGCGGTGGCGGTGGACGTGCGTGACAAGGACCAGTGCCGGGCGCTGATCGACCGGACGGTGGACGCGTTCGGGTCGATCTACGCCGTGTACGCGAACGCCGGCTACGGCTACGAGAAGCCGGTGCACGAGACGTCCGAGGACGAGCTGCGCGACATCTTCGAGACCAATTTCTGGGGCAGCTTGAACGTGATCCGCCCGGCGCTGGATCGGATGATCCCGCAGCGGACCGGTCACGTGCTGATGTGCTCGAGCTGCCTGTCCAAAGTCGGGATTCCGTACATGTGCTCTTATTCGGCCACCAAGGCCGCGCAGGATCATTTCGGGCGCGGCATGCGGCACGAGCTCGTGGCGTACGGGATCCACGTGTCGACCGTGCACCCGATCCGGACGACGACCGAGCTGTTCGACGAGGTGGCGAGGCGCAGCGGCGGCGGACGCATCTACGGCCGCGAGGCCATGGGTTTCGTCCAGTCCCCCGACCAGGTGGCCAGCGCGACGGTGCGATGCCTGCGGCGCCCCAGGGGCGAGGTCTGGACCAGCCTTTCGACTCGGCTGCTCTTTGCGGCGGCGACGGCGTGGCCGGGGCTGGCGGAAGTGCTGATCAGGCGCTACGCCAGGCGAACATCATGAACCGCCGGGGACCGGCGTCGCGGCGGGCGTCGAGCCGTGCAGGGTCGCCGGCGGCGTTGGCGGCTGCGGCGGCCCGTCGTACTTCAGGAAGTTCTTGACGTCGTCCTCGCTGGGCTCGGAGGACTCCCACGCCGCGTTGTAGAGCGCGGCGAGCGTCGAGGCGCCGTCCATGAGCCGGGCGGTGATCATCTCCTTGCCCGGGTCCCTCGCCAGGTCGCCGGACTTGTCCATCTCGTAGAGGGGGATGACTTGGTCGTGCGAGCGCTGGATGTGCCCGAGCACCGCCTGCCAGGGATCGCGGCCCTCCACCTGGCGTTCGCTCACGCGGGCGCCGCGCATGGACTCGTAGCTGAGGCCGTGAACCTCGAGGACGCCGCCGTCGATGTACGAGTGGATCCCGTAGCGCGTCGTGTATCCGTTTGGATTGTCGCCGACCCAGCCGTGGTGGTGACGCGTGGTGTGCAGCGGCTGCGCCAGGTCACCGACGTAGTGGCTCATCACGCCCATGATCGTCACGGCGCTGGCCTGCGCCGCGGCGACCTGGTGCGCCCGCGCGGGATCGTTGAGCTTCTCGAGCGTGCGCAGCAGCTTGAACGTCGAGACCAGCTTCGCGTAGTTCTCCATCACCGCGTAGGGCGCAAAGCCCGGCCACTGGTCGGTCTTGGCGATGTCGCGGGCCGACGAAGTGACCGGCCGGCCCTTGAAGTCCGCCCCCGCCTTCTCCCGGGCCGAGACCATCTGCGAGACGAACTCGTACCGCAGCAGCGGGAGGGTCTGGAGCGTCAGGCCGTAGGCCTCCAGGTCCTCCACGTCGAGGTAGTGATCGGGGTTGTTGGCGTTCATCAGCGGGCCCATGCGCACGCTGCGCCAGCGGTCGGGCTCGGTCGAGTTCTCCGCGATCGCGCTGCGGTGGTGCATGTCCCGCAGGAACGCCGGCGCGTCCCCGCGCAGGTTGTCCAGCGCGATGAGCGTGATCAGCCGATGGCCCGAGGCGTCCCAGGCCAGCGCCGGGCAGGCAGCCAGTGCTGCCGCCGCGGCCGCCGCGCCGAGAAGACGCCGGGATGAACTCGGTGCGCTGCGAGTGGTCTTCATAGGCGGTGCTTCAGCGGGCCGAGGGAGAGCCCAGGTGCTTCTGGAAGAAGCCGGCGATGCGGGATTCGAGACGTTCCTTCACGACGGGGTCGGGCACCATGTGCGTGAAGCCCGAGAGCGGGAGGAACTCGAACGGGCGGCCGGCCTTGAAGAGCGCGTCGGCCATTTTCAGGGCGTGCATGAAGTACACGTTGTCGTCGGCGGTGCCGTGGACGATCATCAGGGGCACCGAGAGGTCCTTGCAGTATGTCAGCACGTTGCACGCCTCGTAGCCCTTGGGGTTCTTGTCGGGCAGGCCAAGGTACCGCTCGGTGTAGTGCGTGTCGTAGTCGGCAAAGTCGCACACGGGCGCGCCCGCGACGCCGCACTTGAACACGTCGGGGCGGCGCATCGTCGCCATCGCCGTGAAATACCCGCCGAACGACCACCCCCACACGCCGACCCGCGACATGTCCATCTCCGGGAACTTGCGGCCGAGCTGTTCGAGCGCCGCGACCTGGTCATCGAGCGGGATGTCGATGAAGTTGTTCTTGGTGATCTTCTCCCACGCCCGGTCGCGGCCGGGGGTCCCGCGGTTGTCGGCGGTGACCACGATGAAGCCGTGGTCGGCGTACCACTGCTTGAGGAGCTGGCCCTGGCGCGTCGCCGTCACGGTCTGCGCGGTGGGACCGCCGTACACGTTCAGCAGCACCGGGTACTTCTTCGCCGGGTCAAAGTCGCGCGGGCGGACGATGGAGGCCCGGAAGTGGTGGGGGCCGCCGAGCGTGACGAGCTCGTACTGCGGCACCATCGGGGGCTTTTCCGCGACCGATTGCAGCGTCCCCACCGTCGAGCCGTCGGCCCGGCGCACCACCGCGGAGATCTCGCCCTCGAGCGTGTTGCTCGTGAGCACGTACGCCGAGTGATCCTTGCCGAAGGCCGCCCCGAAAAGGCCGGCACCCTTGGTGAGCTGCTGGGCCGTGCCGGCGGCATCGAGCGGAACGCGCCACACGTGCGATTCGGTCGGCTCGGCGCTGGCCGAGACGTACGCCACGCGGTTCTTGCTGTCGAGCGAGATCAGCCCGCGCAGGCCGAAGCCGGTGGGGGAGACCTCGCGCACCAGCGATCCGTCCGCGGCCCGGAGTTCGAGCCGCGCCTCGCCGGAGCGGTCGGAGATCCACAGGAAGCCCGACCCGTCCTCGAGCCACGCGGGCACGGCCTGGTCGATGTTCAACCAGGCGTCGTCGTTCTCCTCGAGCAGCAGCGTGGTCTTCCCGGTGAGGTGATCCACGGCCAGGAGCTGCTGGCGGGTCTGCTCGCGGTTCTGCACCAGGATCGTGAGCGGCGCGTTCTTGGACCACCGGACGGTCGCCAGGTACGGGAACTCGTCACGGTTCCACTTCACGGTTTCCTGTTTACGCCCGGTGAGTTGCTGCACGACGAGCGTAACGGTCGCGTTGGTCTTGCCGGCTCGGGGATAGAACGGGCTCTGCGCGCCGTTCTCGGGGCGCATGGGGTCGGAGATCGTGAGCCGCTCGACGCCGGTGTGATCGGTGATCTGGTAGGCGATGTGGGTTTCGTCGGGACTGAACCAGTAGCCCTCGAAGCGGCCCATCTCTTCCTGTGCCACGAACTCCGAGGTGCCGCAGGTGCGCAGGTCGTCGGCGGCGAACGAAAGCTGGACCTCCAGCCGCTCGGCCAGGGGCATCGCCCACAGGTTGTCGCCCTTGACGTACCCGATCCAGTTCCCCGGCTCGCTCAGCCGCGGGTCCACGACCGGGCCGTTGGCGACCGGGACCTGAGAGACCTTGTCCGTCGCGCGGTCGTAGAGGAACAGGTTGCTCCCCAGCGGCACGAGAATCTTGGAGCCGTCCTCCGAGAGCGAGTAGGTCACGATGCCGCGGCTGGTCTGCCGCATCCGCTCGCGCCGAGCTTTCTCTTCCGGTGTCAGCACCTCGTCGCGTCCGCCGAGCAGCTTCTCGGCGGTGAGGAGCACTTTCTCCGTCCCGGTCGCCAGGTCGTAGGTGTAGAGGCTGTGCACCACGCTCCGCGGCTCGGACCGCAGGAAGAGCACCGCGTCGCCCTGCGGCGTGACGGTCACGCCGCGCGGACGGCCGAGGCTGAAGCCCCTGGTGAGCGCCCACTGCGTCAGGAACGATTCGGGCGGCTGCGCGGCCGGGTCTGCGGTCGTCGGCGCCTGCTGCCGGCCCAAGGCGGGCGCGGGCGTAAGAACGGCGTGGGCCAGTGCCGCGGCGGCGATGGCGGAGGTGAGGAATCTTGCGGTGGGTCGGTGCATGATGGTGCCCTCTGCGTGCTCGCGGCGTGCGAGCACCCGGCCTCCCACGACCGGAAGCCCGGATCATACCGGGCCGCTCGCGGGTCCTGAATTCTCCTTTCGCGCGCCGTCGATCGGTCGCAGAGCCCTCGCGGCACATCTACCATGGCAGCCCGCAGACGATGAGCACCCCGCGTTTCCAACCGACCGATGTCCAGATCCGGCTGCTCCTGCCGACCGACCCGGTGCCGGAGATCACGGGGCTGCTCCACCGGGCGTACGCGCAGCAGGTCGCGATGGGGCTCCGCCCGCTCGCAGGTCGCCAGGATGACGAGACGACGCGTCGCCGCTGCACCAGCGGTGAGTGCTACCTGGCGACCCTCAGGTCCGATGACGTCGACAAGATCGTGGGCACGATCCTCTTCCACGAGGTGGAGGCCGACCAGGGACCGCCATGGTTCCAGAACCGTTTTGTCGACAGTTTTTCACAGTTCGCGGTCGATCCCGACCTGCAAGGATTGGGGATAGGCAAGTCTCTTTTAACAACAGTCGAGGCCCGGGCCAAGGAATGCGGGGCGACGGAACTGGCGCTTTCCATGGCAGAACCCGACATCGAGCTCCGCAAGTTCTACGAGAAGCGGGGGTACCGGTACATCGAAAAGTGGAAATGGCCCTATACCAACTACACCAGCCTGATTCTCAGCAAGACGCTCGACGCGGCGGCGAACCAGCCCCGGGCGGGCGTTTGATCGCGCTTCCCGGCCTTTCCCGGAGGTTCCCAAGAACCGCACGCACAAGGATTTCGAAAGGGTTTCAAGCGACGTCGAGAAATCCGTTCGCGGCATTGTCGGCGTTCGGCATCCGTTTTCCACTTGCATGTCCGGCCGGGATATGGGATAGTGCCCGGAATTCAAACCGCAGGTTCCACGCGGTCCCAGGTGAGGAAAAACCATGAAGAAGCGTTCGAGCGCGTTCACGCTCATTGAGTTGCTCGTTGTCATCGCGATCCTCGCGCTGCTGATCGCGATTCTCCTGCCGAACCTGCGGCAGGCGCGTGAAACGGCCCGAATGGTGGCGTGCCAGTCGAATCAGAAGCAGATGGCCTACGCCCTCAACTTCTACCACAACGAGAACAAGGACTACTGGCCGGCCGACCACCTCGAAGTCTCCGGCTCGTGGATTTCCTGGGTGCCGCGCCTGCGCAAAGTGCTCGGTGGTGATCACACCGTCGCCCAGATTTTCAAGTGCGCCTCGACCCCGCGCGATTTCGCATGGCAGAGCAAGGCCAAGACCTCGGGCACCATGCCGCCGGCCTGTCGCGAGATCGGGTATGACGACCTGAACGAGCAGGGCCTGTTCTACGGCGTTTCGACGGGCGGCGCCAAGGTGTACTTCGGCTACGGCTACAACGGCTGGGGCGCCTACGACTTCAACAACGAGTCGATGATGCTCGGATTGGGCGGGCACTGCGACAGCAAGGCAAAGCCCCTGCCGGCGGATCAGAAGTGGATGCGTGAGGTCAAGAACTCCGACGTCGTGATGCCCAACCAGATGTACGCGATCGCCGACAGCATCGGCGACGGCAACTGGGACACGTGGATCAGCCCTCAGAGCTACAACGCCAACACCGGGTTCCCGTCCAACGGCGTCGGCCCGCGCCACCTGGGCAGGGCCAACATGATGTACGCGGACCTCTCGGTCCAGCTCATCAACCCCAAGGACGCCATGATCGTGGGCGTGAACATCGACGACAAGGAAAAGGAACGCCGGATCTCGCGCTGGAACCGCCAGGGCAAGGCGATCAACCTCGGCCAGAACTATTGAGTCATCCGCTGGCGGCGTCCCCCGTCCGTGAAGCCGCCGGCTGACTCCGGCGAGGCTGCGTGAGCGACGCTTCACGAGCGTGACGGGCCCTCCATCATCTGGTGGTTTTCAGGAACGAGCACAAAGCATGGCGATTCCAAACGGCGTGAAGGTCGGGGTTCTCGCGGCGGCGCTGGTCGCGGCCGGCTTCTTGTTCTGGAAGAACTCCAAGTCGACCGACGCCAATTCCTTTCTGTTGAACGAAGCACAGCAGTTCTTCACCTGCTCGCAGGGCCACGATTTCGTCCTCACCGCCGCCGAGAGCCGGGCCAACGCGCAGCAGAACAGCGGCATTATCCTGTGCCCGCAGTGCAGCAGCGCGTCGTCCGAGGCCCATCCCTGTCCCGCGTGCAAGAAACTCATGCCGCTGGTGGGCCACGGCAACATCCCCGACGTCTGCCCGTTCTGCAAGGCGAAGGTCAACCCGCAGGCCCCGGCTCCCAAGTAACCGTTGCCGCTTCCTCGGCGGGCGCGAAGCACCGTGCCGTCCGGTGGCACCATCGCCGTCAGCGCGGCGGGTTCGTCGGGGCGTCGGCAAGTCCGGCCTTCAGGGCCGCCAGGTTCTGACGCATGAGCGAGAACCACTCGCCCGTGCCCAGAGGATCGAGCACCTGCACCCGCGCGCCGGCGGCCTCCGCCAGTTTGCGGGCGGGCGTTGAATCGAACTGCGGCTCCACAAAGATGGTCGTCGCCTCCCGCTGGCGCAGGGCTTCCACGGCCGCGGCGATCTGATCCGGCGTCGGCTCGGCATTCTCGATCGGCCTGATCACCGCCGCGACCCGCAACCCGTACCGATCGGCGAGCCTGCTCCACGCATTGTGGTGGGTCACGATGGCGCGCCCCGCGAAGGGCGCGAGCTGACCGACATACTCGGCGTGGATCTCGTCGATCTGGCGCGCCAGCGCTTCCTCGGCACTGATAACGTGCTGGGCTCGGTCGGGCGTCTCGATGCCCGACGTGCGCAGGGCTGAACCGATGGCGCCCGCGAGCACGGGGACCAGGCGCTTCACCAGAACGGGGTCGAGCCACAGGTGCTGGTCCACCGGGCCGTGCGCGTGCCCGTGGTCGTCCGCGTGGGCGTGCTCATCTTCGTGGTCGTGGGCATCGTGATCATGACCATCGTGGTCGTCCGACGTTTCGCCCGTCGCGGCGCTGATCCCCGCGGCGACCGCGAAGCACACGTCGCGGCGGCGCGCACTGGGGTGCTGCGAGACGAAACGCTCGACCTGGGGTTCGAGGCCGAGCCCGACATACACGACGACGTCCGCTTGAGCCAGGGCGGCGAGGTCCGTCGACGTGAACTCGTACCCGTGCTCGGACCTCCCGGGCGCCATCAGGACCGTCAACCTCGAGCCCTCGGGGGCGAGCCTTCGCGCGAGCTCGGCCAGCGGCGGGACGGTGACCACCACGTCGAGCGTGTCGTCGCGGGTCTCGCCGGGAGATGCGCCGCGCTGCGTGAAAACGACCGCTCCGACCGCGACCGCGGCGACGACCAACCCCATGATCACGGCTCGACGCTTCATGCCCTGCTCCCCGCGGCGGCGGTGCGGCCGCTTATTGAGAATCGATACTCAATAAGCATACGCCGTTCCCGGGCCGGGGTTCGCGGGGCCCTGCGAAGTCGCGACGACGTTTCGTGAGGGGCCACGGACCGCGCACCCCCTCGCGGTAGGATGTGGCCGTGCCCAGTTTTCAGGACCACCAGCACCACGCCGAGCGGATGATCGCCGCCGCGCTGCGAGCCGCCGATCCCGCGGCCGCGGTGCGTCGGCATTGGCCCGCGGAGCTCCGCCCGGGCGGCCGCTTGGCGCACGCCCCGACGCTCGTGGTGGCGATGGGCAAGAGCTCGCTCGAGATGGCACGGGCATGCCTCGAATCGCTCGCCCGCCCGGCCGAGCAGACCGTTGTCGCGGCCGTGCCCGAGCGGATCGCGCTGACGCCGCTGCCCGGCGGCGCCGCCGGATCCGTCAGCGTGCTGCCGGCGGACCACCCGATGCCGACCGAGCGCAGCGTCGCCGCGGCACGAGCCATCACCGGCGCCATTGGAGCGTTCGCCAGGGCCCACGGCAGCGACGGGCTCGTCATCGGGCTGCTGTCGGGCGGCGCCTCGTCGCAGACCTGTCTTCCCGCGGCCGGTCTCACCATCGACGACGTTCGCCAGGTGAGCCGGGCCCTCCAGGACGCGGGTGCTTCCATCGACGAACTCAACTGCGTGCGGAAGCACATCGAGGACTCCAAGGGCGGCCGGCTCGCGGCGGTGGCGGCGCCCGCGCACGTGCTCGTGCTGATCGCCTCCGACGTCATGAGCAGCGCGATCGACGTCGTCGGCTCGGGGCCGTTTGCGGCGGATCCGACAACCTACGCCGACGCCCGGCGCGTCCTCGAGAAGTACGGCGTCGGATCGCGAGTCCCCCGCGTGACCGACCACCTTGCCGCCGGCGAGCGCGGCGAGCGGCCCGAATCGCTGAAGGCGCAGGATCGCCGCGTGGACCACCGCGTCATCAGCAGCAACGCCGAGGCTCGGGTCGCGGCGGCCGCCGAGGCACGGGCGCTGGGGTTCGACCCGGTCGACCAGCGGGAGATGGCGGTTCCGACGATCGCGAGCGGGCAGGGAGCGGAGCTTGCGGCGTGGGCCTGCTCGGCGGTGAACGGTGGTCGCGCGTGCGCCCTGGTTCTCGGCGGCGAGCCGACGGTCGATACCCGCGGCGCGGCGTCTGGCGCGGGCATCGGCGGGCCCAGCCAGGAGCTCGCGCTCGCGGCGGCGTGTCATCTCGGTCGGCGCCGCGAGGCCGCTTCAAGGGTTGCGATCGCGGCGTTCTCCACCGACGGCATCGACGGGCCGACCGATGCCGCGGGCGCCGTCGTAACCAGCGCCACGTCCGCGTCCTTCGGCATCGACGAGTGCGCGGCCGCCCTTGCGCGGCACGATGCGTGGACCGTGCTTGGCCGAACGGGCGCGCTGATCCGCACGGGACCGACGGGCGTCAACGTCAACCACCTCGCGATTGCGCTCGTGTACGGACGGGGCGCGGGCGCGTGAGCTACGCCGCGGCCGAGTAGGAGGCGTCGGAGGCTCGGGACCGCGCGATGTACTGCCGGCAGGTCCTGATCAGGGCGTCGCGGCCGATGGGCTTGGTGAGGAACCCGTCGCAGCCGGCTTCGAGGCAGCGTTTCTCGTCGTCGGGCGAGGAGTGAGCGGTGAGCGCGACCACCGGCACCTTGATGCCGACCGCTCGGAGGGTCCGCACGGCGGTGTAGCCGTCCATGACAGGCATCTGCATGTCCATGAGGACGACATCGAAGGGCTTGTTGTCCTTGATCGCCTGCCGGACCGCGTCGAGCGCTTCCTGCCCGTCCGACACCACCATGATCTCCGCCTTGAGCTTCTGCAGGTGGAAACGCACGAGGCGCTGGTTGTCGATGGTGTCCTCGGCGAGCAGGATCCGGGCATCGGGGCACTCGAACTGCGTCGGCGCTTCCCGGCCGGTTTCTGATGGCGGCCGCCCGGTGTGCGGGTCGCGCGGGTCGATCATCGGCACGCCCTCCAGGCTGCCGGTCCGCGTCGTGAAGATGAACGACGAGCCCTCGCCGGGGACGCTGACGGCCTCGATCGTGCCGCCCAGGAGCTCGGCGAGCTGTCGGGAGATGCTCAGCCCCAGGCCGGTGCCACCGAAGCGCCGCGACATCGATCCGTCGCCCTGTTCGAACGGCGTGAAGAGGCGCGACATCACCTCCGGTTCGATGCCAAGACCGGTGTCCGCCACTTCCACGCAGAGTCTGGAGTCCGGGTCGGTCGTCGAACCGTCGAGCCGGACGATGACCCGCACGCCGCCGGTCTCGGTGAACTTGACCGCGTTGCCGAGCAGGTTCACGAGGATCTGCCGGAAGCGCATCGGGTCGGTGATGATCGTCGCGGGGATCTTGCCGACGTACTCGATCGCCAGGTTGATCTTCTTCCGAGCGGCTTTCTCCCGCAGCAGCGAGAGAGAGTCCTCGATGAGGCCGGTGGTCGAGCTCGAGATGGTCTCGACCTGCATCCGCCCGGCCTCGATCTTGGAGAGGTCCAGCACCGCGTTGATGAGCGCGAGCAGGTGCTCGCCGCTGCGGCGGATGGTCCGGACAAAGTCTTCGCGGGCGTCGGGGGCGTGGTGCGTCTCGGCGAGCAGGTCGGCGTACCCGAGGATCGCCGTGAGCGGCGTCCGCAGCTCGTGGCTCATGTTGGCGAGGAAGGCGCTCTTGGCCTGGTGCGCCTCCTCGGCGGCGGTGTTGGCGGTCAGGAGCTCGGTGGTCCGCTGCTCGAGTTCGGCGGTGCGCAGCGCCACCAGGTGCTCGACGCGGCGGGTGCGCTGGAGGTGCACCTCGATGAACGCGCACAGCAGGCCGGTCAGGACCAGGCCGACGCCGGCGGCCGACATCGGCACCGCCGCCCCGATGCCCACGCGGAAATGGCGCGTCGCGCTGATGGTGAGGTCCGCGCTCAGGCCTTCGGCGACGGGCACCGAGCACCGGCGCACCAATAGGCCGTCCACGGTCTCGTCCACCGCTTCGGGGATGATCGGCCGCGAGGACGCCGAGAGAACCCGCGCCATCATGCCGCCGTAATCCATGTCGTCGGCGGCGTGCGCGGCGACCTTGTCGAGCTCCACCACCGAGAGGATCACGCCGCGGAACTCGCGCCTGCGGTGCTCGAGGAGCGAGTCGACGGACGACTTGTACACGGGGGAGACCAGCGCGACCGTGCGCGACTGCGGGCTCAGCGTCGCGTTCTCGGGCATCACGAAGCCGACCGTCCGGCCCGAGTCGCGGGCCTGCTCGCACGATGCCTTCATCGCCGGCGAGGTGGCGAAAAGCTCGGTCAGCGCGTCGGTGACCGACGCCGGTGACGCCAGGATGCCGCGGTCGTGGCCGGCGCCGGGCCCGATTTCGTGCGGGATCCACGCCCACAGCCGGACGCCGTCGTGCCACAGGTCGGCGTTGGCGAGCAGACGCTCGAACTCCTCGTCGGTCACGTTCTCGGAGCTGTGGAAGTACGCCTGGGAGAACGACATCGCGTCGAGGTGCCTGGAGATCTCGTCGCGCACGAGCTGGACGAAGTTGCCGGCCCGGCGGGCGAACTCACTGCGGTGGGTCTGGTCCTGCCAGCCGACGACGCCCCACGTCGCCGCCGCCGTGAAGATCAGCCCCGCGCACGCGGCGAGCAGCACGGGGAATCGGCCGGTCGTGCCTTCCTCCGCGGCGCGGCGGTCGACCGACCTGGTCCACACCGCCGCGAACGTCAGCAGCGACGCGGCCGAGAGGATGACGTAGGCGACGATGCCCAGCCGCACGAACAGCGCCTGCAGGCTGTCGTGCCTCGCGAGGATCGTCCGGACCTGGCAACCGACGGTCAGCGAGCCGATGTCGTGGCCGTCCCAGGAGACCAGATCGAGGCGGCTGTTGTAGAGCTCGGCGTCCTTCACGCGATCGGGCCGCTCCTGGCCAACCGCATCCGTGGCGGGCGTGACGGTCGCGCCGGTTGTCGCCGAGATCTGCTCGAGGATCTCCGGCGTGATCGGCCGAACCATCTTGAGGAAGCCCGAGATCGGGCCGGACTTGTCGCTGTGGCGGATCGGCTTGATCACCGCCCAGCACAACCGGCCGTCGGGCCCGAGGACGAGCCCGCCGCGTGTCTGCTCGATGTGGAAGCTCTCGTCGAGCCCGGTGATGAACGCCCGGTCGGCCGGGCCCAGTTCAAAGTCCTTCGCGCGCCCGCCGATGAGGTCGTAATCGGACTTGAGCACCAGCGCGGCGTTGCGGTCGTAGAGGGCGATGCGGCACAGGCCCAGCGAGGCGACGCTGTCGGGCGAGAAGTTCTCCTCGCGCCACTGCTGGTCCGTGGGGTCCAGCGAGAAGTTGTACATCGCGTCCCACGCGGACCAGTCCTCGAGGGTGCGGCACAGCTCGGCGTACTGCGAGTCCATCGCGGCCCGGACACGGCTCTGCGATTCGGCGACGGCGTCGCGGAGGGCCGCGTCGCGGACTTCGGCGAGACGAGCCCAGGTCATGCGACCGACCAGGAACGGCACGACGGCCAGCACCAGTGCCAGCAGCGCGATGGCGGTCAATTTCCTGGCGTCGAATCCCACGGCGGCCTCCGTCCGGATACGGGGTACCGTGCTATCGAGCCTCTCGGCCGCCGGGGCAAGAGCTCGGCGAGGAATCGGCCGGGTTTTTGCGGCAAGCGGGCGTCACGCCAGTGCGCGGCCGTCCGAGAACCGGCGGCTGTCAGACGTCGAGGTTCTTCACTTCGAGGGCGTGGTCCTCGATGAACTTGCGCCGCGGCTCGACCTCTTCGCCCATCAGGACCGAGAACAGCGCGTCGGCCTCGCTGGCGGTGTCCCACGAGACGCGGAGCAGCGTGCGACGCGTCACGTCCATGGTGGTTTCCCACAGCTGCTCGGCGTCCATCTCACCCAGCCCCTTGAACCGCTTGATCTCCAGGCCGCGGCGGCCCAGGGCGTGCAGCGCGTCGAGGATGTCGGTCGGGCTCGCGGCCTCGACGCCGCGGGAGGTCGCGGTCCGCTGCGCGGAGGAGGCGGGCGTCTCCTCGGACGCCTCGGCGTTGTCGGTCGATTCGCTCGCGGGTGCCGGAGCGTGGTCGACGCC
Organism: Phycisphaerales bacterium; assembly: GCA_022072615.1. Classification (GTDB taxonomy): domain Bacteria; phylum Planctomycetota; class Phycisphaerae; order Phycisphaerales; family UBA1924; genus JAEUJB01. Next base: position 29,812 of record JAJVHS010000041.1, read on the forward strand.
GGGCGTGATCCACGCGTACTTGCAGGGCAGCTTCTCGCCGCTGACGGCCTCGGTCTGCGACTTGCCGTAGTCGGCGATGTCGATGTTCAGCGCCGCGAGCTCCGTGAACAGCCGGTCCAGCTCGCGGTTCTCGTGCAGCTCGCGGATCGTCGCGCTGGCCGCGGCGCCGTTGGCCGCGGGCGCCGCCGCCGCGTCGGACAGCGCCAGACCGCTGCGGGAGACGATCGCGTGCGCGTCCTGGTCCGACCAGGCGAACGCCTCGCCGCCACGCCAGCTCACGCGGAACAGCGGGAGCCGGCCGCGGCCCTCGGGATCCCGGGCCCGGGCGGCCAGCAGGTCCCCGAAGCGCGTGCCGCGACGCTGCGAGATCTGGATCAGTTCCGCCAGCCGCCGCAGCAGCCGCACGGCTCGCTTTAGGGATTCGCCCTCGAGCCGGCGGACTTCCTGGACGGGCCGGCGCGGGTCCTGGGGCACGTCGCGGACGACCAGCGCCGCCCCCTCGAGCCCCAGGTCCGTCAATGCATCGTCCATCACGCCCTCGTTGAGCACGTACCGGGACTTGCGGGACTTCGCGGGCCCGCGCGAGATCTGGTACAGCGGCGGCTGGGCGATGTACACGTGGCCGCGGCGGATGAGATCGGGCATCTGGCGGAAGAAGAACGTCAGCAGCAGCGTGCGGATGTGCGACCCGTCGACGTCGGCGTCGGTCATGATGATGACCTTGCCGTACCGCAGGCGCGCGATGTCGAACTCGTCGCCGATGCCGCACTTGAGCGCCGAGATCAGCGTCCGGATCTCCTCGAACCCCAGGATCTTGTCGATCCGGGCCCGTTCGACGTTCAGGATCTTGCCCTTGAGCGGCAGGATCGCCTGCGTCTCGACGTCGCGGCCCTGCGTGGCCGAACCGCCTGCCGAATCACCCTCGACGATGAACAGCTCGCTCCGCTCGACGTCGCGGGTCTTGCAGTCCCGTAGCTTGTGCGGCATCGACCCCGAATCCAGCGCGCTCTTGCGCCGCGTGAGCTCGCGGGCCTTGCGGGCCGCCTCCCGGGCCTGCGCCGCCACGATCGCCTTGAGGCAGATCCGCTTGGCGTCGGTGGGGTGCTCCTCCAGCCACGTCTCGAGGGCGTCGCCGACCGACTGCGACACGAAACCTTCGATCTCCGGGTTGAGCAGCTTTTCCTTGGGCTGGTTGTTGAACGTCGGTGTCGGCAGCTTCACGCTGACGATCGCGATCAGGCCCTCGCGCAGGTCCTCGCCGGTCGGGACGGGGTCGGACTCCTTGATGATCCCGGCCTTACGCGAGTAGCCGTTCATCGCCCGGGTGAGCGCCACCTTGAATCCCTGGGCGTGGGTGCCGCCGTCGCGGTTGTTGATGTTGTTCGCGAACGACAGCACGCTCTCGTTGTACCCGTCGTGGTACTGGAAGGCGACCTCGCACGCCAGGTTCTGGTCGGGGACTTCCTTTTTCACGTACACCGCGGGCGAGACCGGGTTCTTCCCCGCCATCAGGTGGTCGACGTACTCGACCAGCCCCGTCTTGGCGTGGTAGGTCTCGGTGTGGATCTTGCCGTCGGCGCCCACGCGCTCGTCGATGAAGTGGATCACGACGCCGGGGTTCAGGTACGCCAGCTCGCGCAGACGCGCCGAGAGCGTCTGGAAGCTGAAGTTCACGTCGGGGAAGATCGCCGGGTCCGGTCGGAAGGTCACCGCCGTCCCGCGCGTGCGCTTGGACCCCGGCGGGATCGGCCCCAGGCACGTCAGCTCGTGCGTCACCCGCCCGCGCTCGAACTCGATCGTGTACATCTTGCCGTCGCGCCACACCTCGACGCGGAGCGAATCGCTCAGGGCGTTCACGCACGAGACGCCGACGCCGTGCAGGCCGCCCGACACCTTGTACGCGGACCCTTCCTCGCCGAACTTGCCGCCCGAGTGCAGCACCGTGAGCACGACTTCAACAGCGGGCTTGCCGTCGAGGGCGGGGTTCTCGTTGCGGATCGGGTCGATGGGGATGCCGCGGCCGTCGTCGACCACGCAGCACGACCCGTCGGCCTGGATCGTCACCGTGACCGCCGAGGCGTGGCCGGCCATCGCCTCGTCGATGGAGTTGTCGACGACCTCGTAGACGAGGTGATGCAGCGCCGAGAGCCCCGTTCCGCCGATGTACATGCCCGGGCGCTTGCGCACCGCCTCCAGGCCCTCGAGGACCTTGATCTGCTCGGCGTTGTACTGTGAGTCGACCCTGCCCGCGGCCGCGTCGGCGCTCAGGCCGGGCACGGCGTCGGGGAGTTGAGTTGGCGGGTTTTCCATGCCTGTGGGGGTCATGTTGATGGTGGTCGTCCGGCGTTCTGTGCGACCGGCGGGTCACGCGTGCCCGAGCCCGATCTATTGTGTCAGGGACTGGCGTACAGCCGCTCAGATTGTAGGTTGAACCGCTCTCCCCAGCCTGATCCGAAGGCGGCTGGAGCCCCGTTTTTGAGCCGATTTCGCTCTGTTTTTGCCCGTCTCGGGATCGATCGGTCCGAGGCAAAGATAGGTATGTGTTCGGGGTGGTCTTTGGGGCGAAAAAGGACACTCAGGACGGCCACGCCGCGGTACCATCGCGACATGCAACGACGAGCATTCCTCGGCACCGCCCTGGCCGCCCTCGCATCCTCGCAGTCGATCGCCCGTGCCGTTCAGCCGGCCGACAAGAAGGCCGCCGCGCCGCGAGACGCGACGGGCGTGCGGGCGCTGGGCTGGGAGCTCGGTACGCAGGCGTGGACGTTCCGCGATCGCACGTGCTTCGAAGCCATCGACACCGCACGCATGCTCGGGCTGACCTGCATCGAGCTCTACCCCGGCCAGCAACTGACGAAGGATTCAGCCGAGATCAAGGTCGGGCCGGAGCTGACCGCCACGCAGCGCTCGGAACTCAAATCCAAGCTGGCGTCCGCGGGCGTCCGGGCCCATTCCTTCGGGGTCGTGTCCCCAAGCTCCGACGAGAAGGCGCTCCGCGCCATCTTCGAGTTCGCCCGCGACATGGGGATGGCGGGGATCGCGTGCGAGCCCGTCATGTCCGCCGATGATCGGCCTGGTCCCGCGTGGAAGCTTGTCGACAAGCTCACCGCGGAGTACGGCCTGTACGCCGCGTGCCACAACCACCCCAAGCCCACGACCTACTGGGACCCGCAGATCGTCCTCGATGTGGAGAAGAATTTCACCAACCCCAGGGTCGGCGCCTGCGCCGACACCGGGCACTGGACCCGCTCGGGCCTGTCCACCGTCGAGAGCCTGCGCAAGTTCCAGGGACGCATCTTCGAGCTTCACTTCAAGGACGTGAAGGACAACATCGACCACCCCTGGGGCACCGGAGCCGGCGAGGCCCGGGGCCAGATGGCCGAGCTCAAACGCCAGGGCTTCAAGGGGGCGATCTTCGTCGAATACGAGCACGGGTCCGGCAAGGAGCTCGAAGAGAACGTGCGCAAGAGCATTGAATTCTTCGACCGGACGGCGAAGGAATTGGCCTGAGGAAGGCATCGAGGCATCGAACTTTCAGGGCGTTGATGCCGACGCATCAGATGTGACCAGCAGAACCGCGATGCGCGTCGCGAGCGCTTCGGCGGGCACTCGTTCGAGATTGCACATCACGGCCGCGGCGGCTCGTTTCTCGGGCCACAGCACCAGGCACGTGGACGTCCCCTGCTGGCCGCCGGAGTGCGTGACGAATTTCTGCCCGTCTTTCTCGGCCACGGCCCAGCCGAGCCCGTACGTGGTGTCCTTGCCGTCGGCGGTCCGGCCGGGCGTCCACATGAGGTCCAGTGACGAGGGTGAGAGGATCTCGCCGCGAACGAGCGCCAGCGCGAACTCGACCAGGTCCTGCGGACGCGAGCACATCCCGCCGCCCGGGACCTTGTTGCTCGTGTCCGCGAGGCGGCAGTTCTCGAGCACGCCGTCGGCGGTCCTCGCGTACCCCCGCGCCCTGCCTGGAATGATCCGCCGAGCATCGTCCGCGATGATCCGGATCTTCGTACCGCCGGAGTTCAGGCATTGCTCGACAAAGCCCATGAACGGCTCGCCCGCCGCGCGCTGCACCACGGCGCCGGCGAGCACGAATCCGAATGTCGAGTACTCGTACTTGTGCCCGGGCGGCGCCACAAGGTCGTCCTTGGAGAACTGCCTGATCGCCTCGACCGGGTCGGCGTACCGGCGCGTGCTGTCCATCTCGGCCGCGCCGCGATAGTGGCGGATGCCGCCCAGGTGCCCCAGCAACTGCCGCGTCGTGATCGGCGCCTGCTTGGACGGGAACTCGGGCACGTACTCCTGGATCGGCGCGTCGAGGTTCAGCTTCCCTGCTTCGACAAGCTTCAATGCCGCCACTGCCGTGACCGGCTTGGAGATCGATGCGAGCCGGAACACGGTCTCGCTCGTCACCGGCACCTGGTTTTCGACGTCGGCCATCCCGAAGCCATCGCTCCAGGCGAGCGTCCCATCCACGCCCACGGCCGCGCCGACTCCCGGAATGCCGTGCTCGTCCATCGCGGCCTTGATGGTCGAGCGGATGCGCTCAAGCTGCTCGGGCGCGAGCGGCGTTGTTGCTGCGGCGGCGGGCCGGCTCGGGGAGGCATGGGCCGCGGGCTGGGCTGCGCACTCGGTCGCGGGGTTCAGCACCGCGGCCGCGACGACCACGGACGAAACATGAATCCAGCGAGACGATTTCCGCATGCAAGCCTCCATGAACGCGGTCGGCCGCGCCACCACGCGCCGAGGGGACGCAGTGTACAGAGGTTGGGCGGAATGTCACGAGGGCCGGGCCGGCACGGCGTCGGTATCGCCGCGCGAATGACGCTTGACGAGCACCGCCAGCAGCGTCATGTCGGCCGGCGTGATGCCCTCCAGCCGCGAAGCCTGCCCGAACGTCTGCGGGCGGAACCGCATGATCGCCTGGCGCGCCTCGGTCCGCATGCCGTCGAGCATCGCGTCGCGCCACTCGGTCGGTAGGCGGCGGTGCTCGAGTTCCGCGTGGCGGCGGATCTCCGCCCGCTGGCGCACCAGGTACGCCTCGTACCTGCGGTCCGCGTACACGGTGTCGAACACGCTGTCGGTCGCGCCGGCGCCCGGAGCGTCAAGGACCCGTCGCAGATCGCCGAGCTCGAAGTTCTGCGTGCGGATCAGGCGGGGCACGGGGACGCCCTCGAGCGTCGCCCGGTCGATCGCGGCGTTGAGCGAGGCGATCTGCTCGCGCCGGTCGGCAAACAAGCGGGAGCGCCGCCGCCCCAGCTCGGTCGAGCTCAGGAGTCCGAGCCGCTGCGCGTCGGGGGTCAGCCGGTCCGCCGCATTGTCGGCCCGCAGAAGCAGGCGGTACTCGGCGCGGCTGGTGAACATCCGGTAAGGCTCGACGGGCGTGCGCGTCACCAGGTCGTCCATGAGCACGCCGATGTACGCTTGGTCGCGGCCGATGACGTACTCGGGCTTGCCTATGACGGAGAGGGCCGCGTTGATGCCCGCGACGACGCCCTGCGCGGCCGCTTCCTCGTAGCCGCTCGTCCCGTTGATCTGGCCGGCGAGGTAGAGGCCGCGCACGAGGCGCGTCTGGCCGGTCACGGTGATCTGGTGCGGGCGCACCATGTCGTACTCGACCGCGTACCCGTAGCGGTAGATCACCGCCTGCTCGCAGCCGGGCATGCCGCGCACGATCGCATCCTGCACATCGGTGGGGAGTGAGGTCGAGATCCCGTTGCAGTAGATCCAGTCGTCGCGGTGAGACTCGGGCTCGAGGAACACGCCGTGAGACTCGCGCTGCGCGAAGCGAACGACCTTGTCCTCGATGCTCGGGCAGTAGCGGGGGCCCGCCGACTCGATCTGGCCCGAATACATGGGTGCTCGGTGGAGGTTGGCCCGGATGAGTTCGTGCGCTGCGGCGGTGGTCTGCGTCTGTCGGCACTCGACCTGTGGAAGCAGCGGGAACGACGCGGCGACGAAACCCGTCGAGCGCCACCCGTCGAGCGCCGCATCCACAGGATCGCCGACGCCGCTTGGGCCCGGGGCAGGAACGGCGATGGAATTGCCGGGTCGCGGCGTCAGATCGGAGAACGGCCGCGGCGGGTCATCGCCGAACTGAGGGGGGAGATCGTTCCACCGGATCGACGAGCGCTTGAGGCGCGGGGGCGTGCCCGTCTTGAGCCGGCCGAGCTCGAAACCAAGTTCCTGGAGCGCCGCGGAGATGCTCACGGCGGGCGCTTCGCCGTGGCGCCCCCCCGCGGTCTTCTGCTCGCCGGTGTGCATCAGCCCGCGCATGAACGTGCCCGTGGTCAGCACGACGGCCCGGGCGTGGAGTGTCAGTTCATCCCCGCCTGGCGAGCGGACCACGACGCCGCGTACCTCTCCGACCTCGACGATCAGCCGGTCCACCGACCCCGCGATGACCTCGATCTCCGGTCGCGAGGCGACGAGCATCTGCACCGCCTGCGCGTAGGCGTGCTTGTCGCACTGCGCCCGGGGCCCGTGCACGGCCTGGCCCTTGGACGTGTTGAGCATCCGGAACTGGATGCCCGTGGCGTCGGTGGCCAGGGCCATCAGCCCGCCCAGGGCGTCGACTTCGCGCACGAGCTGGCCTTTGGCCAGGCCGCCGATCGCCGGGTTGCATGACATGACCCCGATGCGTGACGGGTCCAGCGTGACAAGCGCGACCGACCCCGATTCCTGCAGCAGATTGGCGGCCGCCCACGCGGCTTCGACGCCCGCGTGTCCGCCGCCGATGACGATGACTCCAAAGCCGCGGGTGGTCACACGGGATTGTAAGTGCCGACAGCGGCTTGCATTCGCCTGGAGGGCGCGCCCCGGTGTCGGGCCTGGGCGGGGTTCAGTCTTCGACGAGCACCCGCACGTTGCCGCGTTCGGCCCGGATCTCCATGGGCGCTGTTCCCGAACCGACGGACGCCTCGATGCGCTTCATCGTCACCTTGGTCACCTTGACCCGGGTGGAACTGGTCATGAGCTTCGAGTTCCCGGAAGCGTCCAAGTTGACCGCGACTTCCGAGAGCGTCGGGATGGTGACATGGACGTCGCCGGAGGCGCAGTGGATGCGCACCGGCTCGGCGATCGGACGGTTGGCGGTGACCCGGACGCCGGTCGTCGTCACGTCCTTCCCGGAGGTGTCGATCGTGATTGCCCCGCCGACGTTGGACGCGAGCACCGTGCCGCCGTTGGTCCTGATGCGCAGGCCGTCGCACGCGGGCACGCGGACCCGCAGCAGCATGGGCGGGGCGGCCGCGTCGGCCCGGTCGGCGCTCACGACCCGCAGGATGGCCCCGTGCTCGCTGCCCACGAGCTGGCTCGCAACGAAGGTGTACGGCTTGTCTCCCGGCGCGCCGTCGAGCCGGATCGCTTCCACGGTCGGCGCCTTCAGCGCGGGCTGGGCCCAGACTTCCACCGAACCGCGGACGTTCTCGACATCAACCGCGAGCACGCCCGCGTCGAGGGTCTGGCCGTTCTCGATGGTCACGTTGTCGGCCGACTTGTACGCGCAGCCGCCGGTCAACGCCACGGCCAGCACGGAAAGGACGATCGCGGGAGAGACGGCTCGGTTGAGGAAGCTCATCGGACGCGCTCCAGAGAAAAAGCGGGATGCCAAACTATCGCCGAACATCGGACCCGTCCGGCACGGTCGCATGGTGGTGGAAATCGGTCGATGCCGGTGGTTGACATGATCGAGTGAGCAAATCGTTTGGCGGGTGGTCACTGGGCCCGAACCTAGATCACGAATTGGTGTAGAATCTATAAAGGTTTGGCCGTCACGGGGCGGCCACGAGGATTTTTCTTCTCCGTGCGCTGCGGAAGGACGTTCGAGTTGCATGTCGCGTGCCCGCCTTCGAGCGGGCCGTGAAAGGTGCGGATCGGGCTTTGGTTCGGTGACCGGTTTTCAGGCGGATCAATCATTCCCGGGTTTCTCCCGCCGCCCGGGGCGGTCAGCAGGGCTCGTTCCGCGGGGATGTTGGAGTGGGGACAGACGGCGTGGCTGTGCGCCGCGAAGTCCAGGAACACACCGCGAGCGGGTTTGCCGCTCGCGCGCCGGTCATCCTCATCTGCCTTTGCGCATCCGGCTCGGGAACTCATCCGCCGCGCCCGGTCATACGAGGCCGTGACGGCGTTGTGCGCCGCCACGGGGCAAAGGCGGCGTTCATGATCAGCAGCATGCTTGTGCTCGGGGTGGGCGGGATTGAACTTGGGTGGCTCGGCGGCGGGCTCGTGGTCGGGGTGGTCGCGGCGCTGGGGATCTCCAAACTGCTCGGGCTGGCGAGCCTCTCGCAGGCGAAATCGGACGCCAGGCGCATCCGCGATCAGGCTGCCGTGGAAGCCCGCACCGAGGCCGAGAAGGCGCGCCTGGACGCCGAACGCGCCCTGCTCGAACGCAAGGAACGAGCCGAGAAGGAACTCGAACAGTCCAGGTCCGAGATCCGCGAGAACGAGCGGCGGCTCGCCAAGCGAGAGGACCTGGTCGACCGCAAGGAAGAGACCCTCACGCTCAAGGAACAGACGCTCACCCGCCAGGCAGAGTCCTTCAAGCAGCGCGAGGAACGCATCCTCCAGCGCGAAGCCGAGACCCAACGCGTGCTCGACGAGCAGAAGGACAAGCTGTACAAGATCGCGGACCTCACCCCCGCGGCCGCCAAGGAACTCCTGCTCGAACGCGTGGAGAGCGAGTCCCGCCAGGAAGTCGCCAAGGTTGCCCGCAAGATCGTCGAGGACGCCGAGCACGACGCCAAGGCCCGGGCCCGTGAGATCACGCTCATGGCCGTCCAGCGGTACGCCGGCGAGCATACCTCCGAGTCGACCGTCCGGACCGTCGAGATCCCCTCCGACGACATGAAGGGGCGCATCATCGGCCGCGAAGGCCGCAACATCCGGGCGATCGAAAAGGCCACCGGCGTCGACATCATCGTCGACGACACCCCCGGTGTGATCGTCGTCTCGTGCTTCGACAAGATCCGCCAGGCCGTCGCCGTCGAGGCCCTCAACCGGCTCATCGCCGACGGCCGCATGCATCCCACCCGCATCGAGGAAGTGGTGGACAAGGTGCGGTCGGAGATCGGCGAGCGGATCCTCAAGGCCGGCAAGGACGCGGTGCTGGAGGTCAACCTCCGCGGCATCCATCCCAAGGTCGTCGAGGCGATGGGCAAGCTGCACTACCGCACGAGCTTCGGCCAGAACGTCCTGCGGCACTCGATCGAGGTCGCGTACCTGTGCCAGATCATCGCCGACCAGCTCGGGCTGGACGGCACGATCGCGCGGCGCTGCGGCTTCCTGCACGACATCGGCAAGGCGATGGACCAGGAGATGGAGGGCGGGCACCCCAAGATCGGCATGGACTTCGCCAAGCAGTACGGCGAGAAGGAGCCGGTGCTCAACGCCATCGGCGGCCACCACGCCGACATTCCCTCGACGAGCTTCTACACGCCGATCGTGATGGCGGCCGACGCCGTGTCATCGGCTCGTCCGGGCGCGCGGCGCGAGAGCATGGAGAAGTACGTCCAGCGGCTTACCGAGCTCCAGGACATCGCGATGGGCTTCAAGGGCGTCACCGAGGCGTACGCGATCCAGGCGGGCCGCGAGGTGCGCGTCATGATCGATGCGGCGAAGGTGGGGGACGACGAGGCGTTCCTCATCGCCCACCAGATCGCCAAGCGCGTCAGCGAAGAGATGACCTTCCCAGGCGAGATCAAGGTGACGGTGCTGCGCGAGACCCGAGCGATCGAGTACGCGAGGTAACGCCGCCGGGCCGCCCCGGCTCGCCGCCCGTCTTCTCCCAGATTGCCGACGCCGGCCGCGAATCTGGCCGGATTTTCCGCTCCTCCGCACTCGGCGGGAACCCGGCGCGGGGAGCGGCGAATCGACTTGACCGACCCGAAGCGGGTTGGGCAGGGGATAGCGGCAGGGAGTGAGTCATGAGCAAGGTGAATGTGCTGCGGTCCGCCGTTGCGGCGGGTGTGGTCGGTCTGATCCCGTGCTCCGCGATGGCCGGCTTCGGCGGCCAGGCGATCCTGGGCCCGATCACGCTCAACAGCATCGTGAGCGGCGACCTGACCGGCAAGTCCGATGACAACGACGGCTGGTTCAGCGGCGACCACATCTTCGACCTGTGGGACGGCGGCGATGACGTGTGGCAGCTCGACTGGCCGGGCGGCGACCTGATGGTGCGGATGTCGTACGACAACACCGCCTGCGACCCCGACCTGTTCCTCTACACGCCCGCCAATTACGACGAGTCGTCCTACGACAGCTACGCCAACACGGGCATTGACTCGGTCATCGTCGCGGGCGCCGCCGCGGGCACGTACTACGTGCTGGTCGATTCGTCCGCCGGGGCCGAGGGCGCGTACCGCCTCGAGGTGATCCCCGCTCCAGCGGCCGCGTGGGCGGCGCTGGGTGGTGTGCTCGTGATCGGCCGCCGTCGGCGGTGATCACGCCGCGGGATTGATCGCGGCTCGTGACCGCGCGTGTGAACGTTGCGAACGAGCACGGCGGGTCGTCAACGGTCCACGTGTGAATGAAAAAGGCCCCGGCGCTGTGCCGGGGCCTTTGCTCTTTGAGACCGCAACCCGAGATTACTGGAAGCGGATCTTGTCGGTACCCATGGCGTCGTGGGCGCCCATGCCGCCCTTGGTCGGGACGTCGCGGCGCTTCTCGCGCGGCTCGTCCGCGCCGGAGGTGTCGCCCCACTGCGCCCGCTTGAGCGAGAGGCCGATCTTGCGGTCGGCGCGGTCGACGCGGAGGATCTTGACGTCGATCTCGTCGCCGGCCTTGACCACGTCCTGCGGGTTCTCGACCTTGTGGTCGGCCAGCTCGGAGATGTGGAGCAGGCCCTCGAGATCGCTCTCGAGCTCGACGAACACGCCGAAGTTGGTGATCTTGGTCACCACGCCGCGGACGACCATGCCCGGCTTGTAGTGCTCGGGGATCGCGGCGATCCACGGGTCCTCGGTGAGCTGCTTGACGCCCAGGCTGACGCGCTGCTTGTCGCGGTCGACGTCGAGCACGACGCACTTGACGCTGTCGCCCTTCTTGAGGATCTCGTTGGGGTGCGTGACCTTCTTGGTCCACGACATGTCGGTGATGTGCAGCAGGCCGTCGATCCCCGGCTCGATCTCGACGAACGCGCCGTAGTTGGCCAGGTTCCGCACCTTGCCCTCGATGACGGTGCCCGGGGGGTACTTCTCGCTGACGAGCTCCCAGGGGTTGACCTCGGTCTGCTTCATGCCGAGGCTGATCTCCTGCTTGTCCTTGTTGATCTCAAGGACGACCACGTCGACCTCCTGGCCGGGGGCGACCAGCTCCGACGGGTGGTTGACGCGCCGCGTCCAGGACATCTCGGAGATGTGGACGAGGCCCTCGATGCCGTCCTCGAGCTTGACGAATGCGCCGTAGGACATGAGGTTGACGACGGCCCCGCGGATGCGCGACCCGACCGGGTACTTCTTCTCGATCTCCTCCCACGGGGAGGCCTCGCGCTGCTTGAGGCCAAGCGCGATCTTCTCCTTCTCGCGGTCGATGTTGAGGACCTTGACCTCGATCTTCTGGTCGATCTTGAGGATCTCGCTGGGGTGGTTGATCCGGCCCCAGGACATGTCCGTGATGTGCAGGAGGCCGTCGATCCCGCCCAGGTCCACGAACGCGCCGAAGTCGGCGATGTTCTTGACCGTGCCGGTGACGATCTCGCCTTCCTTGAGGTTGTCGAGCAGGCGCTTCTTGGCGGCGTCGCGCTCCTCCTCGATCAGCTTGCGGCGGCTGATCACGATGTTCCGCCGCTCCAGGTCGATCTTCAGGATGCTCGCGCGGATGCGTTTGCCGATGTAGTCGCCGATCTCGCCCGGGCGGCGCACGTCAACCTGCGACGCGGGCAGGAAGACCGGCACGCCGATGTCGACGAGCAGGCCGCCCTTGATCTTCTTGGTCACCATGCCCTCGACGACGTCGCCCTCCTTGGTGGTGTCCATGATCCGCTGCCACGAGAGCATGCGGTCGGCCTTGCGCTTGGAGAGCTGGACGAGGCCTTCCTCGCCCTCCACGTCCTCGAGCAGGACGTCCACCATGTCGCCGGGCTTGATCTCCATCCCCTCGAACTCTTCCTTGGGGATGAGGCCCTCGGACTTCAGCCCCACCTCGACGACCACGTCGTCGCCGGCGTAGCCGATGATCTTGCCCTTGATGAGCTTGCCGGGGATCAGCTCATCGATCTGCTGGCCGAGCAGCGAATCCATGTACTGGTCCTGGCCGCCCGACAGCTTCTTGCCGTAGGCCGCGTCGAGCATCTGCTGCGCTTCGGCATCGTTCACACCAAGGGATGCGATCAGGGATTCATCGATCATGTGTTCTTGCTTCCACTTCCCGCTCGCCCGGATGCCCGTGCCTGGGTCGGCGGCACGTCCGGTCGGCGGTCAAGGCTCCGGCAATCGACAGGGCGTCGCCGGGGGCCTGCCCCTCAGGGGCGGTACAGGGTTGTTGGTCAATCCGGCCCCGCAAACCGCGGAGCAAAACGGAACGGCCGACCCACCGCCACAAGCATAGGCGCCCACCCCGCCCCGAACGAGCGGTGCCTGTTCGGTGGATCCCGCTCACCGGGGGCCCAACGGCCGTGTCACGGGCTTCGCCCTGCGAGCCGCGGATAACTACCACGCCCCCCCCCTGGACACCACTTATCAACATCCGGCCTCGAACGCCACGACGAACGCATCGAAGTCGTCGGTATCGACGAACCCAGAGCCGTCGAAATCCGCATCATCAGTGCCCGCTTCGAAGGCGAGCACGAACGCGTCGAAGTCATCGGTGTCGACAAAGCCCGAGGCGTCGAAGTCCGCCGGGCACGGGTCGGCGGGCGGATCGACCAGGAAGCGCAGCAGGTCCGGCAACCGCAGCGCCCAGTACGTCTCGCTGTGCGTGTGGTTGGCCGCCTCGACCGACTTGAAGTCCAGATTCTCAATAAAGCCCTGCGAGAGCACCGCTGCTCGCATCGCCCGCAGGTCCTCGATGTAGTCGTCGATGCCGTTGCCGTTGGAGTCGGTCATCCCGCCCGCTTCGCGCGTGCCCATGTCCTGGTAGAACATCGCGAGCCCGTCCGGTCGGCCGGTCTGCAAGACCAGGTTGAGCATCTCCGGCTCGCGGAACCAGTACGAAGGCGATACCGCCGCCACGCGGCCGAAGGTGTTGCCGTACGCAAAGCCCGCGTACGCCGAGACGAGCCCGCCGAGCGACGACCCGCACATGAACGTGTTCGCGGGCCCGGTGCGCGTGCGGTATCGCTGATCCACGTATGGCATCAGCACATCGCGGATCGCCGCCAGGTACGCGTCCGCGCCTCCGCCGGTGCACGGCCCGCCGGATTTCGTCCACGGCGTGTACTCGTTGCAGCGGCCGGCGCCGGCGTTCTCGATCCCCACGACGATGATCGGCTCGATCTCGCCCGCGGGGATGAGCGTCTCGCACGCCTCATCGACCTTCCACTCGCCCGCGAAACTCGTGAACTGGTCGAAGAGGTTCTGCCCGTCGTGCATGTACAGCACGGGGTATCGGGCGGTCGATTGCCCGTAGCCGGGCGGCAGGTAGACCCAGCAGCGGCGTCCCGAGAGGAACGGTGCGTGCTGGAACGATTCGACGTGCCCGGTGATGGTCGAGGGCGGCAGGTCGGCCCAGTTCGCGACGGTGAGGTTGAGCGTCTGCGCGCCGCTGGGCGTGTGCGTGCGGTTGGAGATCTCTTCGCCGCCGGGACCTTTCTCGACCCTGGCCCACGTCCCGCGCGTGAACTTGAACTGGATCTGCACGCCGTCCGTGAAATCGAGCGTGATCTCGTGCCGGCCGTCGGGCATCTTCGTCAACGCGTGCGCCGCGCTGCCGGGGTTCCATCCCTGGAAGTTGCCCGCGATGTACACGGTGTCGCCGGCGGGAGTATTGCCGGGGACGGCGACGCGGAATGTGACCGTCGCGCCGCGGGCCTGGGCGCCGAAGAGTGCGACCACGCCCAGAAGCACAAGCACGCACCGTGACATTGATCGCTCCCTCTGCCCGCGCACCCCGCCCGACGCCTCGATTTCCGACGCAACGCCGCACTCCCGACGCGACGCCGCGCACAGTCATTGTAGAGGCCGCTCAGCCCTGTTCGACCACGCGCTGCGCCGCCAGCCGCCCCGACGCGATCGCGCCCGCCACCGTGCTCGCTTGTCCCGAGGTGTCGCACGCCTCGCCCGCGAAGAAAAGCGTGCCGTCCACGGGCCGCGCGAGCTTCCGCCGAGCACCCGACGCCCCGACCAGCTCGTACGAGTACGCGCCTCGAGCCCACGGATCAGCCAGCCAATCGGTCACGAAGATGGATTCGAGCTGCTGCTCGATCCGCCACCGCGGGACCACGAGCGTCGACGCCGCGCTCCTGATCGCCGCATCGATCAGTCGGTTGCGCGAAAGTCCCGAGAGCTCCCGAGCCTTCGGCCCGCCCGCCCAGCCGGTGAGGATCGGCGCCCGGATCGGTCTCGCCGTCCACCATGTCGGAAAGGCCGCGGACGGATGATGAAGGAAGCTCGCGCTGCGGAGATC
>JAJVHS010000038.1:0-11236 GCA_022072615.1 Phycisphaerales bacterium
GCGACGTCGCCCGGGCCGCCCATCAGCGGGACGGGGTGCACGTGGACGCCGCCGCGGTGATCGCCGGTGCCCGGCCGGTGCGCGGCGGTCGCATTGAACCCCGCGAACACCGGGCTTTCCCACACGAAGTTGCGGTCGAAGTTCGACCCCACCACGTGGGCAAAACCGCCGGTGCCGAGCTCGATGGGAAGGATGTTCGGCGTGTTGTGGCTGACCGGGTTGCTGCGGACCGCGTCCAGGGGAGAGAGCAGGTCGATCCAGTCGGTCGCGGCCGCGTCGGTGCCGCCGGTGTTGCGGATCTGGTTGATCGCGCCGGGCGTGCGGGCGTTCATGCGCACGCGGAAGTAGTTGTTGCCCGTGATGCCGTTGACGGTGTCGGCGATGCCGAAGTTGTCGGCTCGCATCGCGACGTTGCCGGACGAATCCACCGCGCCCAGGCCGAACTGCGCGGTGTCGGGAGCGCCGAACGCCGGCTGGTTCTGGGCGACCTGGTAGCGCGTCACGTACAGGCGCGTGGGGAACGACGGCTCGTACCCGAAGATCGCCCCGATGATGCCGTTGTAGTTGAAGTTGCCGGTATCGGTGCCGAAGTCGGCGACGACCGCGCCCAGGCGGGTGTACGCCTCGGGGGCGGGCACCGGCGATCCGGGGAAGTTCCGGGTCACGTCGGGGTTCACGCCGAAGCCGGGGGCGAACCACTCGGAGTACGCCGGGGCCGGGGGCGGAACGTTGCGGCGGGCGGTCGAGCTCACGCCGGCGGCCGAGGGCAGGTTGTTGAAGAAGAGGGCGCTGGTCTTGTTGGTCTTGATCAGCGGAGCGATGCCGAACCGTGTGTTCCAGGAACCGAACAGGTTCGACATGTCGATGACGTAGTTCAGTCGCTGCGCCGCGGGGTCATACGCGCCGACGGCGTCGCCGGGCAGGCCCGCACCGCGGCCGGTGCTGTCCTGCGCAAGGGCCGGGGTCGCGCAGCCGGCGGCCACCACCAGCGAAACGATCACGTTGCGAGTACTCATTCTCCGTTGCTCCTTTGTATTCCAAGAAAAACTCTGGAAAACTCTCTTCAATCTCGTCGTCCCGCCCGCCACGAGCCGCGCGCTCTCTCCCCGTTTCCAGCGGGGATTCGTTTCCGAATCTCGGCTGAGCCGTGTTGGACTCACATCACCAGGGACACCAGGGCGAAAGACTCGAGTGTTCAGTGGCCGTCGCCATCCTGGCGCAGAAGGACCGCAGAGGTCCGATCGGGGAAGTTACTCTAGAAACAGCCCCGTCCCGTGACGAGCGCCCGATGTGTTTGGACTTGGCGAAATTCGGTGTGCCAATCCCCGCCCGGCGGCAATAAAGCCACCTAGAGAACCTGAATTCTCCAGATTCACACCGGCACCGCAGGGTCGGTTTTTGGCTGGTGGCCGAGCAGCCGGGCAATCCCTGCGGCGAGCGCGGCATTGGACTTCACCAACGCGATGTTCGCCGACAGTGTCTTCCCGCTTGAGACTTCGTGGAGCCGGGCGAGGAGACGTGGGGTCACATCCCGGCCGGTGACGTCCGAGCACAGGGCTTCCGCCTGGTCGAGCCAGTGCTGCCACATCCCGGGCTGGATCTGGTCGGCCTCGGGGATCGGGTTGGCGACCAGCACGCCGCGGCCGGTTCTCCGGAGCTCGGCGCCGATGTATGCGGCCAGATCGGCCTCGTCATCGAACCGGGCATCGACCGTGGCCTCCGATTCGCGCAGGTAGAAGGCCGGGAAGCGGTCGGTGCGGAAGCCGACGACCGGAACGCCGAGGGTCTCGAGCATCTCGCGGGTGCTCGGAACGTCCAGGATTGATTTGGTGCCGCTGGCGATCACGGCGACGGGGTATCGGGCGAGCGCCGCCAGGTCGCTGCTGACATCCCAGCTTTCTCCGTAGCCGCGGTGCGCTCCGCCGATGCCTCCGGTGGCGAAGACGCGAACGCCGGCCGCGGCCGCGAGTTCCATGGTGACGCTGACGGTCGTGGCCGCGTTCATCCGGCGGTGCAGGACAATCCCGAGGTTCGACGCGTTGGCCTTGACGACCTTGGGCGCCGCGAGCAGCGCCGCGAGCTCCGCATCGCTGACCCCGACGACCGGGGTGCCGTCGAGCACGGCCACCAGCGCCGGCGTCGCGCCGCGAGCCGAGACGATCTCGCACAACTGCTGATGGAGCGGCATCGCCGCGTCGGCCGGCACGCCGTGCAAAAGGAGCGTCGATTCGAGCGCGACGGGGAATCCTGAGAGGCGAACGTGGACCCCGTGCGGGGTTGACGCTGCGGATGAGGAGGATGGACCGTTCATGATCGTGTATTCTGGCAGGCCGGCAGAGGCCGCGGAGACTCAATGAGCCTGACCATCCTGGCCATGTGCGTGATGGCGGTCCTGACCGCCGGATACCTGCTCTACGGGTCGTACCTGGCTCGGCAGTATCGCCTGGACGACAACCGGGTGACCCCGGCCACCGAGCGGAACGACGGCGTCGATTTCGTTCCGACGCGGCCATTTTACCTCATGGCCCAGCATTTCTCCGCGATCGCCGCGGCCGGGCCGATCGTCGGGCCGATCGCCGCCTGCCTGACGTTCGGGTGGCTCCCCTGTTTGCTGTGGATCGGCGTGGGAGTGGTGTTCATCGGCGCCGTCCACGACTTCTCCGCGCTGGTTGCCTCCATCCGCCACCGGGCCCATTCGGTGGCCGAAATCGCGCGCGAGCACCTGGGGACCCGGGCGTTCCTCGCGCTCGCGGCGTTCATCTGGCTCGCGCTGGTGTACGTGATCGTGGCGTTCACGAGCGTGACGGCCGACACGTTCCGCGGCAAGGCGGAGGAACTTGCGGGTCTTTCGACGACGTTCAACAAGGGCGGGGCGGTGGCCGCGGCGAGCACGATGTACCTGGTGCTGGCGCTTGTCATGGGGGTGGTTCAGCGGCTTTTCAGGCCGCCGATGTGGCTGATCACGGTCATCTTCGTGCCCGCGACGCTCGGCGTGGTGTGGCTGGGCACGCGCCTGGACTCGGTGCTTTCGTTCGAGGCGCCCGCGTGGCACCTGGCGATCCTGGCGTACTGCCTGATCGCGTCGATGCTGCCGATGTGGCTGCTCCAGCAGCCGCGCGGCTATCTGGGCGGGTTCGTGCTGTACCTGGCGATCGCGATCGGCGTGCTGGGGATCCTGATCGGCGGATTCGAGATCCGCCAGCCGGCGATCCGGGAGATGCCGGCGCCCGAAACGATGAAGCTCACGCAGCACATGTTCCCGTTCCTGTTCGTGACCATCGCCTGCGGCGCGTGCTCGGGTTTCCACGGCCTGATCTGCGGTGGCACCACCAGCAAGCAGGTCGCCAAGGAGAGCCACTGCAAGCCGGTGGCGTTCGGTTCGATGCTGCTGGAAGGGTTTGTGGCCGTGATCGCGCTGGGAACGGTGATGATCGTGGCCCAGGACCAGGTCGCCGGGCGGGCCCCCGCCCAGCTCTACGGCGACGGCCTGGCGATGTTCCTGTCGGCGCTGTTCCCCGAGTCGGCTCGGCCGAGCATCTTCGTATTCGCCGCGACTTTCGGGGCCATGGCGTTCTCGACGTTCGTCTTTGACACGCTGGACGTGTCGGTGCGCCTCGGCCGGTACCTGCTCCAGGAACTGACGGGCGTGCGATCCCGCTGGGCGGGGTTCGTGGCGGCGCTGGTGACGGTGGGCGCGCCGCTGCTGGTGCTCCGCCTTTCCGAGCCGGGTTCGTACCTGCGGTACTGGACGCTGTTTGGCACCTCCAACCAGCTGCTCGCCGGGCTGACGCTGCTGGGCGTGAGCGTGTGGCTGGTGCGCAGCGGTCGCAAGTGCTGGTACACCGTCATCCCCATGATCTTCATCATGTCGATCACGGTCACGGCGCTGGTCATGCAGATTCTCGAAGCCCTCCGACAGATGCGAGCGGCCGCGGATTCGGCGTCGCCCGCCTGGTGGTCGGCGGCGATGAACGCCGCCGTCGGTGCGGCGCTGATCGTCCTTGCGGCGGTGTTCGTAATCGAAGCGATCCGAGCCCTGAAACGGCCGTTGCCGCGCGAGCACGCGGTTGCGCTCTCCCCCGATGGATAAAGGCGTCTTCGGTCAAGATTGGAGCGACCGGGTTCGACATTTCGACCGCACGCGGCCGCCGGCAACGGAACAATCCATCGCCCGCACTGCCGGCGATGCTCCATCGTCCTCCCAGACTGCAATGACCAGAAAGTCCTCCATCACCGCCAGCACCGTGAACGCGATGGTGAACGCCGGCCAGCTCCGCGGCTGGCACGACCTGCTCGCCGCCGAGCCGCACGTGGCTGGCACGCACGGCGACGAGCGGGTGATCGAGAAGCTGCGGGCGACGTTCGAGAGCTTCGGGCTCGAAACCGACGTCCACGAGTTCTGGGCGCTCCTGCCCCGGCCCTCGGCCGCGGTGCTCCAGATCGTGTCGCCCGAGCAGCGCGACCTGATCCTCAAGGAACGCGTGCTCGACGAGGACCTGTACACGCAGCACCCCGCGCTCGACCCGGGCTGGAACGCCTTCAGCGGCAGCGGCGATGTGACGGGCGAAGTGGTGTATGCCAACTACGGCCGGAAGGAGGACTTCGAAACGCTCGCGACGCTGGGCGTCGAGGTCCGCGGCAGGATCGTGATCGCGCGGTACGGCGGCAATTACCGCGGGTACAAGGCGAAGTTCGCGCAGAAGGCCGGCGCGGCGGGGCTGATCATCTATACCGATCCCGCGGAGTCCGGGTACACCCGCGGGCTTCTTTACCCCGAAGGCGGCTACGCCAACGACACGTGCATCGAGCGCGGGTCGCTCCAGACGCTGCCGTACATCGGCGACGCGCTGACGCCCGGCGTCGAGGCGACTCGCGATGCTCCCCGGCTGAAGATCGACGAGGTCGGTCTGTGCGCGATCCCGGTGCAGCCCATCGGGTACGGGGCGGCGCTCGAGATCATGAAGCGGATGACCGGGCGGGCGGTGGCCGACCATGCCGAAACCAGAGGCTGGCAGGCGGGCCTGCCGGTGCCGTACCGATTGACCGGGGGCGAAGCCCTGCGCGTCCGGTTGAAAGTCGAGCAGGACCGCGAGATCCGCAGGTCCGCGAACGTGGTCGGCGTGCTGCGCGGTTCCGAAGAACCCCGGCGGATGGTCGTCATCGGGTGCCACCACGATGCCTGGGGCTTCGGAGCATCCGATCCGCTCGCGGGCACGATCGCGCTGGTCGAAGCGGCCCGAGCGCTGTCGCGGGCCGCGCGCGAGCTGGGTCCGCCCCGGCGATCAATCGCCTTCTGCGCCTGGGGCGCGGAGGAGTACGGCATCATCGGTTCCAGTGAGTGGGTCGAGGGCAACCGCGACCTGCTCGCGACCGACGCCGCGGCGTACTTCAACCTCGACATGGCGTCGATGGGCGTGGACTTCGGGTCCTCGTCGGGCCCCTCGATCCGCCGCGCCATCGCGTCGGCCGCGGCGGAAGTGCCCCAGGCCAGGGACCCGGAACGCACCGTGCTCGACGCGTGGATGGGTCGCGGCGGGGACGCGACCGATCCCTCACTCCCGGCGTTCGGCGACCTGGGCGGCGGATCCGACCACGTGGCGTTCTGGTGCCACGTGGGTGTCGCCTCGGCAGGCCTTTCGGCGGGCGGATCGCCGGGCACGAGCTACCACTCGATCTACGACAACCTCGCGTGGTACCGGAAGGTGGTGGGGGAGGACTACGAGTCGGCGATGATGATCACGCGCATGGCCGCCGGTTCGGCGCTGCGACTGGCGACCGAGGAGCTGCTGCCCATCGAGCCGTGGGTGTGCGTGTCGGAGTTCCGACGCCATCTGCGCGACGTCTCGGGTCGTGGAGCAGCCGCGGGCCTGTGGAACGCGCCAGAGGCGGCGACCGAGCCCGCCGCGGCGCAGGATGGCCTCGCGCCGGTGGCCGACCCGCTCGCGGAGCTGGATCGCGACGCGGCGAGCACCCAGCGGGAGCTGCTGGAAACCGTTGCCGCGTGGCGTGACCGGGTGGCCGCGGGCAAGGTGTCGGCCGACGAACTGAACGACCTCAACGAGCGCCTGCTGGCGACGGACCGGGCATGGGTGCTGCCCGAGGGCCTGCCCGAGCGGCCGTGGTTCAAGAACCTGCTCGCCGCCCCCGACCGCGATTCGGGCTACGCATCGTGGATGCTCCCGATGCTGCGTCGCGTGGTGGAAGACAAGGACGCGGCGGGACTGGAAGCGGCCGTCAAGGCGTATACGGGCGTGTTCAGGTCGCTGCGGGAAATCGTGGAGATCCCGGGAGCGTGAGCGTTAGAACTCGCCCGCATTCGGGGCAGCGGGTTTCCGGAATGTCGGCCAACGAGTAGCCGCAGCCGGTACACCGACGCCGCCGACGGCGCACATGAGTGCGCACGAGCGCTGGAACGGTCAGCAGCAAAAGCCACGCAACCGCGTAGAGGGTCGTATTGGCAAGAAAGCCGCCGATGAGCGGTTCGAGGGGAAGATACCGCGGCGTGTCTCGAGATCCCAGGTTGATCGCTCGGTTCACGAGTCGATGCTCGTCGAACCGAACCTGGGGGGGTTGACGGCTGATCCATACGAGCTTGCGGGCGGTTACGGTACGAGCGACCATCGCGAGACACGGCCAGCCGGTTGCTCGTTCGTGGAGGTCCAGAGGCTCATGGAATCCGGTCGGGCGCACGAACGCGGCGGGTGACGTGGTGAAGGCGAGGCTCCAGGGCGTGGATTTCCATTTCAACCGGCGCTCCGGCCGGTCAAGTCCGGGGTGCCGCCCTTCGATCGCGGCATCGGTGGTGGCCGCGAGCACGGACGTGTTGTGCGGCCCACCGGCGGAAGTTCCGCACCAGCCGGGCATTGGCTCGGAGCCGCAAAGCAGCTCATGCTCGGGCTGCGCCTGGAGCGCGATCAGCCATGAGGTGGCAACTGTTGTGGTCATGCCCAGCGTGAGAGCCGCCGCGATGAGGCGATGCAAGCGCACCAGGAACTGTATCAACGATCGGCCTGTAGCGTCTCCCGCTGTGCGTTGCAGCGACCTCGCGACCCTTCACTGAAGTGAGGGGCTCTGATTGATGCGTCGTGGGTGAGGGGCTCTGGATGATGCCCTGCGCGGGCGTTACTTGCCTTCGTACCAGTTCTTGCTGACATGGGCATCCGCCACCAGCGGCACCGAGAGCTCCATCGCCTTCTGCATCCGAGCGACGACGATGTCCTTGGCGGCCAGCGCCGACTCGTGCGGGCACTCGAACACCAGTTCGTCGTGGATCTGGAGCAGCATCTTGACGCCCGGCGGCGCGGCGGGCGCCCGGAACACGCGGTAGAGATCGACCATCGCGAGCTTGATCAGGTCGGCGGCCGACCCCTGAACGACGCTGTTGATGGCGGTCCTTTCGGCGAGCGCCCGCCGCGACGGGTTGCTCGACTCGATGTCCACGATCATCCGGCGACGCTTGAGCATCGTCTCGACGTATCCGTAGCGCCGGGCCTGGTGGACGCACTCCTCGAGAAAGGTCGTGATGCCCGCGAAGCGCTTCTTGTAGCCGGCGATGATCTCGGCGGCCTTCTTGTCGTCGATGTTGAGCCGCCGCGCCAGCCCGTACGACGTGATGCCGTACACGATGCCGAAGTTCACCATCTTGGCGCCCGAGCGCTGCTCCTTGGTCACCTGGTCGGGCGCCACGCCGTGGATCTGCGCCGCGACCTCGGTGTGGATGTCGGCGCCCGAGTGGAACGCCGCGACCAGCGCCGGGTCCTGCGAGAGGTGCGCGAGCAGGCGCAGCTCGATCTGCGAGTAGTCCGCGGTGACCAGCACGTGCCCGGGCGCTGCGACGAAGGCCTTGCGGATGTCGCGGCCGATCTCCGGGCGGATGGGGATGTTCTGCAGGTTCGGGTCGCTCGACGCGAGCCGGCCGGTGGCGGCGACCGTCTGGTTGAAGCTCGAATGCACGCGCCCGGTCCGCGGGTGGATGGCCTCCTTCAGCGCGACCAGGTAGGTGCTCACCAGCTTGGAAAGCTGTCGGTACTCGAGGATCAGCTTGGGGATCGGCGTCGTGAGTGTCTCGTCCTCGGCGAGCTTGTCGAGCACTTCAGCGTCGGTGGAGTAACCGGTCTTGGTCTTCTTGATCGGCTTGAGGCCAAGCCCGGGCGTCGGGTCGGTGCTCTTGCAGAACAGCGCGGTCGCGAGCTGCTTGGGCGAGTCGGGGTCGAAAGTCCGCCCGATCGCCGACATCGCCTCGTCGTCGAGCCTGCGGATGATGTCGGTGATCCGGGCGTTGAGCCGGTCGCGCTGGCGGTCGAGCTCGTCGGGGTCGACGAGAATGCCGTTCCATTCGAGCTCGGCGAGCACCTCGACCAGCGGCATCTCGACGTCCGCGAACAGCGGCATGAGTCCCATGGCTCGGAGCTGCGGGAGCATGGCGTGCGCCAGGCGGAGCGTGAGATCGGCGTCGGCGGCCGCGTAGCAGGTCGCCTGGTCGAGCGGGACGGTCGCGAACGAGCGCTGGAGCTTGCCCGAACCGATCAGCTCGTTGATCGACTGCTTGCCCCGCTGCAGGTACACCTGGCCAAGCGCGTCGAGGCTGTGGCTCGAGCGCGAGGAGTCGATCAGGTAGCTGGCGACCATCGAATCGCACGAGGGGGCATCAACGTGCCCGGGTGCCGCGGCGTCGAGGGCTGAGGGCGGCGCGTTGGCGGGCGTGTCGAGCTGCGTCGAGATCGACAGGTGGATCCCCGCTCGGCGGAGCACGAGCAGGTCGTACTTGATGTTGTGCCCGTACTTGGCCTTGGCGGGGTCTTCGAGAATCGGCTTGAGCGCGGCGAGCACGGTGGGCAGGTCAAGGTGCGACGCCGATTCGGGCGAGCACGTGGGGATGTAGAACGCCTCGCCGGGGTCGATGGCGATGGAGAGCCCGCAGATCTCCGCGTCGTGCGGGGCGAGCGAAGTCGTCTCGGTGTCGATGGCAAAGGCCGGCGCTGCCTTGAGTCGGCCCACCAGCGCGTCAAGGTGCTCGGTTGTCCGCACGCAGGTGTACGTTCCGTCGATCGTCGGCGCGCCGGGCGCGTCCGCGACCTGGGATTCTGATTCGAGCGCGAAGGTTGCGACGGCGGACGATTCGTCGCCGGGTTGCTCGACCGCGTCAAAGAGCCCGCCGAATGAGCCCGGTTCGGCCGGTCGGGGCTTGGGCTTCGCCGCGGCCTGGGGGCGCGGCGACGCCGGCGCCTGGGCGGCTGTCGAGGAGGGCGCTGGTGAGAAGGCCGTCCCGCACGCGGCGCCGGGAACGGACATGCCCCGGCGAGCCATGAGCCCGCGCAGGTCCTCCTGGTAGCGGTTGAAGCCCAGTTCCTTAAGGATCGGCATCAGGCGCTCGAGCTGCAACCGATCGATCGACGCGGTTTCGAGCGAGAACTCCAGCGGAACATCACGCTTGAGCTCGATGAGCTGGCGCGACAGCGGGAGCTTTGGCGCCGCGGCCTTCACGTTCTTGGCCTGCTTGCCCTTGAGCTTGTCGGTGCTCGCGAGCAGGTTCTCCAGCGTGCCGTATTCCACCATCAGCTTGGCGGCGGTCTTCTCACCCACGCCGGGCACGCCGGGGACGTTGTCCACCGTGTCGCCCATGAGCGTGAGCATGTCGATGACCTGTTCGGGGCGCAGCCCCGTCTCGGCCTTGAGCGCCGCGGCGTCGAACATCGCGCCCGTGTGAACATCGACGAGCGCCACGCACGGCACTTCACGGCCGTCGTCGACGCACGGGACCGGCGGGACGTCGGATGGATCGTCCAGGAGCTGCTTGAGGTCCTTGTCCTTGCTGACCATGCGCAGCCCGACGCCAGGGTGGTCGCGGCGGATGGTGGTGACGATCGTGGCGATCACGTCGTCGGCTTCAAAGCCCTCGACGCCGACCACCGGCACGCCCAGCGTCCGCAGGATCGAGAGGCAGCGGTCGACCTGCGGCGCGAGGTCTTCGGGCGGCTCGGTGCGAGTCGCCTTGTAATCGGCGTAAAGCTGCGAGCGAAACGTCCCGCGGTCGCCGGACACATCGAGCGCAACGGCGAGGTGATCGGGTCTTCCCCCGAGCTTGGCCCACAGCGCGTTGTCGTTCTCGGCGCCCGCCCCCAGGAGCCGCAGGAGCAGGCCCACGAAGCCGAACGTCATGTTCGTCGGCTCCTTGGTCACGGGGCTCGACATGGGCGTGCGGATGGCGTGGTAGTGCCGGAAGAACTGGGCGTAGGCGTCGATGAGGTAAAGGGTCGCCATCGGAGCTAATCAAAGCGCTGCTCAAAGATGCGGGCGAACTCGGTTCATCCAGAATGGAGGCGAACAGGCCGAATGCGGCCCCGATCGGGGCGCCTGCAATGAATGCGCCGTTGCGTTGGCCCTTTCCGGTGAGCGAACCGACGGCGTTGAACGGCGGCCGGGACACCCGAGAGTGGCGAGTTCTGTTCAGGCACCCTGCGCGTGCAGAGCCGTGAGCTTTGCCAGGTACGCCTCGCTGGGCGTGATCTTCCGCCTCGCCATCACGACCTTCGCGACTTCGATGAACTTGTCCAGCCGGTACTGGCGCACGCCAGCGTCGGTCGCCCACGCGAAAGCCCCGACGCAGCCCGAGATCGGCGCGGTCTGCGCGAACATGCAGCCGGTGTGCAGCACCGCGCCCGTCATGATCCGCGAGCAGATGGCGAACTTCACGTGGTCGCCGATAATGGCGCCCAGGAACTGCTCGCCCGTGCGCTCGTTGGGCCCGGTCGGGGTTGCGCGGGTGATGACCTGGTCGTAGGTGTTCAGCAGGTTCGAGTTGGTCGTGCCCGCGCCCAGGTTCACCCACTCGCCGACCCACGAGTCGCCCAGGTGGCCGTCGTGCGCCTTGTTCGCGAACCCCTGGAAGATCGTGCCGCTGATCTCGCCCGCCACCTTGCAGTACGGGCCGATCGCCGTCCAGCTTTTGATGAGCGTCCGCTCGAGGATCGTTGCGTGCCGCCCGACATACGCCGGGCCGATGATGATCGTGCCCGGACGCACCACCGCGTCCTCGTCGATCACAATCGGTCCCGCCTCGGCCTCGAGCACCACCGTCGGAGACACGCGAGCGGACGGATGGATCGAGATCGGGTGCGGGCCCCACGCCGTCACGCCCGGCAGCGTGCGCGGGTTCGGGTCACGCGTGAGCAGCTCGAGGTCCAGCCCCATGGCGGCGTCACGCGATGAACGCACGTGCCACGGCCGGTACATCAGC
>JAJVHS010000038.1:11246-44370 GCA_022072615.1 Phycisphaerales bacterium
CGTCTTTGATCTGGTTGCCCTCAGCGATGCCCCGCCGCTGACCACGCGCGGCGCCTGACGGCCGGGCACGCAGGCGGCCACGATGTCCCCCGTCTCCGCGTCGGCGACCGCTTCGCCGGGCGCAAGGTCCATCCATTCGCTCCGGGGAACGGCGCAGCGACCGTTGATGAGCAGCACCGGCTCGTCGTCGTGGACGGTGTTGACGTTGATATCCGGATACAGCGCGCTTGTCAGGGCCGCGTTGCCGTCGGGCACGAACACCGACCGGGGACGCTGGCCGTAGAGCTCCGAGCAGCGGTGGAACAGGCTCAGGGCACCGGTGCGGATACCGAAGCTTGGGCGGAGATCGCTCAGCGGGGCCAGGAGCCCCTTGCCGTCGTCAAAGAGCATGAGGCTGGGCATGTTTCCAGTGTACCGGCACCGGCTGCCGCGGTCCCGCGCTTCTCGAATTCGAGAACCCCGCCGCGTGCCGATTGCGGCCGTTTTTCGTTGAGCATCCGGGGCCGGGCCCTACAGTGAAAACAACGTTTCGGAGACCGCTCCATGAAGCACGAACACGAACCACGCATCCACCTCTACGACGGCGGCGCTGAGAGCCTCATGACCAGCGACCAGTTCCCCGACCGCGTCAGCCTTCTGCCCGGCGCCGGCGGCAAGATCTCGCCCGGTGAGCGCCTCCGCATCATGTGGGGCCAGGACATGCTCCGCGACCTGCTCGACGGCCGCTACCGCACCGTCATCTGCGGCGTGAACTCGCACGACAACTCGCACGGCATCATCGCGCAGGTGGTCGACCTGATGGCGACCAGCCAGTGGACCGCCAAGACGGTGACGTCGTACGCCCGGATGTTCCAGGAGTCGGTCTCGGTGCACGCGGCCTCCGACAAGGAGCCCTACGTCCTGAAGTTCGACCTCGACTCGGTGCTCATCCTCGGCCTCCTCCGGCCGCTGGGGCGCGACCACTTCACCCTCGAGAATCTCGAGCACGGCTTCCAGACGGTCGCGAAGATGCTGCACGACCGCCGCGACCGCCACCCGGTCGCGTCCGTGAGCTTCCTCAACGCCCGGGCCAACCGGCTGCTCACGCGCGACGGCGTGGAACCCAGCTTCGAGACCGTCCTGCGGACGATGTACAACTCGGGCTTCCGCGGCGACGTGTACCCGGCCCCCGCAAGCTGGCGCTTCGGCAACGTCGGCGTGTTCCCGAGTTACCCCTTCCCCGGCGGCCTCGAACGCATGCGGGCGGGCAGTTCGTGATACGCTCCGCGCGTGGGTGAGTCCGCACGCAACGATCAACTCGCGGAGCACTGGAACTCGGTCCCGGGCACGGTATCGGTGCACCCGTCCTGGATCGCCCGCTCGACCAGCCTGCGCGACGCGACGGTCTTCGTCGCCCTCGCGGGGGCGATGGCGGTGGTGTGGCTCTTTACGCGGGAACGCTGGTGGATCGTCGGGTCGGCGATACTCCTGGTCATCGCCCAGGTGGTCGCGGTGGTGGCGCTGACCACGCGCCGCGGCGCGCTGGCCGCCGGTCGATCGGCACTCGAGCAGACGGTCCCGGATTCATGGGAAGCGATCGCGATCCGGGCGTGGATCAAGTCGCGCCTGCGAACGCAGTGGTGGTGGTTCTCCGATCCCCGTGCGGGCCTCGACGAAACCGAGTGGTTCGATGGCGCCCCGACGCAGGCATCAACCCCGCGTCCGCGTGTCGTCTTCTGCCGCTGCCGCATCGAACATTCCCCCGGAGGCGACGAGGTGCAGGAACCGACGGAGGTCGGCGCCATGAGGCGCATGACACCTCAAGAACGCAGACGCCGCCAGCGTCAGTTCATCTGGATGTCCGTCGCGGCGGCCGCCTTCCTCATCCCCATCGTCTCCGGATCGGCGTCGCCGCGCTTCTGGGGCGTGTGGGCGGTGTTCCAGTTGCTCGCGGTCGCGTACCGCCTGGGCTGGGGGCCATTCCACATCAACTCGGCGATCGCCGCGGTGCGCAGCCTCGAGGTGGTCAGGTGGGGGAGCCATCGAGCGTACACCACCGATGACTCCGTGCTGGTGGTGGAGCCCGCCGGCGCCGCAACGGCGTCGCTGGGGCGCGGTCCGAACACGGAGCTTCAGAAGGTGCGCCCGGGAAACGTCCCGATTCTCGTCCACGCGGTCCGCCGCGATGGCACGCGCTCAACGCTGAACTTCGATCACGACTCCGACCCCGGCCTGTCCGATCTGCTCGCGCGCTGGCTCGAAGCCACGCCGGTGCCCTCGGCTGCGGCCCGCGAGGCCGAGGTCAACAATACCGAAGCTGATTCGACGAGGTCCCCATGAACGCACGAGCCATCATCCGCCGCCTCGACCAGTACCCGGCCATGCTCGCGCCGCTGGTGCTTTCGCTCCCTCCCGAGGACTTCCGCTGGAAGCCCGCGCCCGAGCACTGGTCGATCCTGGAGATCTGCTGTCACCTGCTCGATGAAGAGAAGGAGGATTTCCGGCCGCGGCTGAGGAGCACGCTCGAAGACGCCGCCCGGGAATGGCCGGCGCTGGACCTCGACCAGGTCGCGCAGAAGCGATCGTACAACACGCGCGACCTCCGGCAGACGCTCGATCAGTTCGCCGTCGAACGGGCCGCCTCGATCACGTGGCTGCACACGGTGGAAGCGGCCGATTTCTCAAGGGCGTACCAGCACCCCAAGTTCGGGCCGATCTACGCGGGCGACCTGCTCGCGAGCTGGGCCGCGCACGATGCGCTGCACCTGCGGCAGATCGCCAGGCGCCTCCACGGGCTCGCGGCGCGCGACGCGGGTTCGTTCAAGATTGCGTACGCGGGGGAGTGGTAGAGAAAGAGATTGAACGCAGAGGTCGCAGCGGCCACAGAGATTGAGCGGAAGCGATGAAGAAGGCACTTGCTATTGGGTATGTGGTGGTCGTGCACGTCGCGCTGGCGATTCTGGTTTGGAAGTTGTGGCGGGACGCGGCTGGGCCATTCAAGACCGAGGTCACCAGCGGAAGTCATGTGGAAGCGTGCACGCTCTATTACAAGGACGTGCTGGTGGCGGACTGCGTGGCTCGTGATGGCGAGATGAGGGCACTCGGGCTGTATCCCACCGGATCGACTTCAGTGATGTCAATGACACGGAGCACGCCCGAATCGCCATGGACGTACGCGCACAAAGTGATGAAGCCGGGCAGTTTCTATGGGCGCGACCTGGGGCAGGTGGTGGCGCGATATGACGACACCGACGGCGACGGTGCGACGGATCGGTTCGTGACGTTCGAGCCGCGAGGGGTCAAGGTCCTTCGGCCCGACGCCTGGATTGACAAGCAGTAGAAAGCGGCTGCGGACGCTCCTATTCCTGCTCTACCACCCACGTCATCTCGGGCTGCGTGCAGTCGATGTGCACGGTGAAGAAGCCGGGGCCGCCGCCCGGGCCCGAACGCTCGTGCTTGCGCACCAGCGGCCAGATGATCCGCCGGTCGCTGTCGGGCAGCGGCAGCGCATCGATCTCGTGCGGGTGGAACCACTCCAGCGTTCCTTCCGGGATCTGCGTCGCCGCCACCCGCACCGGTCCCTTCACCAGGTAATAGAACAGCAGCCAGTGCCCGCGCCCCTCGAACGCCGCCTCGCTGATGAGCCCCAGCAGGTGCAGCCGGTCGACGGGCACGTGGATCCCCGCCTCTTCCATGATCTCCCGGCTTGCGCACTGCGCCGGTGATTCGCCGGTGACGACGTCGAGCTTGCCGCCGATGGGCGAGCACAGGCCCTGGTTGGGTGCCCGCAGCCGCCGCAGCATGAGAATGCGCCCCTGCTCGTCGCGCAGGTCGCACAGGCACGCGAGGCGGTAGGGGAGGTCCGGGTTCGAGCCGTGAACAGAGGCGGAGGGCATGACAAGAGCGTAGCGAACGATGGTCGAGCCCGGGCCGGCTGCTAGGTCCGGCGAATCGGGATGCCGTCGGGCAGGCTCCGCAGGAACGCCGACCCGTACCTCGCGGTGACGATCCGCGGGTCGAGCACCACCACGCGGCCGTGATCCGTCTTCGACCGGATCAGCCGCCCGAACCCCTGCTTGAACTTCATCACCGCCCGCGGGAGCGCATCTTCGCGGAACGGGTCCTGCCCCCGGGCCTGCATGAGTTCGGTCCGCGCCTCGGTGAGCGGCCGGTCCGGCGGGTCGAAGGGCAGCTTGGTGATGATCACGTTGCGCAGGCCACGCCCGCGCACGTCCACGCCCTGCCAGAACGACGCCGCCCCGAGCAGCACCGAGCGCTCGTCGGCGCGGAACTTCTCCAGGATCGCCTGCCGCGGCCCGTCGAGACCCTGGCCGAGCACCTGCATCCCGAGCATCTCAAGCCGCGGTCGGATCCGCCGCGCCACCGCGTTCAGCGTCGCGAAGCTCGTGAACAGCACGAACGCGCCGCCGTCGGTCTCCTGCACGTGATGCACGATCCGTTCGGCGAGCGTGTCCACGTACGAATGCTCGCGCCCCGAGGACGCGGCCGGCGACCCCGCCCCCGTGTCGATGACCAGCTCCGCCTGCGCCGAGTGGTCGAACGGGCTGCCCAACTGCAGCGTCCGCGCGCCCTCGCACCCCAGCCGGGTGATCGTGTGCGCGAAGGCCATCTCCGCCGACTCGGTTGACTCGTCCTCGGCGACGCGCCGCGTCGAGAGCGTCGCGCTCGTCAAAATCACGCTGTGCGGCTGCGAGAACAGCCGCTGCTTCAAAAGCGGCGCCACCTCGATCGGCGAGCACGCCAGCGTCACCTTCTGGAACGCGCTGTCGTCCGAGGCCGATCCGGCCTCCACCCAATACGCGTAGCCGGGCAGCGACTGGTCGATCAGTGACGCGGCGTCGTCGGCGATCATCGACGCCCGGATCGCGTAGGCGTTCAGCTCGTACTGGTCCTGGTCGTTCTTGCACGCCTCGCGCATCGAACGCAGCCGGATGGTGAGGTTGTTCATCACCTCCGTGAGCTGGTTGGGAACGACCGCCGGCTTTCGGATCCGAGCCGACACCGCCCCAGTCTGGCCGGCCGCCTGCCACGGCTTTTCCGGCGCTCCCTTCGCCGATTCCCGGGCCACCTGCACCAGCGATTCGAAGAACTGCCGGCAGACGTCCATCGCCTCGAGCACCAGCCGGACGGCCCGGTCGATCGCCGCCGTGTCCCCCGTTGCCAGCGCGCTCTGCGCCAGGTACCCGCGTCCGGTCCGGGGGTGGTACAGCGTCGTCAGCAGGTGCATCACGCGGCCCTCGGACAGCGAGACGCCGAAGTGGTCCGAGGCCGCGTCCTCCACGCCGTGCGCCTCGTCGAGGATCACGTGGTCGTACTTGGGCAGGAACCCCACCTCCTGCGACCGCAGCGCCAGATCCGAGAAGAACAGCGCGTGGTTGCAGATCAGCAGGTTCGCGCCGTCCATCGCCCGCCGAGCGTTCTGGTAGAAGCACGCCGCGTGCTGCGGGCACTTGCGGCCCATGCAGTTGCCCGAGTCCGACTGCACCTTGTCCCACACGCCCGGTCGTTCCAGCGGCGGCAACGTCGAGAGCGTGCCGTCGAGGGTCGTCTGCGCCCAGTCCTCGATCACGTGCAGCGAGCGCCGCGCCGGGGGGTCGGCGAGCAGCCGCTCCTGCCGCGCGCTGGCGAGGCTCAGGCGGCGGATGCTCACGTAGTTCCCGCGCCCCTTCACCAGCACCGGTCGCAGCCTGCGCTGCGGCCCCTCGACCGTCGGATCGGCGGGCTGCTCGGCCTCGCCCACCGGGTCGAGAATGGCCTGCAGCAGCGGGATGTCCTTGGTGATCAGCTGTTCCTGGAGAGAGATCGTGTTGGTCGCGATCAGCACCGTCTCGTTGTGGTCGATGGCGCGCGTGATCGCCGGGATGAGGTAGGCGAAGGACTTGCCGACCCCCGTCCCGGCCTCGACCAGGAGGTGCGACCGCCGCTCGAGCGTCTCCCACACCGCACGGGCCATGTGCACCTGCTCGTGGCGCGACTCAAAGCCGTTGCCCAGCGTGCTCGCCAGCGGGCCGTCGGGCGACAGGATGGATTCGTACCGGTGCAAGGGTCGGATTCTAGTAGGGGTTTGCCGCCGCGCCGGGAACCGAGGCACCGTTCGCAGTAAAGTGCAGGCGATGTCCCCACGGACGGGCGGTGCATACCGAGCGGCAAGCCTGTTTCTCGTCACACTTGTGCTCGTCGTTGTCGTTTTTCCGCTCGCGATCGCGCTGACGGAAGTCGCCGCGGGACTCGTCGGCACCAGCCCCGCCGAGGCCGCCGCGCCCGCCGCCACGTGGCGAACCCTGTTCTCTCCGCAGGTCCTCGTCAACACCTTCGCCTGGCCCTTGGGGATCGGCGCGGTCGCGACGGCGCTGGCGTGGCCCGCGGCATGGGCGATCCGCCGCCGTGGCGCGTCGCTGATCCCCTGGATGCTCGTGCCGCTCAGCATGCCCGCGTACCTCGCCTACTCGGGCTACGGGCTCATCCGAGCACCCGGCACGCTGATCGGCGACTGGCTCGAGCGAGCCGCGCATGGCGGATGGCCCGCGGCGCCGTTCATCGCGGGGCAGGTGCTCGCGTTCATGGGCATGTGCCTGTGGGCATGGCCGATACCGTCCCTGGTCCTGGGCTGGTCCGCCTCGAAAGTGGACGCCGCGATCCTGGATTCGCTCGCGATTGACCGAGCCGGGCCGCTCCGGCGGTTCACCACGCTGGCCGCCATCCTCAAGATCCCCGTGATCTCGAGCATCGCCCTGGTGGCGCTCGTGATGCTCGGGTCGGCCGTGCCCCTTCACCTCGCGCAGGTCCCCACCTGGTCGATCAAGCTGTGGTTCGCGCTCGACAACTCTGCCCTGAGCGAGCGCTGGCGGATCTGGATGTTGTCACTCCCCCTGGTCGCGGCCGCTGCGGTCGCCGCGTGGATGGTCGTCCGCGCCGCGGCTCGGCCATCAGTACTGGGGCTGGATGTGGACCGCGGCCGGTTCATGCGCGGTCGGTCGTGGATCGTGGTGTTCATCGCGAGCACGCTCGTTCCGCTGGCATGCTTTGCCTGGTCCCTCCGGCGGGCCGAGTCGCTGCGGGAGTTCTGGCGCACCAGCACCTCGGCCGCAGGCTGGACCTCCCTCGTCGCCCTCCACGTCGCGTTCCTGGGCATGCTGATCGGCGCTTCAGTCTGGTTCCTCATGAGCGCCCGCCCCAACTCCCGCGTCCCGCGCCTGTGCGTCGTCCTCCTGACGACCGCCGGGCTGATCCCGGGGGTGATTCTGGGTTCCGCGGTCAACCAGGCGTGGCTGAAGTGGGAACAAACCCGCCCCATCGCGGATTCGTACTGGGTGATAGTGCTCGCGCACGCGGCACGGTTCTGCTGGATCCCCGCGTGGGTGGGCTGCCTGCTCGCGGGCGCCGAGCAGGTCGATCGACGCCATCAGCGGCTCATCGACGGCGCGGGGGGATTGAAAGGATGGTGGATCGCCGCGGCCCGTCCGGGCGCGGGAATTCTTGCCGGCGCGGCGATCTTCGCCGGGCTCATGAGCGTCCATGAAATCGAATCGACCGTGCTCGTCCAGCCCCCCGGCATCGACGGCCTGGCTCGGCAGATCCTTCAGTTTCTGCACTTTTCCCGCATGGAGGAGCTCTCGGCGGCGAGCGTCTGGATGATCGGCGGCGGACTGGCGGCCGCCGCCCTGACCGCCTGGGCCGCGCGGCGATCCCTCGCCAACCGTGCAACTCCCGACCGCGCACTCCCAACTGTCAATGAAAGCTGATCGCCAAGGCCGGAACTTCACCCGCCGAGCATCCTGACAAAGACTGCATCCTCGGCCGCGCGCACAAGTAAGTACGATGTCCGGACGCATGATGGCCCAGGCTCGTCGGAAGAACCTCACGTGTGCCGACTCCGCGCGGCGGGCCCGCGCGGCGGCTGCCGCTCTGCTTCTTGCCGGAGCGATGCCGACCGCGTGCATGCCATCGGCTCCGGCCGAGACCAAGCCGCTCTCGGTGTCCCGCGTCCTGGGTGAAGTCGGGTCCTCGCCCGGCCAGTTCATGTACCCCCGGGCAATGGACCACGATGGTCACTTTCTGTGGGTGATCGACAAGTCGGCCCGGGTTCAGCGGCTGGACCCGGCGACGGGCAAGTGCGTCGGCGGCTGGATCATGCCCGAGTATCTTCTCGGCAAGCCGACCGGCGTGACGGTGAAGCCGGGCGCCGACGGCGACGCGCTCGTGTACGTCCCTGACACGCACTACCACCGGGTCGTGGTCTACAGCATGCCCGCGCCCCGCGAGGGCGTGACCGGGCGCGACTCGTTCCTCCCCGCCCAGCCGCCGGTGGTCGCGACCTTCGGCGAATACGGCGAAGGGCCCGGGCAGTTCATCTACCCGACCGACGTCGCCGTGCTCGAAGATGTCACCGGCGTCCAGCGGCTCTATGTCTCCGAGTACGGCGGCAACGACCGGATCTCGGTGTGGGAGCCCGACGGGAGCGGCTATCGGTTCAGCTTCTCGTTCGGACACTTCGGCGCCAGCGCCAGCCCCGATCAGGTCGAGTTCAACCGCCCCCAGTCGATCTCGATCGATCGACGGTCGAGCGACGAACCCCAGCTTGTCATCGCCGATGCCTGCAACCACCGGATCGGCCGGTTCACGCTCGACGGCGAGCTCATCGCGTGGATCGGGTCGCCCGAATCCGTCGGGGACGCGCCCGGGCACTTCAAGTACCCTTACGGGCTGATGCTGGTCGGCGATGGAACCGCACTTGTCGCCGAGTTCGGCAACAACCGCATCCAGCGGATCGATCTCGAGACCGGGCGCGGCATGGGGTCGTACGGCGGCGCCGGGCGCCTCCCGGGCCAGCTCGTCAACCCCTGGGCGGTCACCGTCGCGGGCGCGGAGGTCTTCGTCCTGGACTCGCAGAACAACCGCATCGTCGTCACGGAGCTCCCCGGTGTGCGCGCGTCCATGAATCTCGCCGGCGCGGTGGGGGTGCACAGGTGATGCAGGCCCCCGCGATCATCGCCTCCATCACCGTCGGACCGGTGCAGTTTGACCGGCCGGTGTGGCTCCTGCTCATTCCCATCCTCGGCGTTCTGGCGTGGTGGATGGGCCGTCGCAGCCTCGCCGGCCTGGGGCCCGTGACCCGCTGGGTCGCCCTGGTCGCCCGCCTGGTCGTGATCTGCCTGATCGCCGGCGCCATGGCCGAACCGCAGCGGCGGACCGAAGCACAGGACGTCTCGGTCACCGTCATCGTCGACGCGTCCGAATCGATCCCCGCCTCGGTTCAAAAAGACATCGACCGGTACGTCGAGGAAGTCGCCGCCTCTGGCCGCGAGCGGCCCACCGATCGCCTGGGCCTGCTCACCATCGCCAAGGACTCCTTCGTCCAATCCCTTCCGTCCGACAAGACCGACCGCCTCGAACGGCAGCACGTCGGCGCACTCGACGGCACCAACCTCGCCGCGGGCGTGCGCCTCGCGATGGCCGTCGTCCCGCCCGATGCCGCCAACAGGCTGCTCATCATCAGCGACGGCAACGAAACGTCGGGCAGCGTGGTCCAGACCGCCGAAGCGGCCCGGGCCCAGGGCATCCCGATCGACGTCCTGCCGCTCAAGTACAACTACCAGTCCGAGGTGCTCGTCGACCGGCTGATCGCGCCGTCGACCGCCCGGATGGGAGAGAACGTTGCACTCCGCGTCGTGCTCCAGGCCACCGCGCCCACCCGCGGGCTCCTGTCGATCCTGATGAACGGCCAGCCGGTGGACCTCGACCCCGATTCGCCGGCGCTGGGCACCGCGGTCGAGCTCAAAGCCGGGCCCAACGTGCTCTCGGTCCCGATCCGCACCCGCGAAGCGGGCGCGCAGAAGTTCGAGGCCTTCTTCGAGCCCGAGATTGGTTCCGGCGGCCAGGTGATCGGCGACGCCGTCCTCCAGAACAACCGCGCCGAGTCCATCACGTTCGTCTCCGGCGAGGGCAAGGTGCTCGTCATCCGCGAGGTCGCCGAGGACGCCGCCCAGCTCGTCGAGGCCCTTACCGAGGCCCGCATCGCGACCGACGTTCGAACCGCCGAGCAGATGCCCGCCACGCTCCCCGAGCTCGCGAGCTTCGACGCCATCGTGCTCGTGAACGAGCCCGTCGACCTCTTCAGCCTGCAGCAGCAGGAAGACCTCAAGCAGTACGTCAACGACATCGGCGGCGGCCTGGTCATGGTCGGCGGCCCGCGTTCGTTCGGTGCGGGCGGGTGGATCGGTTCGCCCCTCGAAGACGCGCTGCCCATCCGCCTGGACCCGCCCCAGAAGCGGCAGATGCCCCGTGGCGCGCTGGCGCTGTGCATCCACTCGGTCGAAATCCCCGAGGGCGTGTACCTCGGCAAGAAGATCTGCGAATCGGCCGTCAACGCGCTCTCGCGCCTCGATCTCATCGGCATCAACGAGTTCCGCATGGCCACCGGCGTCGACTGGGTCTACCCGCTCAGCGAGGTGGGGGACGGCACCGCCGCCAAGCGAGCCATCCAGAACCTCGAGTTCGGCGACATGCCCGACTTCTCGCCCTCGCTCGAGCTGGCGCTGAAGTCCCTGGTCGCCGCGCCTGCCGGCCAGAAGCACATGATCGTGATCTCCGACGGCGACCCCTCGCCGCCGTCCACCCAGCTCCTCCAGAAGTTCGTCAACGCCAAGATCACCATCTCCGCCGTCGCGTGCGCCACGCACTCGTTCAGCGACCAGCAGACCATGCAGCGCATGGCGCAGTACACCGGCGGCCGATACTACAGCGTCGACCCCCAGAACGCCGGCGTTCAGATCCCCCAGATCTTCATCAAGGAAGCGCAGACCGTGAAGCGCTCGCTGATCTGGGAGGGCACGCCCTTCACGCCTTCCATCGCCGCCGCCGGCAGCGAGCCGATGCGGGGCATCACCACCGTCCCGCCCGTTGCCGGCTACGTCGTCAGCGCCGACCGCGAGGGCCTCTCGCAGGTCACCCTCCGCGGCAAGGAGAACGACCCCATCCTCGCCCAGTGGCAGTTCGGCCTCGGCCGAGTCGTCACCTACACCTCCGACGGCGCCACGCGCTGGAACCCCCAGTGGGTCCAGTGGCCCGCGTACCGCCAGTTCTGGGAGCAGCACCTGCGCTGGGTCATGCGGCCCTCCGGGTCCGCCAACATCCGCCTTACGACCGAGACCCGCGGCGACGAGACCATCGTCAGCGTCGAGGCCCTCGACCCCCAGGGCGAGCGGCTCAACTTCGCACGCTTCCAGGGCCGCGTCGCCGCGCCCGACGGCAGCGGCCAGGACATCACGCTCCGCCAAGTGGGCCCCGGTCGCTACGAAGGAAGGGTCCGCACCGCCGCGGCCGGGTCGCACGTGCTGAGCATGCGCTACGCGGCGCCCACCACCTCGCCCGACGGCGCTTCGCAGGTCCTGGAGGGAACCGTTCAGGCCGCCATCTCCAAGCCCTTCGCCGACGAGTTCCGGTCGATGCAGGACAACTCGGCCCTCCTCCGCCAGGTCGCCGAGCTCACCAAGGGCCGCGTGATGACCGGCGATGCCCGGGCCGACAAGCTCTGGGCCCGCGAGAACCTCACCATGCCCGTGGCGACGCGGCCCATCTGGATGGCGGCCGCGCTCACCGCGATCGGCCTCTTCGTGCTCGATGTCGGCGTGCGCCGCGTCCGCATCGACATCCCCGCGATGATCCGCCGCGGGCGATCCCTGCTCCAGCCCGGCAAAGTCAAGGCCGGCGAGCAGATGGCGGGCCTCCAGGCCGCTCGCGAGAAGGCCCGCAAGAAAATGGCCGAGAAGGCCGAGGCCTCCAGGCGCGTCGAAGAGGCCTCGTCCACCTACGAGCAGGTCAAGGCGGCGGCGTCCGCCAAGTTCGAAGCGCCAAGGGACGCGCCGCGATTCCCAACCAAGGACGCCGGGGTGCTCGGTGGAGCATCCGCTCGGCCAGATTCGCCGGCGCCCGGGACGCAGGCCCCCGGGGCCGCCCAGCCCGGCCAGCCACCGGGCGAGGGCATGTCGCGCCTCCTCAAGGCCAAGAAGAAAGCCCGCGAAGAGATGAAGGACGAGTAGCGGGAATCAGTCAGAACGCAGCACACCGCACCCGAGTGAACACTGAGCAGTGAACCGCAAGCACGGAGTTCGTTGATCATGGCCACCAGAGAAGACCAAGCCCCCGCCACCACCGCCGAGGTGAAGGAAAAGTGCGAGCACTTCCGCCAGACCTTCGGCGTGCTCAAGTCCGAGATCGGCAAGGTCGTCGTCGGTCACCCCGATGTCGTCGACGGCGTGCTCATCGCGCTCTTCGCCGGCGGCAACGTGCTGCTCGAGGGCGTCCCCGGCCTGGGCAAGACCCTGCTGGTCCGCACCCTGGCCCAGACGCTCACCCTTCCCTTCAGCCGCATTCAGTTCACGCCCGACCTGATGCCCGCCGACGTCATCGGCACCAACATCGTCACCGAGGACCCGCAGACCGGCCGCCGCCAGTTCGAATTCCAGCGCGGGCCGATCTTCGCCCAGGTCGTCCTCGCCGACGAGATCAACCGCGCCACGCCCAAGACCCAGTCCGCGCTCCTCGAGGCCATGCAGGAGCGCAGCGTCACCAGCGGCGGCACCACTTACAAGCTCCAGCAGCCGTTCCTCGTGCTCGCCACGCAGAACCCCATCGAGCAGGAAGGCACCTACCCGCTCCCCGAAGCGCAGATGGACCGCTTCATTTTCAAGATCAACGTCGGCTACAGCCAGCTCGACGACCTGATGACCATCCTCGACCGCACGACCGGCACGGCGGCCCCCGAGCCCAACAAGGTCCTCGACGGCCCGCAGATCCTCGCGCTCCAGTCGCTGGTGCGCGGCGTCGTCGTCGCCCCGCACGTCAAGGAGTTCGTCGCGCGGCTCGTCCTCGCCACGCACCCGGGGACCGCGACCGCGGCGGGCGGCGATTCCGGCGTCACCAACCGCTACGTGCGCTGCGGCGCATCCCCCCGCGGCGCCCAGGCGCTGCTGCTGGGCGCGAAGGTCAAGGCCCTCATCGACGGCCGCTACCACGTCAGCTACGGCGACGTGAAGGCCGTCGCGACCATGGCCCTCCGCCACCGTCTCATCCTCAACTTCGAGGCCGAGGCCGACCGCGTCAACCCCGACGACATCGTCGCCAAGGTCCTCCAGCTCACGCCCACCGAACCCGCAAGGGTCGGGGCGGCGTGAACCGGCTCGAAACTCGCCCGAACTCTCACGCGGAAAGAACCATGAAAACCACATTCATCCCCCTCGCACTCGCCGTCGCCCTGCTCACCGGCTGCGCCGCCAACGTCCCCAGCGGCATCGACCCCGCCTACCACGCCGTCGACACCGCCATGCTCGGCGAGTGGAACGGGCCGAACAACACCACCGTCGAGATCGAGCACCTCGGCGGGTCGGCCTTCGAGCTCGAAGTCAGCGACGCCAAGGACGAGGCCACCTACCGCGGCCACCTGCTCGACATCTCTGGCAAGAAGTTCGCCGAGGTCTCGGTCTTCCAGCCCGATCAGAAAACCGAGGTCCCCGTCTACCTCTACGCCATGGTCGAGGTCAGCGGCGACACCATGGTCCACAAGCCCATCAAGGCCGAGTGGCTCGCCGAGCAGAGCCGCAACCTTCCCAGCGCCATCTACCGCTCCACCGCCGACGAGCAGCCCGGGTCGGGCGGCGTCGTGGTCCGCGACCGCGCCGCCATGCTCGAGCTGCTGCGCAAGGCGAGCACCGACCCGTCCGCCTTCGGCGCGACCGAAACGCTGACCCGCAAGAAGAAGTGAACGCGGAGGCCGCAGAGGGTCGCAGAGAAATGCACACAAACTCTGGACAACCCGGTCCCGCTGCACCGTCACTGCGAGCAGTGATCCCGCCGCAGTGGAACGCGCTCACCGAGCGCATCATCGGATGCGCCATGGAAGTTCACACGGCCCTCGGCCCCGGCCTGCTCGAGAGAATCTACGAGGATGCGCTGGCCCACGAGTTCTTTCTCGCCGGTTTGCGGTTTCAGCGCCAGTCCGCATGCCGCGTCGTGTACAAAGGCGTGCAGCTCTCCGAGCAGGTATTCGATCTCGTCGTTGACGACCTGGTGCTCGTGGAACTCAAGGCGGTCGAGAAGGTCCCCGACGCGCACCTCGCGACGCTGGTCAGTTATCTCCGGGCTTCCGGAACACCGCTGGGCCTGCTGATCAATTTTCATGCGCCCCGGCTGAAGGACGGAATCTTTCGCCGCATCAACCCGTTTTCGCCGGCCTTTCCAAACTCCGTGACCTCCGCGACCTCTGCGTTCCATTCCTGAACATGCTCCGCACGCCCAACATCTCCCGCCCCGCCCGGATCGACGACCTGCTCGACAGCCAGCTCATCGCCAGGCTCGATCCCCTCGACCTGGCCTCGCGCAAGGTCTTCGCCGGCAAGCTCAAGGGCGAACGGCGCTCCAAGAAGCGCGGCCAGTCCGTCGAGTTCGCCGACCACCGCCAGTACGTCGTCGGCGACGACCTCCGCCACATCGACTGGAACATCTTCGGCCGCCTCGACCGCCTCTTCCTGAAGCTCTTCCTCGAGGAGGAAGACCTCGCCCTCCACGTCGTCATCGATGCGTCGGAATCCTCCGACTGCGGCGAGCCGTCCAAGTACCTCTTCATGCAGAAGGCCGCGATGTCGCTCGGCTACATCGGCCTGGTCAACCTCAACCGCGTCGCCTGCACCGTCATGGGCGGCGCGAAGCAATCAAGCGGGCCACAGGGCGTCGAAGACGCAGCCGACCAGCCGCCCGCCGCCGTCGGCGCGGGCGAAATCGCCGCGATCCGCGACCTCCGCGGCCGCCGGCGCACGCACGACCTTGCCCGCTTCATCTGCTCGGTCGAGCCGTCGGGCCCGCTGATCTTCCGCCAGGCCGCCGAGCGGATCGCCCTTACCCGCCGCGGCAAGGGCGTGATGGTCCTCTTCTCCGACTTCATGTTCAAAGATGGCTACGACGCGGGCCTGCGCCTGCTCGTGGGCCGCGGCTACGACGTCTTCGCGATCCAGGTCCTCAGCCCGCAGGAGATCGACCCGCCGCTTACCGGCGACCTGCGCCTGCGCGACGTCGAGGACGGCGACCAGACCGAGGTGACGATCTCCGCGCCCCTCATCAAGAAGTACAAGCAGAACCTCGCCGCGTACAACGACCAGCTCCGCGATTTCTGTGCCCGGCGCGAGATCTCGTTCCTGTCCGTGCGTTCGGACACGCCCGTCGACACGTTGATCCTGGATTACCTGCGGCGCAGAGGGCTCGTGAAATGACGGAAGCCCGCTCTCATGCCCTCGAGCGAACGTTCGCGGCGAACATGGCTGAGCAACCCGTGCCACATCTCGCCCGTAGGGCGATCGACTGTTGCCAGGAGTGGCGAGGCTCTGCGAGCGAACCCCTGGCAACCGCCTTCAGAACCCCAGGCGGTCCGGAGGACCGACGAATATTGCTCAGGGTCCTTGTTTCTTCGGCGACTCTCGCGATTCTGATGACCGTTCAAGGCTGCACACTCAACTCATCGTCGCTCCACTCGGATCTCTCTGACGCTGAACTTTCTCGCCGAGTCTCCCAGCGGTTCTATAGAGGCATGCCGGGGCCACAAGTCATTGAAACGATTGAGCGCAATCACCTCAAACACGGGACGGGCCGGCTTCCGAGCCGCTCGACCTACGAGGATGAACCCGCCGACCGCGGAGTTCGCGTCGAACTTGAGCGATCGGGCCTGCAGATAGGTGGTGTGAAAGGGGTCAAGCCAACGGGCGAATCACTGATGTTCTGGTTCGACGACACCGACCACTTGGAGCAAATTGCCTTCCAGCGACGCAACCACTCCCGAGCCGCGGGAACACCTCGGTATCGCATTGATCGCGTCTTGCTCCGGGAGGCCCCGCAATGACCTTCCTCACCCCCCTCATCGCCGGCATCGCAGCCGCCATCGCGATCCCCTCGCTGGTGATCCTGTACTTCCTCAAGCTCCGCCGGCGCGAGCTCGAAGTCTCCACGACCCTGCTCTGGAAGAAGGCCATCCAGGACCTCCAGGCCAACGCTCCCTTCCAGCGTCTCCGCCGCAACATCCTGCTCATCCTCCAGCTCCTTGTCCTCGGCGGCGCGCTCTTCGCCGTCGCCCAGCCCGAGCTCAAGGGCGACGAGTTCCAGAACGCCCGCCAGATCATCCTCATCGACCGCTCGGCGAGCATGTCCGCGCTCGACGGCGACGGCCCGCTTCCCGATTCTCCGACCGCGCCGACCAAGACCCGCTTCGAGGTCGCCAAGGAAGAGGCCCGCAAGCTCGTCGATTCGCTGCCCGAGGCGGGCATCTTCACTGCCACCGGCGGCGCTGAGGCCATGGTCATCGCCTACGACGTCACCGCGGAGGTGCGCCAGCAGTTCACCTCGGACAAGGCGCTGCTCAAGGCCGCCATCGACGCCATCCAGCCCACCGACGCGCCCACGCTCATGGGCGAGGCCATGCGCCTCGCCAAGGCCCACTCGCCCAAGCGCGGCATCGTCGCCGACCCGCTCAGCGGCGAGAAGATGAGCATCGAGGGCATCGACGCAGGCATCCCCGTCACCATCCACATCTGGTCCGACGGCAAGGTCGCCGACCTCGCCGACGTCAAGCCCGGGCTCAGCGACGAAGTCATCTTCCACCGCGTCGGCCAGCCCGACAGCGCCAACCTCGGCGTCGTGGGTCTGCGCTGGGAACGCTCCTACGAAGACCCGACGAAGCTCAGCATCTTCACCAGCGTCCAATCCACATTCCCGCAGGCCCGCAGCGTTGACATCGAGCTCGCCGTCGATGGCCAGGTCGCGGGCATCAAGTCCCTCGAATTGCCCGCCGCCGAAATCAAGGTCCTGCCGGGCCAGGCCCAGCCCGCGACCGACGGCGAAGCGTCGCAGCCGTCCACCGTGCGGTCGGTCACCCCCGCAACCTCCGGCGTCGTCTTCCAGATCACCCGCAGCGAGGGCGCGGTCGCTCGTGTCCGCCTCCGAGCCTCCAGCAGCGACACGCCCCCGCCCGGGGACGCCCTGGAATCCGACAACGTCGCCTTCCTCGTGATCCCGCCCGCCAAGAAGCTGGCCGTCGCCGCCGTCACGCGCGGCAACCACTTCCTCGCCGCCGCGCTGCAGGGCCTGCCGCTCGCCAAGCTCGACACCCTGACCCCCGACCAATACGAGCAGAAGGTCGCCGCGAAGCAGACCGCCGAGTACGACGTCATCATCCTCGACGGATGGCTCCCCGGCGCCGCCTCCACGACCCCTTCATCCGGCGGCCCCGCCGCCGGGTCAGCGCCAGCGCTCCCGCCCGGTCGTTACCTCATCCTCGGAGCGGTCCCGCCGGGCATGGGCATCACCGAGACCGCGTCCGACCAGCCCGGATCTGGCGACCGCGCCTCCACCGAATCCGTCTTCATCGACTGGAGCCGCGACCACCCCATCCTGCGGAACCTCACCCTCGACCCCGTCATCATCGCCGAGTCCCGCCCCGTCACCGTGGAGCGCGGGTCCGGCGCGGTCGCGATCGCCCAGACCAGCCGCGGCCCGGGCATCGTCGATGCGTCCTCATCCGACGGTCAGTGGCGAGCGATCGTCGTCCCCTTCGACATCGCCAAGAGCAACTGGCCCTTCGATGTCAGCTTTGTTGTCTTCATGGCCTCCGCCGTGGACTACCTCGGCGGCGCCGCCGATTCGAGCCCGGTGAGCGTCGAGGCCGGCAAGCTGCCGCAGGGCATGGTCCAGCCCGGGTCCGTCCTCTCCGACCGCCTCCCGCTCGACGCCAGGAACGCCCGGATCACCATCCCGCCGGCCCCCAGCCGAAACGGCTCCGCCGGCCAGGAGTCGCTGACGGTGGCCGCCGATGGCCGCATCGTCTTCGGCCCCATCAGCCACTGCGGCGTGTACGAGGTGGAATGGGTCGGATCGGCCGGGCCCGCCGACGCGCTCCGCGACGGTCGCTCGCTTCGGCCGTACGCCGCTAATCTGATGGACTCCCCGGAATCCGATGTCGCGTCTTCCGATGAACTGGCGCTGGCGTCAAAGGTCGTTCAGGCCAGGGCCGCAGGCTCTCAGAAGACCGACCGCAAGCTGTGGCCGTGGTTCCTGCTCGGCGCGCTGGCGGTCGTCATGCTCGAGTGGTTCGTGTACAACCGCAAGGTCCATGTCTGAGCCCAGCGCCCCGGGGAGATCGTGCGTGCCTCGACTCGCGGCAACCCTCACACGAGCCGCCGTGTTCCTTGCCAGCCTCGCGCCGGCCGTGTGCCCCGCGCCGGCCGGAGCGATTCCGCAGGAGTCCGCCTTCAGGCGATCCGAAAATCCCCGGTTGCCCGGCGCCGCCTTCATCGAGCGCGCCGAGTTCGGCTGGTCCGGGCACATGGCGACCGAGCACTGGAACCCGATCACCGTCTGGATCGCCGACGGCGGCAAGCCCTTCTCCGGCGCCCTGGTCGTCACGCTCACGCAGGACGCCACACAGCAGGGACGCATCATCGTCCCCGCCGCCGCCACTCCCGGGCAGGTCATCCCGATCGACCTCGCCGCCGCCATCCCGCACGAATTCCGCGTGGCCGAGCTCGCGCTCGTCGATCAGTCCGGCGCGACCGTCGATTCCGTCCGAGCCGTCACCACCTTCCCTGGTCGGGACGAGATCCCGCTCGAGTATTCCGCGAACTCTCACGGCGAGCCGATCGTGGCGATCGGCCAGCCC
Organism: Phycisphaerales bacterium; assembly: GCA_022072615.1. Classification (GTDB taxonomy): domain Bacteria; phylum Planctomycetota; class Phycisphaerae; order Phycisphaerales; family UBA1924; genus JAEUJB01. The sequence continues at coordinate 29,938 of JAJVHS010000038.1, forward strand.
TCGATCACTCGCACCACGCTCGCGACCAGGCTCCCACCCCCGGCGTCGCCGCCCCTCTGGGACATCGCCGCCTCACCCCCTCAGACCAGCCCCCCGGCGTCCGAGACGTGGCTCAGGCTGCGCGTGGCGGCCATCGCCCCTGACCGCGCCCCCCGCGCGTCCATCGCCTACGACGGGGTCTCGGCGGTCGTTGTCCAGGCTTCCGCTCTGGGGCGGATGGAAGCCCGCTCGCGTGAAGCGCTCACGACCTGGCTTCTCACCGGCGGGCGTGTCGTCCTCGTCGTCGATGACCCCGGCGGCGCGTGGCGCACGCTGCTCCCCGCGCATCCCGACTACAACCTCGTGAACGTCGGCGACACCGTCGCCGTCGCCACGCCCGAGCGCCTCGCGACCTCGTTGCTGGCGGATCAGCGGGAACTGGCGACGCACGCCCGCCGCCTGCAGGACTCGGTGAATTCGAACCCGAGCTTCGTGGTCGAAACCGAGGCCGAGGTCGAACCCGACGCCCCCGGCGAAGACAAAGCCGCCGCGGGCCAATCGCCGCCCGGCGATCGCGCCGAGGAAAGCGAACCAGCGATCATCGACGCGGCGCCCTCGTTCAACGCGCGGACGATCTCTCTCACAGCCGCCGCCGTCAGCGCCGGATGGTCGCTGGACCTGCTCGTCGGTGACGCCGCCGCAGCCACAAGCGGTCTCTCCGCCACCGGGCCCGTGGGCCTCGGGCGGCTCACCATCCTCGGCGTCGATCCGGAACGGACCACCTCGGTCCTGTCCCGGGACGCCAACACCGCCGCGTGGTTCGGAATCATGCGCGACGTCGCCAGGGCCGCCGCGGACCGCCACTCCCAGATCGATTACTGGGTCCGGTCGGGGGACACCGTGGAAGAAGCCCGCGCCATCCAGGCCGGCCTGAACGACCTTGCCCTTGACCGCAACCCGAGCCTGCTCGTGTTCGTCCCCGTCATGGGCTGCGCGTTCCTGCTCGCCGCGCTCGTCGGCCCGGTCGATTTCGTCCTGCTCAAGCGCCTGAACGCCCGCCAGCGTTCCTGGGCAACGGCGCTTGGGTGGTGCGTGCTGCTCTCGGCGGTGGCGTCGTGGCTCCCGTCGATGCTCAGGACCGCGCCCACGACCGTCGACCGCATCGAACTCGTCGATGTCAGACTTCCCCTTGCGGAAGGCTCTCCCCCGATCGCCGCCACGACCGGACTCACCTCTGTCTTCGGAGGCAAAGCCGGCGATGTCCCGCTCGAAGGATTCCCCGCGGGAGCGTTTGTCCGCGGCGTCTCCGCCATGGCGGGCACGACCGCCCGTCCCACGCTGCCGCCGCTCACCATGCTCCAGGCCACGCGCCAGTCGCAGGATGACCAGGCGCTCACCACCGCGCCCGATCAGGCCTGGGTCGGACAGTGGACCATGCGAGCGATGCTCGATCAATCCCGCATCGACACCGCAATCGGCGGACGCGCCGAGCGCACCGGCGACGGCGGCTACAGGATTCACGTGTGGGGCTTGCCGCAATCATCCGTTGCGGGCGCCTGGATGGACGCCGGCGCCAGCACCTTCGCCGTCGCGCCCGGGGCATCGTCCATCGGTCCCGATGGTCGGTTGACGCTCGATTTTCCCGGCGCATCCGCCAGCACCCGCCCCGACCCGCCGGTGTTCAACCAGTTCGAGGACTGGTCCGGCGAGCACGCCCGTCTCAAGCTGCGGGCCCTCGATCATCTCCCCGGTGCGAGCGGCCGATCGCGGACCCTGATCGACCTGCTCGCCACCGGCCGATGGGCGGTGGTGCGCATCGCGATGGAAACCAGCCTTACCCCAGTCACCTCGCCAGTCTACCCCGACTCGCGCTGCCGCTTTACCTACCTGCGCATCTGTCTCCCGGTGGAGGCCGCTCCCGCCGATCAGCCGCCGCCCGCTCCGGAGTCCGCAACATGATCGAAGCCCGCGGCCTGTCCAAGAACTACGGGACCCTCAAGGCCCTGGACAATCTCTCGCTCACCATCGGCCCCGGCGAGGTCTTCGGCTTCATCGGTCCCAACGGCGCCGGCAAGAGCACGACGATGAAGATCCTCTCGTGCCTCCTGCGCCCCGACGCCGGTCGCGCGTCGGTCTGCGGCCTGGATGTGCGCACCCGCGGCGACGATGTCCGCCGCGTGCTGGGCTACATGCCCGATTTCCTGGGCGTCTACGACGACCTCACCGTCGACGAGTACCTCCAGTTCTTCGCCGCCGCCTTCGCCATCGACCGCCGCCGCCGCCGCGCCACCATCGACGGCGTGCTCGAGCTCACCGATCTGGTCGAGAAGAAACACTCGCCCGTGGACGGGTTGTCGCGCGGCATGCAGCAGCGACTGGGCATCGCCCGCGTGCTCATCCACGATCCCAAAGTGCTCCTCCTGGATGAACCTTCGAGCGGCCTGGACCCCCGCGCCCGCATCGAGATGCGCGAGCTGCTCATCGAGCTGGGCAAGATGGGAAAGTGCCTCATGATCAGCTCGCACATTCTCAGCGAGCTCGCGGAAATGTGCACCTGCATCGGCATCATCGAGCGCGGGCGGCTGCTGTATTCCGGTTCCATCAAGGAGGCCTACGCCCGCGTCCGCGGAGGCGAACGCGTCACCGTACGCCTGGAACCCGGCGGCGCCGCCGCGGCGCAGGTCGCCGAGGCGCTCGCGGGCGATGCTCGCATCACCCGGGCCTCGGTCGCTGACCAGTCGCTCACGATCGACCTGGCGCCCGGCAACCACGGCCACCACTTCCTCTTCGAGATGCTCTGCGCCGCGGGTGCCCGCATCGACGCCTTCACCCCCGAAGAGGTCAAGCTCGAGGAGGCCTTCCTCAGGCTCACCACCGGAGCCGTCCAGTGACGACCTCGGGCGCCGGCAACGTCCCCATCCAAGCGCCCGCCGACCCGCGGCCGCGCCCGCTCATCACCCTTCTGCGCCGCCTTCGGTCGCTCAACCCCGTCGGCCTCCCCGGCTCCGGGCCGTGGGCGCTGTTTCAGAAGGATGTCCGCTCCGCGGGGCGCCGCCGCCTCACGTACTGGGCGCGCGGCCTGTACGCCTCGGCCTTCGCCGGCCTCGTCGGCCTGGTCCTCATCGCGGTGATCTCCGACAGCCCCGGACAGAGCACCGCCGCGAGCCTTCAGCAGATCCAGCGCATCGCGCCCATCCTCGCCACGTCGGTGTTGTGGTTCCAGTACGTGGGCCTGTGCTTCGCCGCGCCCCTGCTCACCGGTCCCACGCTGTGCGAAGAGCGCCGCAGCCGCACCCTCCCCGCGCTGCTCACCACCCCGCTCAGCGCCGGCCAGATCGTGATCGGCAAATTCATGGGCGCGCTCTCGCAGCTCCTGGTCTTCGCGCTGGTCCCTGTCCCCGCGCTGCTGGCGTCGAGAGTCTTCGGCGGTCTTGATGCCTCCGCCGTGCTCGCGGGCACCGCCGTCGCCGTCGGCGCCGCCATCCTCGCCGGGTCGTGGGCCATGATCTTCTCGCTCAACGCCTCGCGCGGCGTCAGCGCCGCCATGGCCGCGTGGTCCATGATGCTCTTCTTCCACTTCCTTGTGCCGCTCGTCGCCGTGAGCCCGATCGGGCTCACGCGCCTGGGCATCCCGACCCCGCCGTGGCTCGGCCCGTCGATGTGCCCGCCGATGGCCTTGTTCACGATCAGCCAGCAGATCACCGGCGCCGCCACGCCCGCCTCCATCACCCTGCTCAGCGTCGGCGGATCGCTGGGTGTCTCGCTCCTGCTCTGGCTCGTCACCACCATCTCGCTCAGATCGGCCCTCACGCGCACCGGCGGCGAGTTCCAGACCAAGGCCGAGCTCCGCCGCGAAGCCCGGGCCCTCCGACGAGCCGCGAAAGCGAGTCCGCAGCCGGCCGCGCCCGCCGGGCCGCAGTCCGCCGCTCAACCCGCCCGTACGCCCACCCCGACCGCTCACCGCAGCCGCGTCATCGGCGACCATCCCGTGCTGTGGCGCGAGATCCGTCAGCCGGCCTTCGGCTCGCGCACCCGCCTGGTCGTGATTGCCGTGGCCGCGCTCATCGTGGTCGGAGCGGTGTACTGGATTGGCGGGATCAGCGACCCGTTGGTTCATCAGGCGGTCGCGATCATCAGCATGCTCATCTTCGCCGCGACCGCCTGCGTTTCGACGACGCCCACCATCGGGGGCGAGCGCGACGCCCGCACCTGGGACGTGCTCCTGACCACGCCCCTCTCCCCGCGCCGCATCATCTGGGGCAAGTTCGTCGGCGGGATGGCCCGTCTCTGGCCGGTCCCCCTGGTGATGGCGGTCTGCCTGCTCGTCGTCGCGCCCATCGGCGGGATGTACTCGCCCTTGCCCCTGACGCTCTACTTCTGCAGCTTCCCACCCGTCGCCGCCATCCTGTGCGCCACCGGGGTCTTCTGGAGCCTCGTGATCCGCCGCGTCACCCTCGCCAGCGTGGTCAACTTCCTCCTCGCGGCGTCCTTCTGGCTGGGGCTCCCGCTCTTTGTCACCGTGTTCTTCGAGATCGCGGGCAACTCCGATATGGCCGAGCAGCTCGTCGGCGCGCTCTTCAGCGCCAACCCGGTCGCGCTGGGCATCACCGCCTCCAGCCGGCTGGGCTCCTACGTCTACCTCGGCGGCGGCGAAAGCTTCGACATCCTCTCGATGCAGTACCCGCCCCTGCAGTTCGTGACCCTCTGCATCGGGGTTTGGGCGACGTACGGACTCATCGCCGTCGTGATCCTCGAGGCGGCCGCCCGGCGCCTCGCCGCGACCCGCGACAAGCTGGCATGACGGCTGCGTTTGAGCACGGCGTGCCAAAACCGGATGCATGTCTGGCCCTGCGCCGTCCGATAGCACGAGTGATGCGTCGTCCGCTCGGCATCATCCGTCATGGCGCGCGCCGCGCCACCATTCTCCGCGCCGCTTCCGCCTGCGCTGCATTCCTTGCGCCCGTTCTGTGCGCGGCCCAGCCGGGGCCCGACCGCCGCCCGAGCCTCGCCCACCGCGAAGCCCGGGCCTTCGACTTCGAGGAAATCGACACCAACCCCGCGCCCGTCCCCGTCTACTGGGTCCGCGCCCAGGATTCACCCCAGGCGGGCCGCGACCGGCCGGGCTTTCCCATCTGGAACGCCGCCGAGCTCGACGACACCACGGCCCACACGGGGTCGGGCTCCGTCCGCCTCCCCACCCGCGGCGGAAGCACCAGCCTGCTCCTGGAGCGCGGCGTCCTGCCCGTCTTCCAGCGTGCCGACTACGTCGTCGCCGGGTACGTCCGCACCGAGGGACTCGTCCACGCCCGCGCCCGCATTGTCGCCCGGTTCCTCGACTCCGCCGGCCAGGTCGTCAAGGGCAGCGAACGCCCCAGCGACCTGGTCCGCTCCGACAGCACCTGGACGCAGATCCGAGCAGAGATCCCTGGCGATTTCGACGACGCCTCGTTCCTCCAGATCGAGCTCCAGCTCCTCCAGCCCCAGCAGTTCGTGCCCAGAGAGCTGGGAGCCCGCCAGGTCTTCCAGGAGGACTTCTCCGGCGCCGCCTGGTTCGACGACATCACCGTCTCGCAGCTCCCGCGCATCGAGATTTCGACGCCCGCGCCTGCCAACATCTTCGTGGCGCCCACGGCGCCCGACATCAACTACCTCGTCCGCGATCTCACCGGCGAGAAGCTGGTGGCCGAGGTCGCCGTCTTTGATTCCCAGGGCACGGTTGTCGATCGCCAGTCGCGCCCGCTGACCTCCGGCCGCACCCTGGCCTCGTGGCGTCCGAAGATCTCCGCGCTGGGCTGGTACCGGGCGACGCTCACCGTCCGCGCCGACGCCAACGTTCTGGCGCGCTCGTACGTCGACTTCCTCTGGCGCCAGAACGCCGATCCTTCGGTCGACCCGTCGATCGGCCGCGAGCTCGCCGGGACCTTCACCGACTGGCGGCGATTCGAGCTGATCGCCACCGACCCGCACGATCAGCTCCAGTCCGTGCTGCCCGACCTCGTTGACCGCACCGGCGTCGGCGCCGTCACCGTCCCGGTATGGGAAGGGCTGCTCCAGACGCCGTACTCCGCGGATCCCTCCACGCCGCCGTCGCTGGTGACCCGTCTGCTCGACCGCGGCCGCCAGGTCACCCTCAGCATGCCGCGCGTCCCCCGCGAACTCGCCGAGGCCGCGCGGGTAGACCCCGACGACCCCTGGGAACTCGCGCGCCGCGGGCCCGAGCTCTGGAGCCCCTACCTCGATCGCTACCTTGACCGCTTCGGCCAGAGCATCCGCCGATGGGAAGTCGGACCACCGTGGGACGACCGCGTCTTCTGGGATGCCGATCGCAAGCGCACCCTGTCCTCCGTCGTCCGCGTATTCGAGCGGCTGGTGCCCGGCCCCATCCTCTGCGTGCCGTGGCGCACCGACCTGGCCATCTCGCCCGCGATGCTCGACCAGTTGCCGCGCGATTCCTCCCTCCGCATCCTGCTCCCGCGCGACATGCCCGCCACCGCGATCTCGTCGGTCGCCGCCGCCCTGGGCATCGGTCCCGAGGCCACCACCCCGCCCCTCAAGGCACTCTCCAGGCTGGGCGACTACGCGATCGTGCTTGATTGCCGGCCCGACGACCGCCACTCGGGCCGCGAAACCGCCGCCGACGCCGCACGCCGCATCGTCGAGTTCTGGCGCGTGTTCGGCCACGATCCGCGGGCATCGGTCGCCGTGCTCGAGCCGTGGGAGTGGACGCCCGAGCAGCGCACCAAGGTCTGCCCCGGACCCCAGCTCGGTGTCCTGGCCACCCTGCTCCCGCGCCTCGCGGGCAGAAGGTTCGTGGGCGAACTGCCCGCGGCGCCCGGCCAGCGCGCCCTCGTCTTCGCACCCGACGGAGACCTTGACTCGACCGACCAGGGGCTCGTCATCGCCTGGAATGAGAAGGGCGACATGTCCACCAACTTCCGAGCCTACCTGGGCGCGTCGGATATCAAGGCCTTCGACATCTTCTCCAACCCCCTGGACCAGAGCGACTCGCCCGGCGCGGCCCTGCGGATCACCCGCCTGGCTCCGGGGCGCACGCCCGAAGTTGTCATGAAGCTCACCGACGAGCCGGTCATCATCGAGGGCGTCGACCCGCGGCTTGCGCTCTTCCAGGCCAGCGTCCGTATCGACCCACCCGTGATCGAGGCCAGCGACGGCAGCCACGAGCACGCGGTGGTCCTCAGCAACCCCTGGCCGGTTCCGATCGAGGTCAAGGTCCGCGTCGTCAAGCCCGGCGGCGTGGAAGAGCCCGACTCGCGCCGGGATCGAAGCTGGCGCGTCTCGCCCCGCCAGGCCAGGATCATCGTCGATCCCGGCAAGAACGAGCGCATCCCGATCGAGTTCTCCTTCAGCCCCGGCGAAGAGGCGGGCATCAAGGAGTTCGTGCTCGATGTTGACGCCGCCTCAGACCAGGCGCTGGGCTCGCTGCGCATCTACCGCGACGTCGAGCTGGGCTCGTCGATGCTCGACGTCCAGCTCTCGGCCAAGGTCGACCGGTCGCAGAACGTCGTTGTCGAGGCGTACGTCTCCAACCGCGGCAAGCAGCCCCTGGATCTCCAGTTGACCGCGTTCGCGCCCACCCAGGCCCGGCAGCGTTCGGTCATGACCAACCTCCAGCCCGGCGCGGTGGCGGTCCGCACGTTCCACTACGATCGGTCGGTCCAGCTCCGCGGCCAGCGCGTCTACGTCACCGTCGAGGACGTCGGGGGCAGTACTCGGCTCAACAAGGCCATCGTCATCGAGTGAGCGATCCCGATGCCCGACTCCGCACCGCCCGATCTGTCCCGGAGCCCGTTGTGAAGGCACTCGTCGTTCATGCCGGCGCGGCCGCCCTGCGGGAGGTTCCGTCGCCGGAGCCCGTTCCCGGCGAGGCGCTCGTCCGCCCGCTGAGAATGGCCCTCGGCCCGGGCGAGCTGCCCTCGGCCGGCGGCGCCCGGTCGGGAACCGTCATCGGCCGGGAGTTCGTCGGCGTCGTCGAACGCGTCGAGCCGGCGCCGGGCCGGACCGTTGGCGCATCGCTCGTCGGGAAGCGCGTCGTCGGATCCGCCCACGCTTCCTGCGGCGTCTGCGATCGCTGCCGATCCGGGCTGTCGGCTCACTGCCGGAGCCGGGTCACGCTCGGCGATGCCAGGCCGGGCTGCTGCGCCGAGCTGCTGACCATCGCCGCCGCGAATCTGCTGGAAGTGCCCCCCTCAGTCTCCGACGACGAGGCCGTGCTCGCGCCGGCCGTCGCCGCGGCGGTCCACATCGCCGGCACCGTCCCCGGAAACACCCGCCCCTTCATCTCGGTGCTCGGCGATACCGCCGAGGGCCTGCTCGTCGCGCTCCTGCTCTGGCGCCGCAAGGAGACGGTGCGGATGCTCACCGCCGGGCCGGTCGCCTCCGCGGTCTGCGAGAAGTGGGGCCTCCGCCACCGCCCCTTGAACGAGGCGGGACGTCGACAGGACCAGGACCTGGTCATCGAGACCGCGGGCAGCGCCGCCAGCCTCATCACCGCGCTCGAATTCGTTCGCCCCAGAGGCCGGGTGCTCGTGACGCGCGCCTGCGAAGAGCCCGCGTGCGTGACGCCCGCCAGGGACATCACCGCCGCGGTCCTCCGCCAGGAAGTCGAATTGTGCGGCGTCCGCGGCGAGGACTTCCCCGGCGCCATCCACCTGCTCAAGTCCGCGTCGGTGCAGCTGGCGCCGCTCATCACCCGCCGCGGCACGTTCGTGCAGGGGCCCGACCTGCTCAACGCGCTCAATCCCGCCGATCACCTGAGGGTCGTGCTTGCGGCCCCGGCCAGATGACCGGCCGAACGCCCGTGCAACGAAAGCGGTGGGGAGGGGATTCGAACCCCTGATGCCCTGACGGGCATACCGGATTTCAAGTCCGGCGCGTTCAACCGCTCTGCCACCCCACCCCGACGTGTGCGCGCAGCATAGGACCGCGAGCTCATGTCCCCCAGCACATACAAGATATATCGATCCGTAAACATTAATCGAATTCCCGATCTTCAATCAGAATTATTGATGAGGAACTTTACCCAAGTAGAATCACTGATACACTGAGAAGGTACTCCCCATGGGAGGGGAGTGTTTCCCGGCGGGATACGCAATCCCGTCGAATGTTGGGGTTCCGAACTCGAGGAGAGTAAAAGATGAAGATTGTTGGCTTCGCCGCTGTCGTTGCGCTCACCGCCGGTTCCGCGGTGGCGGGCACTCAGTCCCCGGTCGCGACCGACCCGGTCTACGGCACCCGGGCGGTGCTCCCGCTCGACGGTTCCTGGACCGTGCTCGACGAGTTCATCTCGGTCGGCTCGCTCTTCAGCGGCCCCTGGAGCTACACCTCGGCCCTGCCGGTGTCGCTCGACGTGACCGACCTGTTCGTCATCGGCGACGAGTTCAGCGTGTTCGTCGACGGTGGCTACGTCGGCTCGACCCCCGACCAGCCCGAGTGGTCGTTCTACACCACCGATCCCTTTGATCCCGGGTTCTTTGAAGGCGATCCGAACGCGGCCTGGGCTCGCATCGAGTTCAGCAAGGGCACGTTCATCCTGCCCGCCGGCACGCACAACGTCGACTTCCGCTCGGATGCGATCCCGTCGGGCTTCAACGACGCGACCATCGCGTTCCGGGCTTCGCCCGTTCCGGCCCCGGCCTCCCTGGGCCTGGTCGGCCTCGCCGGCCTGGTGGCCGGCCGCCGTCGCCGCTGAGTGGCGCTGACTGATGATCTGTTCCGAAGAACGCCGGGAAACCGGCGTTCTTCATTTTCACGCCATCGCGTGCGCCGCCGGCGCGCCCAGGCCCGCCGCGGGCGGCCCCGACAGCCGCGTCCGCAGGTTGTCGAGCACGTTCATGAAGTTGATGTACGAGTCGTATGGTGAGTCGTACGGGTTGAAGTACTTGTGCACGTCGCCGTCGGCGAAGTACTTGGTGCACATGTAGTAAAAGTGGTCGCTGGTCGTGAGCTTGCGCCAGTCGCCCAGCACGTAGCCCAGGTGCTTGGCCAGGGCCGCGTCGCCGCGCTGTGTCGCCTCCGCCAGCCGCCGCTTGATCTCGTGCTCGAGCCGGTACGTCTCTTCCAGCGCGTTCCACTGCATGGCGTTGCCGCGCCACGCCGTCAGGTCGCGCTCGGTGTCGGCCCACGAGATGTACTCGTGCACGTCGTAGACGCCCACCGGGTCGAAGCGCTGCAGCGCCTCGGAGACGGTGTTGAAGTGGTTCTGCCCGGGCGCGATGTCGAACACCGCCTCGGGGAGCTTGCTGAGGAACTCGAAGATGCCCGTCTCGGCCCACTGGTGCTCGCCGAAGGTCTCGTAGTCCATGAACAGGTTGCACAGGAAGCCGTCGCCGTTGATCTGGTGCACCCACTTGGCGAACTTCTCCGCCGTCAGCGGCCACTCCGCCCATCCGCGGTTGCTGAAGCGGAACGCGATGTCGTCGCTGAGGCGGTAGTTCTTGAGCAGCAGCCCGAAGGGGCGGCCGCCGACCGACTTGAGATCCCGCCCGGGCATCTCGGGCGGGCGGTACACGTAGTTGGGCGACCGGAACTGCAAATGGCGGTCCACGCCCTCGCACAGGGCGCCCAGGAATCGCGGCTCGCCGCTTGGCAGCCGCATCTCGGCCAGGGACGCCGCCAGCTCGTTGCTGTAGATGAGCTCGGTGTTGCGGAACACCCGCGGCGTCTGGCCGAAGAGCTGCTGCACCTTGGCGGTGTGCATCTCGACCTGCTCGCGGAACTCCTGCTTGCTGTAGAGGAACGAGAGCGAGTGGCAGTACGTCTCGCCGACAAACTCGCAGCAACCCGTGTCGGCCAGGGCCTTGAACAGGTCGATGACGTCCGGGCACCAGGCCTGCATCTGGTCGAGCACCACGCCGGTGATGGCGTAGCTGACGCGGAAGTTGCCCTTGTGCTTGCGGACCAGGTCCAGGATCATCGCCGTCGCGGGCCGGTAGCACTTGTCGGCCACCTTGCGGCAGATCTCGGCGTTCTTGGCGTCGTCGAAATAGAACGGATCGGTGTGGAACACCGAGTAGCGTTTGAGGCGGTACGGCTGGTGGACCTGGAAGTAGAACACGACGCTGGCCATGGGCGATTCTAGTGGACCCAATACGAGCGGGCTGCGGACCTGCGGAAGATTGAAGTCCGTCCGGAATCGGGACGGTGGCTCTATGGCCAGAAGCTCAGCGTTTCGAGAGCGGCCTTGCCGTTCGCGAGCGTGGTCGGGTTGCTGTTGTCCGCCGCGATGACAAAGAGTTGCGATGGATCGACGTTTGTCTTGTTCTGATCGCCCGTCTGCACGGTCGTCGGTTTGACTTGTTGAAGACCGGGAAACTCGGCGCTCGCCACTTCGGAACCGCCCACGGATGCCCACACGCGGTATCCGCCGCTGGTGCCGATACTCGTGTCGTAGCACACGCCGATCAAGACTTGACGCCCCTTGAGAAACAAGAAGGGCTGACGAAACGCCGTGTCGACCGTTGAAGTTGGGCCCTCCAGCACGGCGTAGTTGCTCTGATGATCGACGAGGACGAGCCGGTTCTCCGCGACCTCGTGGCCGTTCGCGGCATCACTGACAAGCTTGGGGCGCCTGTCGAGGATGAGCTTCAAGTATTTACTGCTGCTCTCCCACAGCGTCAGAAGCACGCGCCCCGTCGTGCCGGGCGCCGCCGTGTCGAAGAGCGGCCACCCATTGGTCGCCGTGCAGATGTCTGATCCGGTCTCCGGGATGCGAGCGGCGATGTAAAAGGTGTATTGGTTCCCGCACCCCCATCCGCTCACCGTGAACTTCTCGTCCGGCGTCGAATTGGCGATCCGAAGCGGCTGCCCCGGGTTCTCGGGTTCCGCGGAGGCCATTACGACCCCATCGAACGCAATCAGCACGTCCTGGCGTGCAAACACCGTGGCGTTCGTCGACACCTGCATCTTGAGTGAGAAAGTCGATGATGGAGGAGTTTCGCCCTGCCAGAGACGGGTGTTCGTTGTCACCACGAACGGAATCCATCCCCGGCCGGAGGCAGACGAGACGTCGATCGGCGGCGAGATCGTGCTGACACCCGAAAAGTTCTGCCAGCCGAAGCGAAGGCGCAGGCTTCCGCCCGTCGCGGCGTACGGCGGTGTGTTCGGGTTTGATGGATTCTCGGCGGGCGGGAGCACGTACAGCCAGAGCGGAATCCGCATCGATGCCGGCGCGGTGACAACGGTGTCGGTCATCTGGTAGATGCCAAGGTAGCTGTGGTCCGTGGCGGTAAATCGCATCACCGGACCGAGGGATGGTGGCGGCGTAACGCCGAGCGTTGCCAAGTCTGACGAAGAAACCGGATCGACGTCATTGGTCCCGCCTTGGGGATCAATCTGGTCGATCGATGGAACGCCGCTCGGTGTGGTTTGGCGCAGGTGATTCGCGTCGATTCCTCCACCGATGCAGAGCGGCTGAGCGACCTTGGTCACGGGCATCGGAATCGAAGCCAGCCCGCCGGCGCCGCGCCGCAACGGGATGTAGATCGCGTCCGTGCCGTAGAAGGCCACGGGCGTCCATGATCCCGGATCTTCCTCGGTAAGAAACAAGTCTCCCCACGGCGCTCCGGCGTCGCCGGCGCCGTCGATCGAATACAGCAGGGTGCTTGCCGTGGCCGTCTGGTTCCAAAGAGTCAGGTTGCCGGGGTGGACGCTCGCGATGTAGTGCTGCCCCTGCCGCGGCTTAGCACACACGATCAGGAACACGTTCCAGTTGGCTACCACATCGCGGGATGCGTTCGAGTCGAACCACAGCGGCACGGGGTCGGTGATCACGATCACGCGCTTGTACCCGAGCATCTCGGGCGGAACGCCCCACACGTGTTCCAGACGGACCGTCTTTGCGGCGTCGGTGATCTTCGCGCGGTAGAGCATCGCCATGCTCTCATCGCTGCCCATGAGTACGTGGTCGGTTGCGGCGAGCGGCGCGTGCGAAATGACCTGCGAGGAATTGTCGGGCGCGATCATGCCGTAGATCTTGTTTGAGGCATCCGGCGTGACCGCCGTGCTCAGGATGATGACGTCGCTCCCGTCCTTTCCCGTGATGCGAGCGGTGCTCCCGTAGACTGGAAACGTGCCGTACCTGAGCGGCGTGTCGGCGGCAAAGCTCGCGTCGATGTTCGCGAAAGACGAGTGCTGATACTTGGTGTTCCCCGATCCGGACACGGCGGTTGCGCCGTCGGGGAAGTGGATACGTCGGCGCTGCCCTTCACGGTCCTCGTACGTCGTCCAGCCGTTGTTCGTGGCCGACTGCACGGGATACTGGTTGATGGTCGGGACGGGCGCTTCGCCGGCCGTGTAGTTCAGGTCGCTCCGCTCGAACTTGACGAGCCGGTTGTTCGTCGTCGAATCGCCGATCGACAGGACGGTGACAATGCCACCGCCCGGCTTGGGCAGCACAGCGCCGTTGTGGCAGTGCATGCCCTCGTCGCGCGGAGTTCCATTCGTGGGGTCGGTCGAAGGCACATAATCGGCGAACCCGACTCGATACACGACTTGACTCACGGGCGCGGTCGTCCACGGCGCGGAACCGCTCGAACGGGTCGCCTGAGCGATGCTGAAGACACCGCCGCGAGGCTCGGTGTCCGCTGAGTTCAGAGCCTTGGCGCGGTAGTCGGTCCAGGCGAGGAAACATGTCTCGATCGCTCCCGAGTTCCTGTCCAGGCACCACGGCCCGGTGAGCATCCAAGCAGACCCGCGTGGGCGATTGTCGTCGGTAGCACCGATCTCGATTGCAAGGCGTCCGTTGGTACACAACTCCCATCGCTCATGGCCGGTCGTGTCGTTCCACCAGCACAATGACGCTGCGCGTTGCTTCGGCGTTGGCAAACTAATGTCTTGGCTCGTACAGGCAGCGGTGAGCAGTCCGTCAGCAACGCAAATGGAAAGAGGAAATTCCGCCCAGACAGTTGAGTTTTCCCAAGACAATAAATCCACCACGGATGTTGTACCGATGGTTCTGTTCAGACTCGCCGAGCGGTAGAGTGTCGGGGCGTTGCCTGTTTCGGAAGTATAGATCGACATTGTGGATAATGAAAGCGTCTGTCGGTTGAAGATCACAAGGCAGGGATCGCCATTTCGCCAACTGCCACCCCAGGCCGCCATTCCGTTCAGCGTCTGAGACTCGGCCGAGAACGCCGTGAGTTTGGGTGCTCCACATATCATCTTTGGTCTTGAGTAACGCGGAGCGTTACTCGCCACGGCCTGGCCGGACTCGTCAACCGTGGCTATTCCTCGAGAGAAGCTAACCGGCAACGCTGGCAGACTTGTCGAGATCCCATTGTTCAACTTGACCCAACGATTGATGGCCATGCGTCCCGCCTTGAAAAAAGGCTTGCGGTGAATGCTCCCCAAGCGTACACTAGGTTTCATGGTCCTGCAAAATCCTTGGTTGCTTGTCGTCGCCGGTGGCATTTGCAGGTTGGCCACTGCCCAACCCTT
>JAJVHS010000008.1:0-1755 GCA_022072615.1 Phycisphaerales bacterium
CGCCGACGGCACGGGCCTGGAGGTCACCAGCGCCAGCGCGCACTTTGTTTCCCGGGCCGGACGCAAACGCACCCGGTTCGTGAAGGTCATGCTGGGGGTGCTGTGCGCGGCGGTGATCCGGTATCGGTCGATCATCACCGGGCATTCGTCGTTGGCGCGCGCCGCCTGCCGTAACGTCTCGACCACGGACTCGGCAGCCGCGGGGGTCGCGCTGAGCATCGATCTGAGCGTCGAGCCCGCTTCCGAATCGTCGCCTCCAAGTTCCATCACCAGCCGGTCACGTTCATGTTGGGCTGCGTTGATTCCTTCCGAGTATGCCTGCTCAAGACGTGTAAACAGAGCGGCATTCACGACTGCGACTCCGGGACGCGGTGCGTGGAGGAACCCGGGGCCATCGCACGCGGCGTCAAGTTCGCGGCGAGCCAGGCCTTCGCAAACTCAATATCGCGTTGAACCGTCTTGGAGCTCACGTTCAAGAGTCCCGCGATGCGATCCAACGACATCTCCGACACCGACCACAACAGAATCGCTTCCGCCTTCCTGGGGTCCAGTTCGGCGAGTCTTCGCACGCTTTGATAGATGGCATCCAGCGTGCCTGTCGAGGGGAGGCCAGCACCGTCCTTCGCGACGTGCTGTTCGCGGCGCTCTCGCTCCTTCCGGGCTCGGTCGGCTCGCAGCCGGTCCATCACGATCCAATCCATCAACTGCCACGCCACACCCTCGATCGCGGCCGGGTTCGTCGGAGGATCGGGCATTCGCAGCAGCCGACACACTGTGTCGTGGACGAGCGAACTCGGTTCCACACCTTTTGTGCGAGCCTTCGCCACAGCAATCCGCCGAAGAGCCGGATAGGACTCTTCCAGCACCTCCGACAGCCCGCGCTTCATTGGTTCGCCCGCAGTTTGCATCGATCTCGCCCACACGTTCCCGGTAACGTCGCCAGGCGGCTCTGTCACCGGAAACAACCACCCGGAACCCGCGGCGCATCGATCAGAGTTCTTGCACCGCGGGGGTCTACCCCACCATTTTGGCAGCGCGGAGATGGGCGTGCAACCGGCGTGCATCCAGAGGTAAACGGGGCGGGTACCTTGTTCAGGACATGATCTCCGCTATTTCTTGCGAGTGGCCTGAAATCCTGTCCATCTTCCGGAGACTGCTCCGTCTTCGTGGGGGAATGCAGATCCAAAGGAGTACACCGATGGGGAGTCCACAGTTCACTGCTTCATGCGTGACCGTTGCCGTTTTGTCCGCAATGGCTCTGGGACAGCCTATCCAGTGGCGTCAGGAGGATGGCGGCAACGGCCACTGGTACGAGAATTATCCGACATCACTCCAGACGTGGGAGGCGGCCCAGGAGTGGTGCGAGGCCGTTGGCGGCCATCTCGTCACCGTAACCAGCGAGCAGGAGCGGGCGTTTCTTGACGGCGCGCTGGGATGGCGCGACGTTGGATTGATCGCCTACTTCGGTATTTATCAAGACTTGAGTGCACCCGACTACAGCGAGCCGGACGGCGGCTGGCGATGGATCACGGGGGAACCGCTCGAATACTGGCCCTTCGGGCCGGGTCATCCTGAGGACTC
The DNA here is from genome assembly GCA_022072615.1 of Phycisphaerales bacterium. Taxonomy (GTDB): domain Bacteria; phylum Planctomycetota; class Phycisphaerae; order Phycisphaerales; family UBA1924; genus JAEUJB01. The sequence goes on from JAJVHS010000008.1 coordinate 1,582, forward strand.
CGGACCTGGACAAGCGTACGGGGTCAACTACGGGTATTTCGACTGTGACGATTGGAGCCCCGGCACCTGCTGCACCCCTGCGCGTGCGACGAGCGCGAGTACGGTGACACATGGACGTTCGATGGATCCACCTGGAACAGGGTGGTCTCGCCCGGCCCGAGCGATCGCTCGGAT
>JAJVHS010000008.1:1765-43629 GCA_022072615.1 Phycisphaerales bacterium
GAGGCGATGGCGGTCGGCCGCGGCGGCAACCATGCCGAACGGCGGCTGCGAGTTGAACTGGCAACTTATCTGAGACGGATAAACGGTATGCAAAACCAGCAGTCGAACATGGTGTACGTCGTCTCATTGAGCGATGGACGGCCCGACTGGTCTCCGATCACCTGGCGTGAGATGGTCGAACAACGGCGAATCTACTTCAACCCCGTCGGAGAGGGCTGCCCGAAAGAGCCACCCAACTACATTGGATTCCGCTTCGGCGGCCAGCTGAGGTATATCTGCCACGTGGACCGATGGGAGATCTTCCACAGTTTGAAGGACGTTGTTCCGGACATGCGCATGCCGACGACATGTCCACACTTTCTATTCCACCTCGGGCCACCGATCGCACCCGCTAAGACCGTCAAGAACGGGGCCGTATACCCGAGCGGCCGCGTGTGGGCGATGCTGGACCTGCTGCTCACCTGCAACACGGTATCCGAAGCCCGCGACCTTTCCCGCAAGCGGATCGAGGCATTGGAGTAACGCGGTACCCTTTCCGCTCTCTGCCAACTCGGTCTGAACACGGGCCTGGAGTCGCAGTCATGAACGCACATGAGTTTCAAAGCGAATTGAACCGGCGATTTGCGGAGGCAGAAGCCATCGGGGTCGATTGCCTCACCGTCACGGCGGGAGACCTGCACAGAAGTGTCGGCGGCTACCCAGGCCCGAGCCATCGGATGCCGGGGTGCTGCGCCGTGATGCGAGCGAACATTAAGCCTGGCGATAAAGAGCTGCATTCCCCGCCCAAGGGCAACGGGGCATCTCTTGAGATTCGGTACGTGATTCCCAGATGACCTCGACCAAGGGATTCCCCGCCTACGACTTTACGGTGTAAACGAGCCTGTCGCGGCCGCGGGGCCGTGGTCAACGGCGGTCCCCGCCCGTCGCCCGACGTTGGCCGCGGTTGCGGCCCGGGCGTCGCCCCCGCCCGTCGGTCCCTCCCGGCCTCCGACGCCCGTCGGCCCAACGTCGGCGGCCGTCGCCGTCACCACCGGCTCACACGTCGAGCACGTGCACGCGGCCACCAGCGCCCACCAGCGCCCACCAGACGAGCACCACCAGCGGGTGCTTGGCGGCCACCCACCGCCTCGGCTTCTTGATGACTCGCCTGGCGTTCATGACGCTCGACCGCCCGCCGCGGCGGGCGGCGCTTCGAACTCGTCTTCCAGCACGATGACCAGCCGGTGCTTGCCGCAGCGCGGGCACACCGGGGGCTCGGGCGGCAGCGCCGGGTCCTGCAGCACCACGCTCACGCACGGGCACGCCGCCACCGGCATGGCCCGGGCCACGCGGCGCTCCAGCGACCGCAGGGACGCTCGCACGCTCATGATGCTTCCACCTCACTCCGCCGGTTGAAGGTGTCCGAGTGCACGACGATGACCACCCGCTGCTTGTCGCAGCGCGGGCAGAAGGGCGGCGGCCTGGGCTCGTCCCGGCCCACGACGATGCACCACGGGCAGTTGCAGGCCGCGGGCGGGAACGCCTTGGCGACGCGGCGCTCGAGCGAGCGGATGCTGGCCTTTAGCGCCATGAGCCACCTCCCGTGATGATGGCCTCGCGGCGCACGCTCCGCAGCCTGCCGCAACGCTCGCAGCCCCGGCGCTCCACGATGTCCAGCGCGGCGTGCACGAGCACGACGCGGAAGTCACCCTCCCCGCGGCAGCGCGGGCACAGGGGGGACAGGCCCCCGCAGCGTTCGAGCCGCCGCAGTCTCCGATGCAGGCCGGAAACGGTGCTCACGCCGCACGCTCCGTTCCGGGCGGCCCGGCCCGGTCGTTGAGCTGGGCCTCGAGGTGCCCGATCCGCTCGGCCAGGTCGTCGAGTTCGATCGAGTCGCGGCTGAACTTGAGGATGGCGCTGGCGGCCGAGACCCGGGCCGAGTGGGGAGCCGACTCATCCACGGTGATCTTCGTGAGCGCCTGGATGGCCACGGGCACGTACCGCTGGGTGGCGGCGATGGCTTGGTTGAACGCCTGCCGCCTCGCCTTGCGGTAGGCGGCCCCGAAAGCCGGCTCCTCCAGCCATCGGTGGATGGTCCGCTCGGCAATGCCGACGACCTCGGCCGCCTTCTTGAAGGTCGGCTCGGTGAGCAGTGCGACCAGCGCCTGCTCCTGCTTGGGCTCGAGCTGTCCGCCTCCCACGGATGACATTGGTTGCCACCTCCGGAGGGGTCAAAGACCCCGGTCGGGAACGCGATCACGCCCCGCTGGCGGCCTCACGCTCCGCCTTCTTGCCCGTGAACTGCTGCCACCGCTGCACGATCACGTCGCAGTAGAGCGGGTCGAGTTCCATGAGGAACCCCCTCCGACCCGCCTGCTCGCACGCCATGAGCGTCGAGCCCGAACCGCCGAACAGGTCGAGCACGTTCTCCCCGGGCTTGGACGAGTACTCGATGGCGCGGCGGGCCAGTTCGACAGGCTTCTCCGTCAAATGGCACATCGCCTGCGGGTTGACCTTCTTCACATGCCACAGGTCGGTCTCGTTGTTCGGCCCGTAGTAGCGGTGGCCCGCGCCCTCGCGCCAGCCGTAGAACGCCAGCTCGAACGCGCCCATGAAATCCTTCCTCGTCAACACTGGATGCAACTTGTCCCAGACGATGCCCTGGCTGAAATACAGGCCGTGCTTCTTCAAGAACGGCGGGTAATTGCCGAGATTCGCATAGCCGCCCCAAACATAAAACGCGCCGCCGGGCACGAGCACCCGCGCGATGTTGCCGAACCACGCGTCGAGCAGGCGATCGAACTCCTCGTCGCTCACGAAGTCGTTGGCCAGCGGCCGGTCCTTGGCGCGGAGCTTCTTGTGCGTGGCCTTGCCCTTCTCGGGGTACCTGTTCAGGTCGGCCGACTGCTGGTCGTGGGCGTCGTGGGGGTCGTGGTCCCCCTTCGACTTGCTCCTGGCCAGCGAGAACGACGACAGGCCCGCGACGATGGCGTTGTTCGAGCGCGGCTCGACACGAACGTTGTACGGCGGATCGGTGTTGCACAAGTTGATCGCCGCGCCCGCGAGCAGGCGGTCCAGGTCCTCAACCTTCGACGAGTCGCCGCACAACAGCCGGTGCTGCCCGAGCACCCACAGGTCGCCGGGCCTGGTCGTCGCCTCGTCGGGCGGCTCGGGCACGTCGTCCTCGTCCACGAGCCCGACGGTCGTGGGCGGGTTGAGGTAGTTCTGCAGCTCCGCGTCGTCGAAGCCAAGCATGCTCAGATCGACGTCGAGCGCCTTGAGCGCCGCCAGCTCGCTCGACAGCAGGTCCTCGTCCCACTCGGCGATGAGCGCCGTGCGGTTGTCGGCGATCCTGTACGCGCGGGCTTGCTCGGGCGTGAGCTCACGGGCCACGTGCACCGGCACCTCGCTCATGCCGAGTTTCTGCGCGGCCTTCCACCGCGTGTGGCCGACGACGATCACGCCGTCCGCATCGACCACGATCGGCTGGCGGAACCCGTACTCACGGATGGAGTTGGCCACCGCCTCCACCGCGCCGTCGTTGCGGCGGGGGTTGTGGTCGTAGGGCTTGATGTCCGCAATCGTGCGAAGCTCAACGTGCATGGCCTGCTCCGGCTACGCCAACGAATCACCGCGCTGACCCTTCATCTCGGTGCTGGCACGGCCGGCGGCCGGTACTGCGAGCCACGCTCGCGTTCCATATCACGGTCGGAGAATTCTACCAAGCTCATCGCGAGAGGAATCGTTTCTACACCAAATTCCGCTTTCACGTCCACGGCAATAAACGCAATATTCGCAATCTAGCCTGTATGGGAATGCACAGTTCCACCCGGCGCGCGAATGCGATCACGCGGCTCGCCGAAGGACAACCGGGTGATCTCTCGCCTCGTCCTTGTTAACTCGAACGACGCCTTCGGCCTCGAGAGCCTCCAGTGCTCTACGTACGCTGACTCGCGTGGCGCCCACCAACCGTGCGAGCTGTGATTCCGATTGAGCGTGTCTGTCAGCGTCAAGTCGGAGAGCTTCAACGATGCTGCATCTCAGATCACCCTTGCGGATGAGGCGATGCCTGAACCCGGGGTTATTTTCAAGAATCCATGAGATCGGCCGGACCGCATCGTCCTTGAGTTCAACTTCCGGCGCCCACACGCCCCATCTCTTGGAAACTGGTGATGCGGTATCCCGAGCCACGGACGCAAGGACGGAATTGGAGCGGCTAATGGAGAACAGGGGTCCCTCCCCTGACGCCGGGGTGCATGCGGACAGAGCTAGCCGGAGCGTGCGAGGTGCGCCGTGCGAGATCGCTGATTCAAGAAGGAGGCCAAGGACGGCCTTGTGTGCCGGCGGCGCCAGAGAGATCAGTCTCCGGAGTCGATGGCGAGCGACCAACTTGCCGTGCCGTGCAAGCCAGGTTGCGACCAGGGGCAAGAGCCTCGCGTTGCCGGGAAGACTCTGTGCGGTATCGCAGATCAACCGCTCGAGATCCGGCGACTTGCGCGAGGGTTCGCAGCTCAATAGAACACCTGCTCGCGCCCACCGCTCTTCGACTGATTGATTGTCGTGGCTATTCACTCGACACCTCGTAATCCTCTCGCGATCTCCCGATGTCTTTCGTAGCTGCGGCCGTCAAGATCCTCCCGCTCAACGCGGTCGATGTTCTCCAGAGCGCGTTTCCATTCCTCGTCCGTGGGGTCCAAATCCCGCAAGTCCTCAAGATCCTGAGGCCTTTGCGGGCAACTGACGAGTTTCGCGGCGATCAGGTCCGACCGGCCGATGGCCAGCACATCCAGTCCCTGGAACGCCCTGACCGGCGTACACCGGGCTTCCCATCCAAGCGGCAGGTAGCAGAGGTAGTTCGAAGCGTCACGATTCAGCCATGTTCTCGGCAGACCAAAGCGGTCTGCAATCCCCCGAGCGGCCTCCTCAATGAACGGCCAGTCGGCATCGCCGCTCGCGACGAGCACATCACAATCCGCTGTCGTCCGACTCGCGCGGAACCATCCCGACAGCATTCCTGCGGTGCCCCCAGTCAGGACGATGCGGAATCGCATTGCCGGGTCTCGCTCGGTCAAAGCGGCACCAACAGCCCGAAGGGCGATCTCTGCGAGATTGGAATTTAGCGGCTCCATCTGTCTACCAATAGTATACAGATTTTTACCGAAAAACAACCCTAAAGAACCATGGTCTCGATAACCCTAACACACTCCTGCTCGCCCCGTTAAAAACGCCCCTGGCCGGGTCAGGAACTCGTCCCGAGCGACTCCGCGACTCTGCGAATCGGATTGGCCAGCTCCCGGAGCGCAGCGGCCTGGTCTGCGGGAAGCGCCGGGGCCTGTCAACCCGAGTCGCAGAGTCGCAGACTCGCAGCGTCGGCAGCGCACGGAGCCTGATGAAGCCTCCACACCGCCCCAGCGCGGTTGTACTCCATTGGGTTGAAGTCCAAGAATCTCCCGCCCGCGACCCTTCGTCGGAACGCGGCGATCTTGTTGGCAACTTGCCTCGCTGTGGGGGCCTTGCCCGGTGGGGTTCCAACAAGCTGCTCAAGGGCGGCCCGCATGGCGACCGCGGGCTCGTCTGTTGGCGCGTGAAGCCGGTCGGGCGGGTACAAGTTTTGAACGAGCTCGGCGAACACGATGCCCGTGCCAACCGCGTCGTACGTGGACCACGCATCGATCAAACGCGACAGGGTCTCCGCCGTGGTGTCACTGAACAGCACGAGACGGTCGCGCCCCTGGCACGGGTCGGTGAGGCCCAGCCAGACTACGGCTTGCCTGACGAGGTTGGACCAGGCCTCGTACGAGCCATAAAGCTTAAGCTGTCGGCGAGGGAATCCTGCAATGGCGTAGGCTCGAAGAGCTGTCAATAGAGCGACAAGTAGCCGCGGGCGATTCTGTCTCGCATAGCCAAGAACGTCGGGGTACTTAAAATCAGTCCTTTCTTCGGGACGTTCCTCCAGTACGTCCAAACGGATCGGCAGAACGCGGCGGGCGGTGTCCGCTGCAATGCGGACGTTGTTTCCAGTCGCGAACCAGACTGTGGTGAGTGGCAGGTCCACCTGCTGGTTGCTGCCAAGCAGCCGGTCTTTCCACGCGGTGCAGGTCGCGGCACGATCGACGGCGCCGTTCCCGAACTTGGTGTCGATGTTGTCGAGGAGAACGACCTGGTCGCCGGCCATTGCGATGGAAGTGATCTTCTTCCGCATCTCCTCGTTGTCGTGGGAGTAGCTGGAAACGGGCAGATCACGCCCAAGGACGATCTGTCCCGAGATCTGGAGCAGGAGCCCCTTTCCGGCCCCTCGGACATTGGCGTCAACAACGAAGATCGGCGTCGGTCCGAAGATCGCCTGCCTCGCCACGACGGTGAGCATTGAGGCGATCCACGTTGAGAAGTGCTCGGGGGCTTCGAAACGGAAGTCGCACACGAGGTCCTGGAGCAAGGCGAGGGCGGCCAGGGCGTCTTGGAGCGTGGGATTGGACGGGATTTCTGGGAAGCTCACCGTCGGCTGGTAGAGCACGTGGGTATCGGGGTCGTACCCGGGGTCTTGGCAAATGGACCCGTCGGGCCGCAGAAATGGCGTGTCTGAGACGGCGATCAGCTCTCTGATTCCCGGCCACTCGCCACGTGCCTCTACCGCCTGCACCAACCATGCACTCGGGTGGGCTGCATTCACCGTACCGTCGGGCATGCGCTTGACGATGTTCGCGTATTTCGTCATCCGCTCTCGCAGGTGCGCGCGCGCGACCTGGGCAATGCGGAGGCTTCCAGCCGCGCGGCCGACCTGCCCGGTCGTTTCGCCCCGCAGGGTGCGAACCAAAGTGCCTCCGCGCTGGTAGAGCTCGGGGTCGGCGGCCAACGCTCGGACCATCTCATCGGTCACCGCGTGTTCTTTGGGGCCGAGCATGATCTCGGGAAGGTCCTCATCGTTCGGGGCGGTCGAACCGCTGTTGTTCTGCCCGGCTGGGTAGCGCCCGATACTCCGGGCAATCGACTGCAGTTCTGGGTCGCCCAGCGTGGGCCTACACCGCTGATCGTTTATTCCGCGGAGCGCATCGAGGATCTGAGCTTCGTCCAGCCCGCGGCGGCGCATGCATCCGGCAAGGCTTGTAAGCGTCGAGTTGCGCTCTCCTTCAGCGATCGGCCCTTGAGACTTGAGCAGTGACGAAGCGATCCTCCTTGCCTGCTTGCGAGGCTTCTCGATGGCAACCTCGAGGAGCCATTCGGGCGCGAGTGGGAGGTCATCCCGCGCCGGCGGGAAGTCACAACCGGCCCAGGAGTAGACCTTGCTGTTCACGACCGAAGGAGCAACGACCAAGTAGCCGCCGTCGGCGCGGATGTCGATTCGGTGCGCCACATCGCCGGAACTGATGGAGACGCGCCTTCCCTCGGGCTGTCGAAACAGGAAGTGTCTCCCACCCCTGGGCGTAGCGGCGGTGGGTGATGCAACGAGCTCGGCAAGGCGGTCGGGCTGATCTGACAGCCACTTGTTGTCCTTGCCGTCGACGTCTACAACCAGCAGCCCGTCGGTTGCGATCGCCACGTTCGCTCCCGGCGTCCGCTTCCACCACCTCTTGATTTGCTCAGCATCGGTGGTCGCATCTTTGAACCCGTGAGTCGTCATCGGGTCCTTCGTGTCCGGCCAGCACGGAAACACGGAGTAACCAAGCACCGCGTATTGGAGAGCCGCGTCGAGCATCACAGGCCCTCCGCGTCGAGCTCGGCGTCCAGCGACTTGCCGTCCTCGTGTCTCGCGGCGCGAGCGGCGTCAACCTTCGCGGCCGTCGGCGCAAATCGCTGATCGCGCGGCGGCAGCGCCCGCGCCGCGGCCTGCTTGGAATCGAAGTACGCGGCGTCGGCGTGAGCCAGCTTGGCGCAGAACTCGCTGATCCAGGCGGCCTTCGTGAGAATCTTGCCCCCGGCTCGAACGTGCTGCAGCTTCACGCGCTCACCCGAGCGCGCCAGTACCCCGGTTCGCGCCCACCGCCACAGGCAGTTGGTCGAAGGGCGACCGGGCGCGATCCTGGCGGCCTGTCCGAGCGTCAGGTATTCCTGCTCGCAGAACATTTCCGTTGCGCGCGTCGGCCGTTGCGAGCCGGGCGTGCGGGGTGTGTGGCGAGCGTCCGCGTGCGTGCGTTGGGTCCAGAACATCGTGTGGCTCCTTTGGCTTCACCACACACTAGATCCGTTTCCAACGGCCGGGTTGCTTGCAAGTACCTTATGTGCGCGCAGCCCCCATTATGTGCGCCCCTAAGTGCGCCTACGGCGAACGACTTTTTTTTTCATCGCCCGTCTTGGATCGCGCCGCCCGCCTGCGCAGGCCCGGACCAAGCGGGGCGATCTCCGCCCGGCTGACCCGGCGTTTCGGCCCGTATCCCTGGATACGCCCCTCGTCGAGCCACGCACGTATCGTCTTGGCGTGGACCCCCGCGAGCTTACCTGCTTCTGCTTGCGAGATCAGGTCCTCGGGCGGCACAGGTTCCGATCGCCATCGCAGAAGAAGGAACTCCAGCGTCGGAAGCAAGTCCAGCAGCAGAGACTGGGTGATTCGCCACGCCCCGCCCGGGACCGGAGGCGGCCGGACGGGCGAGCCGCGAACAGTAACGATCCCGAGTACGTCCTCCCGGCGGGCTCGAAGCAGGACATCTGTGACTGAGGCTTCGGAAAGATCATCGCAGTCGCACGGGATGATCTCCTCCTGCCCTTCAAAGAACGCCATTCGGTGGGTGACAAGCCCGTCCTTCGCCTTCGTCTTCCGCCACCCGATGTCCATCAGCACCGCTGTAACCCGGTCCATCGCGGCCGCCGAAGTCCACGACGGGCCGTAGAACTCAAGATTCCCCTCGCCGTTCTCGGAGCGCCGCCCGGCGGGCACGGTCGCGTGCGCATCGACCACCATCTCGGCGGCGCGGCGTACCGCGTCAAGGGCGGACGGGTCGCCGTAGTACGAGAACTGAGCGAGGCGCGCGTCGCCGGAGCTCATCCCGGGCCGCTCGGCCGCTGCCGCGGGAGATCGAACGCGGAACACTGGTGATTGGCACACCAGTGGCAAGGAACGTTCGATGCCCTTTGGCGGTTCGTTCCACTCCTCAAAGGAGAGTGTCAGCGCGCGCCTGAAGCGCCGGGTCGGTACCGGCGAGGCCGCCAGGTCCAGCCAGCCCGCATGACCGGCCGGAACAATGGTCATCACGGGAATGAGGGAGCACGGTCGGCCGAACAGCAGCAGTCCCTGGCGTTCGAGCCTCTCCTCGAGCTTGCGGCGCGCGGCCATCTCCTCGGCGGTGGCGGTCGAATAGTCCAGCGGCGGAAGTAGAGCGTTGAGGTTGGCGGCGCGGTCGTTGCGGAACTTCTCGCCCAGCCGGCGCACGGCCGTCAGCGTGCTCTCTAGCCTGTGAAGCCAGCTCTTGCGGGCCGCCATGGCGGTGCTCCTTGACACCAAATTGGATGCGCCCCAGCGGGCAGAATCAACGCTAACCCACCCGCTGAACGATTGAGGCCACTTTCGCCTGGTCGCGCTCGGCGTACACCGCGTCGGTGATGGTGGCGCTGGCGTGGCCGAGCACCAGCGCCGCGGCCTCGAGCCCGAACTCGCGGCGGATACGGGTCGCGGCGTTGTGCCGGAGCTGGTTGGGGTGCCAACGGTGGGCGTCGCGCCACGCCTTGAGCTCGGCCCGCTGCGCGGGCGAGAGCCTGGCCTGCAGCTCAAGCTCGGACTCGAGCCGCCACTTGCCGGCGCGGCGGGGCCGCAGGTGCTGGGGCGGCGGGAACGCGGCGTCGCACGCCCGCTCGATGGCGCGGCGGTAGCTGGCGAGCGTGTACGCGGCCCCCACCGTGTGCGCGGGGTCGTCGCTGAGGTTCGAGCCCGGCCGGTTGCCGCAGGAGAGCGGGGTCTTGCGGCGCGCGTGCACGCGGGCGCGGCGCTCGATCTCGGCCTCGGCGGCGCTGAACAGCGGCTGGTGCGCGGGCCGGTCGAGGAACTCGGCGAGCACCTTCTGGGCCGCGGGGCCCAGCCAGATGGCGCGCTCGATGTTGCGGTGGGCGTTCTTGTGCGTCCGGGGGCGGTAGCACCAGACCGGGCCGGTGGTGTCGAGGTCGCAGCCCCGCATGGTCACGATCTCGCCCGGGCGGGCCGCGGTCAATAGCTGCAGGTCGATCATGGCCCGGACCTGGCGGCTGACGAGCGGGCGGACCGCGTCGATCTGGTCCTGGGGCGCGGGCCTGATCGGGTCGTGGTCCCTGGCGGCGCAGCGCCCCCGCTTGAGCGGCGGGAGGGACTGCAGCGCCAGGTAGATCTGGGGCGACACCAGCTCGCGCGACGCCGCCCAGCGGAACATCCGGCAGATGTGGCCGGTGCGGGTGTTCACGGTCTTGCGGCACCACGGCCGCCGCGGGCGCTCGCCGTCGTCGCGGCCGCGGATCATGGCCTCGCGGACGATGCGGAGCGCGTTGGGCCCGAACTCGGCGGCGTCGGCCGAGCCGTAGCACTCGCGGAGCACGCGCAGCGCCAGGCGGACCCCGCCGGCGCACGAGCCGCTGTAGTACGTTTTGGCCCACGCCCAGTACGCGCGGACCAGCCCGCTGATGCTGCGGTCGTGCTCGGGCGCGGCGGTGAGGCGCGCGACCCGCCGGGAGCGGGTCTCGGGTTGGTGCCATCCGCCGGGGACGGCGGGCGCGGTGCCCTGCGCGCCGGTGTCGGCCACCAGCCGCGCCGACGCCGCGCCGGGCCTGGGCGCGGTCGATACCTCGGGGAAGCGCCGCCCGCCTGCCTCCCACTCGGCGATGAGGCGGAAGTACAGCTCGCGGCTGGCGGGCGTGTTGAACTCGCCCAGCCAGTAGTCGCGGCGCTTGCCGGTCGCCGAGTCGGTGAGGGTGACGATGGCGTGGGGCGAGCCCCTGCGCCGCCGGTACAAGGGCACCCGGGCGTGCTTCTCGCGGGGAAGCCGGGGGAGCCGGGGGCGCGGCGGGAGCGCGTGGCGGAACTGTTCGATCTGGACTGTGGGGGGAAGCGCTGGCGACGGGGGTCTCATGCGGAGCTCCGAGACGCTTCAGCGCGGTGTGAAACCGCGCTGTTTGGTGCGTTCGGCCGCTCCGCCGACCGTCGGCGGGTGTCCGTATCTTGCGGACTCGGCGGGACTTACGTCAAGTGGAGCGGAGGAGAGTCGAACTCCCGACCTCATCATTGCGAACTGCGCCCTACAGACCGCACGCCAACGCATATCTACACACGGAAACGCACGGAAACCCTTGTATTGACGGGGTTTCTGTGCGATACTACACTTATACCGACGTGTATGGGTGAGTGCCCAGACACCCCTAGATCGGTCGAACATTCTTCCCCGGATTCTTCCCGAGGTGCCCCATGCGGACGGTTGGCGACAGTGACCGGCGTTTCAACTTCACGGACACCCGCCTGGAGAACTACACGCTCCCCGAGGGGCGGGGCGAGGTGTTCCTGTTCGATACCGGGAAGTCGAATCTGGTGCTCCGGGTCCGGGGCACGTCCAAGGTGTTCTACTACCTGCGCACCGACGCGAAGTCGGGGAAGACCGTCAAGCATCGCGTCGGGCCGCTGGGCGAGAACACGGTAGAGGAAGCCCGGCACCGCGCCGACGAAATCAGCGGCAGCGTCGCCCAAGCGGGCGGAGCGGTCCCGAAGCGGGAGCGCGTCGGCCCCACGAAGATCGGGGATGCCTTCGCGTCCTACATCGCGGAGCACGTCGCCAGCGGCAAGCGCTGCGAACAGCAGTACCGGCGTCTGTACCGCCTGTACCTGGAGCGGTACGCGAAGATGGCGATGGACGAAGTGACGCCCAAGTGGGTCAATGACACCATCAAAGTCGGCATCGTCAACGCGAAGGGGCTGGACGCCAAGCGGGTCAATGCTCGGAAGAGTGGTGGGCGGGCGACGGCAAACGCTGTGCTCGCGTTGCTGTCCACCGTGTTCACCCACTACCTGAAGGAAGAGGATCAGGAAGGCACCCGCGTCAATCCCTGTGACCGCGTGGACCTGTACCCGAAGCGGGCGCGGCGGCAGGCCATGACGCCGGATGAAACGCGGCGGTTCATCGAAGCCATCGACACCTACAAGCGTGAGCACGCCGTCTACGCCGTCACCCGCACCCGCCTGGGCTGGGTGAAGGGACAGCCGATCCCGAAGAAGGTGGACCTTGCGGACCTGCTGTTCATCGCCCTTATCACCGGGCGTCGGCGCGGTTCCATCGCCCGCATGAAGTGGGCGGACCTGAACCTGAACACGGATCATCCGACCTGGACTATCCCGCCCGAGGATAACAAGGCGGGCGTTGAAGACGTGGTGACGTTGCACCCCGAGGTAGCCCGGATGCTGCGGGAGCGCCGCAAGGCCGCACCCAAGGATGCGAAGTTCGCCCTGCCCGGCGCACTGGGCGGAGGGCGGAAGTCATCGACGAACAAGGTGGCGGACCCCCGGAAGACGTTTCAGGCCATCCTTGATATCGCGGGCATCACCCGCAAGGGTCTGGTGATTCACAGTCTGCGGGCCACGTTCATCACGAACGGGCTTCGCATGAAGGAAAGCACCGAATCCGTCCGGCACGCCGTGGGCCATGCTTCGATCAGTTCCACTCAGGGCTACGCCGCGCTGTTGGAAGAGGACAAGCGGCGCGTGTCGGACGCCATCGGTGATGGGATGCTGAAGGGCCGCAACCGTGAGGAAGTGGCATGAGCAAGCGACGCCGCAAGCATCCCGGTGACGTGCTCGGCAAGATCGTCGGGGATCGGCTGGCGGAGCGTGCGCCCCGGCGATCCCGCGCCAAGCAATGGGCGGATGGCAACGTGGATGCCGTGGAACGCGAGCACGCGGCCCAGCGGCTGGATGCGAAGCGCCCAGCCGCGCCGACCGAGGGGAATGGGCTGAACCCGATCCTGTTCCCCATCGTCGAATCCATCATGCGGGACGGGGTGGTGGACGAACTGGCGCACAGCATCGACCCTGCCGTAGATCGGGCCGCGATCATCCGCGCCGTGCTGTGCCGTGACTTTGAAAACGAACTGTTCCGGCAGCACTTCGAGCGGGGCACCGTCGATGCCCGGCGTGCGTTCCGCTGGTTGCTGCTGTGCCGCGTGCGGGCCGCGATGAACGAACTGAAGGCGATGGCGGACGAACTGGACGACGCAGTTGCCCCCGTGCGCGAAGGCGATCCACGGAACACGAAGCCGGTGCCGAAGTCGGCGCTGTGGCGACTCGCCAATCCTGGGCGCGAGCCAAAGAACACGGCAGAGGTGTCACGGTGGTACGCGGACAGCATCCCCGGCCCGCACGGGTGCGATCCTGACCCATCGAACCCGACGCCGGAGAACGAACGGAAGTTCGTCACGGTGAACCTGCGCCTGTTCGCGGCCAAGTTCGGTCTGTCACTGGATGCCGTCCGTGCCGCGCTTCCGTAGGAAGTCGCGTCACTCATACATCACTCATACACACACTGCGGCAGGGGCGCGGCAGTTGCCTTGATCGTCACAAGCGTTTCTGACTACTACTTCCCGTGCGAGCAGTTTGCACGCGATAGGAGTACGAAACGTGAAAGACGATCCGCAGATTCCTGACCCGCTGCTGACACCTGACGACGTGGCCCGGTTGCTGGGCGTCAGCGTCAACACGCTGAACGCATGGCGTGTCCAGCGTCGGCACCTTGCGTTCGTGAGCGTCGGACGGCTGGTTCGCTACCGGGCGTCGGACGTTCAGCAGTTCATCAACTCGCGTGTCCGCAAGGCCGGGAAGGTCGGGACCGCGTGAGCACGGACGCCGCGTTCCAACCTGACTACTGGGCGACGCCGTACCCGCAGCCTCTGGCGGTGGGTTCGCACGGAACGCACGGCGTGGCGTTCCTGCGCCGCCTGCGCCCCGATGGTCCGTGGCCGATCACTGCGATATGGCCGGAGCGTGAAGAGAAGCGGCCCACGGCAACGAAGACCTGCGGCCCTGTTGCCAGTGACAAGATCGGCGATGCCGATGCGTGCGCCGCTGCCATCGACAGCGCGAACACCACGGGGTGGAATGTCTACTACTCACTCAATCCGACGCGCGGCCCCATCACGAAGAAGGCGGAGAAGGTGGACATTCTCGCCGTGGAGTTCTTCCACGTCGATATCGACGTGCCCGCCGCCCCGGTGGATGCGACGCCCGAACAGCGGGCGGAGCACGTCGCCCGTGAGAAGGCGACCATTCTGCGGCGTCTGACCGACGAACTGCCCGAGGGAGTGCCGACGCCGACATTCATCATCGACAGCGGGGGAGGGTTCCAAGCACTGTGGCGCTTGCGGACGGCCATCCCGCTTGCGGATCAATCCGCCACGCCCGAGGAGAAGAAGGCCGCGTGCGCCGAAGTGGAGCGGTACAACCGCTGGTTGGAAGAGAAGTTTGAGGCGGACAACTGCCACAACGTAGACCGCGTGCTGCGCCTGCCCGGTACCACGAATCACCCCGACAAGAAAAAGCGTGCGAAGGGCCGCGTGCCGACGATGGCGCTGCTGGTGGCGCACGATCCCGACGCCGCATACGAACCCGATCAGTTCGGCAAGGCACCGCCGAAGTCCGCCGTGGGTTCGCAGCGTTCCGCGCCCGCTGACACCGCGCCTGCTACGGACGCCAGCCCGGATCAACTGCCCACCGACGAACTGCGGCGCGTGGCCCGTGACGGCATGGACAAGGCAAAGCCATCACGCTGGCACAAGGATGGAATCCTTGACCGCAGCCGTGCGGTTTGCTGGTGGTTGTGCGAGTGCATCCGGCACAATGTCCCTCAGAGTGTCGCCCTTGGCATCCTGACGAACAAGGCCCACGGCATCGCGGACAGCATCGCCGACGAACGTACCGCCCGCGTCCAGTGGGACAAGGCCGTTACGAAGGTGGGCGAGAAGGCCGGGAGCAAGGCAGGCGACAAGTCCCCGCCCAGTGGCAGCATCGTGCTTGCGGACGGGCACCTGAACGATGCCATCCGTGAGACTGAATCGGCGCTGGCCGAACACCTGATCTTTGATCGTGGCGGTGAACTGGTGCGGCCCATCCGCTTCGGTTCCCTGGAGCGCAAGCCCGAAGGGGTCCGCCGCGATGATGCCGCGATCATCCTGCGCCCAGTCACCACCCATTGGATGGTTCAGCAGATGGAAGGAACGGGGCTGTTCGTACGACGCGACCGCAACGGCAACTTCGTGAAGACGACGCCGGACCTGACGCTGGCTTCGCACCTGCTGAACCGTGCGGGTGAGTGGCCGTATCGTCAACTTGCCGCAGTGGTCAACGCACCCGCGTTCCTGCCGGATGGTTCGGTGTTGCAGACGCCGGGCTACCACGCCGAAAGCGGCCTGCTGTATGACCCGCTGGGCATGGAGTTCGCACCCGTCCCCGATCAGCCCACGCGCGCGGATGCCATCGCGGCGCTGGCGGAGTATCACCCGCTGTATGAACGCTGTGACTTCGTGCCCACCGATGCCGAGGCTGCGCGTGATGCGAAGTGGTACGAAACCGCCGCGTTCGGCGTGGTGCTCGCCGCGCACCTGACCGGGCTGGCGCGGCCCGCGCTTCGGAACAGCCCCGCGTTCATCATCACCGCGCCCTACGCGGGCAGCGCGAAGACGAAGATTGCGGAGTGCATCGCCATCGGCAACACGGGCCGGACACCTGCTGCGGTGTCATTCGGGCCGAAGGTGGAAGAGTTCGACAAACTCTTCTACGTCATCGTGCGGGAGGGCGACCCGTGCATCCTCATCGACAACGTGAGCGTCCCCTTGGGCGGGAGCGATCCCCTTTGCCAAGCGGTCACTTCACCCATCATCCAGTGCCGCATTCTGGGCGTGTCGGAACGAATGCTGGTGCCGAACCGATCCATTATCGTGGCCACCGGCATCAACGTGGCCGTAAAGGGCGACCTGACGCGGCGCGTGGTTGTCTGCAATCTGGACCCTGGATGCGAGAAGCCGGAGAACCGCAAGTTCGACTTTGACCCCGTGAAGCGGGCCACGGAGCGGTGGCCGCGTCTGGCGGTGGCAGGGCTGACGGCGCTTCGGGCCTACGCCCTTGCTGGATACCCGCAGCCTGACGGTGGGCTGAAGCACCTGGGATCGTTTGAAGACTGGACGCGGATCGTCCGTGGGTGTCTGGTGTGGTGCGGCTATGGCGATCCCGCCGACACGCGGCTGGAACTGGACGCCGACGACCCGGCGCGGAGTGCTGACCTGGACCTGCTGCGGACGTGGTATGACGCCGTGGGTGACGCCCCGGTGACGGTGGCCGACATCGGCAAGCGCGGCCATGACGACGACCTGTGCCGGGCGCTGGTGGAGTTCTCCGGCGTGCCTGTGTTCAACGCCAAGTCCATCGGGCGTCGGCTGTTGGGCTTGCGGAATCGCATCGTCGGTGGGCTTGTGCTGCGGCGCGTCGGCAACACCCGCACGAACACGGCCAAGTGGTGCGTGGAGAGTCGGCAGGGGCAGGGGCAGCAGCAGATTCCGTTCCCCGACTACGCCGAGTTCACCGGCATCGGGTCCGAAGGGCTGGTGAAGGCATGACCTACCACCATGCTGGGTTTGGTTGCTTTGAAGGGTTGGCGCAGCCCCGGAGCGGACCCTATTCAATGTTGCGTCTACTCAATCTGACTCTCCCCTGCTTCAAACAGACCCTGCAAAGCAGTCAAACCCAGCACCCCACCCCGCACGCCTACGGCACGCCTGGGCGAATCACGCCGCGCAAGCCCCATCGACCCATAACCAACCTACGCGCGCCCGAGAACCTGTATGAGTCCGGTATGAGTCGGCCCGGTAACGGGGGTCGGACTCCAGACCGCATCATCCGTCACGACGTGGGCGCTCACGGTGCCGAGAACATCGGCCCTGGGACGCTGCCAGCGGCGTTACTCCCGGACATTGGGGGCCAATCTTCCCCTGGGAAGAAAGACCTCTGCGTTACCGGACGTGACAACGCCGCTGCCTGTCAATCTGCGCCGTCTGTGCGGTCTGGAGGGGTTGTAGAGCCTGTAGGGGTTGGGGGAGGGGGTAAGGAAAAAAGTCGGGGGTGGCCCGATAACGCACCCCTGCAAGCGCACGGCGGGCGGCTCCTGCCCTTGAAGGTCAAGTTCGGTGTCTGAAAGGTATCCTCAAGAATGAGTACGAACCCACCATCCATCGAAGTCCCTCCCGTCGATCCAGCCTGGGCGCTGCCCGACCGTCCCGACGCCAGCGGTTGCATGACCGGCCCCGCGTTCGCTCGGCTGATCGCGGCAGGCCGCGCCGGGGGCTGGCCCGCGATCTATCGAGTGTGGGCCGCTGGTGAGACAACCACTGAGAACAACAACGGCACCCTCTACAAGCGCCCTGCGAAGCGCCGGACCCTGGACCGCTTCCTTGAGCGCCGCACCGACCTTGCACACCTGCTGTCCGAAGCCTGCGAACAGAAGCGCAACCGCTTGTTGAACGATCTTGAGACTGAGATTGAGCGGATCGCCCTTGGGCCGGGATCGGTCAGCCGTGACTTCGATAAGAAGACCGGCGCAATCACCCGTGAGAAGTACGAAGTCCGCGACAAGTTGTACGCGATCCTTCAACTTCTGAAGGCGCACGACCGCCAGCGCTACGGCGATCAGCGGACGGTTGCCGTTGAAGGACAGATTGACCATCGCCACGCCCATGCCCACCTGATCGGCAACGCGCCCGACAACGCGGGAGGGTACCGCGTCAGTTTCGAGATGCTGGCCGCGTTGCCCGAAGAGGAACGCCGAGCGGCCTTCGCTCTACTGGAGCGGCTGGAGTCCATCCGCCTGGATCAGCAGCGGCAGCGTGCCCTTCCTGGGCAGCAGCAGAATGGGGGTTCGCAATGAGCAATCGTGACGACACCCGGATGGACTTCATCGCGTTGAAGTTGAAGGCCGGTCTGCCGCTGTCGGCAGAGGAACAAGCGTACTGGGAACAGCGCGTTCACCTGGGTGACAAGATCAAGGCCGGTCTGCCGCTGACGCCAGAGGAAGCGGAGAAGGTGGAGCGGGCGAAGGAAGCCATCGTGACCGTGCGCAACGGCAGTGTCTGGGTTGAGTCCCCACCTCTGACCACGGATCAGTGGAAGCAGGCCGTGGCGAAGTCTCGCGCCGCGCCCGCAAAACTGGTAGCCGACGCGGACGCCGAAAACGCTGGAAAACAAGCCAAAAACTGACGTTCCTTGACCGACATACGCAAAAAGACTACTACTTCCCTGGAGTCCCCAATGACCATCACTGAGACAACTTCACCCGAAGATCGTGCCCGCTGGGTTGCCGAACACGCGATAGACGACCGCACGTCTGCCGCTGTCATCGACGCCATCCGACAGGCGCACGCCGAAGGTATCGGCCATCCCACCATCGACCATATCCGCGCTGCTGCCGTCACCCGACGCGCGAAGTTGCGGCTGGTTGCTGCCTGCCTGGGCTATCTCCGCTGCGAATGCTGCCATGCGTGGATCGACCTTCGGTGCGAACCCGACGAAGGCGGATGCTTGCACGTCGGGGAGTCGGATCAGGCCGACGTGTACGCGGCATTGCAGGTCTGGCAGGCCGTGGGTGGGCCGGTGGATGCTTCGCACACGATGCCCTATTACGTCGCCCATCCCGAGCGGGTGAGCGAGCGATTGAAGCGATTGACCGGCGCGGGTGGGGACCACGCGCCAGAGTCCTGCCGCTGAAAGCGCCGAAAGGCGACAGCGGCGGTTTCTTCCATCGGTGAGTCGGCGCGGGAGTGATGGCCCGCGTCCGGCTTTGGACTTGAGATCAGTTCCGCGTCCGCTTGTCGCGGACGCGGGGCTTTACAGCCTGGGCAACGTCGCCTGAGCATTCGCACCGCTGCCTGTTTGGAGCCATCACAATGGACCCCTCTTCCACACTGTCCCCCTCAGTCTCGCCTGACGCGGTAGAGCCGCTGGCACCGGAGTTTGTCATCGGCCACGATGCGAACGGCCCGGTTCTCTCCCCGATCTTCACTACCGGACGCGGCCTGTTGGCCCGCATGTACGAAGACAGTGTGAAACTGGCAGAGGCAGAGGCAGGCATCAAGCGCGCCGGCCTGACCGATCCCCAGACGGTTGACCGTCTGCGCAACGGGGCGCGGAAGATCATGGGCAACGTCGCCAAGTCGGTCGAATCCGGTCTGGCAACACTCACGGCGGCAGAGGCACAGTGTGCCGCTGACATTCAGGCTGCCATCGGCACCGAGGAAAGCCGTTCCCAAGTCTGTGCGAACGCACGGGCAGCGGAGATTCGGGCATGGGTTCGTAGTCTGCCGACGCCGAGCGCCCGCACCGATGCCTTGCTCGCGGCCTGCCGGGATGGGGAGAAGGAAATCGTGGCCGCGTGTTTGGCGGCACCCGCCGCACTCTCTGGGCTGGATGCCCGGTCGCGTGACAATCTCGCGGCCACGGCTGCCGAGTCATTCGCCCCTGCTGCTACGAAGATGAAGGCGAGCATCGCCAAACTTCGCGGCCTGATCCAGACCGCTGCCGACGCCACGGATCGGCGCTGGGCTGGCATGACTGGCGTGGGTGAATCCGCCGCTGCTGAAGCCCAGCGCCGATTGCTTGCTGTGGAGCAGGCTGGAGGTGCCCAGTGAGTGACACCACCCCCAACCCCGAACTTGAACGGCTGACCGCGTTTGTCGGCACCGTTCGCACAGCCCTGGGTCTGGCCGAGGGTGCCGATACCGACGCCATCAATACCGCGCTCACCTCCCGCCTGGGCGATGCCGCCGCTGCTGTGGAGCGTGCGAAGACCATCGAACAGACCTGGGCGAATGAGAAGGTGGACGCGGCACTTCGATCCGCCCTCACCGCTGCCGGAATCCTCCCCGACTTCATGGAAGACGCGATGCTCCGCGCCAAGGCTGTCGGATTCGTTCTGAATGACAAGGGCGAGGTGGTGACGAAGCCGGACGCCAAAGACACCATCCCGAATACCAGCCCTGCCGCCTGGGTCCAAGGTGAACTGAAGGCGAAAGCGCCGCGGTTCTGGCCCACCAGCATCGGAGCAGGTGCCAAGGGAGGCGGATTCACGGCCCACTCAGGGCCGGACCTGTCATGCTTCAAGGGCGGGACCATGACCGACCAAATGTCGATGGTCGCCCGCGTGGGTGAACGCGCTGTCCTGGACTCTCTGAAGCGCGCGGGCATCACGCCCCCGCCGTGGTTGAAGGGCGGTGGCCGATGAACCTTGCCCAACAGTCATCCCGCGCCGAAGCCATCGCCAGCGCCGTCAACGGCCTGCATATCTCTCAGGCGTTGGGCACGGTCTGCCGCTGGGTCGAAGACGCTGGTGGGGTGTTCTCCGGCCTGAACGCCCGGACAGCCCAAGCGAAGGTCCGGGCCGTGCTGAACGAACCGGAGAACCGGGCCGTGGTGGGCTACCACTCCGCCAGCGCTACCCATGACTGGCCTGATGGATCGGCGGACGATGCCATTCAGCCCATCGCCCGCCGCGTCGCCCGGCGCATCGGGCCGCTGCTGCCGAATACCGCCGCACTCTTCGCGGCCCGGCTGCTGTGCGAACTGGCGGGATCATGCCCCGAAGCCCTGCCGCCCGAGGTGGCGGAGAACATTCGGGCGCGGGTGGGATGAACTCATCTCTTCAAGGCTTCCCGTGCCTTGTGCAGCGCGACCCACTCCCGCGCCAGTTCGGGCATCCGGTCTACCACCTCTTTTCCAACCAACACCTCATCGACGTAGCCCATATGGAGCATGTCAACGATGCGGCAGAGGTACGAACGCCCGCAATCCCACCATGTATAGTGGGCGTCGATCATCAAGTAGTGCTTGCAATCCACCTTTTCGGATGCCCGCATTTCTTCCAGTTCCATCCCGTCCAACAGGGTTTCGTAGACACCATCGGCCACGCGGCTTCCGAAGGTGGTGGTGTAGTAGTATTCCTTGATTTCCCACACCGCCAGCGGGTTCTTCGCGGACGGGAACGCGCCGTCAACCCGCCGCGCCAGCGTGCGGAGCGGCGCTCCGCCCTGGGTAAACGTGGTCAGTTCGCGCGGGTCATAGTCACACGGCAGCCCTTCAATGTTGGCGTCGATCAGCATGGCAACCATCGCGGTCAAATACGCGGGCTGCTTCTTTTCGCCCTTCTGCTTGTTCATCGGGATAGGAAGCCGGGACTTCGTAGCGGCTTGAACCTGGGCGAATGCTTCTGCCGCCTGTTCCGCGTTCATCAATCGCGGCTGAACAAACTTGTTCAGCAGTTCGGCGCGATACGCGAAGTAGGCGACAAGCGAAGCGCCGATTTCGGTGGGCTTGCCATCAGCGCCGACGATATGCGAAGTCCCCAGCGACAGTTCCCGAAGCGCCTTCAGGATCATGGACATATCCGGAACCAGAATCTGGCCCGTGCCCCGCGCGGTGTAGCCGACGTGCTGACTGACGCTGCGCACGTTGGCCCAGAAATGCTTGGGCTGATTCAGGAACCGGGCGTCAGGCTTCAACGGGAATCTCCCTCAAGGCGCTCTATGAAGTCGGCGAGGGAGACACCCAGAACCGTACAGATTTGCCGCAGTTCCAGAACGTCAAGCCGACGTTCCCCGGACTCGTATCGGCTGACGAACGATTGCGGCTCGCCAAGTTTCTTGGCTAGATCAGCCTGGCGCAGCCCCGCGTCAACGCGCATCTGTCGGACAAGCGACAGGAAGCGCTTCTTTTCGGCGAGGTTGGCACGGCTGCCCATTGGAAGACACTACGAAGCCTTGACGCGAATGCAAAAATCGCATATGGTGTCCGCACCATGACGCGACTTGCCAGAAAGCCACGGAAGGCGGACGATCCCACGATGCAAACGCTGCTGTTCGGAGAAGGCCGACGTACCGACGTGGCCCCGTTCAAGACGGGGCTGTTGAAGTGGATCGGGAACAAGCAGCGGATGGCGCATGAGATCGTGTCCTACTTCCCCGAAGAGTTCGGGACGTATCACGAACCCTTCGTGGGCAGTGGGGCAGTTTTGGCAACGCTTCAGCCCCGCAGCGCCTTTGCATCGGACACGTTCGCGCCGCTAGTGGAGATTTGGCAGACACTGCACGCGGACCCCGCGAAGTTGAAGCGCTGGTACACGGAGCGGCATCGGCAAATGATGGCCGGGGAGAAGGTGGCCGAGTACGAACGCATCAAGGCTTCGTACAACGCCAAGCCCAACGGGGCCGACTTCCTGTTTCTCTGCCGATCCTGCTACGCGGGCGTTGTCCGCTTCCGGCAGGCGGATGGGTACATGTCCACCCCGTGCGGGCCGCACACTCCGATACCGCCCGCCAGTTTCGCGGCCCGCGTCGATGAGTGGCACCGGCGCACGAAGGGGGCGGAGTTCGCGCGGCTGGACTATCGGGACGCCATCAGCCGGGCCAAGCCGGGCGATTTGGTCTACTGCGATCCCCCGTACACCCACTCCCAAGCCATTCTGTACGGTGCCCAGACGTTCCGGCTGGCGGACCTGCTGGGCGTCATCGCGGAATGCAAGGCGCGGGGCGTGTACGTCGCCCTGAGCATCGACGGGACGAAGCGGAGCGGGGACAAGGTGTGTGACCTACCGATCCCCGAGGGGCTGTTTGAGCGGGAAGTCCTGGTCAACTGCGGGCGTTCGATGCTGCGCCGTCTGCAAATGGGCGGACAGACCCTTGAAGGGGAAGAGGTGGCGGATCGGCTGCTGTTGACGTATTGACCCCGATTATTCTTCCCCGATTCTTCCCGGACCCCTTTTCGGCCCTTTTTCGACCCTCCCCCGGAAAGCGAAAAAGCCCTGTAAAACAGGGCTTTTCCTTCAAGTGGAGCGGAGGAGAGTCGAACTCCCGACCTCATCATTGCGAACGATGCGCTCTACCAACTGAGCTACCGCCCCTTGTGGGAGGGGATTGTAGACAGGTCCCCAACGCCGGTCCGACCGGCACGGGCGAACTTCCACCCGGGTCTGGGACCCGGCTTGCCATACGGACACCCCCATCTCAGCTTCATGTTGCCGCTCGGGCACCCGGTGCCCGCCCGGGCGAGCCGATCGCCAGGCCGCGACCTCGCCGCATTCACTCCTGCCACCGGAACATCGCCGCCCCAAGCGCAAACCCGCCCACGCCCAGGCCGATCATGATCCCACCCGGCAGCAGCATGTCGGCCAGCTCGAACTGACGCCACAGGCCGCCCTCGATCAGCAGCGTCGCCCACCGGAACGGGCTCACCCCGCTCAGCGTCTGCACGATCTTCGGAAGGATGAACAGCGGAACGCTCCCGCCCCCGACCAGCGCCAGCACGATCATCACCGCCCGTCCAACACCCTGCGCCGCGGTCTCGGTCTTCGCAAACCCCGCCAGCAGCATCATCACGCCCGTGAAGCCGACCGAGCACAACAGCACCGCCGCAACCATCGCGACCGGGCTTGTGACCTGGACCCGGAACGGCGGCAGCAGCGCCATCACGATCAGGATCGCCTGCACCAGCGTGCACGAAACGAAGCACCCCACCGCCTTGCCGAGCAGGATGTGCCCGCGGGTCAACGGCGCCGTCGTCAACCGCAGCAGCGTCCCGCGCGACCGTTCCTCCGCCAGCGAAATGCCGAACGCGAGCGTGCACCCCATCAGCCCCCACACCACCCCCTGCGGGAACGAAACCTCGAACCCGCTCCGCGGGCCAGCCCCCTGCCTGCTCACCTCTTCGAGCGTCACCCGCACCGGCGTCCAGTCGCCAAGCGCCGACGTCGCCTTTTCACCTGAGTCCGTGCTTGCCTCCTCGGCACGGTCGCGCTCGTCCATGTCTTCGGAGAACGCCTGTACGCTATCGAGGAACGACGAGATCACGCCGCGCCGCTGGGGCGTGATGTCCTGCTGCTGCCCAAGCTGCTGCCTGGCGCGGTCGAGCTGCGTCTGAAGCAACCGCGGCGACGTGAACGAGTCCATCAGCCTCCGGAAACCCAGTTCGGTGAGTTTGCCGGTGAGCAGCCCCGCCTGCGCGCCCGCCCCCGGCGCGATGTAGCCCTTAATCTCCATCCCCTGCCCGCTGAACACGCTGGACGTCGAGTCCGCGAATCCTCGCGGCAGCACGACCGCTGCGTCCACCTCGCCCCTGCGGATCGCCTGCTGCGCCTGGTCCGCCGCCTCGAATCGCCGCACCCCGAGCCCCGCGACCTTCTCCAGATCCTGCACGAACTGGCCCGACCCCTGCGTGCGATCCTCGTCCACGATCCCGAGCGTGAGGTTCCCGCCATCTCCCCCACCACCGAACACGAATCCGAAGAAGACCGCCAGGAGCATCGGGAAGATGAACGTAAAGAATGCCGCGGCCTTGTCACGCACCAGCAGCCGCAGGTCCTTGAGGGCGATCGACAGGATCGCTCCGATGGCTTGGGTCAGGTTCATCAGTCCCGAAGCCTCCTGCCCGTCATCGACAGAAAGACCGTTTCCAGGTCCGGGCGTTCGATCCGGATCGATTCCACGTCCGGTGATGCCCGAAGCACATCCGCCACCGTCCGCGTCGGGTCGTGGGTTTCGATGAGCTCTTCGACATCGCCGCGCTTCACGGCCACCACCGATGACCCGCCGTGCCGAGCGATCAATTCGTCAACCCTCCCGACGTCCAGGAGGGCTCCCCTGTCGATGATCCCCACGCGGTCGCACACCTTCTGCGCCTCTTCCATGTAATGCGTCGTGTAGATGATGGTGCGCCCTTCGGCCCTGAGCGCCCGGACGAGGTCGATGATCGATGCCCGCGATTGCGGATCGACGCCCGCAGTGGGCTCGTCCAGCAGCAGCACCGGCGGGTCGTGCACCAGGGCCGCGGCGAGGTTCAGACGCCGCTTCATCCCGCCGGAGTAGGTCCCCGCTCGGTCGCCGCCACGATCGCTGAGCCCGACCAGTCCGAGCACGGTCTCCACGCGCTGGCGCAGCCGCGTGCCCGTCAGGCCGTACAGCCGCCCGAAGAAGTGAAGATTTTCCCGCGCCGAAAGCTGGTCGTACAGCGCCAGCGCCTGCGGCGCGACGCCCAGCGACGCCCGCACCAGGGGTCGCGAGCAGGACCCTAGCCCTTCGATCTCCGCGGTGCCCGCATCCGGCGTGATTAGACCGACGAGCATCGAGAGCGTCGTGGTTTTTCCCGCGCCGTTCGGGCCGAGCAGGCCGAACACCTCGCCCGGCTCCACGCGCAGCGACAGCCCGCTCACCGCGACCACCGGGCCGAACGACTTGCGCAGGTCACGAAGGACGATCATGCGCCGAGCATCTTACTGGGAACCAGCCGATCTCGCCTTGGCTCAGCGCCGGCGCCGACGCGCAACCAGCAGCGAACCGGCGATGAGCACCGACGACGCCGGCGCCGGCACCACCACCAGCCGCAGCGCCGTCGGGTCGTCCCAGTCGAGCTTCAGATACAGCCCGTTCCCCAGGTCCGTTCCGCTGACGTTCGTCGGATCGAACATGCCGATGATGTTCGACGCGTTCATCACGCGGAAGAGCTGCCCGAAGGCAAACTCAAAGCCGGGCTGCGCCGCCGCCTGGATCTCCAGCTGA
Source organism: Phycisphaerales bacterium (assembly GCA_022072615.1). Taxonomy (GTDB): domain Bacteria; phylum Planctomycetota; class Phycisphaerae; order Phycisphaerales; family UBA1924; genus JAEUJB01. Next base: position 27,254 of record JAJVHS010000008.1, read on the forward strand.
GCCGCCGGGGTGATCACGATCGGGCCGGCCGCGGCCAGTTGATCGAACCCCACGCCGGCCCCGTAGTTCTGAAGGTCGATGGTCAGCACGCTCAGCGGTTGGAGGTTGACCGAACCCATGACGCCAAGGAACCCGACCGTATCCCCGGGCGACATCCTGCCGGTCAGGAAAAGCTGCCCGTTGATCTGGCCGTTGCCGCTCAGCTCCCCGCCGATCGTGACCGCGTCCTGTGCTGACACGATCCCGCCGCCAAGCCGCAGCACCGAACCCGTGTCGCTCGTGTAGCCCCCGCCGCTGCCGGAGCCCGTCCCCAGGACGTTCAGCACGCCGCCGACGAGTACCTCCACAAGGCTCCCCGGGTTCTGCTGAAAGTCGCCGTGCACGGTCATCACCGAGTCGTCGCCGGGCGCACCTTCACCGACCGCCAGCCGCCCGTCGACCTGAAGCGTCTCCGGCGGACCGACAAGCGGGTTGGGGAACACGTCGAGGTCCTTGCCGGCGCGGACGGTGAAGTCGCCGCGAGTGGTGATGTATTCGAGCGCGCCGAAGGCTTCGATGCCCGTCGTCTTGTTGATGATGCTCCCCGTGCCCGCCATCGCGATGGTGCTGTTCACGCGCCGGATCTCGGCGCCCGGGAACGACAGCGTTCCCCGCACATCGAAGTCACCCTCGTTGATCTCGCCTGCCCCCGCGTTGTAGTTCACGAGCGTGAACCCGTCCTGGATCTCGAACAGGCTCGCGTCGCCGATGACCAGCCGACCGCGATCGGGGCCGGCCTCGAGCACGGCGAAGTTCCCCTCCGGCCGGAACTCCCGAGCCTGGTTGATCTCAAAGGTTCCGACCTCCGTCACCGTCTCGAGCTCGTTGAGCGCGGATTCGTTGACCCGCGTCCCGTTATCGATGAGCGACCCCGCCCCGGAGAGCGAGATCTTGGCGGCCAGCGTCTTGATCTTGAACGCCGGGTCGGTCCAGCGGAACACGCCGGGGTCGGACGACGTGCTCGTGATGATGATCTCACCACCGGTGAGCGTCTGCGTCCCGGCGTTGAAGTTGGTGTAGCTCGAGGCCGCGGGCACCTCGAAGATCGAACCCGGGTTGAGCACAATCCTCCCGGCGTTGGTCAGATTGCCGGCCGTGGTCATGTCCTTGCCGCCCGCGAGCGTCAGGATTCCAGACGTCGCGTTGGTGGAGAGGTTGTTCTCCAGCGCGGCGAAACTCGCCGCGGTTCCGTCGAGCGTCACGTCAGCCGCGTTGGTCGTGACCGCTGTCGCCACAAAGTCCAGCGCGGATGCGCCCTGCACGACCCACGTGCCCGCGCCGAGGGTGCCGCCCGTCACTGGGGGCTGGTCGGACCGCAGCGTCCCGCTCTCGACCCGGATCGTGCCGGTGTTCTGCAGCGAGACGCCGCTGACGAACGTCAGGCCGGTGCCCGTCTTCTTCGTGAACGTCCCGGCCACGTTCAGGGTCGGCCGTGTGCCCGTGTTGTCCCACGTGACATCCTGGTTGTTCGTTGCTTCGAGCAGCCCGCCCGTCTCGATGGAGAGCGACGACCCGTCGCCCATCGAGATCGCGCCGCCCGTCCACGACCCGGTCGCGCCCTTGTGCGACAGAACGCCGCCGGTGTCGAGCCGCAGTCCCGAAGCCCCCGAGATGCTCAGGTCGGCGTTCGATTCAAACGTGGTTCCCCCATCGATGACGGGCGCGGTCGTCGGACCGCTGAACGTGGCGTTGCCCATCGACTTCACCACGCCGCCGCCTGTCACCGTGCTGGAGCCCTGCGTGAACGATCCCGTTGACGTGAACTGCGTCGAAGCCCCGACGTTGAGCGTGCCGTTGTTCACAAACCCGCCGGCCGTCGTGAAATCGCGGCCGCTGGAGAGCCGGAACGTGGCGCCCGAGCTGTTGGTCGCCAGGCCGTTGATCGCCGCGAATGTCGCGCCGGCCCCGCTGAGATGGACGGTCGCGGCGTTGGTCGTGATCGTGTTGCCGACCAGTTCGAGCGTCGAACCGTTGAGCACGTTCCACGTCCCGCCCGTCAGCGTGTTGCCCGGCGTTGAAACGCCGTTGGACTTGATCGTGCCGATCTGCACCTCGAGCGTGCCCGCGTTCGCGAGCGACACATCGAAGAACTCCGTGATGCCCGACCCCATCGTCTTGACGATCGTCCCGTTGTTGATGACCGACGGCGCCGCGCCGATGCCGTTGTGGCGGAAGCGCTCGTCGTTCATGACCGTGAACGTCGTGTTGGAGCTGAAGGTGTACACGGACCCAAGACCGCCGCCCAGCTCGCCGGTGCCCTGCCACGAGCACGAACTGCCGTTGTAGTTCACGTCCGTGTCGCAGATGTCCACGTCGTCGGAGAGAAGAAAATCGACGTCCCCGTTGAACGTGAGCGTCCCGCACGAGAGCACGTCCCGGTCGCTGCTGATCCCCGAGAACGTCGCCGTGCCCCCCACGATGAGGCCGCCCGAAGTCCCCGGCCCGCGCAGCAGACCATTGTTCAGCGTGAAGCTCCCCGTCACGGCGATGCCATTGCCCTGGAGTTGGAGCGTCGCGTCACCGGAATCGATGGTGAGCGATCCGACCGTCGGGTTGATGTCGAGAAACACGTCGTACAGCGACCCGGTGGCGTCGATGGTCACCAGGAAGCTGGCGCCATCGGGGACCACCGCCGGGTTCCAGTTGGACGCCGTATTCCAGAAGCCCGTCGACGCGGAGTTCCACGCCGCGGGTTGAGCCTGCGCAAGACCACAGGCCGCCACGAGCGCGGCCGCACCCAGAACGCCCCGCGAGCGAACGCGGGCCCGGACGTAATGCACGTTCATACTTCTCTTCCCTCTCCGAACATTCTGCGAACGGTCGGAACCCGCCCGCAGCAAGTCGGACATTGAGCCTATCACATCGATGCTCTCGCTCAAAGAGTTCCGTTCGGCCCCGGGACGCTACTGATCCTCGATTTTCGCAATCTCGGCGTCGCACTCGCGGATCTGGGCCTCGATCTGGCCCACCAGCCGCGGGTCGTTGGCCCGCACTCCGGCGGCGACCAGTTCTCGGAACTCCCGCAGCGCCTCGGTGTTCAGGTCGCGGGCTTCGGTCAGAAGCGGCCGCTTCGCGGGCGCATCGGGCGCCGTCTCTGCCAGCGCCTTGAGCGCGTTGCCGAGCTTCGTCAGGCCGACCAGCAGGTCGTTGCGATGCCGATTGATCGGGTCCGACTTCATCAGGTTCCGCCGGATCGCCAGCGACCGCTCGTAGAACTGCCGGGCATCCGCCAGCCGAAGCGGGTCCTTTCGCCCAAGCTCGCGGTACATGTTGCCCAGCTTGTTGTACAGCAGCGACAGGTCACGCTTGGCCTCGAGATCGTCGATGTCGCTGGCTTCGAGCGCCGCGGCGATCTCGTACGAACGCTTGAACAGCTCGAGCCCGCGGTCCACAGCCGCCTGGGCTTCGGGCGGCGCCGCAAGCTTCTCATCCTCCGCTCGCTGCGCCAGACAGGCCGCCCGTTCCTGCTGCGACCAACCCGCCCAGTGCAGCGCCACCTCCAGGTTCCGCTTGAGGGTGCGATCCTGCGGGCGCTCGTTGCCCCGCACCTCGAGTTCGGCGATCGCCCGCGACGCCAGCGAATCAACGCGGTCGAGCACCGCCAGCGCGCGGTCATACTTCTTCTCGCGGCGGTACCCCGGAGCCACCGTGCTCACCAAGTGCTCGATGAGCCCGTCACGAGCCAGGAACGCCTGCCGCGCCGCCCGGGCATCATCCGGGTTGGCTCGCAGCCGCTCGCGCCAGTATTCCTCGGCAGCCGCGTAGCGCCCCTCGGATTCGGACTGCAGCGACGCCGCGCTGTCGGCGTCAGGCGCCATGGTCGTCAGGCGGGCAAGGCTGTACGCCTGACCGACGATGCAGTCGGCCCGCTCGGCCAGCGCTTCCTCGCGCAGCGGCGAATCGGCGGGCAGCTTCGCCAGGCACTCGTCCAGAAGCGCGACCGCCCGGTCGTACTGCGCCTTGGCATCGGCCGCTTTCTGCTCCATCCGCAGATTGGCGGCCGCGGACCGGATCGACCTGGCAAGGTCGATCTTCGCGCCGATGTCGTCGGGCTGCTCGGCCGCGAGCCTCTCGCGGATCCGCATCGCCTCGGCGAGGTTCTCGAGCCCCTCGTCCGTCCCGGTCACCCGCTTCTCGAAGATCTCCGCCGTCATCTCGCCCAGCCGCTGGTGGACCGCCGCGATCTCACGCAGCACGCGCCGGTCGTCGCCGACGTTCTCCCGGAGCGTCGTCAGGTACTTCTTGCCGTACTCGAGGAACGCGACCCGCTGCGGCGTCGCGCCGACGAGGTTCTTGAGCGCCGGATCGAACTCGAAGATCATCCGGTGCGCCGGCGCCACCGCCGCCTCGATCGCCATCGCGGCCCGCCGCCGTTCCCGCCGCTCGGCTTCCCGAGCACGCTTGATCTCCTCGAGATCGCTCTCGGCCCGCTCCTTCAGCCGCGTCGTTTCGGCCAGCGCCGCGGCCAGTTCCGCCTGCGCCCTGGACTTGTCCCGGTAGAGCACCGACATCACCGCCCCGAACACCACCAGCGCCACCACCGCCGTCCCCAGGACCGTGGCGGGGATCCAGAACCGCCGCGCGGTCTTGGTGACGACATAGAAGATGCTGTCGCGCTTCGCCTCGATCGGCTGGCCGTCCAGGTAGCGCTCGATGTCACGCGCGAGCTCGCCCGCCGATTGGTACCGCCGCTCGCGTTCCTTGGAGAGGCACTTGAGGACGATGGTCTCGACCTCGTCGTTGATCTGGCGGCGCACCGTGCTGGGACGAGCCGGCACGGCCCGCAGGATCCGGTCCAGCACGTCGCGCATGTTGCCGACGACGTCATACGGGAACTTGCCGGTCAGCAGCTGGTAGAGCACGACGCCCAGCGAGTACACGTCCGTTCTCACGTCCACGTTGTCGTGCACGCCCTCGGCCTGCTCGGGGCTCGCCCACGGCAGCGAGCCGATGAACTGGCCCGTCATCGACATGATGGGCGGCGTCGCGTCCGAGCTCCCGCCGGGCAGCGCGACCTTCGCGAGGCCGAAATCGACCACCACCGGCTCGCCCGACGTGCTGATGCGGATGTTCGACGGCTTGATGTCCCGGTGGATGATCCCCTTGAGGTGCGCCGCGTTGATCCCGTCGCAGATCTTGAGGAACAGCCGCAGCGTCTCGTCCACCGGCGGTCGGCGGTCCGACGAGATGACCTCGTCCAGCGACCGGCCCGACACGTAGTCCATCACATAGAAATTGCTCCCGTCGAGGGCCGACCCGCTGTCATGAATCCGCACGATGTTCGGGTGATTCAGCTGCCCGAGGATCTGGACCTCGCGCTCGAACCGCGCCTTCCCCGCAGATCCGCGGAACGGGCCCCCGTGCATCAGCTTGATCGCCACGCGTCGCTTGGTGGCGAGCTGCACGGCGAGGTACACCGCGCCCTGTCCGCCGCGATGAACCTCGCGGATCAGCTCGTAACCGGGAAAGGTGCCGGGCGGCGGCAGGTCCGCCGGGAACGAGAATCCTCCCGATCCGGGCGTGTGCGCCTGTTCCATCGCCTGGACGATGAGATCCCGCTCGGTGCGGGGAGTCCGTACCGGCGACGCTGGGACGATGTTGCCTGGCAAGTCGGACATTCGGCGCTCAAGCGCCACACGCTCCTGACGGTGGCGTGCGCGCAGCGTACCACACCCTCACTCCCGCGAGACCCGTATTCACCTGAACGGGAGACAGCCGGGTTACTCACGCCGGCGTTGAAAAAAACCTGCCCTCACCCCCGAGGCCCTCTCGGAGACGGTCGTGCGCTCGGGCCCGGAGCATCCAGGTCGCACCTTCCGACCGCCCCAGGGCCGCCGCTACTTCGGTGATCGACTTGCCTTCCAGGTCGTACAGCCGCACGACCTTCTCATAATCGGGCGGGAGCTGCTTCAGGGCGTGCTCGAGAATCCGCCCGGCCTCGTCCTTCGCCACCACCCGGCTGGGCGTCGCGCTCGTGCCGGCGATAAATTGGAGAAATACATCCGATGAATCGTCGGGAGACGCCGGAGAAACCCGTTTGCTCGGCCCCGGGCGACGAGACGATTCCAGCGCCCGGACGGCGTCGATCAGGTTGTTCTCGGCCATCCGCGTCACCCACGCCAGGAAGCCGTTGGCCCCGCCCGACTTGAACGTCGCGAGCCGCGTCACGACCTCCATATACGTCACCTGCATGACGTCATCGGCATCCAGCATCGCGTTCCACGGAGGGGTGATCTTGTGCTCGATCTTCAGCCGCACCACCGGGCCAAGCTGCTCCAGGAGCGCAATGAGCGACGGCCGGTCGCCCTTGAGCGCCTTGACGAGCAGTTCTTCATGCTCTGGCGTGATCGCCGCGGACAAGAGGATCCTCCTGCACCGCAAGTGTACCGCCCGGCCCCCACGGAGGGAGCCGGATCAGTGTCGCCCGGGAGGCAGCCCGTGTCTGTGACGATGCCCCCGCCCGAGGGTTCCATGCAAAGAGAAGTCGGCAGGGCGTTGCTAAACGTCCCGTAGACCTCGATTTCCGCGTTTCCCTTCAGCGTGATCCACGCGGCGAGCTGGTCCTGAAGTTCTCCTCGCTTTGCCTCGGGGATCGGCAGCCACTGAGAGCTCGACACGAACTCGTGGAAGATCACCGATCCCGCGGGGAGCCACAGCATGAACCGGCGGAATCCCATGCTGTAGTACCCGTCCAGCAGCGCAATGAGGTTCTCGACGCCATCAGAACCCGAGCAGTTCGCATCGTCTGCGGAGTCGCACCACCAAGGTACCAAACCCTTGGAGTTACCTTCCGTGTTCTCCACGCAGTAGTTGTGAGACCAAAGTGAAATCTCGACGCCGGGCATGCGATTGGGCATCCATGAATAGTCCTGAATCCACGTCGGCTCCTGTTCCGTCAAGTATGGCACCGACCCCTCCCCGTAGTTGGGACACTCCGAGATTTGTGCGAGTGTCGTACTCACCGAGCCACATGAGAAAAGAACAGCAGCCGCAATCTTGAAGTTGCGAACCATGACTCGACTCCACCCGTGGCAGGAATGGACAACGCACGCGCTGCAGACCCACGGTTGTTTGTCGCACGGAGCTATTTCAAGAGGCCCATCAGCGGCGCCGCCGCCCGATGAGCAACGGCATGCCGACCACGATGGACGCGACCGGCGCCGGCACCGTGATCATCGTGTCGGGCGTCGTTTCATAGGCCCATGCGATCGGAGTGGTGTAGTCCTGAAAGAGAATCCAGCCGTAGTGGTACTTGCCGTTCTTCTTGACCCTCGCGCCCAGATAGGCGAGCGTGTCAATCGCCGGCGTTCCCTCAGACAAACTCGAGTTGAATGGGAGGTGGAAGAAGTACGTCCCCTGCCACTCCCAAAGATGGTCCGGGGATGTCGATTCCCCGGCTTCGTACTGGCGGATCGTGTAGGGCTTGATTGTCATCCCGTTCCATAGCAGCGTCTGCTTGATCGTCGGGAGCTGCTCGGAATCATTGTGCTGTGCTCCCTCGAAGAACCGCAGCGCCGGTTCCGAACCGGTGCTGTTCCACCTGAACCACTGACCGAATGCACCGGGTTTGAATTCGCCGCTCTGGGTCGCCGGCTGTGTGATATCAAGGAACGTTCCAAGCGACGCAGTCTGGCCGTCGGCCAGCCGCACGGAGAGCTTCCACTCGAACACACCGGCGGAGTTGTCAAAGACCACCACCGCCGCGCCCGTTTGGCTCGCCGCTGCGGCAACTCCACACACCCCCGCCAGAAGCGCAGCCCGAACCTGAGTTGACCGCATTTGCGCCCCTGTCCGAATCCAACCGCGCCATTCCTATCGAACACTCCGATTGTGCCACAGGTACGGGTTGCTGCCAATTCCCCTCCGCAAAACTGACCAAAGATGTCCAATAACTTCTTGCTATCTTGCTGCGCCCGGGGTCGATCAGTGGCCCGGAGTGGTAGGCTTGGGCGGAGCTTCGACGACGTGCCCCGCGTCCGAAGCGGCGGAATGATCACCAGGACCGTGCGCCGGGGCAGGCTCGTGTGCCGCATCCGTCGCCGGCAGGTACTCCGCCGCGTGCTGCGCGGCCCGCATGATGCCGTTGCCCGCAAGCGCAAGCACGACCACGCCGGCCGCCGAGAGCACGCCCGCCGTCCGCCGCGATGCAAACGGTGATTCGACCGTCCTGGGCGCCGCCGCGTCGGGCGATTCGAGCATCGCCGCCCGCACCAGACGCAGGTAATAGAACGCCGCGATCGCCGAGTTCACGCCCAGCACCACGACCAGCACGATCTCGCCCGCCGAGATGGCGCTCGTAAAGAGCGGCGCCTTCCCGAAGAACCCCAGCAGCGGGGGCAGCCCCAACAGGCTCAGCGCGCAGATCGTCATCACCCAGCCCAGGATCGGCCGGGTCTTCATCAGCCCGCGGAGCTCGTCCACCGTCTCGATCTCGTGCACCTGGTCGGTCGATCCGTCCTTGCTGGCTCGCTCGAGCACGCCCACCACCGCGAACGCGCCCAGGTTCATGACGCCGTAGCACAGCAGGTAGAACAGCACCGCCGCCAGGCCGCTCTTGGCGAACGTCTCGCCCGGGCCGGCGATCACGCCCACGAGCATGTACCCCGAGTGCGCGATCGACGAATACGCGAGCAGCCGCTTGATCGAGTCCTGCTGGATCGCCAGCACGTTGCCCACCGTCATCGTGAGCGCCGCGATCACCCACAGCATCAGCCGCACCGGTTCGGGCAGCGACGTCCCGGCGGCATCGGCCACCCAGCGACCGCCCGCGGCCGACTCGGGCATGTAGCTCCAGCCCATGGTTCCGCACAGCAGCAGGATCGCGAGGAACCCGGCCGTCTTGGGGGTGAACGCCAGGAACGCGGAGACAGGAGCCGCCGCGCCCTCGTACACGTCGGCCGTGTAGAAGTGCATGGGCACCGCCGCGATCTTGAAGCACAGGCCCACCAGCGCCACGAGCATGCCCGTCATCGTCAGCGAATCCAGGCCGCCGGAAGCGATGTGGTCGCGGATCTCGTTGAGGTTGGTCGTCCCCGTCCCGCCGTAGATCAGCGCAAAGCCGTAGAGGAACACGGCCGCGCCCAGCGCCCCCAGGAAGAAGTACTTGACGCCCGCTTCCTGGCTCTTGTTCCGCCACGGCATCCACGCGCCCGCCGACCCGCCGGACATCGTCACCATGATGTACGTCGGAAGGCTCGTGAGTTCCAAGGCCAGGAACAGCCAGATCAGGTCGTCGGCCCCCGCGCACAGCATCAGGCCCGTGAGCGAGAACAGGAAGAACGAGTAGAACTCGGCCCGGTTGCTCGACAACGGGTTGAACTTCTGCCGCCGGGCGGCGATCTCAGCCTCGTCCGCTCGGTCGACGGTCCCCGCCAGCAGCAGCAGCATCAGGATGCCCACCACCGCGATCGCGACCTTGGCGTACATCACCATGCCCGGCAGCAGCACCTGGCCGGTTTCGCGAGCGACCTGCCCCGCGCCGGGGGTCGTCTGCCACGCCACGATGCCCGCGATCGCCAGCGCCACCCCGCTGAACGGGGCGCACAGCTTCCGCGTCGCCCGGTGCGGCGAAAGGCCGAGCATCATCACCCAGCACGTGAACCCGAAGAGAACGATCTCCGGCCACAGGAACGGCAAGCGGTCCGCAAGAGTCATCGGCCCGGGCCTCCTGTCACTGCGTCACCCGCCGCGACCGAGCCCGCGGCCTCCTCGGCCATCGCCGACGCCTTGCCGTCGGATTCCGCGGGAGCCCCTTCAACCGGCGCCGGTTCGACCTGCGGCGACCCGGCCGGGCGGGCCTTCAACGCACCCGCTTCACGGATCAGGTTGGCGGTCTGCGCCACCGAACCGTCGATCGCGTACAGCACCGGCTTGGGATACAGGCCAAGCGCCAGGCACAGCACCGCGAGCGGAACGAGGATTCCGATCTCGCGCGGCGTCAGGTCGGTCGGCAGGTGAGGCTTGTCGCTGGTCGCGGTATGCGAAGCGTCCGCACCCCCGGCCCCGTGCCCGCCGGCGTGAGAAGCGGCCGCGGTCGAGTGCTCGGCCGAATCATGCCCCCCAAGACCGTGCCCACCGTGATCGCGCCCCCCATGCCCGTGTCCGGTCGGCTCGACCAGCGGGCCCCACACGACCTTCCCGGTCAGCTGCAGCAGGTACATCGCGGCGATGATCATGCCCACGCCCGCGATCGCCGCGTACCACGGACCCAGCAGCCCCGGCGTCGCGCCGGGCATGGCGTCGGCCACCGATCCCCACGCGCCCGATCCCCAGTTGTCGCTCGCCTGGAAGGCGCCCAGCAGGCACATCACTTCACTGATGAAGCCGTTGAGCCCCGGCAGGCCGACCGACGCCATCACGAAGAACACCATGAACGTGGACCACACCGGCATCCGCGCCGCAAGGCCGCCCAGCTTGGCCATGTCGCGGGTGTGGTAGCGCTCGTAGATCATCCCGATCAGGAGGAACAGCGCGCCCGTCGAGAGCCCGTGGTTGATCATGTACAGGACCGACCCGGTCAGCCCGATCTCGTTGCCCGCGGTCATCCCGAGCACGCAGAAGCCAAGGTGCGCGACCGACGAGTACGCCACCAGCTTCTTCACGTCCGTCTGCACCCAGCAGATCAGCCCGCCGTACAGGATGCCCACGATCGACAGCCCCGCGAGCATCGGCGCGTACTCGGCAAACGCCGCCGGGGCGAAGGGGATCGCGAGCCGGAAGATGCCGTACGTTCCGAGCTTGAGCAGCACGCCGGCCAGGATCACCGAACCGGCAGTCGGGGCCTCGGTGTGCGCCAGCGGCAGCCACGTGTGCAGCGGGAACAGCGGCACCTTCACTGCAAACCCCAGCAGCAGCGCCCCGAGCACCCACGCCTGCGTGCTCGGCGGCAGCTCCGCCGCGGCCCGCATCAGGATGTCCAGATCAAACGTCCACCCCGAGCTGCCCGGCAGCGCCCGACCCGCCGCGAACCAGGCCACGTACACCAGGCCCGCCAGGGCGATGATCGATCCCGTGAAGGTGTACAGGAAGAACTTGATCGCCGCGCGGCGCCGGTTCGTCGACCCGTACAGGCTGATCAGGATGAACATCGGGACCAGCGTGAACTCGAAGCACACGTAGAACAGGATCAGGTCCCTGGCGACGAACACGCCCGTCATCGCCGCCTGCAGCACCAGCAGCCAGCCGTAGTACGTCTTGATCCGCTCGCGGATGGCCGTCACCGAGCACAGCACGCAGATCGGCCCCAGCAGCAGGGTGAGCAGCACCAGCAGCAAAGACACGCCGTCGACCCCGACCTGCAGCGCCACCCCCAGCGAGGGCAGCCACTGCACCGTGTTCTCGAGCTGGAACCGCCCCGACAGGTTCCAGTCGAAGATCAGCGCGGTGTACACCCCCAGCAGCGCCGCCAGCGACGTGCCCATCAGGGCGATCGCCGGAGCGTGCTTGCGCGGCATCCATGCCAGGAACGCCGCGAACGCCAGCGGCACCACGATCAGCAGGATGAGAATCGACTGAGCCAACACTCGCTCCAGCGGGCCCGCCTGTGGGCCCGTCTCGTCACGTCACCGCCAGCAGAACGATCAGAAGCAGAACCGCAAGCCCGCCCGCCATGCCGATCGCGTACCCGTGCAGGAGCCCCGACTGGGCCGGCCGGATGACCTTCCCGACCGTCCGCGGCACCCACCCGGCAAAGTCCACAAGGCCGTCCACGAGCAGCGCGTCGATCAGGTGGAAGATGTGCGACAGCACCCACAGCGGCTTGACGAGCAGGAAGTCGTAGATCTCGTCCACGTACCACTTGTGCTGCGCCGCCCGGGCCACGGCCCCGAGCTTGGGCACCAGCGCATCGGCCCGGCTGGTCGCGGCCGTCGTCCGGCCCGCGAAGTGCAGCCAGAACGCAACGCCGATCCCGATGAAGCCGACGACCGCCGAGACGTAGTACATCACCGCGTGCGGGTCCATCCCCAGGAACGACCCGTGCGCGTGCCCGGCGCCGCTCTCCGCGGCGTGATCCGCCGGAGCGGGCGGCAGCGCGGCCGTCGAATGGTGCACCATGTTCGCTGCCCATCCGCCGTGGTCGCCCATGAAGTAGAGGCCGGCCGCGACGATCGACAATGTCGCGAGGATCGCCAGAACCGTGTTGATCGCCCAGCCCGGCGCGTGCGGGTGGAAGTGGCCGGCGTGACCGTGGTTCCCCGTCGCGGCCGAATGCCCGTGGCTGTCGCCGTGACCGTGGACGGTCCCGTGAGCCTCGGCGTGACCATCGTGCCCGTGGTCATCGTGGGCGTGCAGTTCGTCGCCGGGCTCGTACTCGACCGGGCCGACAAACACCCGGAAGAACACGCGGAAGGTGTAGTACGCCGTGAGGCCCGCCGTCAATAGCAGCAGCCAGCCGATCGCGGCCATCCCCGGCGTCACGAAGGCCTCCGCGAGGATCATGTCCTTGCTGAAGAACCCGGGGGTCAGCGGGAACCCCGAGAGGTTCGCGCACCCGATCAGCATCCCGACGCTCACGACCTTCCAGCCGGGGATCTTCCACACGCCCGACAGCTTGCGAAGGTCGAGCTGGCCCGCAAAGCCGTGCATCACCGCGCCGCAGCACAGGAACAGCAGCGCCTTGAAGAACGCGTGCGTCAGCACGTGGAACGCGGCGCCGGTCGATGTCAGCACGCCCAGCCCGGCGAACATGTAGCCAAGCTGCGACACCGTCGAGTAGGCCATGATGCGCTTGATGTCGAACTGCGCCATGCCGATCGTCGCCGCCAGCAGCGCCGTCAGCGTCCCCACCCACGCGACCACCGGCAGGGCGGTCTCCGAGCAGAGGAACAGCGGGTACGACCGCGCGACCAGATACACGCCCGCCGTCACCATCGTCGCCGCGTGAATCAGCGCCGAGACCGGCGTCGGGCCTTCCATCGCGTCCGGCAGCCACACGTACAGCGGGAGCTGCGCCGACTTGCCGAACGCCCCCACCATCAGCAGCAGCGGGATCAGCTGCACCTGCCAGGGGATCTGATCGAAGTGGCCGGCACGGGCCGCGTCGATGTACCGACCGGCCTCCGCGAACACCGCTTTGTACTCGACGCTGCCGAACTGGACGTAGATCAGGAACACGCCAAGCGCCAGACCCAGGTCGCCGATCCGGTTGACGATGAACGCCTTCTTGGCCGCCGCCACCGCCGAGGGCTTCTTGTAGAAGTACCCGATCAGCAGGTATGAGCACAGACCCACGCCTTCCCAGCCCAGGTACAGCAGCAGGAAGTTGTCGGCCATCACCAGGCACGACATGCTGAACACGAACAGGTTGAACGCCGCGAAGAAGCGGCAGTACCCGGCGCCGACGTCGTGCGACATGTACTCGCTGGCGTACAGCGCGATCAGCGTGCCCAGCCCCGTCACGAACAGCATCCACAGCAGCGTCAGGGCATCGACGTAGAAGGAGAAGTTGGCCGCGATGCCGTGGCCGTGACCCGCCGAACCGAACTCTCCCCACGTGATCGAGATCCAGTCGAAGCCGTGGGCGATGACCGGAGACGTTGTGCCCTGCCCGGTCGCGTACGTGTACACGATGGCCGCGAAGCTCGCCGCCAGCAGCAGCACCGTGGTCCACGCCGGCAGCTTGCTCTTGACCTTGAACGCCGCGAACAGACCGCACAGCACCGTCCCCAGCAGCGTGAACACCGGAACCAGGAGCGTCGCCATCCCGCCCGCGGCCGGCTCGGAGTGCGCGGGCGCGGCATGACCCGACTCCTGCACGAGCGAGGCCAATGTCAGCGTGAAGGTGGACAGTTCGGTCGCAGTCAACGTCGTCTTCCTCGCCCGGGCCGGGGCACGCCCCGCACGGGCCGTCTCATCCGCTCATCTCGTCCCACTGCTCGGCGTCCAGCGACTCGCGCCTCCGGAACAGGAGCACGACCAGCGCGAGCGCCATCGCCGCCTCGGCGGCGGCCACGGTCAGCACGAAGATCACGAAGGTCTCGCCCGTGTGGTTCAGGTGGAAACGGCTGAACGCGATCAGCGCGATGCCCGCCGCCTGGAACATCAGCTCCGTGCACAGGAACATGATGATGAGGTTGCGCCGCGTCAGGAACCCGATCAGCCCCAGCGCGAACATCACGGCCGAGACGAACAGGTAGTGCGCGAGCGTCGCGCCCGCCATCGGCGCGGGAGCGCCCGCCTGGGCGATCGTCACCATCAACGGATCGAAGGTCGCGCTCATCACGCCACACCTCCGCCCCGGATCGCCCCGGGACCCGCCGCCCCGTTGGCCGTCATGCTCTGCGCGAGCGTCCGGGCCTGGCGGCTCTTCTCCGCCTCGTCGAGCTGCACCTGCTTGCGGCTGAGAACCACCGCCCCGAGCATCGCCATCAGCAGGATCACACCCGCGATCTCGATCGTCCCTGGGTGCCGGCCGATCAGCGCCAGGCCGACCCCCTCCACGTTCCGAGCGGTCAGGCTCGGCGGCCACGGCACCAGCCTCGTCGCGTCAGTCCCGCTGGCGAGCGTGATGGTCCGCGCCTTGACGTCGATCAACGGACGGCCGGTTTCGCCGTCCAGCGCCACCCGCTCGCCCGATTGCAGCACGCCCTCGCGCCGCAGCACGGTCTCGACGCGACCGGGCATCATCGCGACGATCTCGTCGCCCGATGTCGCGTCCCCGCGCGGAGTCACCTGCCCAAGCCCGCGGAAGACCATCGTCGAGAGCACCGCCAGCAGCACGAAGCCGACGACCGTCGCCGCCAGCGGCTCGCGGGCCTCGATGTCATAGTCCGCCAGGCCTTCCATGGCGTCCTCGGTCGGCGCCTGCGTGGCGAGCATGATCACGAACAGGTACGTAATCAGGATCGCCCCGGCGTACACGATGATCAGCGCAAAGGCCATGAACTCCGCCGACAGGAGCAGGAACAGCCCCGCCGTCGCGATGATCGTCAGGATGAAGAACAGCGCCGCGTACACCGGCCGCTGATGCGTGATCACCCGCAGCGCCCCGCCCAGCGCCACCACCGCGAAGATGTAGAAGTAGATGTTGGGCCGGTCCGCGATGTTCGCCGCCGTCAAGCCGAGCACCGCCAGGCCACCGGCAACCGCCGCGATCAACCCGCCGATCGGCTGCACGCCCTTCGCACGCCGGGGCAGCGCCAGGAAAACCCCCGCCGCGCCCAGGGCACACGCCAGATACAGCACAAGAGGAGATAGGAACGATTCCAACGCGGCGTTTCCCTGACCGTCTCGCGAAACCCGGGTCACGGTACCCGAGCGGGTTCTGAGGATAGAGTGCAGACTAACCGCATTCAACCATCCCACCGACCCCGTCAGGAACCGCGGGGTGGCGCGCTCGACTCGCGTTCCCGTTTCTGCGATTGGCCCGCGGGGCTACCATCGACGCTTTACCCGAGAACTCCCGTCTTGCAGACGTCCACCGGCGCCATGCCCCAAGCCCAGCAGACCGCCGGCTCGGTCCGACGGGCCCTCCCCAACGCGCTCACCATGCTGCGGCTGCTGATCGCCGCGGCGTTTTTCGTGTTTCTGGGAATCGGATCGGTTCGGATCGCCTCCGGTCACGACCATTGGGTCATCGTGCCGTTCTCCACGCGGACCCTCCTCTGGCTGACCGCCGTGCTCTTCATCGTCGGGGCGCTCACCGACGCGCTGGACGGGTACCTCGCCCGGCGGTGGAACACCATCACCGTCTTCGGGCGGATCATGGACCCCTTCGCCGACAAGGTGCTCGTCGTCGGGGCGTTCATCTGCCTGTGCGGGCCCAAGTTCCAGGTGACACTCCCCGACGGCACCCATGACCAGCTCACCGGGGTCGCCCCGTGGATGGCCGTGACCGTGCTGGCTCGGGAACTGCTCGTGACCTCGATCCGGGGGTGGTTCGAATCACAGGGAATCGACTTTTCCGCCTCCCTCACCGGCAAGCTGAAGATGATCTTCCAGTCGGTGTCGATCCCCGCGATTCTCATCCTGCTCGCCTGGACCAACGCCGACCCCCCTACCTGGGTCCGGCTGGCCATCGACATCATCTGCTGGTCGATGGTCGTGATGACAATCCTGTCGGCAATCCCCTACATCCACCGGGCGGTCGGCACCGCCCGCGCGCTCCCCCCACCCCCGCAGGATGGAGGCAGCGGAGCGGCATGAACGTACCGAGCAGGGAAGCGTTCGGGTGGCTGACCGCTGGCGGGCTCGGTCACTTTCGGCCATTCCCCGGGACGTGGGGGTCCCTTCCACCCGTCATCTTAGCGGGAGTGCTGATCGCGCTGGGGGCGGGGCCGCAGGGAATACCTTGGGTGTACAACGCGGCCTTGGCGATCACGGCCTTGGTATTCTCGGTC
>JAJVHS010000003.1 GCA_022072615.1 Phycisphaerales bacterium
GCCGACGAGGTGGTCGACGTACTTGAGCCCGCAGGGGTTCTGCTTGTTGTACTCGTTGATCGCCAGCACGCTGGACACGCCGCTCTGCGGTCCGCAGCCGACCGCGTCGCACGACCGGGCGCCGTCGATGCGGCGGAACCGCGGCGCGAAGACCGCGCCCTGCTTGACCTTGGTGAGGTCGTACCCGCCGCTGCGCGAGACGAACGAGTGGACCACGCGGCCGTAGGTGCGGATGCCGGCCATGGTCACGGCGCCGTGCTCATCGGTCAACGTCCGCGGCTCGTACGCGGATTCCGCGCCGTTCTTGATGGCCCGGGCGTAGGCCTTCTCGGCGTCGAAGACCGTGAAGGCGACGTCCTTGACCCCGTCGCCGTACATCGCGACTTCCATGGCCGCGGGGTGATCCGGCGACAGCGGGCTGGTGAGCAGGAATCGGATGTTTCCCTGCGTGAGCAGGTAGTGCGCGGCGTCGCGGCTGCCGGTGGTCAGGTCGCAGACCTGCTCGATCTGGAACCCGAAGCAGTGGGCGTAGAAGAACGCGGCCTGCTTGGCGTTGCCGACGTAAAACCGGACGTGATCGACGTCGATCAGCTGGAGCGGGTCGGTGGACGCGAGCACGTCAACCTTCGGCTGCGCTGTGGCTGTGGTCATGGCGAGGGGTTTCCTTGAAATGTGACGAGCGGCCGCGGCCGCGTGGCCAGCCCCTCCGCAGTGTCTCACCGGGCGGCTGGGAAATTTCTGATGAACTATAGGACTTCCGGGCGATTTCGAGGGCGCCGCGCGGTAGGCTGCGGTGTCCGCGGGGGTACCCCCCGACACCGACTCCCGGCGTCCACCGCGAGGGACAAGAACCGCGCCGGGAACAGAGCGTACCTGTGTATGGGAGGATTCCCATGCGTCTTGAGCTGATCGACGGCAAGATGCCCACGAGCCCCACGCTCGCCGAGCACGTCACCCGGAAATTCGACCGCGTTCTACGGCCGTTTGCAAGGCGGTTGGGAGCGGTCGAGGTCCGGATCGTGGACCAGGCGCACCGCAGGCGCGGCGCCAACCGCACGTGCTCGGTACTCGCCCACATTAACCGGTCGGGTCTGGTGAGCGTCCAGGCGCGGCACCAGGACTACTACGCGGCGGTCGCGATCGCGGCGACCAGGCTGCGCCGGGCCGTCGAGCACGTGCTGGGCCGGCGCACGCTGACGACGCCGAACCACCGATCCGCTCGATCACCGGAATAACAGGTCCGGGATCCGCGGTTGGTAGTTGCGTATGCGGCTCCCGGTCGCCAGCCTCCACCGCGCGTTTCCCGAGCTTGACCCCTTCTCGGACGCCGAGTGCGCGGCGTTCATCCGAGCCGCGCAGCGCGGCCGCCCCGGGTTTGTCGCGCTGGGAGCGCTCGTGGCAACCATCGCGTTCATCGCCGCGCCGTCCTGCCTGCTCACCCTGTTCCTCGCGGTCGTGAAGCCGCTGTTTGTCATCATGCGGTGGCAGGCGCCGGGCGGAATGTGGTTCCCGGTGATGGCGATCCTGCTGGTCGTGGGGTCGGGCGCGGTGTCGGCCCTGCTGGTCCGAGACTCGTTCCTGCGCGCCCTGATTCGACGGCAGGTTGGCAGCGCGCGGTGCACCGAGTGCGGGTACCAGCTTCTGGGGTTGCCCATCGAGAAGACGTCCGATGACGACGGCACCGTCCGGTGCCCGGAGTGCGGGGCGCGGACGCTCCTGAGCTCGCGCGGCCTTTCACCCGCCCAGCTCGCCCCGCTGTGCGGCTCCTGAAGCCTCCGCGGGCCTTGTTGACGCCGCCAGCGCGTCGCCCAGGACATCCTGCACCGTCAGCTTCCGGTCGGCCAGCGAGCTCCTCTTCCCGCATTCCGGGCAGAGCACGCCGCCGTGCTCGTCGACCGCGAGGCCCAAGAGCGAATACGAGCACGACGGGCACCTGGCCTCGAGGATCCTTCCCAGCAGCAGCCGCCGAAGCATCACGTCGCGGACGGCCAGCACCATCACCACCAGCAGCACGCCGGCGACGAGCATGATCGCTGCCGCGCCGAGCATCCACGCGTTCGAGTCGGGGAGCCCGTGCTTGGCCATCCAGTACGCCAGTCGGTTCCCCGCGATGGCCGCAAAGGGCGAGATGAACACGCACAGGACCAGGCACACCGCCCACAGCACGCGCGTCACCACCCGCATGGGCCGGCCGTACCGCCCCAGCACGTAGCGCATGTACTGCTCGCAGACCTCGTCGGGGAACCGGTCGAGCTCCGGGAACGCCCGGTACACCTTGGAGGTGGGTATCCGCATGTGCTCAGGCGGAGTTTACCGGGGTGGCGCGGGGCGAGTTCTACGATCCGCCATGCCCGACCGGATCGTCATCGGCGTCTGCACCTACAACGGCGCGGGTCGCATCGTTCCGACGCTGGAGGCCCTCGTCGGCCAGGACCGCCTCGGCGGCCGCGTAACCCGCATCGTCGTCGTCGACAACAACTCGTCGGACAACACCGCCGAGGTCGTCAGATCCTTCGCCCGCCGGCACGAGCACTTCCCCATCCATGTCATCTCCGAACCCAGGCCCGGAAAGGTCGAGGCGATGCGCACGCTCGTCCGAGCCACCGACGAGCCCTACATGATGCTCACGGACGATGACACGCTGCCGGGACCGCGCTGGGCCGCGGCGCTGGCCCGGCTGCTGGACGACCACCCCCGAGCGGGCATCGCGAGCGGACCGGTGAAGCCCAAGTGGGAGGCCGGGCCGACGCGGCTCGCACGCATCTACGTCAAGTCGCTCGGCGACCAGGATTTCGGACCGGCCCGTGTATGCCTCGACCACCCGCTGACGTTCCTGATGGGCGCATCGCTGGGGATCCGCCGCAAGGCCTTCGACGATTCTCGCTGGATGACCGACTCGCGGCTGGTCGCCCGGACCGGCAAGTCGCTCGAATGCGGCGCCGAGGACGCGGAAGTGTGCTTCCTCATTCGCAAGGCGGGGTGGGAAGTCTGGTGGGAGCCCGATGCGCCGATGCTGCACTGCATCCCGGCCGGCCGGCAGACGGCCGAGTACCTCGCGCGCCTGCGTGGGAGCATCTGCCGCGGCGAGCCCAAGCTGCACTGGATCGCGCTCGGCGCCGATCCCAACTGGGGCGCCCACGCCGCCCGGCAGGCCGCCGTCTGCCACCGGCGCTACATCAAGACGCTGCTGTTCGACTGGAGACCGACGCGGCGGCGCATCCGCCTCGCCGAGCGCAAGGGGCGGCTCGACGGCTGGATGTCGCTCGCGGCCGAGCTGAACCAGGGCGCGGCCCCGGCGGCGGGAGTCCTCACGGCTGCCGATGCGCACCGAACACCGCCGTGAGCGGCGTGTTGCCGGCTCGCCTGATCACCGCCACGCACCGCTGGCACAGCGACGAGCTTGTTCCGAAGATCTCTTCTCCGCAGGTGCGGCAGCGCGCGATCGCGTTGTTGACGGCGCGGTCCGCCGCCCACACGCCCAGCGCCGCGGCCGTCGCCGCGTGCCACGCCACCGCCACCCACGGCAGCAGCTCGGTGTCCGAGGTCGCCAGCGGCACCGCGGCCGCCGCGAGCGAAGCGCCCAGGCATGCCCACGCCACGTTGCCCGACCGCGTGGCGACAAGGAGCAGCGCCGCGCTCACCGCGCCGCCCATCGCGATCGCGACCGGCAGTTCAAGAGATTCAAGCGCCGCCGGTGACGTCACCCCCGCCGCCGGAAGGAAGCGGTGCACCGCGGCCGCGCACAGGTCGCTCCACCGGAAGCACCAGAATCCCATCGTTCCGCCCCACAGCACCACCAGCAGGGTGCAGACATCCTTGCCGCGCCCCGCGATGACGCCCATCGCGAGCACGTAACCCGCGAAGATCAGCCCCAGCTCGACCATTCCTTCCTTGAGGAACTGCTCGCGAAAGCCGAACAGTGCCAGCAAGGCGCTGATGGTCGTCGCCATGCACCAGACCGTGGATGCCTTGGCCCGGGACGCTCGTGCTGCGTCGGACATGAGTTCCTCCGCGCCGAAGGGATAGTCGGCTTGGTACTCATCGGCACGATCGGCGACTGTGGCGAGCCCGCGGCGCGGCGCGCCGTGACGCCTGTGCGGCCTGCGCGAGCCACGTCCCCCTGATCGGTGAATTCCCGAGGTATTCAGGTGAATTCAGTCGTCTTCTTGCGCCACGCGGTATGCGGGCGTATCGACGTCATCGAACTGGCCCTGACGAGCGGCCCAGATGAACCCCGCCACCGCCAGCGCGGCCAGGAGCACCGCCACGGGCAGCACCACGAAGATGACGCTCATGACGATCCTCCAAAGCTCCTGGACCTGAACGCCAGGACGAGCACGGTCAGGGAACTCACGGGCATGACGATCGCGGCGATGAGAGGATTCATCATGCCCGTCACCGCGAGCGCCCCCGCGGTCAGATTGTAAACGACCGACACGCCGAGGTTCCGCCAGATCACCCGCATCGTGCGCCGGCTGCCCTCGATCAGGTCGGCCACGCCGCGCAGCCCGGGCTCGTTCAGGTACACGTCCGCCGCCGCCAGCGATGCCTCGGCGCCGCCATGCACCGCGATGCCCACGCCCGCTGCGGCGAGCGAAGCCGCGTCGTTCACGCCGTCGCCCACCATGACGGTCGGCAGCTCTTCCGACGATTCTCGGACCACAGAAAGTTTCTGCTCGGGCGAGACACCGCCGCGAATCTTGCCCTCCGCGACTCCCACGCTTCGGCCGATCGACGCCGCGACCGAAGGGTGATCGCCCGAGAGCACCTCGACATCCCAGCCCAGTTCGGACAGGCTCCGCACCGCGGCGAGCGAATCGGGCCGGACCTGGTCGCCCAGCCCGGCCACGGCGGCGATCTCTCCGTCCGCCTCGACCACGACGGGCGTGAGACCTTCGCGGATCATCAAATCGACGCTGGGCCACAGACCGGGAGGGTCGGCGGCGCCCCGCGATCGCACGAACGCGGGGGATCCCACCGCAATCTGACGCCCATCGACCTCGCCCTGCACCCCGCTGCCGATGGTTTGCACGCTCCGGGACGGCTCGACGTCCGACCCGCCAAGATCACGAGCAAGCGCGACCGCCACGGGGTGGTTCGACCCCGCCTCGATGGCGGCGACCAGCGGCTTGACCGATTCATCTCCCTCCCAGCGAGCCAGCGTCAGCCTGCCGAAGGTCAGTGTGCCCGTCTTGTCCAGGAAGATTCGGCCGGGCGTGGAGAGCCGCTGGATGACGTCGCCGCCCTTGATGAGCATGCCGGCCCGGGCAGCTCGACCCAGGGCGACCGTGAGGACCAGGGGCGTCGCAAGGCCCAGCGCGCACGGGCAGGTCACGACCAGCAGCGCGACGGCGTTCTCAAGAGCCCGCCCGGGCTCGATGAACAGCCACGCGACGAGGGTGACCGCCGCCGCGCCGATCATGCCGACGGTGAAGTAGGACGAGATGCGATCGGCGAGCCGCACGATGGGCGCCCGCCGCTGCGAGCACTCCTCGACCATCCGCATCAGGCGCCCGGCACGGGTGTGCTCGCCGGTCGCGGAGACCCTGACTCGGAGCGTGGAGGTGACGTTGACGGCGCCGGCCACGGCGGGGGCGCCGCTGGAAAGCGGGACCGGCCGCGATTCGCCCGTAAGAAGCGATTGATCAACCAGCGAATCGCCGCGCACGACCTCGCCGTCGGCGGGGAATGAATCCCCCGCTCGCACCTCGACGATGTCGCCCACCGCGAGCGACTCGACGGGCACGTCCTCGATGACCTCGGCGCCCGATGGTCCGGCGGCGACCCGCCGCGCGCACGTCGGCGTGAGGGAGAACAGGAGTTCCACCGCGTCCGACGCCCAGCGCTGCTGGCGGTGCTGGATGAACCGGCCGACCAGCAGCAGGAACACCAGGACGCTGAGCGTGTCGAAGTAGATCTCGCCCGTCCCGCGGATGGTGGACACGACCGACCACACGCCGCCGCCGGCGAGCGCCAGCGCGATGGGGACGTCCAGGTGCGCGGTGCGGGTCCGCAGGGCCGCCCAGGCGCTGGTGAAGAACACCCGGCCCGGCCACATCAGCGACACGACCGTCACCACCATGCTCGCCCAGCGCATGAGCTGAACGTGCGAGGATTCCATCCAGTCAAAGAGCCCGGCGTACAGCGCCAGGGCCATCAGCATCGCGTTGCCCGCGCACGCGCCCGCCACCGCCATCCGCACCAGGTAGCGGCGGTCCTCGGCTTCGCGCAGCCGCCTGGCGTTCATGTCCCTGGCGGGATGCGGCCGGTATCCCAGCGAATCGAGCAGCGCCGCGATCGACGAGAGCTTCACCGCGCCCGGCATCCACGTCACCCCGAGCGTCGCGCGACGCAGGTCCAGCCTCGCTTCGACGACGCCGGGCATCAGCGACGGGAGCTTCTCCAGCAGCCATACGCACGCCGAGCAGTGCACGCCTTCGAGCACCAGTTCGACGCACTTGGCACCGGCAGCGCCGTCGCGGCAGTACAGGCGCGCGAACACGTCGTCGTCAAACTCGCTGTACCGCCGGCCGGTGCTCCTGACCGGCGCGCCGGCGGCCGCGCCGTCGACCGCCCGGTCGCGCAGCCGGTAGTAGCGCTCCAGGCCGCACGAGTGGATCACGGCGTACGCGGCCCGGCACCCGTGGCAGCAGAACTGCTCGGGCTGATCCGCTTCGACGAGGCTCGCCGGGACAGGGCTTGCGCAGTGCGAGCACCGCACCGCGACCGCGGCGGCCGCATCGCGGCCCGGGCTCTTGCCCGAGGGTTCGCTCCGCCAGCCGCCGATCGCTCGGGCGACGTCGATCTGGCGCTGGTGGTTGGTGGCGTCAGTTCCCATTGCAGCAGGGCAGCTCCTGTTGAGTTGTTCCGGTCGGAAGGCCGATGGGCCGGTCGTCGACGACCAGTTGCGCCCCCCGCACGCGCCCCGCGAGCGAGGGAACCTGGAATCTCCCGATGATCGTGAACACGCCGACCGCGACCAGCAGCAGCGCGGTCGCCATCGGCACCTTCCTGCGCAGCGGTCCGGCCAGGCTCTGCAGCCCCGCGCCCAGCGCCGCCATGACCGGCAGCGTGCCCAGCCAGAACACCGCCATGGTCGCCGCGCCGTACGCGGGGTTGGCCGTTCCGGCCGCCGTCACCGCGAACGCGTAGAGCCACCCGCAGGGCAGCAGTGTCGTCAGCAGGCCGATCGCCAGCGCGCGGCGAACCGGCGTCCACTGCATCGCGACCCCATGCCCGGCCGCGACGAACCTGGAAAGGGCCGCCGGAAGCGGCAACCGGGCGATCCGCACCCCGTTCAGTCGCAGCACCGTGACCACGCCGAACACCACCATCACCCCGCCCGCGAGCATCGCCGCGCCGTCGCGGACGCCCACGGCGGCGCCGCCCAGGTCAACCGCGGCGCCGATCGTGCCCGCGACGGCGCCCAGCACGCAATACGTCACCAGCCGGCCGATGTTGTACGCGACGTTGAGACGCCACCGCCGCGGGGACGCGGACTCGTCGCTCGCCACGGCGAACGCGACGAAGGCGCCGCACATGCCGGCGCAGTGCAGGCTCCCGAGCAGGCTCGCCACGAGCACCGCGCCCATCAGCGGGATCATGGCCCGGTCTCCGCGACCACGACGTCCTGATCGAATTCCGTCGTGAAGGTCTCCGTCCCCCGGCGAGCGGTGACCATGAAGTGCCAGCGTCCGTCGCGGTCGACGTTCAGACCGCCCCGGTACTGGCCGCCCGGCTGCTCCTCCGTTCTGACGACCCGCCGGTCGCCGGCCCGGGCGTTGTGGAACGCGACCAGCTCGACGCTGGCGCCCTCGAGTGCCGCGCCCGACCGGTCCGTCAGCAGCGCCGTGACCGTCCCGGCGCCCGACGCGGGCGCGTCGATGTCCAGAACGATGTTCCAGCCGAGCCGCCGGCTCGCTTCCCGCTGCGCCGCGGTCTGATCCCACTTCACGGCCTTCTCGTAGTAGTTCGGCTCGATCGCGGCCGACGGGTCGGACTGCGCGAAGTACACCGTGATCCCCACGATGGCGACGTTCATGGCAAGCAGGCCGATGATCGCGGCCGGCCAGATGCGGCCCGTGTTCACGGCGGTGGCGTGCGAGGCGTTCATCGTGAAGACTCCACGTGGTGGCCGGTCGCCGGCCCCATCATCCTGTACGACGTGACGCTCACGTCCTTGGTCCCGTCCGACACGACGACCTCCACCACGCACGTGCCGTCCTTGAACGCGCTCGGCGGCGCGGCCAGGATCGCCAGCGCCGTCTTCATCTCACCCGGCTCGAGGGTGATCGGGAGCATCTCCGAGCTCACGCGCACGCCCTCGGCGCCGCGGGCGGCGGCGGTGTAGGTCGCCGCGCGGTCCCGGCGGTTGACGATCTTGATCTTGATCTGGTTGGCGACGGTGCTGTCCGCCAGCACGGAGAACGGCGCCCCCATGCCGCGCAGCACGTTCACGTCGGTGTCCGCCTTGCGGAGCAGCACCACCACGAAGGCGGCGATCAGCACGACCAGGATCGCCGGGTAGATGACCACCCGCGGCCGGAGCAGCCGGGGCTTCTCGCCCTCCATCGCCGCCTCCGACGCGTAGCGGATCAGCCCCGTGGGCCGGTTCAGCCTGGTCATCACCGCGTCGCAGGCGTCGATGCACTGGGCGCAGTTCACGCACTCCATCTGGAGGCCGTTGCGGATGTCGATGCCGGTCGGGCACGTCGTGACGCACAGCTTGCAGTCGACGCAGTCGCCGACCGCCGGCCGGCCGCCGCTCACGACCGGCAGCGCCACCTCGCGGGCGCGCTTCACGGCCTTGCCCCGCGGCTCGCCCCGCTCGCGGTCGTACGTGATGATCCGCGAGTGCCTGTCCAGCAGCACGGACTGGAACCGGCCGTACGGGCACGCCACGATGCACGTCTGCTCGCGGAAGTACACGAAATCAAACAGCATCAGGCCCGTCGTCACGGCCATGACCAGGAACGGCGTGGGGTGCTTGGCGGGCGACATCTGCACCCACTGCACCAGCCGCTCGACACCCACGAAGTACGCCAGGAACGTGTGCGCCAGGAAGCAGGACACCAGCACGTAGAGCGCGTACTTGAGCACCATGGCCAGGGCGGACTGCTGGAACGCCGTCTTGGCCCGGCCCGGCGTCCCGCTGAAGAACCGCTCGATCGGCCGGTAGACGAACTCCATGTACACCGTCTGCGGGCAGCCCCACCCGCACCACAGCCGGCCCATGACCGCCGTGACCAGGAAGATCCCGACCGACAGCGACACGAACAGGAGCGCCATCAGCAGCGTGTCCGTCGGCAGGAAGGTCTTGCCGAAGAACGTGAACCGCCGGGCCGAGAGATCGAGGAGGATCGCGGGCTTCGAGTTGATCGTGATGTACGGCAGCAGCGTGAAGATCGCGATGAGGATGTACGCCACCGCCCGGCGCCAGCGCCACAGCTTGCCGAACGACGGCTTGGGGTCGATCCAGTGGCGCCGGCCGTCGGCTTCCAGCGTCGAGAGGACGCTCGAGGCCTGCATCGCGGCCATCGCCCCGTCCTCCGTGGACGCGGAGCCCGACACCGTTCCGTTCACCCGGCTCGCCGACGGGCCTTGGGACTTGACTGACGTCTCGCTCACTTGTGTTCCACCCGGAGGCTGCACCGCTGCGCCGGCCCCGCCCGTTTGGAGTCGCCGCGGACAAGGCCGGTTCCGAACTCGCCGATCAGTTGGCCGGCCAGGGATCGATCGGGACCTCCGCCGGGTCCGGCGCCTTGGGGCTCGCCGGACGGGTCCCGCGGAGATTGGCCGCGTACGCCGCCACCAGCACGCGCTCGTTCTGGGTCAGTTTCGCCGACCACGCGGGCATGGCGCCGTTGTTGGCGCCCGCCGTCACCACCGTGAAGATGTCGGGGATGGTCTTGACGTTCTTGTAGGCGTCGTCGGTCAGGTTGAAGCCGTTGATGCCCCCGCCGTCCTTGCCGTGGCACGCGGCGCAGTTGCTCTCGAAGATCCCCTGCGCGACCGACATCAGCTTGCTGTCGAGGCGCATCTTCTGGATGGTCTCCAGGTCGCCCTTCAGCTCGCCCAGACCCCCGAAGATCTTCTTGTACTCGGCGAGCTGCTGGTTCTGCCAGTCCTTGTGGATCGACGTCGACAGCGGCGACATGTGGTACCACACCATGTAGATCGCCGAGAACAGGCACGTTGCGAGGAAGAAAATGTGCCACCACCCCGGCGTCGGGTTGTCGAACTCGCGGATCCCGTCGTACTCGTGGTCCATCAGGAACGAGGCCGCGCCGCCCTGTGCGCCAGTCGAGTTTGAGTGCTCTGTCTGCATCGTCGTCATCGC
Organism: Phycisphaerales bacterium; assembly: GCA_022072615.1. Taxonomy (GTDB): domain Bacteria; phylum Planctomycetota; class Phycisphaerae; order Phycisphaerales; family UBA1924; genus JAEUJB01. The sequence goes on from JAJVHS010000003.1 coordinate 10,340, forward strand.
CTTCGCTCCCATCACTCGCACCGCCGCTCGTCGCGGCGTGCCGGCTCATCCACCAGCGGGATCCGGGCGATCGCCTCGAACTCCGCCCTGCGCGACCGCGAGGTCGCGCGCCACACCACCGCGGCGAACACTCCAAGGAAGAGCACCAGCGCCACCTGGGGGTACACCGACAGATCGAGGTATCCGACTATGTCGCTCATGCGCATCGGTGGCTCCTTCCCGGATCAGCGGCCCGCGCCCGCCACGGGTTCCTCGCTCCGCGCCGACGACGCCGCCGGTGCCGCGGGCACCGCCTCGGGCGCCGGCGCATCGGCCGGCTTTGAGATATCCGTCCCCAGCCGCTGCATGTACGCGACCAGCGCGATGATCTTCTTGCCGCCCATGTCCTTGTAACCGCCCTGCGCCTCGAGCTCGGCCGCGATCTTCGCCGCCTGCTCCCGCGCCAGCCTCTCGGCCACGCCGTCCTTCACGACCTCCCCGTACGGCACGCCGAGCATCGCCATGGCCCGCACCTTGCCCTGCACCGACGCGAAGTCGAAGTCCTGGCGGAGCAGGTGCGCGTACGTCGGCATGATCGACTGCGGCAGCATCTGCCGCGGGTCCTCGAAGTGCCGCACGTGCCAGTCGTGCGAGCGCATCCCGCCCTCGCGCGCAAGGTCCGGGCCGATCCGGCGCGAACCCCACTGGAACGGGTGGTCGTAGACGAACTCGCCGGGCTTGCTGTACTCGCCGTACCGCCGCGTCTCGTGCCACAGCGGCCGGATCATCTGCGAGTGGCAGTTGTAGCAGCCCTCGGCGATGTAGATGTCGCGCCCCGCCAGCTCCAGCGGCGTGTAGGGCTTCACGCTCGCGATCGTCGGCACGTTCGACCGGATCAGGAACGTCGGGATGATCTCGAACGCCGACGCCACCACCACCGCCAGCAGCGTCATGACCGTGAACTTGGCGGGCTTGCGCTCCCACACGCGGTGGAACCAGCCCTGGATCACGCGCGAGTCGACGTCCTTGGCGAACTGCGTGTTCGCGTGCAGCCGCGGCTCGGGCATGGGGCCGTCGTCGTAGACCGGGCTCAGGGCCGGCGCCGAGTGCACCGGCTCGTCGTACTTCGCCGGCCGCGTCCGCCAGGTCAGGATGGCGTTGACGATCATGATCAGCATGCCGGCGATGAACAGCAGGCCGCCGATCGCCCGCAGCCAGTAGAAGGGCATGAGCGCCATCACCGTCTCGACGAAGTCGGGGAACTGCAGGCGGCCGGTCTCGTCGAAGGCCCGCCACATCAGGCCCTGCGTGATGCCGCCGAAGTAGATCGGGATCACGTACAGCAGGATGCCCAGCGTGCCGGCCCAGAAGTGCCACTCGGCCATCTTGCGGCTGTAGAGCTTGGTCTGGAACAGCCGCGGCAGCAGCCAGTAGATCATCCCGAAGGTCATCAGGCCGTTCCAGCCCAGCGCCCCCGAGTGCACGTGCGCGATCGTCCAGTCCGTGTAGTGCGAGAGCGCGTTGACGCTCTTGACCGAGAGCATCGGGCCCTCGAAGGTCGACATCATGTAGAACGTCACGCCCGCGGCGAAGAACTTGAGCACCGGGTCGTCGCGGAGCTTGTGCCACGCCCCGCGGAGCGTCAGCAGGCCGTTGATACCGCCGCCCCAGGAGGGCATCCACAGCATCACGCTGAACACCATGCCCAGCGAGCTCGCCCACGTCGGCAGCGACGTGTAGTGCAGGTGGTGCGGACCGGCCCAGATGTAGATGAACACCAGGCTCCAGAAGTGCACGATCGACAGCCGGTAGCTGTACACCGGCCGCTCGGCCGCCTTGGGCAGGAAGTAGTACATCAGCCCCAGGAACGGCGTGGTCAGGAAGAAGGCCACCGCGTTGTGGCCGTACCACCACTGCATGAAGGCGTCCTGCACGCCCGCGTACACCGAGTAGCTCTTGAGCATCGTCACCGGCAGCTCGAGGCTGTTGAACACGTGCAGCACCGTGACGGTCACGATCGAGGCGATGTAGAACCAGATCGCCACGTACATGTGCCGCTCGCGCCGCCGCAGCAGCGTCATGAAGAAGTTGGTCCCGAAGAACCCCAGCCACACCACCGCGATCAGCAGGTCGATCGGCCACTCCAGCTCGGCGTACTCCTTGCCGGTCGTGAAGCCCAGCGGCAGCGTCAGGGCCGCGCACACGATGATGAGCTGCCAGCCCCAGAAGTGCAGCCGGCTGAGCACGTCGGAGAACATCCGGGCCTTGCACAGCCGCTGCGTCGAGTAGTACACCGCGGTGAAGATGGCGTTGCCCGCGAACGCGAAGATCGCCGCGTTGGTGTGCAGCGGACGCAGCCGCCCGAAGCTCAGGAACTCCAGGCCGAAGTTCAGCTGCGGCACGGCGAGCTGCAGGGCGATGAACAGGCCCGCGAGGAACGCCACCAGCCCCCACACGATCGTGGCGACCATGAACATCCGCACGATCGCGTCGTCGTAGACGAACGTCTCCAGCGCGGCGGGGCTGGTCCGCCTCGACGGGGCACGACCGGCCTCGACAGATCCATGGAATCCGTGCGTCTCAACACCAGATGTGACTTGAGCCATGCCGCGCTCCGGGGTCCCTTCAAATGTCGATCTCGGGATAAAACGATCGACTAGTCAAGAACGATTCTGGAGCGTTCGATCGTCTCTGTCAAGTACCGGCCTTAAATTTGAATGCCAAGGTCAGAAAATGTTGGTCCACGACACCAGGAAAAAACCCTATAGCCGTGGCGTCTGCGGGGAATCAAGCTGATCATTCTTGACTAAAAGAGTTGATGATCTACAGAATCACCGTCCGATGGAGGCCCGTGATGCTCAGCCAAGGTGTCGGATACGCCATCCTCGCCCTCGGACAGATCGCCACGTCCGGGGGGAACCCCGTCCTCGTCAAGGAAATCGCCGAGGCCGCGTCCATCCCAGCCCCTTACCTGGCCAAGATCATCCACGCGCTCGGCCGACGGGGGCTGGTCGTCACCCAGCGCGGCGTTGGGGGCGGCGTCATCCTCGCCCGGCCGGCGACCGAGATCTCACTCTTTGATGTCTGCGTCGCCATGGACGACCCCGTCGTCACCCCCACCTGCATGCTCGGCAACGCCACCTGCTCGGACGACCGCGCGTGCCCGGCCCACAAGTTCTGGACCGGCCATCGCAACAAGATCTACGACTTCCTCCGCACGACGAGCGTCGCCGACATCGCCTCTTTCGAGGCCAGACGCCGCCTCCGACTGGGCGGCGCACCGCTGACCATCTCCAGCCAGCCCATCCCGCGACCCCCCGCGCCGCAGGACGCCGGCCAGCCGGGCACGGCTTGAGTTCCGGACCGCAAACTGCGACACTCCGCGCCGGCAACCGGCAGGTTGCCGCCGGAGATCGTTCCATGCGCACCGCCCTGACGCTCGCAGCGCTGACCGCCCTCGTTCTTCCCACGGCCGGCTGCGCACTCAACCAGCACGACAACGCCCGTCCCGCGGCGACCCGGCCGGAGACCCAGGCCCGGACGGACGAGCGGATGGTCTGGTGGACCCACGCCCGCTTCGGCATGTTCATCCACTGGGGTCTGTACGCGATCCCCGCGGGCCGATGGGGTGAGCGCACCGATTACGGCGAATGGATCCGCGATTCGGCCCGCATCCCCGTGGACGAATACGACAAGCTCCGAGCGGACTTCAACCCCGCCCCCTTCAACGCCGAGGAGATCGTGCTCGCCGCCAAGAACGCGGGCATGCAGTACATCGTCATCACCAGCAAGCACCACGACGGGTTCTGCCTCTTTGACTCCAAGCTCACCGACTGGGACGTCATGTCCACTCCCTTCAAGCGCGACATCATGCGCGAGATGGCCGACGCCTGCGCGCGCCACGGGATCCGCCTGTGCTGGTACTACTCCATCATGGACTGGCACCACCCCGACTACCTCCCCCGCCGGCCCTGGGAACGAGCAGGTCGCCCCGACGCCGGCGCTGATTTCAACCGCTACGTCGCCTACATGAAGGGCCAGCTCAACGAGCTGCTCTCGAACTACGGGCCCATCGGCGTGCTGTGGTTCGATGGCCAGTGGGAAGGCACCTGGACCGACCAGCGCGGCCAGGACCTCGAGTCGTTCGTCCGCTCGCTCCAGCCCGACATCATCATCAACAGCCGCGTCGGCCGCTCCGGCGGCGCCTTCGGACTCGAGGGCGAGTCGGGCATGCTCGGCGACTACGCCACCCCTGAGCAGACGATCCCCCCCACCGCCATCCGCACGGTTCCGTGGGAAACGTGCATGACGATGAACGGCCACTGGGGCTACAACGCCGCCGACAAGAACTTCAAATCGGCAACGGACCTGATCCGCAAACTCGCGGACATCGCTTCAAAGGGTGGCAACTTCCTCCTCAACGTCGGCCCGACGGCGGAAGGCAAGATCCCGCCCGAGAGCGTCGAGCGTCTCCAGGAGATCGGCCGGTGGATGAGCGTCAACGCCGAATCCGTCCGCCAGACCGAGGCCGGTCCCTACGACGCGCCCCTCGACTGGGGCTGCGTCACCCAGAAACCGCTCGACGGCGGCCGCACACGCCTCTACCTGCACGTGTTCAACTGGCCCGCCTCGGGCCGGCTTGTGCTCCCCGGCCTGCTCAACGATGGCGGCAGCGCTCACCTGCTCGCGTCGCCGGCGACCACGCTCAACGTGTCCCGCGCCGAGGACTCGCTCGTGATCGAGCTGCCCGCCGCGGCGCCTGACCCGATCGATTCGGTCATCGTGCTCGATCTTTCCTCCGCTCCTGATCTGAACAAGCCCCCCACCATCACCGCCGACGCGGACATCTTCGTCGAGCAGCTCACGGTGTCGATCGAGACCGACCGGCCGAATGTCATGATCCGCGCCACGACCGACGGCAGCGAGCCGACGCTCGAATCGCCGGCGCCCCCTCTGGTGCCGATCACCGAGTCCACCGTCGTCAAGGCGCGCGCCTTCCGGGCCGGGCGACCCGTCAGCCCGGTGACCTCTCGCAGTTTCGCCAAGGTGGCGCCCATGCCGCCCGTGGTGGAAGGCCTTGAGTACGGCCTGGATTACGAGTTCTTCGAGGCGCAGGTCAAGTCCGTCAGCGAGCTCGACGGTCTGACCGCCAAGTCGACGGGCCAGTGCCCGGACTTCCGGCTCCCCCGTCAACCCACGCACGACAATTGGTGCTACCGCTTCCGCGGCCTGGTCCGCATCCCCGCCGACGGCGTGTACACGTTCTACACCAAGTCGGACGACGGCAGCAGGCTCACGATCGGGACGACCGTGGTCGTCGACAATGACGGCCCGCACAGCGCGTTCGAGAAGTCCGGAAAAGCCGCGCTCGCCGCCGGCTGGCACCCTATCGAAGTGACCTTCTTCGAGAACACCGGCGGCAACGAACTGGTCGTCTCCTGGGCCGGGCCGGGCATCGAGAAGCAGACCATCCCCGCCCGCGTGCTCGCCCGCAGGCCCGCACGCTGACCGCTCGCGAACTCCAGATGAGCAGCACCGGCGACAAGCTCGTCACCACCCGCCGAGCCGTGCTCGGTGCGCTCACCGCGGGCGCCCTGGGAGCGGCGCTCTGGCCCCGCGCGCCCCGCTCCCGAGCCGACATCCCCGCCGGCCGCACGGTCCTCACGTACTGGGAAAAGTGGACCGGCGCCGAGGGCGAAGCCATCCAACGCGTCGTCGACCGATTCAACACCTCGCAGGACGCGATCTGGGTCCGCCGCGTCCCCGTCGCCGACATCGTTCCCAAGGCCATGGTCGCGATCGCCGGCGGCGATCCCCCGGACCTGGTCGGCCTGTACAGCTTCAACATTCCCGCCTTCGCGGAGTCCCAGGCCGCCCTCGCCCTCGACGACCTCGCTCCCTTCGGGGACCGCATCGATCCCGCGATCTACGCACCCGCGGTCGATCGCCTGCTGCACTACCAGGGCCGCCAGTGGGCCGCGGTGACAAGCTGCTACGCGCTCGGCCTCTACTGCAACCTGGCGCACTTCCGAGCCGCCGGCCTCGACCCCGCCGCCCTGCCGCGCACCATCAGCCAGCTCGACCACGCCGCCGAACGCCTGACCCGCAAGGCCCCCACCGGGCAGATCGAACAGACCGGCTTCCAGCAGAATCTCCCGCAGTGGTGGCCGTACTTCTGGCCGGTCCTCTTCGCAAGCGAGCTCTACGACCCCGGCCTCGACCGCCCCACCATCGCGGATCCGCCGGGCGTGGCGGCGTTCTCGTGGATTTCCGACACGGCACGCCGCCTCGGTGTTGCCGAGTCGCGCTCGCTCGCGCGAACGTACGACCGGTCGTTCCACACCTCGGCGGACCCCTTCTTCTCCGGCCGTGCATCGATGATCGTGCAGGGCCCGTGGCTGGCGTCGTTCGCTCGCAGCGCCGCCCCCTCGCTCGACTTTGCGTGTGTCCCCGCCCCGATGGCGGATGCGGTCTTCGACCCCTCCGCGCCCCTGGGCATGGTCGAGGCCGATGTGGTCGTCATCCCGCGCGGCTGCCGTCACCCCCGCGAGTCGATGGCGTTCATTCGCTTCCTGCAGCGCCAGGACGTGCTCGAGGAGCTCGCGCAGGCGCACGGGAAGAGCTCGCCGCTCGCCGATGTCTCGCCCTCGTTCTTCGCCACGCACCCAAACGCGCAGGTCCGCGCGTTCGACGCCGTGATCAGGAGCCGCCGAGCCGTCATCCTTCCTCAAACCCGCGTGTGGCAGCAGTACGCGGACATGACCAGCGGCGCCTTCGACCGCGCGTGGTCTGGCGAGCCGGCGCAGGCCGTGCTTAACGAAGTGCAGGCTCGCGCCCAGGAACTCATGTCGACCGCGACCGCCCGTCGCCGGGCGCGCGAGGCGGCCGCGCCATGACGTCGCTCCCACGTCAATCCTCGCACTCGCTTCGAGCGGTCGCGCTCGGCCTGCTCTGGACGAGCCCCTGGCTCATCGGCGCCACGGTCTTCCTGCTCGTTCCCATCGCGCTGAGCGTCTATTACAGCCTGACCGACTTCTCGCTCCTCGAATCGCCCGTCTTCATCGGGCTCGACAACTACCGCGAACTCGGCCGCGACGCGCTCTACTTCAAGGCCGTCGCCAACACGCTGATCTTCGCCGTGGCCTCGGTCGTGTGCTCGACGCTCCTCTCGATCATCGTCGCGGTGCTGCTCGAAGCCCCGCTGCGCAGTGCCGGGCTTCTCCGAGCGATCGTCTTCGCGCCCGTTCTTGTGCCCGCGGTTGCCGCGTGCATGAGCTGGTTGTGGCTCTACAACAACGAGCAGGGCCTGATCAACTCCATGCTCCGGACCGTCGGCCTTCCCGCGCCGGACTGGCTCGGCTCGACCTCGCTCGCCATGCCCGCGCTCATCATCATGAGCCTGTGGGTCATCGGCAGCCCCGTGGTGATCTACTCGGCCGCGCTCAAGGGTGTGCCCGCATCGCTCTACGAAGCCGCCGATCTCGACGGCGCCACCGGCCCGTGGCGCCTGTGGCACGTCACGCTCCCCATGATCTCGCCCGCCGTGCTCTTCAACGCGGTCATGTCGCTTATCTGGTCGCTCCAGGTCTTCGCGCCGCCGTTGATCATGACCAAGGGCGGGCCCGACAATTCCACGCTCGTCTATTCCGTGTACGTCTACCTGAACGCGTTCTTCTATTCGCGCATGGGATACGCGTGCGCGATGGCGTGGATCCAGGTCGTCGCCACCCTCGTGCTCACCGCCGGGCTCATGCTCGCGGCCCGTCGCTTCGTCTATTACCGCGGAACCTGACCCATGCACCGCCGATCGACATCCCGAGCGGGTCGGCTGGTCCTCCTGGGGATCATCGGCGTGGCGTTCGCCATCCCGCTGGCGTGGATGGTGGTCGTGGCGGCACGGCCGCACGACGCGGCACATACCGGCGCGGGCATCACGGCGCTGCTCGACAACATCAGGTCCGTCTGGGAGTGGCCGGGCGCTGATTTCCCGATCTACTTCCGCAACTCGACGCTGGTGTCGCTGCTCGCGGTGGCGGGCATGACCCTTTCGAGCGCCGTGTGCGCCTACGGCTTTTCGCGCCTGCGCTGGCCGGGCCGCGACTCGCTCTTCATGGTCGTGCTCGCGACGCTCATGATCCCGCCCGTGGTGGTCATGGCGCCGCTCTACGTGGTCTTCAAGAAGCTCGGCTGGATCGGGACGCTCCTGCCGCTGTGGGCGCCGTCGTGCTTCGCGGGCGCGATGAGCATCTTCCTGCTGCGCCAGTTCTTCCGAACGATCCCGCGCGAGCTCGACGAGGCCGCTCGGATCGACGGCTGCTCGCACTGGGGCATCTTCACCCGCGTCATCATCCCGTCATCGACACCGGCGATTGCGACGGTCGCGCTCCTGCACTTCATCGCGACGTGGAACGACTTCCTCACGCCCCTGCTCTTCATCAACCACCAGGACCAGTACACGCTCCCCCTCGGCTTGCACATGTTCAACCAGCAGCACGGCCAGACGCCCTGGCCGCTGGTCATGGCCGCGTGCTGCATCACGGTGGCGCCCGTCATGCTCGTGTATGTCCTGGCTCGGCGTTGGTTCACGCAGGGCGTCGCGGCGACGGGGTTGAAGGAATGAACACACCCAGCGACGGCCGGGTTAACTGGGCGACGGCCTCCAGATATCTATCTTGTGCCCGCCGGATTCGATGTACTGACAGCCGTTTGTATAGACATTCCAGTTTTCATAGCCCGATGAGTTCGGGATCACCTGCAACGTCACGCCGTTTGAGAACAACACCGAAACGTCGTCCGTTGACGTCACGCTCACGCTGACAACCTCTGCACCGGTGAGCAGCGCCTCTGTCTCCTTGGTCGCATCCACCGGCGCCGGTAGCCCGTACTTGTGCCCATCGTCTTCGCTCGTCCAGCGCAGCGTCTCTCCCTGGACAAGCCGCCACAAGCACCCGATCACGAAATGCACGTCGCGGTCGAAGTTGAACGACCAGTCATGCTCCCGCTTCGTCGCGGACACAAAGCGGTGCCCGGAGAGCCATGACAACATACCCGAGCGATCACTCCGCCCATCACCAGGAGCATGGTCGTGTCCGGTCGTCACAGTGAGAGTCCTACCCCCCGATCCGCGTCGGCCACCGGAACCGCGAGAACAGGCTCCGCACCGGGCCTTTGGGCTTCATCTCGCGGATGATCCCGCCCACGGTCGGCAGCGCCGTCAACGCCTCGTCGGGCGTCGCAAAGCCATCGAACCCGCTCAGGCCGCGGTCCAGCCACAGATCCCACGCCGGTTCGATCTTCTTCACCAGCCGGCTCACGGCGATCCGCGGCTCCTCCGCCGGCAGCCCCGTCAGCAGCTCGTACGCAAACTCGACCACCGACCGCACCTCATCCTGGGCGCTATCCGGCCGCGGCTCGACCGGGCCGCGCAAGGCCCGCGAAATGCCGTACAGCTCGATCCACACCCGCCCGTGCCGATCGACGAGCAACTCGTCCATCGTGAGCGACCCGTGGCACGCCCCCATCCCCGAGTGCGCTTCGCGCAGACCCTCGAGGACGTGAACGACCGCCCGCTCGGTTTCCAAGGGGGACAGCCGCCCGCCCTTGATCGCCGCCAAGCCCCGCAAACTCACCAATCCGTCGTGATTCCCCAGGTACGGCGTCACCGCGCACGGGCGGCCGACCGCGTCGAAGGAGAAGTGCTGGATCTCGAGCAGGTGCGAACCCTTGACCGCCGCCCAGCGCTCCAGGGCCGAAAGGAACCGCCGCTGCCCGGACTTATCCACGGCTGCGAATCGGTACACCACGTGGCTCGAGTGGTCGTCCTCGTGGAGCGACAGCCACCGTTCGGCATACGACGCAGGGGCGAGAGGCCGCACCAGCCGGAAGCGTCCGAAACTCTGCGTCTTTGGTTGCCCTGTCTGTGCGCTCATGCGGTGATTGGTCGATCCACGACCCCCGGAGACAGCTCCGTGATCTCGGAGCGGTCTCGATCATATCGGGCTCTCGGCTCTTGGGCTGCCAACTATCCCAACATTGCAAACAAACTACGAACCACGTCGGCTCGCCGTCACCACGCGCTGCAGGCCTTCGAAGTCCTTGAGAATCCGAACGTCCGTCAGCCGCTCGTCAGTCGCTACTAACTCCCGAGCCTGTTCGGCTCGTGAGGCCGCGACCTCGATGAGAAGCTGCCCGCCCGGGCGGAGCAGGTCCGGGCCATCCGCGACGATCCGCCGCACGCAGTCCAGCCCGTCACGCCCCCCGCGCAGCGCCAGGTGCGGCTCGTGGTCTTTCACATTGGGCGCAACATCGCCCCATTCGTCGTCGGGGATGTACGGCGGGTTGCTCACCAGGTAGTGCAGCGCGGATTTCTGCGCCGTCGCCGGGAATTCCAGCAGCGGCTCGAGCAGGTCGCCCACCAGCAGGTCGATCCGGTCCTCGACCCCGTGCCGCCGGGCATTGAGAGCGGCGACTTCCAGGGCCTCCTTGGAGACGTCCGACGCGACGGCCCGGGCCCCCGGCAGGTGCTTGAGCACCGCGATCGCGATGCACCCCGACCCCGTGCAGACATCCGCCAGCAGGATGCCCTCCCCGCCCATGCCCAGCCCCGCACCGCCGAACCCCGGCTGGGACCTGGCGTGCTGGAGCACGTGCTGGACGATCGTCTCGGTCGAGGGACGCGGGATGAGCACGCGCCGGTCGACGTGGAACTGCATCCCGAAGAACCACTCGTGGCCGGTCAGGTACTGGACCGGCTCGTGGTTCAGCGCCCGCCCGACCAGGTCCCGCAGCGTGCTGCGCTCGAGCGCCGACGCCGGACGATCCTGGTCCATGTACAGCCGCAGCCGGTCGCAGCCGATCACGTGGGCGAGGAGGTCCTCGCTCAGACGCCGCGGCGCCTCCAGCCCCTTGGCCGTGAAGGCCTGGGTCATCCACGCCATTAGCTTGCGCGTGGTCCACGTCTGTTCCGATGATGACGCCCGGGCGGTCACGCGGAGAGTGTAACCATTCCAGGGCCTCGCCCCCGGAAACGAAAAGGACCCGGCCGCGGTGGCCGGGTCCTGGGATCAATCACCTTGCCGATGATCAGCAGCCGGCTTCGAACGCCAGCACGTACGCCGTGAAGTCCTCGATGTCGACGAAGCCCGAGCCGTCGAAGTCGGCGGACATGTCGCCGGCTTCGAAGGCCAGCACGAACTGGTTGTAGTCGTCGAAGTCAACGAAACCCGACCCGTCGAAGTCCGACGGGCGGTAGGTCTCGAAGCTGAACGCGACCGGGGTCGAGTCCGTCGTGCCCGTTCCGTTCACGGCCTTCACGCCCCAGTAGTACAGCGAGCAGGTCTGGAGCGTGCCGCCGGGCACCACGAACGAGGTCGAAGCAACGCCCGCCTGCGTGAGCAGCGGCGAACCGAGGTTCGAGTCGTTGTCGATGATGACGGTATACGACGTCGCGTCGGAGGAGGGCGTCCAGGTCAGCGTCGGTGTCAGCGACAGACCGACCGACCCGTCAGCCGGCGAGGTCAGCGAGAACGACCCGGGCGGCGGCGAACCGGTGCGGAAGCCCGAATCGGGGTTGGAGATCGGACGATCGGTCCCCGATCCCTGCGTCGTCGTCACCCAGTAGAAGTAGGTCTGGCCGCTGGCGGCAGTCAGGTCGTCGTAGGTCAGGGCCGCCACGCCCGACGCGATCGTCGAGGCCGTGGTCAGGTTGTTGACCGTATTGCGCTTGACGCTGTAGGTGCCGGCGTTGGGGACGCTCGACCAGTTGAGCCGGACGCGGTCGTTGAACGTGCCGTCCGAGGCGGTGAGCGTCGCCGCGGCCGCGCCCGTGATGTTCAGCGTGTAGAGCTGGGACTGGGTCGGGCTGGTGGTCTCGTAGACGCGGACGAAGAAGTCGCCCGTCGGCGAGATCAGCACGTTGGAGAGCACCTCGTTGATGCCCAGGCCCGCCGCCGACGCCTCGCCAAGGACGGTGGTGCCGTTCTTGTCGATGATCTGCACGGCCAGGTCGGCCTGCTCCTTGGAATTCATGTTGTTGGTGCTGGTGTTGCAGCTGCTGGTCTGGGTGTAGCTGGCGTAGTTCAGGCCCTGGGGCGCGATCGTGACGCTCACCAGGATCGGCGTCGAACCGACGCTGAACTTGTGGTAGTCCTGCTCGCCGTTGCCGTCGATGCTCAGCGTGGAGCTGTTGGCCGAGTTGGTGCCCGTCAGCGGCGCCGGGACGCCGCCCAGCGTGACGTTGGTCCCGACCGACACCGTGCCGATCGTGGTCGTCGTTCCGCTGGTCGCGGTGGTGTTGTCGGCCTCGTTGATGTCGCCATAGTGGCGCTGGCCGGCGCGGATGTCGTCGTGACGCACGCCGTCGTACGCCGTCGAGATGAACGGCTCCATCAGCTTGGTCTGGTTCGCCGGGCACACGTGGTTCAGGCCGATGCCGTGGCCGTGCTCGTGCTGCACGACGTTCCGAAGGAACCGCGCCGAGTTGGTCGTCTGGAAGAAGTTGCTCGAACCGACCATGTCGCCCGAGTCGAGCACCATGTCGCCGGTCTGCGGGAAGTAGTTGTACGCCAGGATGCCGCTGAGCCCGTCGATCGGGTGAGCGCTGATGCGCACGTCGCCGCGGGTCGTGTCGTTGCCGCTGGTGCCCCAGGAGGTGCCGTCGTCCCAGTCGTTGCCGCCGCTGGTGACGCGCGTGTAGTTCAGGCCCGTGACCTGTGACCAGCGATCAAAGCAGTTCTGGAAGTACCCGATCCACGTCGCCCGGGCCCACTTGCTGTCCATCCTCGAGAACAGCACCGAGGCCGAGGCGGGCTCGCCCGCGCCGCCGGAGATGCTCAGGCCATCGGGAACGAAGCTCCAGGTCAGGTTGTACGGATCGCCGGCGGCGCCGGGGGACCACCGCGTGTTGAGGTTGTAGTTGTTGTTCCAGCCGCCGTCGTCTCCGCCCCCGCCGTAGAGGTTCTCTTCCATCCACGCCATCACTTCGGCCGACGGCGGGTTTTCAGGATCAAAGCACGCCATGATCCCGACCGTTCGCAGGTAGTGGTCCGAATCGTCCTCGGCCGCCACGAAGGTGGGGCCTTCGTCCGCCATCACCAGGCGAACGTGACGGGGCGCCACCACCCCGCCCTCGAACACCGAATCATCCGGCGCCTGCCAGGCGAGCATTACCGGACTTGGGATCATGCGGTTCTGATCGCTGCCCGCGACAGCCACGAGAGCCGCCGCGGTCGAAAGACCGCACACGCCAGCCACCAATCGGTTCCTCATAGACCGCTCCAGGGAAACCCGCACGATTGAGCTCGATCTGCCCTCTACGACCGCGGCGAGACCTCACGCAACCGCGGCCGCGTACGCCGGGAAGGTGACGCACGCGGATTCGAGTATTCGCCCGTACTAACGCAACTGGTCCCAACGGGACGGTCATTATGCGCCACCGGCCCGGGGGTCCGCAAGGTTATTTATTCCTCGAATCGGGAACTGACGGAAGGGTACCGCATGTTGATACGCATTATCGACGGGACGAGTTTCCGACAACACCACATTCCTGCCGACCACCTCCCGACCAAACCCGATGACCCGGCTTGTTTCCCTACACTCACCCGCCTTGAACGGGCCGACCACCCCACATGTCCGATTGATCCGAGCCGTCGTGCCCTGTTTCGAGCGCCCCGATGAACTCGAAGCGCTGCTGGCGGACCTGGCCGCGACGCGCCGGCACGTCCGATCCTGTGATATCGATCTGGAAGTCGTCTGCGTCGACAACGGGTCGTGCCCACCGATTTCCGTTGTCCCACCTCACGGCCTGACCGTCAGGACAGTGAGACTGGAGTGCAACCGCGGGGGCAGCGGCGGTTTCAATGCGGGAATCGCCGCCGCATTGGATAGGCCCGAGCCCGATTTTCTCTGGCTGCTCGACAGCGACGTTCGCGTCGAACGTTCCACCCTCCGGTCGCTGGTGCGGGCACTCGATGAACATGCCGGGTCGTGGGCCGTAGGCCCGCTGCTCGCCGCCGGCCCGGGCGAGCCCCCGCACGAGATCGGCGGACATGTCGACCGCCGCAACGGTCGCATGCGCGGCGCGCTGCCGACGCCGCCCGATGAACCGACGCCGGTTGATTACGTCCCCTCGTGCTGCTTGCTCGCTCGCCGCGACGTCGTCCAGGCACACGGACTGCTCCCCGATGTGTTCCTCAACGGCGACGACTCGGAGTGGTGCGTGCGGCTCTCGTCGCTCAGCGGCCAAACCGTCCTGGTGGACCCAGGATCGGTCGCCTACCACCCTCGCTTTGATCGCACGCCGTCGTGGCCCCGTTTCTACCAGTCGCGCAACGCGTTCGGCGTGATCGCCGCCCTCAAGCTCGGGCGGACGGTGGTGCTCCGCCGGGCAGCCCTCGAAGTCGGCCGGGCGGTCAACCAGTCGCTCCTGGGCCGCGACGACTTCGCGCGGCTGCATCTGCGCGGCCTTGAAGCCGCGGCCTGCCGCCGCCGAATCGGCCCGGCAACTCCCACGTGTCTGGTCGTCGAACCGCCCCGGCCGCTCGGTCAGCTTCCGCCGGCGCGCGGCGGCTCGAGGCCGACATCGCTCCTGCGACGGCTCCTGCTGGGCCCGCCCGCAGCGGTTGCGCACGTGGCGTCAAAGGGCGGGCCACGAGCCTGGCTCCAGGGACGGACCATGGTCGTGGTTGACGGATCGACGGGTGTGTTGGTCCGCCCGCACTGGCCGCTGGGCCTTGCCCGACCCGTGATCGCCGCGCTCCGGGGCGCCTGGCTGTGCGCTCGATTGGCGCTCAAGCCGCCGCAACCGGTTCCGCTCCCCACGGTCGAGGCCGAGCGGCTCAGGCTCTTTGAGTCCGTCGCTCCCCGCGCGGAGGTTCCGCTGTCGATTGTGGTGCTGTCCTTCAACCGCAAGGACGTGCTGCGCTCCACGCTCGGCAGACTTGTGCGGAGCCCTTCCACGCGCCACGCGGAGATCCTGGTCGTTGATAACGGGTCGAGGGACGGCAGCGACGCGATGGTCGCTTGCGAGTTCCCGATGGTGACGCTCCTGCGTCAGCCGACCAACTCGGGCGTCGCCGCCTTCAACCGCGGTGTCGAGCAGGCCGCCGGCGACGTGGTGCTCGTGCTCGACGACGACGCATGGCCCGACGAGCACTCGCTCGACAAGGCCCTGGCGTGGCTGCGCTCGCACCCCCGCTGCGCAGCCGTCGCGCTCCACCCGCGCCATCCACAGACCGGCAGGAGCGAGTGGCCCTTCGCCGGGCGCTCATCGGCCCCGATGCGGGTGGATTCAGCGTGGCCCGCCATGGGCTGCGGCAACCTCGTCCGCCGGCGCGACTGGCTCGCCGCGGGCGGGTACGAGCCCGCGTTCTTCCTCTACCGCAACGACGTCGACCTGGCGATGAAGCTGCTGTCGATGGGCCGCGAGGTCGCGTTCTGCGAGCGCTGGATCGTCTGGCACGACAGCCCGGCCGCGGCGCGCAAGTCCGCCCGCTGGTTCAACGCCGCCACGCGGAACTGGCTCTGGCTGGCCCGTCGCCACGGTTCGGGCACGGGCAAGCTCGCCGGCGCGCTGGCGGGCTGGGCGTGGGCCCACCGGCTCGCGGGGTTGAGCGTCGGCCGGCATGCGGCGCTGCTGCGCGGTGTTCTCGCCGGGCTCTTCACGCCGCCCCCGCCGCTGCCCGGCGGCGCCGCTCCCGACGGCACCGCCTTCTCGCGCCTGGTCGAGCTTCAGCTCCGAAGCTCCGCTCGCCGGGGCGGGGCCGAGCCCTCGATTGTCACCAGCACCACCGGCTGGGCCGGCGGTTCAGAGGTCAAGGAGCCGCTGGTCCCAGGGCTGGCGGTCGAGATCTCGTCCGTCGTGCCGGCGAACAGCCCCAGCAGCGCCCGCCATTCCGCGTAGAGATAATCGAGGCCCTCGGCGTCGTGCAGCTCGCGAAGCTCGCGCTGGAAGCGCTCGTACATGTGCTCCTGCCACTCCCGGGAGCTTTCGTCGCAGAAGAAGATGCGGCACCCCAGGGGGCGCAGGTCGTGCACCGTGCACAGCGACCCTCCCTGGAACGGGCATCCCCCCCGCAACCGCGCCTCCGCCACCGCACCGGCCGAGAGTTCCCGGCCACCGAGCCGCCGCCACAGATAGGCAGCCTCAAAGCCCGTGACATAGAGCAGGTGGCCCCACGATTCAAAGCGGCAGCACCGGCCGGAGGTCCGACAGACCGGCGACCGCTCGGCCACTTCCACCGCCAGGCGGTTGTACAGCTCCTCAAGACGCCTCGACGCCACGCCCTCGGCGGCGCGCAGCCACGCCTTGACCGTCGTCGATTCGGCCACCAGGTTGGGGAATGGGCCGCCGGCGTCGGCCATGAACGGTCACACGCCGGCCGCGGATCAGCAGCCGGCTTCGAAAGAGGTCACGAACTTCGTGAAGTCGTCGGTGTCCACAAACCCGCTCAGGTCCACGTCAGCGGTGGAGTTGCCGGCCTCGAAGGCCGTGACGAACGTCGTGAAGTCATCGGTATCTACAAAGCCCGTGTCGTCGAAGTCCGCCGTGCAGCGGTCGGCGACCACGAGCGTCGAGACATACAGGACCTTGTCCGGAGACGCGAACGCGGAGATGCGCACCGCGAACTCCGGATGGATCGCGTCCGTCGGCAGCCGCCACGCATGCTGGTGCGGACCGTCGACGTTCGCGGCAGGATCGATCAAGAGCGACCACACCCCGTCCGACCCCAGGTACTCGACGATCAGCTCGGCGTTGCCGATCTGGAACGTCGTGACGCGCAGCTGGGCCCGCGTGGCGTCGAGCAGCGTCGTGTCGATCGAAGCGCTCTCCAGCGTTTCGCCGCCGTAGAGCGCCAGCGCCGCGGCGTTCAACGCCTCGTCGCCGAACGACACGATCTCGACGTCGCGCCCGGGATTGACCGGCCACATCGATGTCTGGACCGGCCCCGAATCGCTCAGCGTCACCAGCGGCGCCACGAACCGGTACGCGGCCCGCCACGTGTCGAGCACCATGTCCCGAGCATTGACGCAGCCCCGGCCGTACACGTCGTCCTCGCCCCAGGACCCGATGTCCTGGGCGGAATCGCCGAGCATCGACATCATCTCCGAACGCGAAAGCGTCGGCTCGATCGACCAGCTCAGGCCCAGCAGCCCCGCAACCAGCGGCGCCGCGAAGCTCGTTCCCTCGTGATAGCCGTACTGGCTGCCCTTGTTGGTGGTCAGGATCGACACGCCCGGCGCGACGACGTCGAGCGCGGGGCCGTAGTTGCCCCACGTCGGCCGCTGATCGTTCTTGTCGATCGCGCCGACGATCACGACGTCAGGCCAGTCCGAGGCGGCGCCAAGAACGCTGCCGTTGTTGCCCGACGCCCACACCAGGATCCCGCCGCGGTCGCGCACGTACGCGCCGGTGGTCTGGACGCTCGAGGAGGAAACCCCCGAGTAGCTCACGTTGATCACCCGGGCGCCATGGTCGGCCGCCCAGCGCACGCCCGCGAGCACGCTGCTCAGGACCGCCGACCCGCTGCCCTCGTTGGTGGCCCGGATCGGCATGATGCGAAGGTCCCAGCCCATGCCGGCGACGCCGATGCCGTTGTTGCCGATCGCGCCGATGCAGCCCGCGACCGCCGTTCCGTGGCTGATGTTCGAGATGTCCGAGACGTCGCCGCCATCGGCCTGCGCCGTCTTCGACGCGGAGTTGTACCCGCTGACCAGCACGGGCGCGAGTTCGGGGTGGTTGAGCTGAACCCCCGAATCCACGACCGCCACCGTCACGCCCGGCTCGCCACGCCAGACCTGCCACGCCTCGGGGCTGGACAGGCGGACGTGGTGCCACTGCGAGCCGAACTGCGAGTCGTTGGGCACAAAGCCCTGCAGGGACACGACCCAGTCAGGCTCGACGTACTGGAACTGGCCGCTGTCCGCGAGCCGAGCCGCGGCGATGCCATCGTGCCCGCCCGAGGTGGAGATCACCCACTCGCCCGTCTCGGGAATGACCCGCTCCAGCCGGCAGCCCGGGGCCGCGGAGGCGACGTCGATCGACGCGCCGGGAACCGGACGAGCAATCAGTTGGCCCGAGAACTCGCGAACGCCCGCGATGGCCTGCTGGACCGGGTGCGACTTGGACGGCGGAAGGGCCGCATGGGCGCTCAAGCACGTCCCGGCTCCCGCGGCGAACAAAAGAAGAACGCGGGCCGCGTTCTCGAGACCCAAGACGCCTCGGTTTCGCATGTATTCCTTCCAGATTCCCAACAGATCTCACTCTCCGGCTCCAGACGAGCCTTCCAGCCTCCACCGATCGTCGCCGAGCCGGTACGAGCCACGCTTCAAGCCTGTTCCCTTCGACCGGTTGATAAGACCGGATCAACGGATTCCGTTCGGCTCAAAAATCGCCCGTCGGAGAACCCCCTCCGCGCGCCCTCGACATGGACGTTCCAGAGTCGCAGCCGAGGCCCGTCAAGACAAGCCATTTTCACGGAAGTTTCACTGTTTTTCAGCGGAGCTTCTCGTCGACTTTTCCGTGGAGATCCTTGAGCTCCTCTGCCCGGGCCCGGGGCATCACCAGCGTCGCGTCGGCCGTGTGCACGATGATCAGGTCGTCGACCCCGAGCACCGCGACCGTGTGGCCCGGCACCGAGCAGACGACCAGGTTGTTCCGCCCCTTCACCACCGTCGGCACCGTCTGACCTACCAGCCGGTTGCCCGCCTCGTCCGGAGCGACCGTCTCCCCGTAGCTGGGCCAGCTCCCGACGTCGAGCCACCGCAGGTCCATCTGCACCGTGCACACCGAGAACTGCTTGTCGCGCGTCTTGGTGATCGGCTCCATCACCGCGTAGTCGACGCTGATCTTCTCGAGCTGCGGGTACACCTCCGCGAGCACCGCCGCCTGGTCCGGCGTGCCCCATGCCGCCTGCAGCCGCATGATGCCCTCGTAGTTCGCGGGCTTGTACTTCTTGAGCGCCTCCAGGAACGTCCGGGCCTTCCACACGAACATGCCGCTGTTCCAGCCAAAGCCGCCGGACTCGACGTACGCCTGCGCCTTGGGCAGATCGGGCTTCTCGACAAACCGCTCGACGTGGAACGCCAGGTGGTGCCCATCGACGCCGGTCCCCGCCAGCCCGCGGATGGGCGTGCCGCGCTCGACATAGCCGAACCCCGTCGCCGGGTACGTCGGCTTGATGGAGAACGTCACCAGGCGGCGGTCGTCCTGCTCGACGAGCCGGAACCCGAGGTCCATCCGCTCGCGGAACACATCCATCGGCTCGATGATGTGGTCCGCCGTGAGCACCGCGAACACGGCCTCGGGATCGATCTTGGCGAGCACCGCGGCCCCGAGCGCCACCGCGTTCACCGTGTCGCGGCCGACGGGTTCACCCAGGATCCGTGCATCGCCGTTCGTCCCCGCGAATCCCGGGATATCGCGCGCGATCGCGCCGCGGTACGACTCGGAGGTGCAGATGTAGCGGCGGCTCGGGTCGATCAGGCCCTCGAGGCGCCGCGCCGCAAGATCGAGCAGCGAGATCGACGCCGTATCGGCGGGCTCGCCGGGCGCCGGGATGAACTTGATGAGTTGTTTGGGCGTGCCCTTGCGGCTCATCGGCCACAGCCGGGTCCCCGCTCCGCCCGCCATGATCATCGCGTAACGCATGATCCGAGGATATCGGCGACCGGAGCGTCCGGGGTTACTTGCTGATCGAGGCGACCGCGCCGGCGGCCGTCGCGGGCGCGGGCGGCGGCGTTGAAGGCAGCACGATCGTGAAATCCGTCCCCTTGCCCGGCTGCGTGTAGAACTCCAGCCGCCCGCCGTGAGCCTCGATCAGCCGGCGCGTCGTCGCCAGCCCAAGCCCCGTCCCCCCGGATTTGGTCGTGAAATACGGCTGGAACATCCGCGCCTGCACCTCGGGCGGGATGCCCGGGCCGGTGTCGATCACGTGCAGCTCGACCGTCGGCCGCCCGTCGTTATCCTGCGACGCGGCGGATCGCAGGATCAGCTCCCGAGCCGACGGCTCCGGTCGGCCCGGCTCGGTCATCGCCTGGACGGCGTTGAGCATCAGGTTCAGCACGGCCTGCTTCACCAGCGGCACATCCATGTCCGCCCACAGCGGCACCGGCGACAGCTCAGTGCGCATGCGGACCTGGTGGTGCTCGGCCTGGGGCAGGAAGAAGTCGGCCAGTTCGTCCACGGCGAGGTTGAAATCCGAGGGCGTGCGGTTCAGCCGGACCTCGCCGGCGAACTGGAGGAAGTCGGTCAGGATGCCGCGGAGGCGATCGATCTCGCGCCGCAGGGATGCGATGCGGCGGCTGAGCCGGCCTCGGGTCTCCTCGTCAAGGCCCGCGTCATCGATGCCTTCGGCAAGGAGCTGGGCGTTGAGGCCGATGGTCGAGAGCGGGTTCTTGATTTCATGAGCCAGGCCGCTGGTCATCGAGCCCAGGTCGGCCATCCGCTCGGCGTCGCGGGCCCGGCGCTCGGCGGCCCGGATCCGGCGGATGATCCTGCGCAGGGTCCAGCGGGCAACCAGGGCGGAAACGATCGCGCCAGTCGCCAGGCCGGCCATGAACCAGAACGAATCCTGCATGTCGCAATAGTGGGCAGGCGGCCGGGCGCTCGCCGAGCCGCACCCTTATCTCCGGGGCGAGCGCGTGTACCCGCGCCGCGGCAGGACGGTCACCTCGACGGACTCGACGCGGATGACGCGTGTGGCCTTCCAGCCCTTGTCGGAACGCTGCGCGTCGTAGGTGACCTTGGAACCGTCTTTGAGCACCTTGTAGCCGTCGCCCTCGATCACCGAATAGTGGACGAAAATATCCTGGCCCTCCGGGCCGACGATGAAACCGAAGCCCTTGCGCGGGTCAAACCATTTGACAGCGCCCTCCTGTCCCAGGAGTTGCTGTGTCGGCTGATCGTTCATGTGCCCGGTCCTTTACGAAGGAGATCCATGACCCGGTCCCTCCGACGCAGAATCGTCGGTTCCGGGCTGCCAGGCACCGCTGGTCGATGGTGAGGCCCCACGCCCATCCCCATCGAACGCATCGGCGATCTCTCTCCCTCCGCAAGAACCCCGCGTGATTTCTCACCCGGGCATGCCCGCAGCTCCGTTCCGCGCACACAATCCAGAGCTCCCCCGCTCCTGACCGTGCGGCCCGCCGCCCGAAAGAACCTCGAGCACCGGACCGCACCAATGTACCATCCGCGCGGCGTGGGTCAACGCTTGTTCAACACCCTCGTGTGCGCACGAGGGATGCGGCGCGGGCGACGCCGGGGCCGGGTTGTCATAAGGTCCCGTGGAAAAAGAAGTTCGGTGCTGGTAAGCACGCGCCCGCGTCTCCGTGCGCATCGCCGCCGCTCACACGCGGGTCACCGGACTCGCGGCACCAGTCGTCGCGACTCCGCTCGCTGACGCCCATCGACGGCCCGGGATCGGCCACCGCAGACAAACAAAAACCCGCGGCACTCGCCGCGGGTCTTGATGGGAACAGGATTGCGAAACCCCGAGTGCCTTACGCGCTCGCGACGGGCTTCTTGGCCTCTTCGGCCTTCTTGTCGTCGGCCATCGCCGCCTTGCGGCTGAGCTTGATGCGGCCCTGGTCGTCCACCAGGATCACCTTCACCTTGACGACGTCGCCGACGCGCACCACGTCCGTCACCGCCTTCACGTAGCCGTCGGCCAGCTCCGAGATGTGGCACATGCCGTCGGTGCCCGGGGCGAGCTCGACGAACGCGCCGAAGTCCTTCACGCTCACGACCTTGCCGGTGTACACCGCGCCCACCTTGATCTCCGCGCACAGCGCCTCGATCTCCTGCTGGGCGCCCTGGAGCGAGTCGCCGTTGGCGGCGGCGAGCATGACCGTGCCGTCGTCCTCGACGTCGATCGTGACGCCCCACTTGTCCTGCAGGCCGCGGATCATCTTGCCGCCCGGGCCGATCAGCTTGCCGATCTTCTCGGGGTCGATGTGGATCGTGACCAGGCGCGGCGCCAGCGGCGAGATCTCCGCTCGCGGCTTGGCGATGATCGATTCCATCGTGTCGATGATCTCCAGGCGTCCCTCACGGGCCTGCGCGAAGATGCGGCCGATCTGCTCGACCGTCAGGCCGCGGGTCTTGAGGTCGAGCTGGATGCCGGTGATGCCGTCGCGCGTGCCGGAGACCTTGAAGTCCATGTCGCCGAAGAAGTCCTCCTCGCCGATGATGTCGGTGACGAAGACCTCGTTCTGGTCGTTGTCGTCGCTGAAGCGGCCGACGGAGATGCCCGCGACCGTGGCGCGGATGGGGACGCCGGCGTCCATGAGCGCCAGGCAGCCGCCGCACACCGACGCCATCGACGACGACCCGTTGGACTCGGTGATGTCGCTGACGACGCGGACGGTGTAGGGGAACTGGTCCGGGCTGGGCAGCACGCCCAGGAGCGAACGCTCGGCCAGGGCGCCGTGGCCGATCTCGCGGCGGCCGGGGGCGGCGATGCGCTTCACCTCGCCGGTCGAGAAGGGCGGGAAGTTGTAGTGCAGCAGGAACTTCTTGCTGTACTCGGGGATCAGCCCGTCGACGATCTGCTCGTCCTTGCCGGTGCCGAGCGTGACCGAGACCAGGCTCTGCGTCTCGCCGCGCTGGAAGAAGGCCGACCCGTGCGTCCTGGCGAAGATGCCGACGGCGCCGGTGATCTTGCGGATCTCCTTGGGGCCGCGGCCGTCGGCGCGGATCTTGGACTCGACGATCAGCCGCCGCGTCACCTTCTCCTCGAGCCGCCGCAGGGCTTCCTTGGCGTGGGCCCGGGCCTTGGCGCTCTTCTGGTACTCGCCGTAAGTGCCGTTCTCGTTGACCGGGAAGTGCTCGTCGAGCACGCGCTTCTTGAGGGCGTCGACGGCGTCGCTGCGGGCGTGCTTGCCGGGGATCCTGCGGGCCTCGGTCATCTCGCGCTCGGCGATCGACCGGACCTTCTCGATGATCTCCGCCGGCGGCAGGTGGAGCTCGCCCGCGACCTTGGGCTGGGCGGCCCGCTGGGCCAGCTCGCCGATGAGCGAGAGGATGTCCTTGATGTGGCGGTAGCCGAACTCGATGGCGCCGAGCACGCCCTGCTCGTCGACCTCGGCCGCGCCGACCTCGATCATGTTCATCCCGTCCTTGTGGCCGGAGAGGACCAGGTCAAGGTCGGAGTAGTCAAGCTGCGAGATCGTGGGGTTGATGACGTACTGCGGCCCCGCGTCGGTGTGCAGGCGGCCGACGCGGACGGTCGCGATCGGTCCCTCGAAGGGGATGTTGCTGATCGCCAGCGCCGCCGAGGCCGCCGTGCCCGCGAGCACGTCGCTGTCGTTCTCGCCGTCGTGGCTCATGACGAAGACCTGGACCTGGACCTCGTCGAGGAAGCCGTCGGGGAAGAGCGGACGGATCGGTCGGTCGATCATCCGCATGGTGAGGATTTCCTTCTCGTTCGGCGGGCCCTCGCGCTTCTTGAAGCCGCCGGGGAACTTGCCGGCCGCGGAGGTCTTCTCGCGGTAGTCGACCGTCAGCGGGAAGAAGTCGATGCCCTCGCGCGGGGCGGCCCGCAGCGCCGTGGCGAGCACCGTGGTCCCGCCGTAGGTCGCGATCACCGCGGCGCCGGCCTGCCGGGCGACCGCGCCGGTCTCGAGGATCAGCGTGCGGCCGCCGATGTCACGCTCAACGCGGTGAACGTAAGGAAGAGTGGACTGAACCGTGGACATGAAGTACCTCTCGAACGAGCGCCCGCGCCGGTCGTGGACAGCGACTACGGACTGCCGCGGCGAGTCCGAGCGGGCATGCCTTGATGAAGTCCCGGCTTCCCCGCCGCAGGTGAGAGGCAGAAGGCGTGGAGCAGTTCATTCAAACTGCTCGTCGCCCACTGCCACTCGGGGACGAGGAACATCAACCGGGAAAGAAAGCGGCCCGCCGCCTTGTGTGGCGACGGGCCGTGGATGGCGGCGTTACTTACGCAGGCCCAGACGCCCGATGAGCATCTGGTAGCGCTGCGGGTCGGTCCTGGCCAGGTACCGCAGCAGCCGGTTGCGCTTGCCGACGAGCATGATGAGCCCGCGGCGGCTGTGGTAGTCGTGGTCGTGCGTCTTGAGGTGCTCGGAGATGTCCTGGATCCGCGAGGACAGAAGCGCGATCTGCACTTCCGGGGACCCGGTGTCCGTGCCGTGGGTACCGTACTTCTTGATGATTTCGGCGCGTTGCTCGGTCAAAACTGCCATGTGATGTCCGTGTATTGTTCGGGACGCGGGTAATTCTACAGAGTAGACATGCTATCCGCTCGTCGCGGGTGGATCAACGACCGGCGACCCTCCCGAATGGCCCGAAACTGCTGGACGATTCGACACCCGGCCGCGATGTCAGGCGCCGGCGACGGTCTCTTGGGGCACCACAAGGTAGAAGCGACCGATCTTCACCTCCATCAGTTGCCCATCCTGGCACAACATCTGGTAGTTGCCTTCCATTGTACCCCAAGGCTTGGTGAGGGGGCAGTGACTGGTGTACGTGAAGCTCTCGCCCGGCTCGAGTTCGGGCTGCTGGCCGACCACGCCATCGCCGACGACTTCGTCCCGCCGGCCCGAAGAATCCACGATCACCCAGCGGCGCGACATGAGCTTGACCCAGGCCCCGCTCTCGTTGCGGATCGTGACCCGGTACCCGAAGACGTACCTCGAATCGTCAGGATCGGAGTGCTCGGCCAGGTACGACGGCTCCACCCGGACGCGAATGCCCTCGGTCACGCTCTCCGAACAGTGAGTCTTGCCCATGGTCGCTTCCTCAGAAACGGGAAACTCCCTGCACCTTTTGCGGGCAATCGCGCAGCGCCCCGTGCCCGGCTCCACACCACGCCGATCATGCCCGGCTTCACAGACTACCAGATTCTTCGCCCGCCGAGAACAGTTTCGGCGATTCAAGAGCGGTAGAGGTCGTGCTCACGGATGTACCGGGCCACCCGCGGTTCGACCGGGGCCGGAACCGCCGGTCCGGCGGAAGCCCTCATTTCCCGCCGCAGAGCCGTTGATGATACAGGATCGAGAGGGGCGTCAATCATCGCTCGCTCCCAGACCGCGATCTCTTCCTCCGTCCAGGCTCCGGTCGCGCGGAGCGCCTCCGCCAGGTCCTGCCTGCTCGCGATGGGCGCCCGCGGCAGCACGATCGGCCGCGCGAGCGCGAGGATCTCGCGTGGTTCGCGCCAGCGATGGAACGCCGCGGCCTGGTCGGTGCCGATGATGAACCGCACGTCCGAGCCGGCGGGCACCAGCGACCTGAACCTGCGCAGCGTGTCGACCCAGTAGCTCGGGTCGTCGCCGGCGGCACGGTCGATCTCGTCGGTCCACACGACCGCGCCGGGGACGTCGCACACGGCGAGGCGCACCATCGCGGCGCGATGAGCGGCCGAAGCTCCCGCCGCGTTGCCCGTCTTGAGGGGAGACCTGGCCGCCGGAACGAACACCAGCAGCGCGCCGCCGAGCCCGGCGATCCCTCGCGCGTGCACCGCGAGCTCAACATGCGCGCGGTGCGGCGGATCGAACGTCCCGCCCACCAGTATGAACGCGTGGGAGTCCGTGGCGGCGGGGAGCGGGGTGATGGGCGTCATCGGCGCCGCGCGGGCGGCGTTCAATTGTAATGCCCGGGCCTAGGGCCGAGCCTTCCAGCCGAACTCGACGTACTGGCGTTCGACCGAACCGTCGTCGTAGAGGTCCACCAGCGCGTACCCCTCGCCGGTCTCGTAATGGCGGCCCTTCCACCAGTTGGCGGAGACCGCGCCGTTGCACAGGTGGGTCACACCCAGGAACTCGACGCGGTCGATGCGGTGCATGTGGCCGCTGAGCACGCACTTGACCTGCGTGTTCTCCTGCATCAGGCGCTTCACGCGCGGCCAGTCGGTGTAGATCACGCCGCCGCCTACCCGCATGTCCATGTTCTTGTCGACCTTGGTGTCGAGCACCGACACCGAGAGGATCGGGATGTGCGTCAGGAATAGCGTGTTCACGGTCCTGTTGGCCGCAAGATCGCCCCTGAGCCACTCGAACTGCTCGTCGTCCAGTCCGCCGACGTAGCCGTTGGGGTCGTCGGGGTCGACGCGGATGCTGTCGAGCACCACGAAGTGCCAGCCGCCGGCGTCGAAGCTGTAGTACGGCTTCTTCAGTTCGAGCCGGTCGAGCGACATCGTCTTGCCCCAGCCCGATTCCGACCCGGTGGTCTTGCTCTTGCCCTTGTTCCAGCCCCAGATGTCGTGGTTGCCCAGGCAGTAGCGGACGGGCAGTGAGTTCTCGTCCTTGAACGACTTGCACAGGAGCTTCCACTGCAGGTCGGCGCGTTCGAAGGGCTCCTCGAAGGCGTCCATCACGTGGTCGCCGCCGGTCAGGAGCAGCGCGGGCTTGTCGGCCTGCGACTGGATGTGGTGCAGGCACGCCGCCACGCCCGCGACCGCGTCACGTTCGGGCTGGATGTGCGGATCGGTCATGTGCGCGACGCGGATCGACCGCTTGCGACCGGCGGTCGCGGCGGGCTGCGCACCGGCAAGCGACACACCGGAGAAAGCGGTCAGCGCGGCGCCCGCGCCGAAAGTGCGCAGAACGTCGCGGCGGCTCATCGTGGTCCTGGGCTCGTGCACGGCGGATCTCCTGCAGGGATGCGTTCTCGGACGTCAATGTAACACGAGTTTTCTACCTGAGATGAGGTCTCCCGGCGCGCTCAACGGACTTTGTTGGAAGAAAAAGACTTCTCGTGGCAACCCAGAGTCTTCCATGGTCGGATAGAGCGGCGGCCGTCAAACCGGCCACGTGTTTGTGTTTTGTTATGTGTTTCGGCGAAGGGAGAGCAAGACATGAGGAACGTTGTGTTGGCGCTCGCGATCGCGGGCTCGGTGACGTCCATCGCTTCCGCAAGGCCTCTGTACGTCAAGGACTTGAACCTGAACGGCGACAACGGGGCCTTCGCGTACGTCGATCAGCAGATCGCCGACGACTTCATGCTCGCGGCGGATGCGTCCGTGTCGCAGGCGACCTGGTACGGCAACTTCATCAGCTCGGGAGATCCGTTCAACACCGGCGCCCAGTTCACCTTCGCGGTGCGCTTCTACAACGATACCGGCTCGGGCCCGGCGCTGACGGCGTTCAGCGAGCAGGTGGTTGTCGCCACCCTTTCGGACACCGGCTTGTCGCAGGAAAACGACGCGATCTACCACTTCGCCGCGAACCTGAACCCCGTCGGGCTTTCGGGCGGTGTCAAGTACTACCTCAACATCGAAGAGATCGACTCGACGACTCCCAAGCCCTCGTTCCGCTGGAACAACGGCGCCAACGACATCGATGACAACGTGATGTACTTCACCCAGGGCGCCTCGGGGTGGAACCAGAGCGGCGAACCCCGCACCGGCTGCGCGTTCACGCTCGACGTCCCGGCTCCTTCCGCGGCCCTGGTGGGTCTTGCGGGCGTGGTTGCGGTCGGCCGCCGCCGCCGCTGATCGCCGGTGAATCACGCGTATCGCACGAAGCGCCGCTCCGGAGGGGGCGGCGCTTTTTCTTGCGCCCCGATGGAGCGCCTGTCGCACCGGTCGTGCGGGAGTGGTACGGTGGGATCATGCAAGTCACCCCGTCCAGGCTCATCAGGGTCGTCGCTCGGCTGGTGTTGGCTGTCGCGTTCCTGATGGCCGCACTTCCCGCGGCGGCGCAGCCGCTCTGGATCGCCCCGGGCCCCGCACAGGCGCCCGCCGACCCCTGCCCGCTGCTGCGGCGCGAGTTCACCCTCGACCAGGCCCCCACGTCCGCCAAGATCCGTATCGTCGGCCTCGGGCACTACGAGCTGCGCTGCAACGGCAAGGTCGTCGGCGACACTGTCATCAACCAGGCGTGGTCGCAATACGACAAGACGCTCTACCAGCAGGAGTTCGACCTCACGCCCCACCTCCGGCCCGGGCCCAACGTGCTCGCGGTCGTGCTCGGCAATTCCTTCTGGTCCGTCCGGGCCGTGAACGACCCCAACCGCTTCTCCAAGACCGACGCCATGCCCGACTTCTCCGCGGGCAACCCGTTCCTGCTGTGGATCGACGGGACCGTCCGGACAGGCGCGGGCGAGCAGCGCCTCCAGACCGACGAGTCGTGGACGTGGTCGCCCGGGCCACTGACCTTCTCGCACATCTACGCCGGCGAGGATTACGACGCCCGGCTGGCGCCCGCCGGCTGGGATGCGCCGGGGTTTGATGCCTCCGCGTGGAAGCCGGTCCGAGCCGTCGAGCCGCCGGCCGCTCGCCTCGCCATGAACCCCTCGCCGGGGATGAAGACCTTCATCGCATTCAAGGCAACGGAGATCAAGCGTCCCGAGCCCGGGATCTCGACGTACGTGTTCCCGCAGAACTGCTCGGCGCTGCTGCGCTTCACCATCGACGGCGGCAAGCCCGGCGACCGCGTGCGCTTCAAGCCCTGCGAATACATGGACGACACCGGCCGCGTGAAGTTCACCTACACGTGGGGGACCAAGAAGGACATCTGGCACGACTACATCAAGGCGACGAGCGGCCCGGAGTCTCACCAGACCGTCTTCTGCTACGTCGGCGCGCAGTTCGTGCAGGTCGAGGGCGCGGTGCCCGAGGGCGACCCCAACCCCGACGGCCTGCCGGTGATCCGCAGCCTCGAGCACGTCCAGGTCCGCGTCGCGTGCCGCGAGGCCGGGCTGTTCAAGTCGCAGGTCGGGATGCACAACAAGGCCCACGACCTGGTGACGTGGTCCATCCGGTCGAACATGGCGCACGTCCCGACCGATTGCCCGCACCGCGAGAAGAACGGCTGGCTCGAGCAGAACTGGCACATGGGCCGGTCGATGTCGTATTCCTTCGACATCAACGACTGGTTCAAGAAGACCTGCCGCGACATGCGCGACACCCAGCTCCCCGACGGGCACGTCCCGACCAACAGCCCCAACTACCTCGTCGGCGTCCCGCCCCACGGCTTCTGGAACGAGGCCCCCGAATGGGGCATCGCGTCGGTGCTCGTGCCCTGGCACCTCTACGAGTGGTACGGGGATCAGCGCACGCTCGCCGAGAGCTTCGACAGCGCCCGCCGCTACGTCGAGTACCTCGCTTCCACCGCCAAGGGCGGCGTGATCACCAGCAACCTGGGCGACTGGTACGACTACGGCCACGGCAAGGGGAACGGGCCGTCACAGTGGACGCCGGCGGAGGTCTCGGCGACCGCGATCTGGGCGTACGGCGCGCAGACGCTCGCCAGGGCCGCGACGGTGCTCGGGCGGCGTGACGATGCGGCCCGTTACACCGCGATGTACGCGCAAGTCCGGGGCGAGTTCATCCGCCGCTTCTACGACCCGTCCACCAAGACGTTCAAGAACGGCGGATCGTGCCAGGCGGCAAACGCGACGGCGCTGTGCATCGGCCTGTACCCCGAGGCCGACAAGGACGGCATCGTCCAGGCGATCGTCGATGACCTTGAAAAGCGCGGCCACCAGCAGACGACCGGCGAGGTGCTGCACATCTTCCTCATCCGCGCGCTGGCCGAGAACGGCCGCGGCGACGTGCTCCACCGCGTCTACTCGCGCGACGAGGTCGCCTCGTACGGGCACATGGTCAAGTCGGGGCTCACCACGCTGCCCGAGAGCTGGGATGGCAAAAAGGGCACGGGCGACAGCCTGAACCACTTCATGCTCGGCCAGCTCGTCGAGTGGCACTACGCGTACGTCGCGGGGATCCGTCAGTCGCCGGGGAGCGTGGGCTGGAAGAAGGTGATCATCGCGCCCCAGCCGCCGCCCCGGTCGTTGCTGGTCGTCGATGGACCCGGGCTGCCGGGCGTGAACTATCAGAACATCATGACCAGCGCGGCGGCGGGGTTCCTGAGCCCGGCGGGCAAGATCATCTCGTCGTGGGAGATCGTCGGCCCGGAGTTCAAGATCACGACCGACGTGCCCGTGGGGATGGACGCCGAGCTGGTCATGCCCGACGGCCAGCGCAGGCGGCTGACGCCGGGGAAAAATGAGTTCAGGTGCAAGACGCAGTGAGCATCGGGTAACGGACGAGACAGAGCGCTCGTGGGTTCGGAAACAGGGGGCACCACCTTCACGCTTTCGGGTGGTCGTTCTCACGCCGTGCCACCATTGTGAGCGCGGCGCAGCGAACCATCACACCGAACCCAGACACCACCTTCTCAGAGCAGAAGGTGGTGGCACGGCCGGCGCCCGCGATGGTCCGTCAGATCGGCTTGAAGGTGATGCCACCTGCCAACGGGCAAGACCGAACGCCGGTCAGTTCGGGAGCGTCGCGCGGACCTCGGTGAATTCTGGCGTTGAACGGATGCGGTCAAAGTCGCGGTCGCCATCAAGCTTGGCACGCGTGGCGTCGGGGGCGGACCTTGCCCACCGCTGGACTCGGCTTCCGCGAAAGCACGCATGTCACCCAGGTGCCGCGCACTGCAGGCATGGTGAAGAGAAACGGTCACGACGCAAACTTCAAGCGCCGAAAAATGGTATGATAGAAAGGTGTCCGGGTTGCAGCGATCCATTCAGGTGGGCTGGCTGCTCATCACCGTCTCACTGGTGGTAACGCATGTCTACTTGAAGTGGCCGCTCTCCAGCATTCCAGACATTGCTGCCGCACTTGGCCTGCTAGCACTTGCGATCCGTGCACTTTTGGGTGTGTGGCGGTGGGCAGACCTCGCGTGGCGAAAGATATGGCTTTGGATTACAAACTCATCGGTGAACTGGACGATGGAGGTGCGGGTTGCCGTACCCAACGAGATAGAGGACGCCGACGTGAGCCTACTTGAAGCGGAGATTCGCAAGAGTCGCACGCAAGACCGCGTCTCACGCCCTCACGAGTCTGACGTCATCACGCTTGAAACCTCTCAAAACTTTGTCGTAGCTATTCGGCCACTTCACTCGCACGGTGATGCCCGCTGGATCATCCGATTCAACCCCGTTCACATCGGGTATCGAGACGCTAGCACAGTATTGCATCGCGTCTTTGTTCCCATCGTCGACGACCTTTCGACCCGGATTCAGGACGCGGGCAGTCGGCAGTACGCCATCGAAGCTCGCTTCAACGGGACCAACCCCTATGCGGCCGTACTCCTCAATGAGCTTCGGGCGAAGTCTGCGGATCAGGTACTCATTTCCTTCCAGCAAGACGGAAGCAGAGTTCAGGTGACAAAACACGCCATTATTTCTTCTAGCGACTCGCAGACCAGTGCTTTACATGCCATGCCCACTGTCTTTGGCCTGTCACTTCGAGGAGCTTTTGTTGCCGGTAACACTTAATATATTTCGAGTGCGAAAGTTTGTACCAGCGCCCACCGAGGAAGGAATAGTAGCTTTTCGTATTGGCGAGGAGCACTTGGGCGGCGGCCGTCCCGCACAGACAAAGGTAGAATACAAAGGGAAATCCGAGGCGGGACTTGAGAAGTACGTCTCAACGCACGAAATGCTGAAACGGGTGCAAGGGCGTCTCTACAGCGGCACAGAGTTCTCTGAGTTCTATCAGCAAAATGAAGTGACGCTAACGCTGAAGCGAGATGCCAATCTAATCTTGTGCAAATCATCTGGTTCCGTTGCCAAAGATTTGATTGACGACTTGAACTGCTTCGTCCAGAACCCCTCTTGATCGACCGTGGGATAGCTACACCTTGATGGCGTAGGCGGCGACCTTGAGAGCGGCCTCGGCGAAGAGGGTGTTCTGCTTTCGGCTTCGGAGCGTGCTGCCGCTG
>JAJVHS010000060.1:0-10360 GCA_022072615.1 Phycisphaerales bacterium
GTCTTCCGGGCCCAGATGAACGACCTGACCTTGGCGCCGTTGTTCACCTCGCCGCTCACCCCGACGGTGATGGCCACGGGGCTGGCGATCGACCGCACGCAGAGCACGGTCTACGTCGCGTCGGGCTCGACCATCTCCCGCGCTCCCGTGACGGCCGCCAACTCGCTCACCTGGACCACCGTGGGCACGGTCGGGGACGTCCGGTCGCTGGCATTCAGCACGCACTACGGCGGGCCTTCGAACGCCGGCCTGTACGCGCTGGCGAGCGACGGCTCGACCACCACCAACTGGTTCATCCCGCTCGACCAGGCGCGGGGGACCGCGGCCTTTTCGCCGACGGTCTACCAGTCGGCGGCCTCTGAGTGGCGCGACGTGGTGGCGACCGCCGACGGCGGGCTGCTGGTGGCCATGCCGACCGAGACCCGCAGCGTGCGCGACAGCACCGACACGCGGCTGTCGTTCGCGGCGTGGCGCGGGAACGAGTTCGCGCAGGTCGTCAACTTCGCCAAGAGCCTGGTTACGACCGGCCCGGGAGCGGGCGGCGGGCCCGCGGGCTGGGTGATCGATGGCGATGTCCAGATCGGCTGGTCGCGGTTCCACCCGGTGACGCCCGACGCGGCGGCGTGGGCGGTGCTGCTGCTGATCGCGTCGGACTACGTCAGTCCCGATCCCGCGGCGCTGCCGACGGTGCGGTCGATCCTGACGCGGTACGCGGGTCTTGCGCCCGACGGCATCGGCCCGTCGCGTTCGGCCGACGGCATCTTCCGCCACTGGATCGATCCGTACACGGGCGGCGTCAAGAGCGGGTGGGATCCCGAGTTCGCGACGATGAGCACCATGAAGATCGTGCTCGCGGCGGCCCGTGCCCGTAGCTATTGGCCGGCGGATGCGACGATCGCCGCCGCCGCGGAGGCGATCATCTGCGGCGTCACCAACCACGATGCGTACTTCTTCGCGCCGAGCTACCCGATGGCGCTGCGCGGAAACGCCGGCGGCGGGGGAACGTTCTTTGCCGGCGGCTTCCACGAGGGGATCCTCTTCGCCGAGCAGGCCGGCGCATACGGCACATCCACCGGCCCCGATGCGTGGAGCCACTGGCAGACCAGGTCGAGCTTCCCGTCGGCGACGCTG
This sequence comes from Phycisphaerales bacterium, assembly GCA_022072615.1. Lineage (GTDB taxonomy): Bacteria > Planctomycetota > Phycisphaerae > Phycisphaerales > UBA1924 > JAEUJB01. The sequence goes on from JAJVHS010000060.1 coordinate 1,132, forward strand.
GTCACCGGACGGCCGACCGCGGCTCACACCGCGGGGTCGTTCCTGCCCGCGTTCATCACCATGTACGCCAACCTGCTCGTGCGAGACTTCCGTCACGACACCGCGTGGGCCGGGCACACGCACAACCTGCGTCTCTCGCACGCGGCGTGGACCGACGACAACGGGCCGAGGTACAACACGGTGTTCGCGGCGGGCACCACCAAGGGCGAGTGGGGGGGCTACCACGCCGATTCGCTGTCGGACCATCCTGGCGACGTCACCACGTTCACCTCGCTCGAGGCGATGTCCTCGGGGACGGGCGTGGGTGCGTCCGCGGGCCCTCAGACCGCCGACGCCGTCGGCGCGTACAACGCCTACCGCATGGGTGCTCGGCAGACGTTCCTCGGCGGCGCGAGCCTGCTGTACCGCCGCTCGAACGTCGACCCTTCCTACCAGCCGGATTCCGCCGGCCTGCCCGACGTCGCGGTGGGCGGCCTGGGCCTGGCCGAACTGCTCAAGCCCGGTACGGCCGATGCCGTGCTGACGGGGTTCTATCCGAGCTGCACCGACTGCCCTGCGGACTTTGACGGGTCGGGATTCGTGGACATCGAGGATTACACCTCGTTCGTGCTCGCGTTCGAGGCGGGGACCGACGACGCGGACTTTGACCGTTCGGGCTTCGTGGACATCGAGGACTTCACGGGATTCGTGCTGGCCTTCGAGGCCGGCTGCTGACAGTGCGGAGGACCGATAATCGGCTCGGATTCGGGCCGTTTCTCTAGGACTTTGGTTGATGGACAGGGGATCGTCTGATATCGTTTCGGCTCTCATCTGCTGGTGAGGTTGGAGCCCATTGAGGGAGGATGACACATGCGTTTGCCGACTTTGTTCGCGGGTCTTGCGTTGATTGCGTGCGCATCCGCGGCCTCCTTCGCGCAGGTCACGTTTACAACGAATCGGACCTCCTGGGTTTCCGCGGTGGGAGGCGAGATCAACGTGGCCCAGTGGCGGTATTACGCCGCCGTCGTCGAAGGGTCGGACGAAGTGGCATCGGTGCCGGCCGCCGACACCGATCTTGGACAGACCCTGTCCTTCTCGACGCCGGACCTTCCCTTCCAGCTCAAGGCGGCCCAGCCGGGCGCCACTCTGATCTTCCGCGAGGCGGGTTGGGCGGGTGCTCCCATTGACTTCCTGTCCATCGGGAAGGTCAACGTGCTCGAGGACGACGATCTTCACATCACCTTCCCGTCCGGCTGCGTTCGAGCCGTCGGTGTCCACCTGTACGACAACTCGTCCGACTCGGGTGAACAGCTCCGGGTCTACGACACGTCCGGCAACCTGATCGGAACGCGGTCCGGGCTCGCGGCGTTCATCGGGATCACGTCCACGATCCCCATCGGTCGTGTCGAGGTCGATGAGAGCCCGACGGCGGACGATATCGGCACAACCGGCGTCGACATCGTGGACTGCACCCGGCCCGCCGCCGTCCGTCTCATCAACAACGAGGCCCAGTGGCACCTCGCGGCGGATCTCACCGGATCCCCCGAAGGGCTCCCGTCGGCGGATGTGATCCCATCGGCGGATTTCGTGCTGCAGGCCGACGAGGTGCTTACGACCCCCGCCGACGACTCCGATGTCGGTCCCACGCTGACGTTCTCGAGCTTCGACCCCGGCTTCTTCCTGCAGACCCTGCAGCCATCCGCCGGCTGGATCTTCAATGACGATGGTTTCACGACCGCGGCGCCACCGCTGCTGAGTGTCGGACGTGTCGACGTTCACGAGGACGACGATTTCATCCTCGGCGTGGAGGGCTGCGCGCCGTCGGTCGCGTTCCTGCTCGAGGATAACACCGACGGTGCGGACGAAACCATGCTCGTGTACGACGACCTGGGCGGCCTGATGGGCATGAGCTTCCTCCCGAGGTCGGCGGGGAGCATCTTCACGGGCATCGTCGCGTCGCGCCCGATCGGCCGTGTCTGGGTCGACGAGGACACCGCCGGGGACGACATCGCGCTCCGCGGCCTTGCCTTCATCGCGCCCCTTGCCGCGTCCCCGTCGACCCTGGACATCTGCCAGGGTGGGAGCGGATCGCTGTCGCTCGCCGCGGCGCTCGAGTTCCAGGACCCGCGGTGGCGCCGGAACGGCGTCCCTCTTTCGGATGGTCCCACCGCGTCGGGCTCGGTGATCTCCGGTTCTTCGACGGCGACGCTGACGATTGAGAACGCCACGCTCGACGACGCGGGGTCGTACGACTGTGCGGCCACCACGGCGTGCGGCGAGACCATCGGGTTCGCCTCGAACGTCAGGGTGTGCGTCGCCGACTTCGACTGCACGGGGTTCGTGGATACCGACGACTTCACCGCTTTCGTCCTGGAGTTCGAACTCGGGAACGATTCGGCCGACGTGGACCGCACGGGGTTCGTTGACACGGACGACTTCACTTACTTCGTGCTGGCGTTCGAAGCCGGCTGCTGAGTGGAGCGCCCGGATCAGGGAATGAACTCCGCCCACCGGGTGTCACCGGGGCATGGGTCGCGGCGCATAAACTCACGACCCATGCGCCCGAACCATCGCACGCGTCGTGACGCCGCAAGGCACGTCCGTTCATGTCCTCTCGACGGGCGAGCCGTCGCCTGCGTGCTGGCGCTGCTCGCCGGGTCCGCCGGCGCCCAGCACTTCGTCAAGGACGGCCAGGCGCGCACGCTCTCCACCTGGGCCGCCAAGGGCCTGATGCAGAACCCCGTCGCGATCTGCTTTGATCCGCGCGGGAACATGTACGTCGCCGAGACCGACCGAGCCGGCAACGCCGTCGCGGACACCCGCGGCCTGGGTCACCTCAACGCGGTCGAGGAAGACCTCCGGTTCACGTCCGTCGAAGACCGCCGGGCCCAGATCCGGCGCTGGGTGCAGGCCGGCGCGTTCCCGCCCGACCACTTCACGAGGACGGAGGACCGGGTCCGCATCGTGCGGGACACCGACGGCGACGGCGTCGCGGACTCTTCGTCGGTTTTCGCGGGCGGCTTCAACGACGAGGTCGTGCTGTGGCACGGCGACGCGCTGTACTACACCTGCATCCCGAATCTCTGGCTCCTCAAGCCCGGACCGGACCCCGCGGTGTCCGAGTCGCGCGCGAGCCTGTCGTACGGCTACGGCGTGCGCTGGTGCTTCTACGGCCACGACCTGCACGGGCTGACGCTCGGGCCGGACGGCCGCATCTACTTCTCGATGGGCGACCGTGGATACAACCTCACAACCAAGGAAGGCGGGCGGATCATCGGCCCCGATCGCGGCGGCGTGTTCCGCTGCTGGCCCGACGGGTCGGGCCTCGAACTCTTCCACCAGGGCCTGCGCAATCCGCAGGAACTGGCCTTCAACGAGACCGGCGACCTGTTCACCGGAGACAACAACTGCGACTCGGGTGACAGCGCCCGCGTGGTGCACGTCACCGAGGGCGGTGACTCGGGCTGGCGGCAGGATGTCCAGTCGCTCGAATCACGCGGGCCGTGGAACCGCGAGGCGATGTGGAAGCGGCTGTCGGACGTCTCCGGGCCAGCACGCCCCGCGTGGTCCATGCCGCCCATCGAGCACATGTGCGCCGGCCCGTCGGGGCTGCTGCTCTACCCCGGCACCGGTGAGTCGTCGAAGTACGACGGCTGCATGTTCCTGGTTGATTTCTACGGGTCGGGTTCGACGGTGCACGCGTTCCGTCCGACGGCCGAGGGCGCGGGATACAAGGTCACCGATCACGTCGAGTACTACAAGGGCGTCACGATCACGGACATCGCCTGGGGCTACGACGGTCGGCTCTACATGAGCGACTGGGGCGGCGGCTGGGAGCCGAATCCCAACGGGTCGGTCTACGTGGTGCGCAACGACTCGGTGCACGGCGACGAGGCGCAGGCGACGGCGATCGCGGAAGTGCGCGAGATCTTCAAGGCCGGCTTCGATGGCCTGGGCGACGGCGACCTGATCAAGCTCCTCGGTCACCGCGACCAGCGCGTGCGCCTGGCGGCGCAATACGAGCTGGCCGGGCGCGGCCCGGCCGGTGATGATGCCGCGAGCGGCGCCCGGGCACCCGGCCGTTACGAGGACCTGCTGCGTATCGCGACGAGCGACTCGGCGCCGCCAGTCAAGCGATACCACGCGATCTGGTGCATGGGCCAGATGTGCCGGTCCGTTCCGGGGCTGGCGTCCGCGATCCTGCCGCTCCTGCGCGACCCGCATCCGGAAATCCGCGTGCAGGCGCTGCGGACGCTCGGCGATCTGGCTTCGACCGGCGCCCACGCCGGTTGGAGCGACGCGGCGATGCCGTTGGTGGAGAACCCCGAGCCCCGCGTCGCCGCCGCGGCCGCGATCGCCCTGGGCAAGATGAAGGGCGCGTCGGCCGCTGGACCGCTGCTCGCGCTCCTGGACCGGGCGCCGCTGACCGATCCGGCACTCCGCGATGCCGCCGCCTACGGGCTCTCGCTGCTCGGACAGGGTGACCATCTGACCGAGCGGGCGCTGTCGATGGGCCCCGGGGCCCAGCTCGGCGCGGTCGTCGCGCTCCGAAAGCTCCAGGATCCCGGCGTCACGGCGTTTCTTTCATCCAAGGACCCCGCCGTCGCGATCGAAGCCGCGCGAGCCGTCTACGACCTGCGCATCGAGGACGGCATGCCCCTGCTGGCCGAGATGCTCGACCGCCCCATCGCCGAGACGATGTCGATCGAGCCGTTCCTGCGCCGAGCGATCGAGGCGAACGTCTACCTGGGCACGGACGAGTGCGCCGGTCGTCTCGCGGCCTTCGCATCGCGGGCGGATGTTGATCCGCAGTGGCGGCTGCTCGCCCTCCAGCGCGTCGCCAGTTGGAACAAACCCCTGAAACGAGAGGGGGTGTGGGGCAACTGGGCCGACTATCCCGGACGCTCCGCGGAGGCGCAGGCCGACGCGGTCGCTCGCCACATCGACGCCATCGCCGCGGCCGCCGGCGACTCCGGGCCGCTGGCGGGCCTGGCTCAGCAGCTCATGGCGACGTACTCACCGTCGCTGACCGCCGACCAGATGCTGGCGCAGCTCGCGGATGCCTCCAAGCCCGACGACTACCGCCGGGCGCTGCTCGATCGCGTCGCGACTTCCGATCCGGGCGTGCTCAAGCAGGCATGCGAGACGGTCCTCGCGCAGTTGCCCAAAGGATCGCTGCGAGCCCGTGCGGAGGAGCTGTACGTCAGCGCCGCGCCGAACGATGCCGTCACCTATCTCCTGGGCGCGCTCACATCCGGTGAGCAGGCCGATGGACAGCGAGCGACCCGTCTCCTGGGTGAGATGGAATCGCCCGCGGCCCGAGCCGCGCTCAACGACCTCGCCGAGCGCCTGACCACCGGCATGCTCAGCCCGTCCTTGGCGCTCGAGGTCTACGACGCGGCGATGAAACTCCCGCCGGACGCACCCGCGCGGCGGCGAGCCGAGAGCCTGGGACGCCAGGGCCCGCGGCCGCTGGGATTCTCCGATGCGCTGCTGCTCGCGGGCGGAAACCCCGCGGCGGGCCGCGAGGTGGTGCTCCACCATACCGCCGCCGAGTGCGTGCGCTGCCACATCATCAAGAACATCGGCGGCACCGCCGGGCCGAACCTGACCGATGTCTCGTCGCGGCTGACGCCCGAGAAGATCATCGAGTCGATCGTTGAGCCCGCCAAGTTCGTGACGCCCGGGTACGGATCGGTCAGCGCGATGCCGCAGATGACCCAGATCCTGACGCCGCGCGAGGTGCGCGACGTGGTTGCGTACCTGCGGACACTCACGGGCAAGGATGCGACGCCGGTCGGCCGCGGCGCTGCCGGCGCCGCCGCATCGGCTGGCGGCGCCACTCATGACGCGGGTCGAGGCGGCTCGGTCGGCGCAGAAGCGCCGGCACCCGCGTCCCCTCTGGTCCGCGTCGCGGCGCTGATCATGCTCCCCGTGACGGTCGTGATCACGGCCCGAGCGCTGCGCAAGCCACGCCGGTGAGCCCGCCACGCCGGTCCCGCGGGCGGTGGCTGCTCCGCGCGTACCATGCGGCGGGACATTCAGGAAGCACACCATGCGACACGCCGCCGCGTTGTTCTCTTCGGTGATGACCTCGCTCGCCGGGGCCGTCTTCACGCCCGCCGCGATCTGGGCTCCTCCCCTGCTCGCCGTTGCCTGCGCGACCCAGGCCCGGGCGCAGCAGGTGGAGTTCGAGAAGTACTCGCTGCCCAACGGCATGACCGTGATCCTGCACGAGGACCACGCGCTTCCTGTCGCCACGGTCAACATCTGGTACCGCGTCGGCGCCCAGGATGAACCGCCGGGCCGGTCGGGCTTCGCGCACCTGTTCGAGCACCTGATGTTCATGGGCACGCAGCGCGTGCCCGGCAACCAGTTCGACGTGCTCATGGAGTCCGCGGGCGGCGCGAACAACGCCTCCACGGACCTGCACCGCACGAACTACTACTCCTGGGGCCCCAGCAAGCTCCTCCCCACGCTCCTGTGGCTCGACGCCGACCGGCTCGAGGACATGGGCCTGCAGATGAACCAGGAGAAGCTCGACAAGCAGCGCGACGTGGTGCGCAACGAGCTTCGCCAGGTGGTCGAGAACGCGCCTTACCAGAAGGCCGCGGAGGCCGTCTTCAAGCTGCTGTACACGCCCGATCACCCGTACTACTACGGCGTCATCGGCACGCACGAGGACCTCGAGGCCGCCAATGTCACCAACGTCAAGGACTTCTTCGCGAACTTCTACGTCCCCAGCAACGCCTCGCTGGTCGTCGCGGGCGACTTTGATCGGGCCGCCATCAAGCCGCTGATCGCCGACCTGTTCGGCACGCTGCCGCCCGGCCAGCCCGTCGTCCGCAAGTACGCGAGGCCCGCCGACCCGATCCCCGTCCGTCTCCCGGGCGTGAAGCGGTTCACGGCCATCGACAAGGTCCAGCAGCCAAAGGTCGAGTTCACCTACCACGCGCCGGTCGCGTTCGGGCCCGGCGATGCGGAGATGCAGCTCGCGGCGCGCGTGCTCGCCGACGGCAAGGCCAGCCGCCTCTACAAGCGCCTCGTGATGGACGAGAAGCTCGCGGTGGACGTGTCCGCCGCGCAGCAGGGATACCCGCTCGGCGGCATCTTCCAGGTCGCGGTCTACACGCGCCCGGATGCCGACCTCGACCGCGTCGAGAAGATCGTCGACGAGGAGATCGCCCGTCTCCGGGAACGCGGGCCGACGACCGACGAACTCGACCGCCAGCGGGCCGCGATCGAGCTCGAAACGCTGACGCAGCTCCAGAGCATCGAGCGCAAGGCCGACAAGCTCAACGAGTACGAGTACTACTGGGGCGACCCCGACGGCTTCAAGCGTGACCTCGACCGTTTCCGCACCGCGACGCCCGACCAGGTCCGCGAATGGGCGACAAGAACCCTCACGCCCGGGCAGCGCGTGATCGTCCGCGTGCTCCCCGAAGAGCCGCAGCGCGAGCCCTCGGCCCGCGACACCCGCCCGGCCGACTCCTCCGAGGGGACGTTCTCGCTTCCTCCCGTCGAAAGCTTCACCGCCGGCGACGGGCTGAAGGTCCACGTCTGGACCCGCAAGGACCTGCCGCTGGTCGCGATGCGGCTCATCGCCCAGCCGGGCGGCACGCTCGATGATCCGGGTTCTCCCGGCCTTGCGTCGCTGGCCGCCGCCATGATGTCCGAGGGCGCGGGCGACCTGGACGCGCTGGCCTTCGAGAACGCGGTCCAGTCGATCGGCGCCGACTTCAGCACGACCGCGGACCATCACACGCTCGACGCCTCGATGACCGTGCTGAAGCGCAGCTTCGACCGCGGCCTGTCGCTCTTCGCGGACGCCGTGCGCCGTCCACGCTTCGATCCCGCCGACTTCGCCCGCGTCAAGACGCTCACGGTGGAGGAGCTGCGCCAGCGGGGCGAGGTGCCCGCGGCCGTGGCGGCGGTCGTCGGCGATCGGCTGATCGCCGGTGACGCCAACCCGTACGCATGGCCGGAATCCGGCACCGGGCGGTCGGTCGGGAAGATCGAACTGGGGGGCGTCAAGTCCGCCTACGACCGGATCGTGAATCCCGGCGCGTCCGCCCTGCTCATCGCCGGCGACATCACGGCCGCCGAGGCCCGCCCGGCGATCGAGAAGGCGTTCGGAGGATGGAAGGACGGCACCCAGACAATCCGAGCCCAGCTCGGGAACTACGCCATGCCGGCCCGCAAGGACCTGCTGGTCGCGATCGTCGACCGGCCTGGTTCGACCCAGACCTACATCCGCTTCGTGGCGCCGGGCGTGAAGTACACCGACCCGACGCGGGTCGATCGCCGGCTCCTGAGCACGATCCTGGGCGGCAGTTTCACCAGCCGTCTCAACCAGAACCTCCGGGAGGATCACGGGTACACCTACGGCGCTCGCTCGCGATACGACATGAATATCAACGCGGGTACCTTCTCCGCGGCGGCGAGCGTCCAGGCCGAGGTGACCGGCGCTGCCCTCTCCGAGTTCCTCAAGGAGTTTGATCGCCTGCAGTCGGGCGACGTCACCGACGCCGAGGCCGCCAAGGGCCGCGAGACGCTCCGCAACGAAACCGTCCGCGGCTTCCAGGGCTTGAGCGGGCTGCTCGCGGCGGCGTCGCTCCAGCTCGTCAACGGCCTGCCGTTCGAAACCGTCGCCAAGGACTTGGCCGACATGACCGGCACCAGCGCGGCCGAGCTGAACAGCCTCGCGGCGACCGCCCTGCCGGTCCGGGCCGGCGTCCTGGTGCTCGTCGGCGATCAGCAGCTCATCCGCGACCAGATCAAGGATCTGAAACTCCCCGACCCGGTCGAGTACGACACGGACGGGAACCCCGTGCGGAACTCGGCGCAGGCCGGCAAGTAACATGGTGACGTGGCGACGACGACCGGGACGCCAGCTCCGGATGGACGCGAAGATCGCGCCTCGCGCGGGCCGGTCTTCGACACGCGCGTGCGTCTGGTCGTCGCCGGGCTCATCCTCCCGGTGATCGTCGCGCTGCTCGCCGTCACCGAGCGGCCGATCGACTCGAGCTACCGCCTCCCGCGACCCTGGGAGAAGCCGCTGATCCCGCAGGTCGGCCGCCTGCCGTACGTCCTCCCCGGCTGGGGAGTGATCGAGGTCGAGACGCGCATCTGGAATACCGAGCGGTGCCGGCGGGTCTTCGGCTTCCCGTTCCCGTTCCTGTACTGCGACCGCGACATCTCCGGCTTCATGGGCTTTCCCGCCGCGAGGAAACCGATCGCCTGGGAGCAC
>JAJVHS010000060.1:10377-41627 GCA_022072615.1 Phycisphaerales bacterium
TGCCGTCCCGCTGGCGCCGACGCTGATCCCGACGGGCGTCTACTGGCCGTATTACCTGGTCAACGCGGCGCTGTGGTCCCTCTTCGTGTACGCCGCCTCGACCGCCGCGGGCTGGTTGCGCCGCCGCCACCGGTCGCTCCGTGGCCGGTGCGTCGCCTGCGCCTACGACATTTCCGCGTCCACGATCTGCCCGGAGTGCGGGCATCCCGTTCACCGGCTCACGGCAGCGGCAGCTTCCACAGGTCCGGCACGTCGCGCTGGATGACCGCGTGCCCGTCCACGAACACCGCGTTGAACATCGTCGCGTTCATGAGCGGCGCGTACGTATCGCTCTTGCCGCCGTGGAACCGGCCCAGCCGGGTCCGGACGTGCACCTCGTCCCGGAAATCGACCACGCTCGCCGTGCGCGTCGGCGGGGCGCCGGTCGACACGGTGGGCACGGCTCCGTCAAACACGAGCGGGACAAGCGAGGGCTGCTGCACCTGGTCCATGCGGATGTGCGCGGTGGCACCTTCGGTGTCGAAGTTGTCACGGTCGCCCGGCTGGCCGGCGTGCCCCGTGACGTTGATCGCGTACGTCCGCGTCATCTCGCGCCCGTAGAACGCCCTCGACGTCGGGCAGACGAGCACCGACTTGGCGACGTACAGCTCGTCCGCGTTGCTCCCGCCGCCCCCGGCCCCCTGCGCCACCACCAGCGCCCAGTTCGGCGGCCTGTCGTACGGCCGCCCAAGCGCCGGCGACTGGCCCCGGTACTGATCCGCGTAGGCCTGCACGACGAGATGGATCTGGGAGAGGTTCGAGGCGCACCGGGCCGCTCGTGCCGCCTCGCGAGCCCCCGACAGCGTCGGCACCAGGACGCCGATAAGCAGCGCGATGATCGCGATCACTACCAGCAACTCGATGAGCGTGAAGCCCCGGCGCATGCCAAACAGTAGCTTGGAAAAACTCGGCCATGGATGGACGGATCACACCGGTCGGATGCAGGAAACGACCAGCGAGAGGTCGCAGGACAAACGTTCTCCGGCCTCAAGCGAGGACCGATCGCTCTTGTCGTTCCCGCGTCATCCGTGTGAATCCACGGCCTGCCGCTACAGGGTCGCGCGGTAGCCCGTCGCCGTCTCACCCACCCTGTGAATCGCGATGCTGTTGGCGGCCTTGGCTTTGCCCAGCGGCTTGCCCGCCACCAGCACGATCGGGTCGCCGGGCTTGGCCAGCCCGTGCCCGACGAGGTAATTGTCGACCTGTTCGTTCCACTCGCCGAGCGTGCCGGTCTTTGGCGGCCGTGCCAGCACCGGTGTTACGCCGCGGAGCAGCGCCATGCGGCGCGTGGCCCGGATGCTCGACGAATACGCGATGATCGGCACGCGGAAGCCGTTCTGGCTCAGGTACCGGGCCGTTCCCGTCCGCTCGGACCAGCACACCACCGCGACGGCCCGGGTGTCGGTCGCGATTCGCCACGCGCCCCGGCACAGGGCCGCGATCGCGACGTGCGACTGGATGAGCCGCGAGGGCGCGCTCTCGACCGCGGGCTGGCTGTGAATGTGCTCCTCCGCCGCGAGCCCGATCCGCGTCATGGTCTCGACCGTCAGCACCGGGTATGCGCCCGTCGCCGTCTCGGCGCTCAGCATGATCGCGTCGGCGCCGTCGAACAGCGCGTTGGCCACGTCCGTCGCTTCGGCCCTCGTCGGCGACGCGTTGGTCACCATCGATTCGAGCATCTGCGTCGCGACGATGCACGGCTTGCCGGCGCGGTTGCACGCGGCCACGATGGCCTTCTGCGCCACGGGAACCGCCGCGATATCCATCTCGACGCCCAGGTCGCCGCGGGCCACCATCACCCCGTCCGCCGCATCGATGATCCCTTCGAGATTCCTGAGCGCCTGCGGCATCTCGATCTTCGCGATGATCGGCATCGACGCCGTCTCGTTGAGCACGTCCGCCCGTGGGTCCGCCGGGCGCGACTTCTCCAGGTGCGCCCGCAGCTCGTTGACCTCGTCGGGCCTGCGCACGAACGAGAGCGCCAGGTAGTCCAGCGCGTTCTCGACCGCCCACGCAACGCACTCCCAGTCGCGGTCGGAGATCGCCGGCGCCGACAGCTCGCTCTCGGGCAGGTTGATGCCCTTGCTGCTGGTCACCTTCCCGCCCACCGTCACGCGGCAGTGCAGCTCCCGACCGTCCGCCGATCGCTCGATCGCGAGCAGGCGGATCAGGCCGTCGTTGATGAGCACGCGGTGCCCGGGCGTCGCCTCGTCGATGAGCGGTTCGTAGGTCGTGCCGAAGACCGCTCGCGCGGGATCTCCGGGCACCGATGCCGGCTCAAGGTGCGCGAGCTCCACCCCGCGGCGGAAGATCACCCGCTGCCCGCGTTCGAGCATGATCCCTTCGGGGGGAACCTTGCCGACCCTGATCTTCGGCCCCTGCAGGTCGCCCAGGCACGCGATCGGGCGCTCCATCTCCGCGGAGACCTCCCGCACCACCGCCAGGCGGCGGCTGTGGTCCTCCAGCGTGCCGTGGGAGAAGTTGAAACGAAAGACGCTGACCCCGGCGTCGATCAGGTCCCGCACCTTGTCGGGCGAATCGCTCGCCGGACCGATCGTGGCGACGATCCGCGCGAGCGTGCGGCGGGGGAGCTGGGTGACGGGCACCGGGCCGGCTTCTTTCATGCACCAAGTATCGGCTCGGAACACGCCGCGGGTACGCGACCCAGGCCCGAATTGCGGCCGCAGAAACAAACCGGGCCCGCAACACGCGGGCCCGGCTGAGAATTCATGAGGAACACGGCGTGCCTGCCGGACGTGATCAGTTCTCCGGGATGTTCTCGCTGGTCACGATCTCGCGGAAACGGGTCCGCAGCTTCTTGGTCACCGGGCCCTCGCCCTTGGAGATGACCGTCGCCTTGGTGATGTTGCCCTTGCCGTCGTGCTGGTCGATCTGCGTGACGCCGATGATCTCCGCCGCCGTGCCCGTGAGGAACACCTCGTCCGCCGCGAGCACGTCGCCCAGCGACAGGGACTTCTCGACGCACTTGAAGCCCATCGCGGGCCCGAGCTCCCGGGCAACGTACCCGCGGGTCACACCCTCCAGGATGCCCGCGTCCGAGGGCGGCGTGTACAGCACGCCGTCCTTGACGATGAACACGTTGTCGCCGGAGCCTTCCGTGACCTGCCCGTCCATGTTGAGCATGATCACCTCGTCGCAGCCGAAGTCGATGGCTTCGCACTTGGCGAGGATGTTGTTGAGGTAGTTCAGGCTCTTGATCCGGGGGTCCAGGCACGCCACCGGCGTCTTGGGACGGTTCGCGACGATCACGCGCATCCCGGCCTCGTACTGCTCCGGCGAGAACAGCCGGATCTGGTCGGCGATGCAGATCACGCCTGCGGTGGGGCAGCGCCGCGGGTCAAGCCCGAGGGTGCCGAACCCGCGGGTGATCACGAGACGGATGTACCCCTCCATGAGCTCGTTGGCCTCGATGCACGTGCGCTGGATCTTCTCCATCTCCGCCGGGGTCACGGGGATCTTCAGGCGGATCGCCTCGGCGCAGCGGTAGAGCCGGTCGATGTGCTGCTTGCACTTGAAGATCCGCCCGCGGTACACGCGGATGCCCTCGAACACGCCGTCGCCGTAGAGCAGACCGTGGTCGTACACGCTCACGGTCGCCTGGCTCTTGGGAAGAAGCTGCCCGTTGACCCAGATCAACGGGCGGTCCTGCTGATCCTGGCCACCGACAGAAGGTGAGACACGCGTGGTAGTCTGGGCGGTCGTCATAAGCACCTCCATCGGCCATCGCTCGTTGGCGGACGAGCGCGAGCCAAGTTCGAATCCGGACGGCTCCCGACCATCGGCGACACGTCCGGAAACAACACATGGACACCCTGAAATGGGTGCCGACCTGCATGGTACGGCCCCCAACGTCCGTTGTTTGAAGTCGCCATGAAGAGACAGGATTTTTCTCTCCGCGAGGTCGCGGATTGAAGCGACGGGCGAGGTCCGGTTTCTCGAAATCGAGATTCCCGCACATTCTGAAGATCAGAACGATTCACGGCGGCGATCGAGGAATCGCTCGAACGCCGCGAGCGTCTCGCCGCTCACGTGGTGCTCGAGCCCCTCGGCATCGGCCTCCGCCACCGCGCGGCTGACCCCCAGCGACTGCAGGAACGCCACCACCACCTCGTGCCGCCGGCGCGAACGCTCGGCGACCCGCCGACCCTCCTCGGTGAGGAAAATCGCCCGGTACGGCTCGCACGTCAGCAGGCCGCGTGCCTGCAGCCGAGCCACCGTCCGGCTGACCGTGACGTGGGTCACGCCGAGCATCTTGGCCAGGTCAACAACCCGTGCCTCGCCCCGCGACGCGATCAGTTCCGCGACCGCCTCCGCGTAGTCCTCGGCAGTTTCCTCGATGTGGGCCCGCCGCGTCCGGCGGAACGCATCGGCGTGCTGGTCGGCGGTCCGGGCGCGAGCCGCTTCCCCGCCCGCCTTGGGCCGCCCCCGCGCGTTTCGTCGCTTGCCCGGCTGCGTCATCGCCCTGAAACCTAGCAGTTCTTCCCCGCCGGGACAACCGGCCCGACCCGCCGGAAAAGACCGCTTGACTCAAAGTGTAGCATAGAATACATTCAGTGCATGATAATACATCCGGGGATCGCGGCGGCGGCACTCACGGTCGCCGCCGGGGCGCGGGCCGCGGAAGCGCCCCAGTACACCCTCTTCAACCCCGTTCCTCACGACCGGCTCCGCGATCTCAGCGCGGACAGGCCCGACACCACCGAATCTCCCTTTACGGTCGACGCCGGGCACGCGCAGATCGAACTCAGCGTTGTCGAGTGGTCACGCGACGAAGATGGCGCCCGCGTGGATACGGCCACGGTCGCGCCCGTCAACCTCAAGCTCGGATTGACCATGACCACCGACCTGCAACTGGTCCTCGAACCATGGACCCGTGTCGACGAACGAGGAGCCGGTGACGTCGAGGGCTTCGGCGACACGACCCTCCGCCTGAAATGGAACCTCTGGGGGAACGACGGCGGCGGAAGCGCCGGCGCGATCATGCCGTTCGTGACGTTCCCGACCGGCTCCGATGGCATTTCCACGCAGGAAGTGGAAGGCGGCGTGATCCTCCCGGTCGCCTTCTCCTTGCCGGATGGCGTGGGTCTCGGAGCGATGCTCGAGATCGACCTTGTGTACGACGACCGCCGATCGAGATACACCGCCGACCTGGTGCACACGATCGTGGTGTCTCGCGAGCTTTGGGACGGCGTTGGCGCGTTCCTCGAGTACGCCGGCGCGGCGTGGGCCGAGGATCTTTCCGACGAGTACCGCGCCACGCTGAACACCGGCCTGACCTGGACGGTCACGCCGGACTGGATGCTCGACGCGGGGGTGAGAATCGGCCTGACCGAGGCCGCCAACGACATCACCCTGTTCGCGGGGAGCACGATGCGGTTCTGACACGCCTCTTTTTCGTCCGACGCCGCCGAATTGTGCTTTTGCCACCAGAATGTAGCCGATCCTACACTTCAGATGGAGCCTTCATGACGCACCGCTCTTCCAGCCGCAACCTCGGTCGATTCACAGGCCCGGCCGGTCCGCTGCTCGGGCTGGCGCTCGCCCTGCTGGTCGCCTGCTTCGCGGCCATGGTCGGTTCCTGCGGGCAGGCGCCGGCGCCCCAGAACGGCCGGCTGCTCGTCGTCAGCACCACCGGCATGATCAACGACGTCGTCCGGTCGATCGGCGGCGAACGCGTGGACGCCCGGGCACTGATGGGCGAGGGCGTCGACCCTCACCTCTACAAGGCCACGCCCGGCGACGTGCGACTGCTCTCGGGGGCGGCGGTTGTCTTCTACAACGGGCTGCACCTCGAAGGCCGCATGGGGGACGTGCTCGAGAACCTCGCGTCGCGCCGGCCCGTCGTCGCGGTTGCGGAGGCCATCGACCCGGCCCGGCTGCGCTCGCCGCCGGAATTCGAGGGCCATCCCGATCCGCACGTCTGGTTCGATGTCGAGCTCTGGTCCGATGTCGCCCGGACCGTCCGCGATGCGCTCGTGAAGATCGATCCGGCCGGAAAGGACGCGTACGCGGCGGCGGCCGAGCAGTACCTCGCGCGCCTCGATGAACTCCACACCTGGTGCCGCGAACAGATCCAGCGCATCCCCGAGCCGTCCCGCCTGCTCATCACCGCGCACGACGCCTTCGGCTACTTCGGCCGAGCCTACGGCCTCGAGGTCATGGGCATCCAGGGGATCTCGACCGACTCCGAGGCGAGCCTCCGCGACATCGCTCACCTCGTCGACATTCTCGTCGAGCGGAAAGTGCCCGCCGTGTTCGTCGAGAGCTCCGTTCCCCGCAAGACCATCGATGCGCTCGTCGAGGGATGCAAGGCCCGCGGCCACGCGGTCGCCATCGGGGGCGAGCTCTTCAGCGACGCCATGGGCCCCGACGGCGGCGAGACCGGCACCTACATCGGCATGGTCCGCCACAACGTCAACACCATCGTCCACGCCCTCGCGCCCGGCGGCGGCGCTACGTCTCCCGCATCAGAAGGCGCACCATCCGGCGCGCCGGACGCGCAGCCCGCAGGTACAGCCCGATGACGATCGCCGAGCCCAACACTAGTTCCGCGGATCCGGCGGTGCCGCGGGCAACGCAGCACCATCCGCCGGGCCCGCCCACGGCGCCCGCGCCCGTCGCGGTCGAAGTGCACGACGTCACCGTCGCCTACCACCGCAAGCCCGTGCTGTGGGATGTCGACGTGCAGATCCCATCCTCGCGACTGGTCGCGATCGTCGGTCCCAACGGCGCGGGCAAATCCACGCTTCTCAAGGCCATCCTCGGCCTGGTCCCCCTCGCCAGCGGCACGGTCGAGATCTTCGGTCGCTCGCTCCGCCGCGCCCGGTCGCTCATCGCGTACGTCCCGCAGCGGGAATCCGTGGACTGGGACTTCCCCGTCAGCGCCCTCGATGTCGTGCTCATGGGCCGTTACGGCAGGCTCGGGTGGTTCAGGCGGCCCGGACGCAAGGACCGCGACGCCGCCATGGCGGCCCTCGAGAAGGTGGGCATGAAGGACCTCGCCCACCGGCAGATCAGCCAGCTCTCGGGCGGCCAGCAGCAGCGGGTCTTCCTCGCCCGGGCGCTCGTCCAGGAGGCCCGGCTGTACTTCATGGACGAGCCGTTCGCCGGCGTGGACGCCGCGACCGAGAAAGCCATCGTCGATCTGCTCCGCGAGATCCGCCGATCCGGCGGCACGGTCGTCGCCGTTCACCACGATCTCCAGACCGTCCCCGAGTACTTCGATCACGTGCTCATGCTCAACATGAGGCTCGTCGCCGCCGGACCGACCGAGGAAGTCTTCACGACGCCCAACCTGCACACGACCTACGGCGGCCGGCTGACGCTGCTTGACCAGGCCGCCGAAGCCGTCCGCCGGTCCACCGCGCCCGGCGCTCCACGCTGACACCGCCATGAACACCGAGTTCTGGGACATCATCCTGCTCAAGGACTCGACCACCCGCACGGTGCTCGCCGGGACCGGGCTGCTGGGCCTCGCCGCGGGCGTGGTCGGGTCGTTCGCGGTGCTGCGCCGGCGGTCGCTCGTCGGCGACGCCATCGCCCACGCCTCGCTCCCGGGCGTGTGCGTGGCCTACTTCATCGTCGGCGAGCGGAACTTCGTCGCCCTGCTCCTGGGAGCCATGGCCTTCGGCCTCCTGGGCGCCGCGACCATCGCGGGCATCCGGTCGCTCACCCGCATCAAGGAGGACGCCGCCATCGGCCTGGTCCTGGGCGGCTTCTTCGGACTGGGCATCGTGCTCTCCACGATCATCCAGAAGCAGTCGTCCGGCAACCGAGCCGGCCTCGACAGCTTCATCTTCGGTAAAGCCGCCAGCATGGTCGCGTCCGATTCCTGGACCATCGCCGGCGTTGCCGCGGTCATCCTGCTCACGGTCGGTGTTCTCTTCAAGGAATTCCGCCTTCTGTGCTTCGACCGCGAGTTCGCCGCCGCCGAGGGCCGGCCGGTCCTGTTCCTTGACCTGTTGCTGCTCGCGCTCATCACGTTGTGCACCGTCGCCGGCCTGCCGGCGGTGGGGGTGGTGTTGATCGCGGCCCTGCTCATCATCCCCGCGTCGGCGGCCCGATTCTGGACGGAGAACCTGACGGTGATGGTGCTCATTTCGGGAGCGATCGCCGTGCTCGCCGCCGTGGTCGGCACCATCGCCAGCGCGGTCATCCCAGGTCCGCCGGGGTCTCTCTCCAGGGGCCTGCCGACCGGGCCGTGCATCACCTTGGCCGCGGCCGTTCTGTTCCTGGCGTCGATGTTCCTGGCGCCCCGGCGCGGCATCGTCGCCGACGTCTGGCGACTCTTCTCCCTCCGCAGAGAGCTCGCCCTCCAGAAGGCGCTCACCCAGGCGATCGATCAGGGCCGCGGGCCGGAGGCGCGGCCGTGAACCTCGCCCCCGCCACGCTCGGGTTCACCCTCCCCGTCTTCACGGCCGATGATGCGTGGACCGTGGCCACCGTCGCCTGCTGCGCGACCGCCTGCGCGCTGCTGGGCTGCTTCCTAGTGCTGCGGCGTCTGTCGCTTCTGGGCGATGCCATCAGCCACGCGATCCTGCCGGGCCTGGCCGCGGCGTTCATCATCACCTCCAGCCGCGGCGCGATCCCGATGCTCGTGGGCGCCACCGTCGTCGGCCTCATCACCGCGGTGTTCTCATCGGCGATCCACCGCTGGGGCCGCATCCCCGAGGACGCCGCCATGGGCGTCGTGTTCACCTCGCTGTTCGCCGTCGGCGTGATCCTCATCACCTGGGGCGCCCGCGACGTGGACCTTGACCCCGGCTGCGTGCTGTACGGCGTGCTCGAGACGATCGCGCTCCACCGCGTCGACGTCGTGGGCTTCTCGATCCCTCCCGCGTTCGTCTCGCTCGCGGTGGTCCTCGCGGTCGTCGTCCTCGTTCTCACGGTCGCCTTCAAGGAGCTCAAGATCGTCTCGTTCGACGCCGGGCTTGCCGCGTCACTGGGATTCTCCGTCGCCCTGATCCACTACACGTTCATGGGCCTGGTCGCGGCGACCACCGTCGTTTCCTTCGAGGCCGTCGGGTCGATCCTCGTCATCGTCATGCTCATCGCGCCCGCGGCCTCGGCCCACCTGCTGACCGACCGCCTCTCGCGCATGCTCTGGATCTCGGCCCTGATCGCCATCGGGGCGTGCGTGGCCGGGTACCTGCTGGCCGTCTGGGTCGATACCTCCGTCGCGGGCATGATCAGCGTCGTCCTGTTCGGCGTCTTCATCCTCACGAGCCTGCTCGCGCCGCGGTACGGCGTCATCAGCAAGCTCGCCCACCGCGTCCGGCTCGCCGTCCGCATCCTCGGCGAGGACGTGCTCGGCATGCTCTACCGCTGGCACGAACGAGCCGCGTTGTCCGGCACGGCGGCCGTCCCCCCGCTCTCGCCCGCCGACCTCCGCCGCGGCCTTCAACGCCCGTTCCTCACGCGCCTGGCGCTCGCGTCACTTTCCCGTCAAGGTCTGATCGAGCGCGCCGCGACCGTCAGCCTCACGCCCCGAGGCATGGACGCCGCACGCGGCATCGTCCGGTCGCACCGCTTGTGGGAATCGTTCCTCGCCAAGCACCTCGGCCTGCCGCTCGACCACCTGCACGAGCCGTCGCACCGCGTCGAGCACTTCATCACCGCCGAACTGCAGTCCGTGCTCAGCAGAGAAGTCGGAGAGGGACGCGACCCGCACGGGTCGGCCATCCCCGGGCCCGGAACCGCAAGCCAGCAATCGCAACCATCGTAAATTGACTGTGCCGCGGTTCCGAGCCGTCCGACTCAAATCGGGGATGCAACTACATCACGGCGCTGCACGTCGCCAGGCGAATCACCGGGCCGCCCGGCGCCTGGTCCAGATGGGCAGCACCGCCGCCGCGAGCACGGCAACGCTCGCCGGGCCCGGGATGACCTGGAGATCAAACTGCATGAAGTCCGAGTACGACCCGTGATTGCCCGTCGAGCGGTTCGTGGCGTGCCCGTCGGCCGCGACGGAATAGGTCCCGGCGGGCAGCACCATCGCAGTCGGCGGCAGAAACTCGTTGTAGGCCATGCTGGAGTAATCCGTGTAGGCGAAGTTGATGATCGGAGCATCACCCTCGCGTCCGAAGCGGAGCGAGAACGGCCCGGGCTCGCCCCACCCGGCCGGGTTGCGTCCGACCTGCGCGTACAGCACGACCTCCGCCGGCGCACTCAGCGAGAACGTGAAGTGGAAGATCTGCCAGGATTCGAACTCCGCGCCGGCGGAGAACTTGCTGCTCACCTCCGTGTTGGCGAGTGCCTGGTTATTGAGCACGACGCGCGTCGGCGAGATCGTGCTCACGAACGACGACCGGATCGACGCCCGACCCCAGACGTCCTCGAACGTCGCGGTCCGCTCGAGGAACTGATCATCGGGAATCCACGATGCGATCGGGTCTTCGGCCTCCAGCGCGTACGTCCCCTCCACCGATCCGCCCATATTCGTGATGGCGTACACCCAGCCGCTGCTCGATTGCGTCCCCGAGAGCGGGATCAGGTCGCCGTACGCCGCCGATGATGCAAGAACCGCAAGCGCGGGCATTGACAGGCATTTCATGTCGTTTCTCCTCGCAACCGTGTTCATGCTCCCCGTACTCCGCGGGACCGCCCGGCCCCGCGCCCCGAGGACTCACGATAAATGCACCCGCCCCGCCGTGTCCGCGCGGAAGTTTCCCTTATCGCCGCCGGCGTCACAGCGCGAGTTCCCGGCATGAAACCATTGAAAACCATGGCGCTCATGTGCGTTACACGAGATCGCGTCGATCACGATTCCCCGCAGACAAATCAGATCATGAGAGCGAGCGCTCGACCACGGCGCGCGTCACCGCCCTCGCGCAGGACCGCTACGGCGAATCGCTGCCGCGACCCGGCCGCTGCCACCCGCTCTCCGCGTCCTTCTCGAGCACCCGCGCCGACTGCTTGATGCACCGCAGGCAGATGAACGCCTCCGGGCGGGTCGGGCTCTGCCAGTGCGGGTCCTTGCGAGCCTCCAGGCACATCGCGCACGTCGCGCCGGCCGGCGGCGCCGTGCTCACGCCCGCGTTCACCACCTCCGCGTACGCCACCGTCAGGCAAGACGAGCACACCAGGCTCCCGCGGTGCCCTTCGACCATCGGGCGATCTTCCGACCACGGCCTCAGGCAGTAGTCGCACTTGAAAAACTCGTTGCCCTGTGCGTCGGTGTCGTGCATTCGCTGAAGAGTAAGCAGTGATGAGTGAACAGTGAACAGCCCCCCAGTGCCCCAGTGCCCCAGTCCCCCCGATGCCTGATGCCTGATGCCTTTTCTCACCCCCGCATCTGCCGCTGCGCGATCAGCCGGTACGTCGGGCAGCGTTCGAGCAGGTCCTCGTGCCTGCCGCTGTCGACGATCTGGCCCTGGTCCATCACGACGATCACATCCGCGCCCAGCACCGTGCTCAGCCGGTGCGCCACGATCAGGCACGTCCGCTCTCGGCCGAACCGACCGATCGCCTCGTTGATCGCCGCCTCCGAGTCCGCGTCGACCATGCTCGTCGCCTCGTCGAGCACCAGGATCGCCGGGTCGCGAAGGATCGCCCGAGCGATCGCGATCCGCTGGCGCTGACCGCCCGAGAGCGTCAGGCCCTGCTCGCCCACGACCGTGTCGTACCCCTGCGGGAGCTTCTCGATGAAGTCGTGTGCCCGCGACTTCCTGGCCGCCTCGATCATCAGCTCCTCGGTCACGTTCTCGGCGCCGTACGCGATGTTCGACCGGATCGTCCCCTTGAACAGCACGGTCTCCTGCGTCACGACGCCGACCTGCCGCCGTACGCTCCGGACCGCGAACCGCGAGATGTCCTGGTCGTCGATGAGCACCAGCCCGCGCCGGCCGTCCACGACGTCGGGGTCGAACAGCCGCGGGATCAGCGAGAGCAGCGTGGTCTTTCCGCAGCCGTTGGGACCGACGAACGCCACCGTCCGCCCGTGGTCGATCCGGAAGTTCACGTCCCGCAGCGCCGGCTTCTCGGCGCCGGGGTAGGTCAGCCACACGTTCCTGAACTCGATCGATCGGGCGTGCCGCGGCAGCTTCGGGAGCCGGTGGTCGTGCCCGGATTCAGGGGCCGCCCGCATGAGCTCGGACAGCCGCTCGGCCGCCGCCGATGACTGCTGGATGTCGTTGGCAAAGCCCGTCAGGGGCTTGAGGCTCGCGCCCGCGGCTCCCAGCGCGATGAAGACCTGGATCACCGCCTCGGCCTCGATGCTCCCCACGCGGATGTTGTTGGCCGCGATCAGCGCGATCGTCCCCGCCGCGAACACCGTCAGCATCTCGACCAGCGGGCTCGCCAGCGCCCGAGCCGTCCTCACGCGGTTGTTCTCGCGCAGCACCGCCTTGTTGAGCCGGTGGAACCGGCCCGCCTCGTAGCGCTCGGCCGAGTGCACCTTTACCACCCGCAGCCCCTGCAGCGCCTCGGCCGCCGCGTGGTAGAGCTCCGACTGGGAGACCAGCGACGCCTTGCTCGCGCGGCGGATCCGCTTGCCCAGCTTGCGGATGATCACGAACAGCAGCGGGCCGATCACCAGCGAGAGCGCCGCCAGCCGCCAGTCGATCACGAACGCCGCCAGGAACGCCGCCACGCCCTTGGTCAGCTGCGGCAGGAACTTGGAGAGCAGCGCCTGGAAGCCGCCCGTCAGAGCAGCCGAATCCTGCATGATCCGGGCGATCGCGTCGCTGGGCCCGCCGATCACGATCTCCTTGAGCGGCCGCCGCAGCACCTTGTGGAACGCCTCGCGGCGGATGTTGGTCATCGTCCGGTTCACGATGTTCAGCGACAGGAACTGCTGCATGAACGTCGTGAACGCGCCGAACACCGTGAGCACGAACAGCCCCGCCATGATCAGCGCCAGCGACGCCGACTGGCTGTCGGGCAGCCGGTCGACCACCCACTCGGGGATCCTCACCTGCGTGAAGTACAGGTTCAGCCCGCCGCCGGCGTTCGCCCGTGCCGCCAGCGTGTGCAGGTCCTCCGCGCCGCCCTCGCCCAGCAGGCTCTTGAGGATCGGCGCGATCGCCACCAGCCCCACGCCGAGCGAACCCGCCGCCAGGAAGGCTGTAACGATCGTCCACACCACCAGCGACCGGTAGCGCAGCATCCGACCCGCAAATGTCCAGAAGGGACTTCTCAAGATCGCGATCGATCCGGGCCCGGAAACGGCCCGCGGCAGCCGCCGAGCGCGTTACTGCAGGTTCACGGGCATCACCACGTACAGGAAATCTCCGCCGACCTTGATCACGCCGGGCTTGTTGGGCGCCTTGAGCTCCATGATCACGTCCGGCTCGCTGACGACCTTGAGCACGTCCACCAGGAACATCGGGTTGAAGCCGATCTCGATGTCCTCCCCCTCGTAGCTGTTGAGGTCGACCGAGACCTGCGCCTCGCCCATCTCCGGCGCGCGGCTCGTCAGCTCGAGCTTCTTCTGCTTGCCGGTGAACTTCAGCCGCACGCCGCGCGACTCCTCGTTGGTGAGCAGCGCCGCTCGCCTGACCGCGCTGTTCATCGAGTCGCGGTCGAACGCCACCTTCTTGTCCTGGTCGCGCGGGATCACGTCCTCGTAGGGCGGGAACGTCCCCTCCACCAGGTTGCTCGCCAGGACCGCCCGGTGCGGCTCCTTCTCCGTTCCCAGGCTGAAGAACACCTGGTTGTCGCTGATCGCCACCTGCACCTGCTCGTCCGGGTCCCGGAACAGCTTCTGCAGCTGCGAGAGCGCCTTGGTCGGGATGATGCACGACACCGCCTTGGTGTCCTTGTCCGGACCGCCCACGGTGGACCGGCACAGCGCCATCCGCCGGCCGTCGGTCGCCACCATCTCCAGCTTCTTGCCCTCGCGCTTCAGGAGCACGCCGTTGATCGCGTACCGGCTGTTCTCCCGGGCCGTCGCGAACAGCGTCCGCCCCACCAGCGTGTCCAGCGCCCCCGCCTTGTACGAGAACACGCCCTTGGCCCTGGCGAGGCTCTCGGTCCCCGCGACGATGTCCGCGAACTCGGGGATCGGCGGGAAGTCGGCGGCCGGGAAGCCGTAGATCTTGAAGTGCGCGTCCGCGCCCCGGATGTGGCACACCTCGCCCTCGGCGTCGATCGTCAGCGTCGGCTCGGCATCCTCGGCGCTCACGATCGCCCGCAGCTTGTCGGCGGGGATCAGCACCTCGCCCGGCTCCTGCACGTCGACCTGGCTCAGCCGCACGCGCATCATCACCTCGGCGTCGGTGGCCGCCAGCAGCAGCTCGCCCACGCCGTCGCGGCGACCGGCGCTCAGCTGGATGCACGTGAGCGGGACCCGCGGCGTGCGCCCGGCGACAGCCCCGGACACCAGCGTGATGGCGTCCAGCAGCGCGCCGCGATCGCAGATGACTTTCATCGAGTGAAACTCCTTCGTGTGACCGCCTGCAGTGTACCGACCTCTGACCGCCCGGGTCCGCGCCCACGAGGGATCGAGCCGCCGGCACCCGATCACCGAGTTCGCTCGCCAAAAGTACGGTCGTATGTTCGGGAAAAGATAGGATAAGTCGAGTTGTCAAACCTCCGCCGGCTGCCCATACTTCACGTTCTCGGTCGCGGGAGCGCTCGCTCCGGGGGCCGGGATGGGGGAGGAGAGTTGGGGTCCAGCGGCCGCTTTCTTCGGCCGGCGTTGTGTTATCGCTCCGCCACGGTGCGCCTCGCGCCTCTGCGGGCGCGTCCACCGCGCCGGAGTTTCCCGTCGAAAGAACCGCCGCTCGAACGTGTCGCTTGCGCCGCGTCGGTGGCCTGCCACCCGCGGTCTAGGGAGTTCTGACGATGTCATTCGAAGCCGCCATCCACGCCCAGGCCATCGAGATCGACCGCCTCTCGCTCGAAATGTGCTCCGCCGCCGGTAGCGGGCACCCGACCAGCGCGATGAGCATCTCGCACCTGGTCACCGTCCTGCTCTTCCACACCATGCGCTGGAGCCCCGACTACCCCACCTATCCCACCTCCGACCGGCTCGTCCTCTCCGAGGGCCACGCCGTTCCCGCCATCTACGCCGCCGCCGCCAAGCTCGGCGTCATGGTCGGCAAGGATCCCGAGCGTCGCCGCAAGCTGACCCTCGACGACCTCAAGACCCTCCGGGCCCTCGACAGCGTCCTGGACGGCCACCCCAACCCGATGGAAGGCTTCCCCTTCTTTGACGCCGCCACCGGGTCCCTCGGCCAGGGACTCTCGGTCGCCGCCGGCCTAGGCGAGGCCGCCCGCCTCGACGAGATCGACCGCCGCGTCTACTGCATCATCGGCGACGGCGAATCCCGCGAAGGGCAGATCGCCGAAGCCCTCGACTTCATCGTCGACCGCCGCCTGCTCAACGTCCTGCCGATCTTCAACTGCAACGAATACGGACAGGCCGACCGCGTCAGCCCCCAACAGTCGCCCGAGGTCCTGGCCGCCAAGCTCAACGCCGCCGGCTACGACGTCAAGACCATCGACGGGCACAACCCCAACCAGATCAAGTCCGCCTTCGAAGCATTCATCGCCAACACCGCCAAGTCCGGCGCCCGGCCGATCGCAGTCGTCGCCCGCACCGTTAAGGGCTGGGGCGCTCCCTCGGTCCAGGGCAACGGCTGGCACGGCAAGCCGCCCACCGGCGATTCGCTCAAGCGCGCCTACCAGGAACTCGACGAGAAGCGCATCGAGCTCACCAGCTCCCTGGGTTCGGGCGACTCGTTCACCATCCAGCCGCCCTCGGAGTACACCCGCCAGACCCCGGAGGCCGAGGAGCTCCCCAGCTTCAGCGAGACCATGAAGCGCATGGACATGGAGTCGCTGCTGCAGTCGGGCACCATCGCTACCCGCCGGGCCTACGGCATCGCGCTGCGGGCCCTGGCAAAGGTCAACGAGCGCATCGTCGTCCTCGACGCCGACGTCTCCAACTCCACCTTCGCCGACATGGTGAAGAAGGACGCCGCCCTCCAGTCCCGCTTCGTCGAGTGCAAGATCGCCGAGCAGAACATGTTCTCCGTCGGCGCTGGTCTCTCCGCCGCCGGCAAGATCCCCTTCTGCTCGACCTTCGCCAAGTTCGTCACCCGGGCCTACGACCAGATCGAGATGGCCATCAACTCCGGCGCCAATCTCAAGATCGTCGGCAGCCACGCCGGCATCACCCTCGCCTCCGACGGCCCCAGCCAGATGTCACTCCCCGACGTCGCCTGGTTCCGAGCGTTCTCGACCATGAAGGACCAGCGCGGCAACCCCGGCTGCTACATCCTCCAGCCCGCCGACGCCTACGCCGCCTACGCCCTCGCCAACGTCATGGCTGAGTACGAGGGCGTCTGCTACATGCGCACCCTCCGGCCCGATACCGAGTTCATCTACTCCGACGACGTCGTCTTCAACCTCGGCGGCTTCGAGGTCCTCCACGAAGGACGGGACATCCTGCTGGCCGCCACCGGCTACATGGTCCACGAGGCCAACCGCGCCATCGACCTCCTCGACAAGGCCGGCATCTCCGCCTCGCTCGTCGACCTCTACTCGCTCCCCTTCGACACCGAGGGCGTCCTTGATCTGGTCAACGCCAACAACGGCAAGGTCATCACCATCGAGGACAACTACGGCGGCGGCATCGGGTCGGCGCTCTCCGACGCACTCACCGAGTCCGGCGACGCCTTCCAGCTCCAGCAGATGCACGTGCGCCACATCCCCAAGAGCGCCCGCACGCCCGAGGAACTCCTCAAGGCCTGCAAGCTCTCCGCCGACGACATCAAGAAGAAGGCGATGGAGATGCTCGGCGTCTGAGCCGGCGCAACCCCGCTTGACCCGCGCGCGGGCGGCCCTTGCCGCCCGTTTTTCATTCCGAGTGCGGCTTGCAGTGACGCCGCCGCGCGTTCACTTCGCCGGCAGGTGCCGGGCGATCACCATGTCCGCCAGCCGCCGTGCGATCCGGATCGTCCCCGGGTCCCGCGTGATGGCGCGCGTCACGTACGCGCCCTCGATCACCATGCACAGCTCCGACGCCAGGTCGCCCGGCGTCGGCGACCCAGCGCGCTCGGCCAGCTCATAGAAGTAGTGCTCGATCTCTTTCTTGTGCCTCGCCGCGGCCTGGTGCGCCGGGTCGTGCGGCATCGGGAACTCCATCGCCGCGCTCACGAAGATGCACCCATGAAACTCGGCGCTGCCCATCAGCTCCTCGACCACGTCCATGACCGCCCGAAGCTGCCCCATCGCCGATGGGCCGCCGCGGTCCCTCACCATCTGGCGGAAGTGCTGCTGGAGGAACACGTCCACGTCGCCGAGCACCCCGACCATCAGGTCGTCCTTGCTCTCAAAGTGCTTGTAGAACGCCGTCTTGCTGATCCCCACGTCGTCGAGGATCGCGTCCACGCCCACGTTGCGGAACCCGTCGCGATAGAAACGCTGACGCGCCGCATCGATCAGCCTCTGCCGTGTGTCGGTTGCCACCGCTGACCCCTTGCGTACGAGCAAACCCCTCACCCGGACCGGGTGACTCGAAGTCAACCCACAGAGTACCCCGAGTCAACCGTCGCGCGCTCCCCGCGTGCGAATACTGCTCCGACTCGCAGGGGAATACGCAACAAGCCCCGCGTCTTCCGCATAGCTAACTCCGGATTGGCAGAACCAGCCCGGAAAGGAGTGATCCCATGCGCCGGTTGCTTTCGCTCTCGTTCGCCCTGGCCTGCCACGGCCTGTTTCTGGGCGTCTACGCCTGGATGGCCGCCTTCGTGGGCAACTTCAGCTTCGGGTTCCTGCCCACCCTCGACGGGCCCGCCACCATGGACCTGGCCCCCGCCATCGCCATCGACGTCGCACTCGCCCTTCTCTTCGCGCTCCAGCACTCGGTCATGGCCCGCCCGCGATTCAAGCAGTGGTGGACCCGCATCGTCCCCGCCCAGCTCGAGCGGAGCTTCTACGTGCTCGCCTCGTGCCTCGCCGTCGCCGCGCTCATGCTCTTCTGGCAGCCCGTCGGCGGCGTCGTCTGGGATGTCCAGTCTCCCATCGGGCGAACGTTCCTTACCATTCTTTTCGCCCTCGGATGGTTCCTCGTCCCGGCCGTCACCTTCCTCCTCAATCACTTCGACCTCCTGGGCACGCGGCAGGCATGGCTTTACTTTCGAGGCAAGCAGTACACGTCACTTGCGTTCCGCACTCCAGGTCCCTACCGATTCGTTCGGCACCCGCTGTACGTGGGATGGCTGATCGCCTTCTGGGCCACGCCCACGATGACCGTCACCCACCTGCTCTTCGCCGGGCTCATGACCGCCTACATCCTCGCCGCGATCCCGATCGAGGAGCGCGACCTCATCGCCCACCACGGCGAAACCTACGCCAGCTACCGCCGCCGCGTGGGGATGCTCATCCCGCGCCTCCGGCCCCAACCGGTCCCTGCCCGGGCCGCCCTCGCCGACCCCGCCGAGAGCCCCGCCGCCTCCTGAGTCACCCGCATTCTCCGGGCCTTCCACCCCGCTGAATGCCCTTGTCGCGGACCTACGCTTGCCCGCCATGGGTACCAAGATTTTTCCGAGCGTTCCAGACGCTTTCTCCAACCTCCGCGACAAGGGCATCCTCCGCGACGGCATGACCGTCATGGTGGGGGGGTTCGGCCTCTGCGGCATCCCCGAAAACCTCATCGTCGCCCTGCGCGACAGCGGCGTGAAGAACCTCACGTGCATCAGCAACAACGCCGGCGTCGATGACTTCGGCCTCGGCCTGCTCCTCCAGACCCGCCAGATCAGCAAGATGATCTCCAGCTACGTCGGCGAGAACGCCACCTTCGAGAAGCAGTACCTCGGCGGAGAGCTCCAGATCGAGTTCAACCCCCAGGGCACGCTCGCCGAACGGATCCGAGCAGGCGGCGCCGGCATCCCCGCCTTCTTCACCGCCACCGGCGCGGGCACCATCGTCGCCGAGGGTAAGGAGTCGCGCCGGTTCTTTCGCCCGTCGGATGACACTCGCTCCCACAACCGTGCCGCTGGCGGCTCGCCCGCCACCGCCGCGACGCCCCGCGAGTACATCATGGAAACCGGCCTGTTCGCCGACCTCGCGCTCATCAAGGCGCACAAGGCCGACCCCTTCGGCAACCTCGTCTACCGCAAGACCGCTCGCAACTTCAACCCCATGATGGCCACCGCCGCCGCGTTCGTCATCGCCGAGGTGGACCAGCTCGTCGGACTGGGCGAGCTCGATCCCGACACCATCCACACGCCCGGTAGCTACATCGACCGCGTCATCCAGACCGTGACCCAGAAACGAATCGAGCAGCGCACGGTGAACAAGGCGTAGCGACGACGAGCAAAGGGAGGACCGATGTCAGAGCGCAACGGGCCTGGCTGGAAACTCGCCTCATGGCTGTCGAGCCGTCCACCGGCGCGTCTCGCCGTCGACGGCTTTCTCATCCTCGTGGTGGCGGCCATTCTCGATCAGATCCGATACCTGCTCGGGCCTGTCAACCCCAGCCTTCCCACGGATTCGCCGATGGGCCGCTTCATCTACGTCTACCAGCCCGCGGCCATCGCGTACGTGATCGCGAGCGCGATAAGCACGCTTGGCTGGATTGTCGTCGCCGTTGCCTGTGCGCGACTGGTCGGGCCCCCCCAAACCGCCGCGGCCAAGTAATCCTGAACCCGCGTGCAACTGGTTCCCGGTCACGGAGAATGACGAGGTCCCAGCGGATTCTCATTTACGCGATCGGTTCAGTGCACCGTCGAAACCACCTCTCCGAGTCCTCTGGGCCCTCCGCGTTCCACTCATCTTCTTCGTCCTCAGCAAGACTCCCTCGCTTCGTGCCTTCGTGGCCTCTCACCCCGCGAGCCGGGCGAATCGCCGCTGCACGCCCGGAAAATCAACCCCCATCGCCGCGGCGTAGACCACCGACACCGTCAGAGCGGTCGCAAGAAGGCCCGCATCGATCCTGCCGTCCGGCGCGGCAATCTCAGTCGGAACGCACATCAGCGCCGCCCCGCTGACGACCATCGCGACCGCCAGCCACTGGTACGCCCGCAGGCCCCACATGATCGCCGTCTGCGGCTCGCCCCGGTAGTGCTCCTCCACGAAACGCCCGAGGCCCGACAGCGCCAGGGACATCCCGACGATCATCGACGGTTCAACCCCCGCGAACCACATCCGCAGCACCGGCCCGCCGATCGCGACGTTCAAGACGAGCGAGTAGAGCTGCGTCGCGTGGATCGGCTTGCCGCCAAGGTCGCTCAGCGCGCACACGCGCGACCGCGGCTCGTTCACGACGATCCCCGCCGCGCTCCGGGCCTCGCGTCCGTGGCAGCACCCCTGCACCAGGCACCGGATCCGACCGATCGCCTGGATCCACGGCGCCGCCGCCGCCAGCGCCGCCGCGACCGGCCACGCATCACCACGAACCGCCCACACCGCCACCAGCCCCGCGCCCACGCCGAGCACATTGCCGAAGTACCCAAACGGCCTCGACAGCTTGCTCGAGGCTTCAAAAGCCTGGCCCCACGCGCCGCCTCCAAACAGGCCCGCCAGCGCGACGCCCGCAAGAGCGCCCGTCCACGAATCGTCGAGCATCAGCCCGCAGATCAGCATCCCCGCCAGCGTCGCGATCCCGGCGTACACCGCGTGCACGAGCACGCGCACCCGCCCGACCCTCCACTCGTGCCACGTGTTCGCGACGCGCTCGCTCGCGGCGATCAGCCACGTCCACACGGCCCCGTAATTCCACGCGACGGCGAACAGCGCAGCGCCGCCTGCCACGTCGATCACGCCGTGCATGCCCGTCGTCACGCACGCGGCGCTGATCGCGATCGCCGCCGCCCACGCCCCGGCACGCCACGCCGCTCCCCGCCGGCCGATGACCCCCGCGGCGAGCATCACCCAGCACACGTGGAACGATGGCATCGCCGCTCGTCCCGCCAGCCCATCGGCGCGCTCGAGCTCCTGCATCCAGCGCACGAGCCCATCGCCGACCGCCGCTTTCGGCGGCGTCACCGCCGGCAGCGACAGGTAGCACCAGAAGCCGACCGCCATCGCCACCAGCGCCGCAACCTCCAGCCGCCGCAGGTCACGCCCTTTCGGAGCGAGCACAAAGCCCGCGATCGCCATCGGGTACGCGAGCATGTACACCCACTCGGTCCATGCGACCACCGGCCACGCGGCGTCCACGCGCAGCCACGTGCTCACCGCGTGCTCGGAATGCACGTGACCGATCGCTTCGTACAGCACCAGCCACGGCAGCAGGATCATGACGATCCCGCCCACACGCTCACGCCATGTCGCCGGCTCGTTCCGTGCCTCCGCCAAACTCAAGAGCGGCCGCCAGCACAGCTCCCCACTCCGTGCCTCCGTGCCTCCGTGCCTTAGTGCCTTCTTTGTCTCCTCCTCGCCACCTCGGCACCTCGACACCTCGACACCTTCCGCAGCCCTCGCAACCTTTCGAACCTGGTCCCTCTCATACCCCCACACCAGCGCCGAGCATCCAAGCGCCGCCATCGGCGTCACCACCCACAACCCGCCCGCCGAGCCGACTGCCATCGACGCCCCCGCGCACACGAGCACAAACCCGACGTAGATCGGATGCGCCACCAGCGCATAAGGGCCGGTCGTCACCAGCCACCGCGTCGGGTACGCGTTCATCGGCAGCCCGCCGCCGAACCGCCACAGCCACCACATCCCCGATACCACCAGCACGACGCCCGCCGCCGTGATCGTCCACCCCGCGACCGGCCAGTGCACTACCGGTAACGCCGGGCCGACCCGAGCATGCGAGGCCCACAACCACATTCCCACAGGCAGCAGCACGCAGAACAGCGCGCCGTACGCGATGCGACCCACCATGGCGCACCCCCTTCCCTCAATCGCCCCGACCGAGCTCAACCCGTTCGTGCACCGCCCAGCCTTCGCCCTCGACCGCACGTCCCTTCACCTCGCCCCTCGCCCGAGCCCGGCTCACCCACTTGATCTCCCTCGCGTCGAGCATCGCCGCCGGCACGACCGCCCGAAGCGCCGCGATCCCCGAGAGTGCTGTCGCGCCCAGCGCGCCTTCCCGCACCACACGGCGAACGCCGAGTCCTCCGCCGGCGCCCTTCCCCAGTCCGATCCGAACGCCGCACGCCGCGATCTCATCGTCACCGATCACCGCGTGCGCGTCGTGTATTCCGTTCACCCACGCATCGGAGCGCGGGCACGGGCCCTCCCACTGAAGCCACACGGCGCTCACGCCCCCCGCGATCGCCCGTCCCCATCGCAGCGATCGAACCGGCAGCTTCCAGGGCGCCACCGTCATCTCCAGTTGCTCAACATATCCCTCCCCCAGGTACGTCTTCTCGCCGACGATGACCTCCGCCTCCGCCCGCGGCGCGAGACACCGCCACCGCACCGACCCGTCACCGCTCCGCAGCAGCTCTGCGCTCACGGGGTCCGCCTCCGCCATCCACCGCCCCCTCACGCCGAGCCGGTCCAGCAGCAACCCTGTCCGCTCGCCGTCGATCACCGGCTCGGCACACCCCAGCAGCGTCCGCCGCTCCTCCGCCCGGGCCGCTCCGGCCCGCAGTTCCAGCACGCTCGCGTACGAGATGCCGACCCCGCCCGCGTGAACCCGTCCCCAGTACACGATGCACGCTTCGCCCGCCGGCGTCGTGCAGTCCAGGTACCACTTTGTCATCGAGAACATGGCTCAGCCTCCTCCCTCCTCGAAGTATAGTATACACTAACTTCAAGGTCATTGGGAGCCCCTTTCTCCGGATTTCACACTTTTTCAGACCGGTCGACCCCCCCCGGATGCCCGGTCGTTCCCTCCTGACCTTGACACCTCGGCACCTCGCCACCTTCCCTTTGGGCCTCCCATGCCCCTCACCCACCTCACATTCGACTGCTA
This sequence comes from Phycisphaerales bacterium, assembly GCA_022072615.1. Classification (GTDB taxonomy): domain Bacteria; phylum Planctomycetota; class Phycisphaerae; order Phycisphaerales; family UBA1924; genus JAEUJB01. The sequence continues at coordinate 33,257 of JAJVHS010000060.1, forward strand.
CGGCACCCTCATCGACTGGGAAACGGGCATCCTCCGAGCCATCCGCCCGGTGCTTTCGATCCACGGTGTCCGATCCACCGACGACGAGCTCCTCGAGCTTTACGGGCGACTCGAATCCCGGGCCGAATCCGGCCCGTACCGCCCGTACCGCGACATCCTCCGTGAGGTCATGGCCGGCATCGGCGCTCACTTCGGCTTGAATCTGGAAGCGCGCGAAATCGACCGCCTGCCCGACTCTGTCGGCCAGTGGCCCGCCTTCCCCGACACCGCCGAGGCGCTCGCGCGGCTCTCCGAGCACTACGTCCTGACCGTCGTCTCCAACATCGACGATGACCTCTTCGAAGGCTCGCGCGACCGGCTCGAATCAGCCGGCGCCACCATCGACCGGCTCGTCAGCGCCCAGCTCTGCCGATCGTACAAGCCGTCGCACCGCAATTTCAGGGTCGCCCTGGCGCTGCTCGATGTCCCGACCGACCAGGTGCTGCACGTCGCCCAGAGCCTCTACCACGACATCAGGCCCGCTCGCGAGCTGGGGCTGCGCACCGCGTGGGTGAACCGGCGGCGGGGCAAGCCCTCCCCGGGCGCGACGCCGCCCGTCGATCCTTCCGTTCGCCCCGACCTCGAAGTCCCCGACATGAAGTCGCTGGCGGATCAGCTCTGCGACAATCTCTGACTTGCAGGGGTCCAAGCTCAACGGCTCACGGCGGTCACTCCGACCACCCGCGTGCTCACCGCTTCCGCCGCGCCCGCTCGCGCGTCACGGCTTCCACCGCCGTGCGCGTGCATTCATCGGCGTGCTCGTTCACCAGGAACAGGTCGTAGATCCCGCACGACTTTCCCTCGGCGATCTCCCGCTGCGCCGCGCCGAACCGCCGCTGGATGGCCGCCTCGTCCTCGCGCTTGCGCGATCGAAGCCTCAGCAGCAGCGATTCCTCGTTGGGCGGCAGGATGAAGATCGAGTACGCATCGGGCACTTTGCGCTTCACCTGCTTGGCGCCCTCGACGTCGATCTCGAGGATCACCAGCCGACCGCGCTTGAGCTGCTCGGTCACCCAGTCGCGCGGCGTCCCGTACTTCTTGCCGTAGATGCCCGCGGTCTCGAGGAACCCGCCCCGGGCCTTCATCGCCTCGAATTCCTCGTCCGTCGCGAAGTGGTAATCCACCCCTTCGACGTCCGCCGCCGTCCGCGGACGCGTCGTCCACGACACGGAGAACACCGAGTCGGGGATCGACCGCTCGACACCGCGCGTGATCGTCGTCTTGCCCACACCCGAGGGCCCGCTGATGATCAGCAACAGCCCGTCGTCCGTATCAGTTGGAAACCGCTCGCCCAAAGACATGGGGCAAGGATAGGAACCAGCCGCAACTCCGTGTCCGCACGCCGGCAGCCACCGCCGGGGCGCCCGCCGCCGGCTCCACGGCCCATGGTCCCTCGCCCGCTCCCCGGCGGGTATCCTCTGCTTCAGCACCCCGACTCGAACGCGCCGACGAACGCGTCAAAGTCCTCGGTGTCGATGAACCCCGACCCATCGGCGTCCGCGGCCGGATCGCCGGCCTCGAACGCGCCGACAAACGCGTCGTAGTCGTCAGTGTCGACGAACCCCGAGTCGTCGAAGTCCGCGGTGCACAGCGGCGTGATCACCAGGAAACGGTCCGCCGCGATCGGGCCTTCAAACACGTCCGTTCGCGACGCGACCGTCCCACGCCGGGGCCACACGATCTCGATCCGATCGATCACGGCCGAGCCGCCCAGTCCAAAGTGCCGCCGCAGATCCTCCGTTGCCGTGGTGCTCGACCCCGCCGAGATCTCCCGGATCTGCGATCGACCGCCCGCCGTCAAAGTGATGAATGCACCAAGCGCGTCCCGGTTGACCTTCACCCCGTCGCCCTCGAGCCGCAGCGTCACGAAATGGTTGCTTGTCTGCGAGATGTTCTCGTACACGCTCACGAACTTGTTGGGGTTGAGGGTGATGATGTCCGGCCGGCCGTCGTTGTTGTAATCGACCTGCACCGCATACTGCGCCGCCGTGCTCACGCCGTTGAGCGCGGGCGAGATGTCCGTGAACGTCCCGTCGCCGTTGTTGTGGAAGAGCCTGTCGAAGTTGAAGTTCGGCAGGCTGCCGGCCTGGTAGTTGTCGATCCAGCCGTCGTTGTCCGCGTCGATCCACGCCACACCCCACCCGAAGATCGAGTTCATCGGCTCGACCTGCGTGTACGTGCCGCCGTCGTTGCGGAAGTACGTCCCGTTGGCCGCGTCGGTGATCGCGATGTCAAGGTCAAGATCACCGTCGTAATCACCCATCGCGATGCCCATCGGCGCCGGCCCGAGAAGGTCGAACCCGTGTTGCAGCGCAACATCGACGAACACCCGGCCGCCGTTGCCGTCTTCGTCGTTTCGCAGGAGCTGCGGGTGCAGCCCCGCCGTCGGATTGAAGCAGTCCTGGTCTCCGTCGCGGTCAAAGTCCGTCCAGGTCGCCGTGTACGTCACGCCGAAATCGCCCACCTCAGGCAGGAGGTTCGTGGCGTTGCTGAATGTCCCGTCCTGGTTGTTGCGCAGCAGGCGCTGGTGACCCTCGAACCCCGACCCGCCTGTGAAGTAGATGTCGATCCAGCCGTCAAGATCGAAGTCCACCATCGCCGCCGCGTCGGGCTGGTCGCCGTTGTTCCAGCGCACGCCCGACGCCTCGCTCACGTCCGTGAAAACCCCGCCGCCGTCGTTGCGGTAGAGCTGGGCCACGGCACCCGTCGAGAACCGCACCCCCGTGAAGAGCACGTCGGGATCGCCGTCGTTGTCGTAGTCGCCGCTGATGACCCCAAAGCCCGTGTAGAACGGCACCCCCGCCGCGTTATCAAGGCCCGATCCCAGCGACACATCCTCGAACGTCCGCGTCCCGCCCGGCCCGGGCACGTTGCGGAACAGCCGGTTGATCTGCCCCTCCAGCTGCTCGAAGACCAGATCCATCCAACCGTCGCCGTCAAAGTCGAGCACCGACATCCCGCCGCGCATCGTCCCCAGCACGATCTGGCCCGTCGCGCCGCGGTCGACGAACGTCGTGCCGCTCAGCGTGACCTGTGCACGGACCGCCCCGGCAGTCAGCGCGAACACAGCGACCGCACACCGACTGGCTTGAACTCGCATCAGCAGTCTCCATCGGCTCGCCCTCCCGCCAGCCGATGATCAGATGCCGTGCGGCCGTGCCCGGTTTCAGCCCGATACGCGCGAGCCGAAACCAAAAACCAACGGACCCCCCGATCTGATCGGGAGGTCCGGGTCTTGTCGTATCCGGCTCACCATCACTCGAAGGGCGATCAGGCCGCCTTGCGGTAGCGGAAGAACGCCGTCCGCCCGCTCGTCGAGATCGTCGTGTTCCGACCCGTCGTGTTCCGGGTCGTCCAGGTCCGGTTCGTCGTGCGGCGCGGCGTCGCGCTCGAGGTCGACGTCCCGCGGGCGGTCGTGCTCCGCGTGGTCTTGCTGCGCCCCGCGGTCGTGCTCCGCCGGGTGCGGCGCGTCGCGCGCTTGGTCTTGGTCGTCCGACCGGTCTTCCGACCCGTCTTGCGAGTGAACCGGCCGGTCTTGGTGTTCGACCGCGTCCGGCGGCGGTTGCGGTTGGTCGTCGCGTTGCGGCGCGTGGCCGTCCGTGACGTGCGGCTGCTTCGCTTGGTCGTCGGCATCTTCACATGCTCCTGCGGTCCGAGGGCCATGTCGCCCCGGTCCGGTGACTCGGTCGCCCCACGGCCCACACGGCCCAGGACGAGACTCTGGACCCGCCGTCCGTGGTGGGTCCGTTTCCACATACACCCGCCCATCGTCCGCTCGCAAAGCCCGCATGAGTCGGCGTGCGAAGAATGCTTGCAATTGGCGACGCCGCGAACCGATGGTGCATCGGACAGGCCCGCCCGCCTCCGGCTCCCATCCCCGCACCGCACCAGGTCGTCACCGCGCCATGCTCCACGCGTCCGCATCCAATCCCCATGCCCACCCCGTCCCGGGCCGCGCGCCGCCGGGCGCCTGGTCGCCCGATTCCTGGCGCGCCTGCCGCCAGGAGCAGGCCATCCCCTACCCCGATGAACCCGCGCTCACGCGGGCCGTCGCGCGGCTCTCCTCGCTCCCGCCCCTGGTCACAAGCTGGGAAATCGAGCGCCTCAAGGCCCTCATCGCCGACGCCCAGGAAGGACGCCGCTTCGTCCTCCAGGGCGGCGACTGCGCCGAAACCCTCGACGACTGCAAGAGCGACTCCATCACCAACAAGCTCAAGATCCTCCTCCAGATGTCCCTCGTCCTCGTCCAGGGCATCAAGAAGCCCGTCGTCCGCATCGGCCGCTTCGCCGGTCAGTACGCAAAGCCAAGGTCCAGCGCCACCGAGACCCGGACCATCGACGGCGCCCGGGTCGAACTCCCAAGCTACTTCGGCGACCTCGTCAACCGCGCCCCCTTCGACCCGCAGAGCCGCCGCCCCGATCCCGAGCTCCTCGTCTCCGCCTACCAGCACGCCGCGATGACCCTCAACTTCATCCGGTCGCTCGTCGACGGCGGCTTCGCCGACCTCCACCACCCCGAGTACTGGGACCTCTCCTTCTTCAGCCACGCCTCGCTCTCGCCGCAGCGCCGAGCCGAATACGAGCAGCTCCGCGGCCGCCTCGCCGATGGCCTGCGCTTCATGGAAGCCCTCGGCGAACGAGCCGTCGGCGACCTCACCCGCATGGAGTTCTTCACCAGCCACGAGGGACTCAACCTCCACTGGGAATCGGCGCAGACCCGCCGCGTCCCGCGCCGCCCGGGCTGGTACAACCTCACCACGCACCTGCCCTGGATCGGCGAGCGCACCCGCGCGCTCGACGGGGCGCACCTCGAGTACTTCCGCGGCATCGAAAACCCCATCGGCGTCAAGCTCGGTCCCGCCGTCCGGCCCCACGAGGTCCTGGCGCTCATCGACCACCTCAACCCGCGCAACGACCCCGGCAAGATCGTCCTCATCACCCGCATGGGCGCCTCGCGCGTCGCCGAAGTCCTCCCGCCCCTGGTCGAAACCGTCACCCGAGCCGGACGCCGCGTCCTGTGGATCTGCGACCCCATGCACGGCAACGGCATCAAGACCGGCGCGGGCATCAAGACCCGCTCCTTCGACGCCATCCTCCGGGAACTCGAGCTCAGCCACGAGGTACACGCCTCCCTCTCTACCGTCCTCGGAGGCGTCCACTTCGAGCTCACCGGCGAGGATGTGACCGAGTGCGTCGGCGGCGCGGCCGGCGTCACCGAGCAGAGCCTCACCACCAACTACGCCACCCTCTGCGACCCCCGCCTCAACTACCAGCAATCCCTCGAGCTGGCCTTCCTGCTGGCGAGGCGCATGGGAGATTTCCCCGCCGCGTGATGGTCCCGGGGTCGTTTCTCCGCGTGATGGCAATGTCACCCGGGCCGGGCAGGTGGTTGGGATCCGCCCGGGCCGCGGTCGATCGACCGGAGGTACTCCCAGGAATAAATCCCCGTCGAGTGGCCGTCCGAGAACACGATCTTCAGCGCGTAGTTCCCCACCAGCTCTGCCGACACGATCGTCAGCGCCCCCGTCGGCCGCGGGCTCGAGGGCAGCACCGTCAACGGGTTCTGACGGATCTGCTCGCGGAGGTGCCGCATGTCGGCCGAGGGCGACTGGCGCCGCAGGTACACCACGTCATAGAACGACGTCGACCCGTCCGACCAGGTGATCGTGATCCCGTAATCCTTCTTGATGTCCAGATGGCGGGGGACGTCCACGAAAACAGGCCCTCTTCACCCGGGATGGATTGCCCGGGGATTCGTCCAAGGCGGTTCAACCATATCCTTCGATCCTGCCGACAGTGTTGGCGGGGTCTCGGACCAGTTGGAGTCAGCGACATGATGCAGGTGGCGGCGTGCGCAAGGCGTTCGGGTCAGGCGGCGGCAATCCTCGTTGCCCTCCTGGCCTCGTCCACATTCGCCCAGGTCCTTCCCGCTCCCCCGAGCACGCCGCCGGCCCAGAACCCGGCCCAGAACCCGACCCAGAACCCGACCCAACCCGCGGCCCCCTCGCTGGCCACCGGCAAGCGGCCGCCGGGCGGGGACCCGCTCCCCGAGTTCCCCCTCACCCCGCTCGAGAAAGTCGAGATCAAGGGCACCGGCACCATCCCGCTCGTGCTCATCCCCGACTTCAACGCCGACCACCGCATGTGGGACACGTTTCTCGAGCGCAACCAGACCCGCTACAAGATGTTCGCCGTCACGCTCCCGGGCATGTCGGGGACCACGGCCCCCGCGCCCCTGCCCGCCGACGCCTATTTCTCCGACGGCCTCTGGACCCGGAACGCCGAGCGCGCGCTCATCAAGCTGCTCGATGACAACAACATCGACCGAGCCTATTTCATCGGCCATTACTACGGCGGCCACCTCGCCATCCGCATGGCGCTCATGCACCCCGACCGCGTCGCCGGCGCGATCTCCCTCAACGGCACCGCCACCGTCGAACTCCCCAGCCAGAGCTCGCCGCGGTTCCCGCGCGAGCACCGCGAGTCCTTCGTTGCCGCTACCTGGGAGGCGGGCTCCAAGGTCTCCGACGAGAAGTTCTTCGCCCGTCAGAAGGACGGCATGCTCAAGTCCGTCGGCGACTCGGCCCGTGGCGAGTACCTCGTCTCGCTCGCCCAGGGCTCCCCCAAGAGCGTGATGCTCCACTACCTCGCCGAGTACAACGCCGCCGACCTCTGGCCGCAGCTCAGCGACCTCAAGGTCCCGCTGGCCGTCTTCGCGCCCATCCCCCCGGTCGGCGACGCCGGCATCGCGCCCAACAAGGCGCTCAAGGCAAAGTGGAACCGATGGTTCCTGTCTGCTCGGCACAACTGCGAGGTCATCTGGTTCGAGAACTGCCTCCCGATGATCACCGAGTCGGCCCCCTTCGAACTCGACCGCGCCGTCCACGCCTTCGTCTACGGCAACTTCGTCCCCGGCAGGTCGTCCTACTCCCAGCCGCTCACCGAATACAAGGCGCCCGAAGAGGGCGGACCGCCCGAGACCCCGCGTCCCTCGAGCGCGCCGGCGCCAACTCCAGAGCCTACCCCCGCGCCCGACCAGCCGCGCGAGAGCGACACACCCGCCAATCCCAGGTAATCGCCCCCGCCCGGGCCGCCGATCCGCGCACGCCGCCACTTTCGCGCCGCGATACAGTCTGGGCAATGGCTCCGCAACCGATCGACGCCGCCGCCGGGCGGCCACGTTCCGATCCCACCGGACATCCCGCCCGGCAATCCGCGGCCCCCGGCCACGCGATGGACGCATTGTGCGACGCCATCCATAAGGCCGGCACCCCCGCGTGCGTCGGCGTCGACCCCGTCCTCGAATCACTCCCCGCGTCCGTGGTCGCCGGCCAGCCCGGCCCTGTCGCCGCCATCGTCGAGTTCACCTACAGCGTGCTCGCCGGCGCCGCCGGGGCCGTCCCCGCCGTCAAGTTCCAGGCCGCCTGCTTCGAACGCTACGGCCACGAGGGCTACGCCGCGCTCGAGCAGGCCGTCGACGAGGCCCGGCGGCTGGGCCTCTACGTGATCCTCGATGCCAAGCGCGGCGACATCGGCACCACCAGCGAGCACTACGCCGCCTCCGTCGTGCGCATGGGCGCCCAGGCCATCACCGTCAACGGCTACCTCGGGCCGTCGGGCGTCAAGCCCTTCGTCGAGGCCGGGCTCGCGGTGTTCGTCCTCGTCCGCACCAGCAACGCCGACAGCGACCTGCTCCAGGCCGCTCGGCTCGCCGATGGCCGGACCGTCGCCCAGGTGATGGCCGAGCAGGTCTCCCACCTCGGCGCCGGACGCGTCGGCACGGGCGGGCTCTCGCAGGTCGGCGCGGTGGTGGGGGCCACCAAGTCAGCCGAGGCCCAGATGCTCCGAGCCGCCATGCCCGACCAGATGTTCCTCGTCCCCGGCTACGGCGCCCAGGGCGGCACCGCCGCCGACGTCAAGGCGCTCGTCCGACCCGGCGCCGCCTCCATGGGCGCCGCCGGCGTGATCGTCAACGCCTCGCGCTCGGTCATCTACGCCGGCGCCGCCGAGCCCGACTGGCGCGTCCGCATGCACGACGCCGCCCTCGCCTTCGCCAAGGACGTCGCGAGCATCCTCCGCTCGTGATCGCGCCGGTGTGATTGAGCGAACCTGAGCGTTCGGTCGTGTGGCACCGTACTCATGCATGCAGCCCGACCGTCAGGGAGGGCTTGCCCCGCTCGATGAACTCCCAGGCCCCGCTCCCATCCGGGCCGCAAGCCCTCGCGCACGCTCGGGCCGCGTGCTTCCGCTCACGCCCGCATTTGTGCATGCAGCCCGACCGTCAGGGAGGGCCTGCCCCGCTCAATGAACCCCCCGCGCCGCCTCATCAAAC
>JAJVHS010000075.1 GCA_022072615.1 Phycisphaerales bacterium
GCTCGGGTCCTTCATCGACCAGCGCCGACCAATCCAAGCCCCGGCTGGCGCTGCCCTCGACGATCGACGCGATCCTCGACTCGGCTCGGACGCTCTCGACCGAAGGCGACCACGTGAAGGCGGAAGCCATCCTCTCGGAGGCCGTGCGGCAGTACGGCGAGAACCAGGAGCTGCGATTGGCGCTGGCGGGGGAGTACCTCGAGCTCAAGAAACCCGAGCAGGCCTACGACCAGTACGTGTCCGCGCTGGCGATCGGCCCGCGCGAGCCGCGGATCGAGTTCACCGCCGGCACCATCGCCAACACCATCGGCCGGCTCGACCAGGCGGTCCAGCACTACGCCTCGGCCCAGGCCGCCGACGCCACCAACGCCGATTACCCGCTCTACCTGGGCCAGGTGCAGGCCAAGCTCGGCCAGAACGACGCGGCGAAGGCTTCGCTGCTCCGGGCGGCCAAGCTCAACGAGGACCGGGCCATCATCTGGGGCACGCTCGGCGACATCGCGCTGCGCGAGAACAACTCGAACCTCGCGGCGCAGCACGCGGCCCGGGCCCGTGAGCTCGACCCCTCCAACGTGGTCTACCGGCTGATCGAGGCCCGGGCGCTGAACCGCCTCGGCCGCCCCGATGAATCGCTGGAATTGCTGGTGGCGATGCCCGACGCCGACCGCCGCGTGCCCGAGGTGATGCGGCTGATGTCCGATTGCTACGGGCTGCTCAAGCGGCCGCGCGACGCGGCGCTGCTGTTCGCCGCCGCGTCGGACGAGAAACCCGGGGATGGCGTGCTCGCGCAGCAGGCCGCGGACTGGTTCAAGAAGGCGGGTGACGAGGCGAAAGCCAGGGAGTACCAGGAGCGGGCGAGCAACGCGCCTGCGGCGGAGAGTGCTGCTCCTGCGCCCGGCCAGCCTCAACCCAGTGATTCGCGCAGATAGGCTCACCTTGCTTCCCGGTCGTACGGGTTTCCCGCGGCGCTGCTAGAGTGACCGCACGTCCGGGGGAACAACATGCCCGCCAAGCGACCGGCCCATCGTTCTGTCAAGACCGCCACCGCAACGTCTCGATCAGTTAGCGCTCGCGCCGCCAAAGCACCCGCCCGGCGCCGCCGAGCCGCACCCCGCGCGAACCCTGCCGCCGCGGCCTCGGCCCACGAGCAGTGGGAGGGTTTCCTCGCGAAGTTTGACCCGCCCGTCGCGGCGGTGGGACGAGCGGCCGTCAAGCGGCTGCGTGGGCTGTTTCCGACGGCCAATGTCATGGTCTATGACAACTACAACGCCCTGGTGGCGGGGTTCGTGCCCGGCGACCGCCCGTCCGAGGCGATCCTGTCGATTGCGCTTTACCCGCGCTACGCGAGCCTGTGCTTCCTGCAGGGCGCGGGGCTGCCCGACCCGCACCGCCGGCTCAAGGGGTTCGGCAAGCTCGTGAAGTTCCTGCGGCTCGAGGAATCGGCGGGCGGCGTAAAGCTGCTCGACGACCCGCAGATCCGCGACCTGCTCGAACTGGCGGCCGCCTCGGCGAGGGTTCCTTTCGCGAGTTCGGGCAAGGGGGCGTTCACGATCCGGTCGATCTCGGCCAAGCAGCGGCCGAGACGAGCGGGGTGAATACGCCTTGTCGTTTTCTGCGGCTCCGTACAAATGCCGGTAGACTGATGTCGGTTCTAGCGCGTGGTGTGGCGGCAGTGGAAGGAATTAGCGCGAAGATGGATGCGGGCGGCACACACCGGGATCGAAGCGAGGTCGCCCGGCGAGTGAAGACTCGCATGCGACGGGTGAATCCCAGTTTCATCCATCAAGAAGGAAACACAAGGTGATTGTCCGCTAACGCATGACAAACGTCGGCGGGGGTCTCCAGCCCTAACGATCTTCCCGGTCGGCAAGAAGCTGCCGAGCGATAGCGTGCATCTCCAAAACAGCGCTGGTCGGGATGTCTAAAGGTGCAAGCCCATGCACTGTAGCAGTTCGGAGTTGACGCAACTCCTCAAGGCGTTTGACAGTTTCTGGTGACAGAAGTCCTGCGGATACCAACTCGCGAATAAGGATTGTCGGCTGAACGCCGATTTGCCCATGACGTCCAAGACGCAAGGCGGTTTGCCGAAGGGTTGCCTCGAGGGCGGCCCAAGCCATTACAAGGGCGGAGCGCCGTGCACCGTTCCCGATCGCAGCCTCCGATTCGTGAATCATGTCCAAAATTTGTGTCTGTGATGGCTCCCTCGTGTCTGAGAGCACCACATGTGTAGTTTCCTTTTTTTCCTTCTGAGAGTGGCGAATAATATGAAGAAGGCCGTTCGAGAACTCGACGGTGACGCCTGAAAGGAACAACATTGATTTCTTGGTTCCGAGTTGCTTGAGGCTTGCTGGTGGATACTGGATATCGCTAATAAACTCGTAGAAATCCTGCTCGCTCGGGTGATCTCGCAGTGGAAAGTCTTCCAAGTCGACCGGTGGTGGTGGTGGTTCAAAGTGAGGCTGGAAATGGATCGCAATTTCCCGAAGTTGCGACTTTGGGCCATTCCTCCAAAACATCAGTTGTAAGGAACCGTATTTTAGGATCAATGGATTTGCTTTGCGCGACTGTTGTTCGGGATCACCAATCTGTTCGATCACCTCGAAAGGCCCCGTTCCCAATACGATGGGACCCAGAGAGCCACTTTTCAGGAACTGTTCAAGCGATGCCATGTGCTACCCTTTATACCTTTCCAAAGCGAGTTGCAAGAACTTGAATTCGAGCATCCGTCCATTTGCTAGAGCAGCTGGTTCGCCAACAAAGGTAAGCATAAAGACTTTTGCTCGTTCGAGGCTCCGTATCCAACTTCGTCGCACGTCGGGATCCTTCAAACACTGTTCCTTCGCCAATTTTATCGCGATCGCGACTGAATCTTTAGTCTTTGAGGTTACTGTGAAAAAGGGTTTGAAACCGATACCGCCTTTGTGATCAGGAAACACAACAACTTCAACTCCGTGGATGTGAATGTGGCATCCTTTGGCTGCCCAGTCGGTCGCTACCGTCGAAGGTTGGCACATGATTGATCGAACTCCGCATCAGCACTCCGTGTACCCCCAGACATCCTGTCGCAATGGCTCCGAGTCCGTTCCGCGCAGCTTGGCGAATTCTAGAACTGCATGTGTGGCACCTCTACCCGACCATTGAACGATCCCACCAGTGACCACGTGGGCCTGACCGCAACTTTCCTGTTCGCACGAGCGGCAAAGCTGTCTGCCATCCGCGTCCTCTACGATCTGCCGGCGTGATTCCCTACCTGCATCATGCCGCGCACACGCCAGCGCCCGCAACGGCGGCCCAGCTTCAACTCGCGGACGAACTGAAGCGCGACGTCGTGATGCTCGCGACCCAGATCGGACCGCGAGGCGTGTTCGCGCCGCAGGCGTACAAGACGGCGGAGGTCTTCCTGACGACCGCGCTCACACGAGCCGGGCACGGCGTGCGGCGGCAGACCTGGACGACGCGTGGCGTCGAGTGTGCGAACCTGGAAGCCGTGCTGCTGGGGACCGATCGGCCCAGCCGGGTCTTGGTAGTTGGGGCGCACTTCGACAGCGTGCCCGGGTGCCCGGCGGCCAACGACAACGCGAGCGGCGTGGCGGGCGTGCTCGCGATTGCGCGGAGGCTCGCGGGCAGGCCCCGCGCGTGCACGGTGCGGCTGGTGCTCTTTGCCAACGAGGAACCGCCCTTTTTCAATCACAACGAGATGGGCAGCCAGTTCTACGCCCAGTCGGCGAGAAAGTCCGGCGACGACATCATCGGGATGTTCTGCCTGGAAACGATCGGCTGCTACAGCAGCGATCCGGGTTCTCAGCGTTGGGCTGTACAGGTCCCGCTGGTGTCGCTCCCCGACAGGGGCGATTTCATCGCGATGGTGGGCCCGTCATCGGCGGCGGCGTTCATACGCCGGTGCACGCAGGCGTTTGAGCGGCGCAGAGCCTTCAGCGTGCTGGGCGCGGCAGTTCCCGCGTTCATCAGCGAGCAGGTGAACTGGTCGGATCACCGCGGGTTCAACGAGGTCGGATATCCCGCGCTCATGGTGACCGATACCGCGCCGCTGCGGTACCAGCACTATCACGCCGAAACGGACACGCCCGACAAGCTCGATTACCTGTCGATGGCGCGGGTGGTGGAGGGGATTCTCGGCGTGATCGAGAAGGTCGCCGACGAGGGCTGAATCGCGCGGCAGGCGGGTGGTTTACGGCTCGGCCAGGCCCTCGCGGATCGCGAACCGGGCAAGCTCGACGCGGTCGTGGATGTCGAGCTTGGACATCAGGCTCGTCGAGTGGTTGTCGACCGTCTTCACCGACAAGTGCATGACGTTGGCGATTTCCTTCTTGCTCATGCCGCGCGCGATGTAGCGCAGGACTTCGAGCTCGCGCTGCGTGAGCGTCTGGGCCCGGGTGGTGGGGCCTTCGGCCAGACGCACGCCGCCGGCGTCGATGACCATGCGGCTCTGGACCTCGGGGGAGAAGAAGATGCCGCCTGCGGCCGTGGTGCGGATGGCGTCGGCGATCTTCTGCGGCGGCTCGCCCTTGGTGAGGAACGCCGAGGCGCCGCAGCGCAGCGCCTCGTCGATGTAGCGGTCGTGCAGGAAGGCCGAGAGGAAGATGATCTTGGTGTCGGGCAGGCGCGACCGGATCGTCCGGGCGGCATCGAAGCACGAGAGCCCGGGCATGTCGATGTCGAGCACCACGACGTGCGGCGCCTGGCGGATGCACTCGTTGACGGCCTGGTCTGCGTCGGACACCTGCGCAACGACCTGGATGTCCGGCGAGGATCGCAGCCACTCGGCCAGTGTCGTGCGGACAAGGGCGTGATCGTCGGCGAGGATGACTCGGATGGGCGTTGACATCAAGACGAACTCCCCGGTGCGGACCCTGGAACCGCATCCGCAGCCGATAGTATCTTCGAAACCGTGTCGGCGAGCCGGACCACGCCAAACGGCTTGCGCAACAGGATGACTCGGCTCTTCTCAAGCTGGCCCGGGTCGAAGTGGATGCTCCCGGTAATCAGAATGACAGGGACCTCAATGCCCGCCGACCGGAGTCGTTCCACCAGTTTGTCGCCCGGCATGTCGGGGAGCTCAAGGTCGCAGATCACCAGCGAGACGCTCCCGCGGTTCTGCTCGGCCAGCAGTGCCGCCACGTGCGCCGCCCCGGCCTCGATCACGCTGTAGCCGAACTGGCGGAGCTGCGAGGCGACGATGCGGCGGACCTGCTCGTCATCCTCGACCAGCAGCAGCGTCTCGCCGTGCGCCTGCGAGGACGTTTCCTCGGCCGCCGGGTTCGCCGCCGGAGCCGGCTGGGCGGCGGGGAAGCTCACCCGGAAGGTGGTGCCTTCGCCGATCCCGGTGCGGACTTCGATGAAGCCGTTGTGGGCTCGGATGATGTCCTGGATGATGGCAAGGCCGAGCCCGCTGTGCCCGGAATCGCTCTTGGTCGTGAAGAAGGGGTCGAAGATGCGGGGCAGGACATCGGGCGGGATCCCGCCGCCGGTGTCGCTGACGAAGAGCACGGCGCGGCTCTGGCCGGGCGTCGCGGGGTCGGCGGTGTACTCGGCTCCGAGGCGGATGGTGCCCCCGCGATCGAGGGAATCCTTGGCGTTGAGCGCGAGGTTCAGGATGACCTGCTGGATCTGGTTGGCGTCGGCATCGATCCACACCGCCTCGCCGTCGGACTCCGGCGGCGTGATCAACTGGATGGAGGTCGGGATGGCTCGGCGGAGCAGGCGGGCCGATTGCAGCACCAGCTCCTTGAGGTTGACGCGTGCACGTTCGGGGGCGGACTTGCGCGTGAAGGTGAGGAGTGTTCTGGTCACGCCCGCGGCCTGCTCGGCCGCCTCGCGAACGCCCCGCAGCGCGTGCTGCGCAGAGTGCGCGGGGTCGATGGATCGGGATGCGATCTCGAGGTACCCGAAGATGGCGGTGATCAGGTTGTTGAAGTCGTGCGCGATCCCGCCGGCGAGATGGCCGACAACCTCGAGCTTCTGCGCGTGCCGCAGTTCGGCCTGGACGGGTCGCGGCTTCTGAGCGTCGCAGATGAGCGCCATCACGCGGACCGGGTCCGAGTTCACGCGGCGCAGGCGGATGACCACCTGGTCGGTGGGCCGAGCCGCGAGCGTGCAGGTCAGGGCGACGGGGCTTTCCCCCCCGGCGGCCTCCTGAATTGCCCTGGAAACGCGCGGCGAGTCGTACGACGCGAACCACTGCTGGATGGCGCGGCCGACCAGCGGACCGCGGGCGGGGGATTCAAGAAACGCCGCCATGGAGGCGTTGGACCACTCGACCGTTCCGTCGGCCCGGACCATCGCCATGGCTTCGGGCACTGCCCGGATCACCGCATCAAGAGGCACGTCATGTGGCGCGGACCCGTCCACGATCAATGCTCCTCCCGCCTTCCTGTTCGCATGAACCGTTGAATGAAACTCGATCAGGCGCCGGCGATTCGACGCGCGACGGCGATGCCGGAACTGAGCGCGCCCTCCATGTACCCGGTGAACCCGGTCGAGACATGCTCGCCGGCAAAGTGCAGGCAGCCACGATCACCGACGGGAGCGTTCAGGGCCTTCCACGAGGTGGTTGCCTGTCCCGGCGCAGGGAATGAATACCCGGCTCGGGTCCAGCGATCCACCGGCCACCCGATGAACCGCATCGACTCGACCTGTTCATTCAAACCCTTGTAGATGCGGTTGAGCCAGCGGACGTACTCGGCGTTGCGCTCGGCCTCGCCCAACCGGATTCCAAGCTCTGCATTCGGCCCGCCGGAGAACGCGCACAGAACCTGCTGGCGCGCCGACGGATGCACCCCGGTCGAGTCCCATGTATATCCGATCTCCGTATCCGACAACGACTCCGGGCTCAGGCCGCGTTCCTTCCAGACCGGCGACTTCATGGTGACGAGCATCTTGGACGCCACGCCCATCTGCGGCGCCAGCGCCGGTGGAAGCGACGGCTCGAAACGGATGAGGTTCCACACCGACGGCGCGACCGCGACGACAACGTGATCGGCTTCGAACTTCCGCCCGCGACCGTCCATGACAAGCCCGCCTCCGCCGCTGTGCATCCGCACGGAGGTCGCGGGACTGGCCAGCATCACACGGTCCGGGTTGATCTCGACGTACATCCGAGCCGCCAGTTCCTGGTTGCCCTGCCGGGTGCGGTAGGTCTCGGAGTTGTCCCAGTAATCCTGGAGGCCGCCGCCCTTGACCATCGAAAGATGCCCGAGGTAGCTCTGCCACGCGATCGGAACCCCGTTGTCGTTCCCGATCTGTGCCTCGATCGCGACCTTGCAAAGGTCCGAGCACTTCTGATCGGCCAGCCACTCTGCGACCGACTTGCGATCAAGTTCGGCGGCGTTGGGGGCCGACCACGGGGCGTTGGGATCGATGTCCTTGGCGTCCTCGTTCATCGACGAGAGGCAGGTGGACATTTCCTCGTACAGAGCTTCGGTCTGCTCGGCGTTGAGCAGCTCACCGCGGAGGAACAGCGGCGAATAGAGGCTCTCGTCCTCGGCGCCCTCGGCAAGGTCGATCCTGAACCGCTCGGCGAGGGCGAGCCACGTCGGATGGTTCGCTCCGATCCACTCGCCGCCGGCCTCGATCGACGCGTTCTCGGTCATGTCGCGGATGGTGGAGACCCGGCCGCCGACGCGGCCGCGAGCCTCGAGCATCGTGACCTCGCACCCGCGGCTGAGGAGCTCAAGAGCGCAGGCCAGGCCGGCGAAGCCGGCGCCGATGATGACCACCTTCTTCTTGCTGCCGCCGGCCGCCGCCCCGGGCTGGCCGCGGGAGATCGATGCGATGACCCCGCTGGCCGCGAGCAAGGCAGCCGACTTGAGCAGCATCCGTCGGGACATGACGACGCGCTGCGGGTCGAAGCGGAGGGCGAGCCGGGCGTAGAGCGACTGTGCCATGCGTTCTCCTTCGGTGCGGGGGCAGTGTAACAACCCCGGCGACCGGCGTAGACTGGGCGATGTCCACGCCGGTCACCTTGACCCTTGCTCACTCGCCGGACCCCGACGATGTTTTCATGTGGTGGCCGCTGACGGGCAAGATCCGGCCGGACGGAACCCAGGTGCCGGGCGCCGCCGGACGCCCGGTCCTCGACACCGGCCGGTTCGAGTTCCGAGCGCTGCCCGCGGACATCCACGTGCTCAACCGCCGAGCCATCACGCAGGGCGATTTGGACATCACCGCGCTCTCGGTGCGGGCGTACGCACAGGTGCAGACCCGGTACCGCCTGACCCGCTGCGGAGCGTCGTTCGGCGACGGATTCGGCCCGAAGCTGGTCCGCAGATCTGCCGATGCGGATCGGATCGCGGTGTCGTCGCTTGCCCAGCCCGGCGTCCGCATCGCGATCCCCGGGCGCGAGACCACGGCGTTCCTGCTTCTGGCGCTGGCGATCGGTCCCGAGCACGCGACGGGCGACCGGTTCATCGAGATGCCGTTCGAGCAGATCATCCCGGCGGTCGCCCGTGGCGAGGTCGACGCGGGTCTTGTGATCCACGAAGGCCAGCTCACATTCGTCGATGCGGAGCTCGAACTGCTGCTCGATGTGGGGGCGTGGTGGAAGGAGAAGACGGGGCTGGTCACGCCGCTGGGCGTGAACGCGGTGCGGCGGGATCTGGACGAGCGCTTCGGGGCCGGAACGCTCGGCCAGGTGGGGGATCTGCTGTCGAGGAGCGTGGCGTACGCGGTGGAGCGGCGGGCGGAATCAACGGAGTACTCGCTGCCGTTTGCGCTGGCCAACACCGACCGCGGGCGCGACGGGGCCCGGCCGACGCTGGATCGCGTGGACCGGTACTGCCGCATGTACGTGAACGATCTGACGGTGGACATGGGCGAGACCGGACGGTCGGCGATCACGGCGCTGCTCGACGCCGGCGCCCGCGCGGGCGTGTGCCCGGCGCTCAGCCCCATCGACCTGCTCTAGCGTGGCGCCACAGCGCCGAGCCTATGGTCCGCCATGCCCGTGGCATTGTTCAACGATGGGATGCTGGCCGATGTGTACCAGGTGCTGATGGCGCGCCTGGAAGCCGTCCAGGAGCGGTTCGACCGGCAGCTTGAGTCCGATCTTCCGCCGGTCCAGCGGCTGATCCGCCACGTCGAGCACTACCGCGGCAAGATGCTCCGGCCGATGCTGACGCTGGCGTGCGGGCTCGCGGCGCACCCGCGTGCGTCGACCACGCCGCCGGCGGAACTTGGCTCGCTGCTGGGGCCCGATCACGAGACGGTCGCGGCCGTGTGCGAGATGACGCACATGGCGACGCTGGTGCACGACGACGTGCTCGACGAGGCCGACACGCGGCGGCGCGGCGAGACGATCAACCGGCTGCACGGCAACGAGACGGCGGTGATCCTGGGGGACCTGCTGATCGCGGGCGCGTTTCACCTGTGCTCGCAGCTGGATTCTCAGCGCTCGGCGCTGATCATCGGCCGCGTGAGCATGGACATGTGCGCGGGAGAACTGCTCCAGCTCCACCACCGGGGTGATTTCTCGCTCGACGAGGCGACCTACTTCGAGATCGTCGGTCGCAAGACGGCCGCGTTGATCTCGGCGGCGTGCGAGCTCGGCGCCCTGCACTCGGGTGCGAGCGACGAGGTCGTCGCGGCCCTCGGGTCGTTCGGGCGGCGCCTGGGCATCGCGTTCCAGATCCAGGACGATGTGCTCGACCTCACCGGCCGAGCGGAAGTGATCGGCAAGCCCGTCGGCAAGGATCTGGAAAAGGCCAAGCTGACCCTGCCGGTGATCCACCACCTCAAGGAGGTGGGGGCCGCCGACCGCGGGCGCTCGCTGCGCACGCTCGAGGAGGCATGCGGCGAAGGGCCGACCGCGGCGCAGGCGTCCCAGCGGATGGCCGGATTGCTCGGGTCAACAAGCTCCCTCGCCTACGCGACGCGGGCGGCCTCGCGTCTGGTCGAGGAGGCCAAGTCGGGGCTCTCGGTCATCGCGGATTCGCCGGCCAGGGCGCTGCTCCTGGCGATGGCCGACAAGGTCGTCGACCGATCGAGCTGAACGCCGTCACGGGGACGAAGTCTGCGGCCCGGCTTCGAGCAGTCGAACGCCTTCAATGGCCCTTGCCACGGCGTCGGCGGGAGGCTGCTGCCGCTGGATCAGGTCCTCGAGCGTGGCACGGGCGCGGGCCACCGCGTTGGTATCCCGGACCGGCTGGTTCAGCGCGACGGCGTAGGACGCCGCCGCCTCCAGCGTCGCCACCGCGCTCACGAAGCTGTCATCCCTGCCCAGCAGGGCCTCCCAGCGGGCGCGGCTGGTGCCGAGAATCTCGGCCGCTTCGCTCCACGAGTCGGCTCGGAGCAGCCAGTAGCCGAGCATGGTCTCCCACACGCGTGCTTCGAACTGATCCTGGCGCCCGGCGGCTTTCATGTCGTCGAGCATGGCACGGGCATGCTGGATGCGATCAGGCCAGACACGCTGCGCGTCCTGGCGGCCGATCAGCAGATCGGGCCCGAGCAGCGTCTCGATGATCACCGTCCCCTGGAGCCAGTTCTCGGCGTACTTGTCCTTGGGGTTGCGCAGGTGCATCATCAGAGTGGACACGGTGTCCGAGACCGCGGTCATCCGGTCCCGTTCCTTCTTGGCTTCCTGCTCGGCGAGTTCACGCCGGGACTGCTCGCTGGCGATCCGCAGCGAATCGCTCATGGATCGCACCTTCGCGTTCGTCCAGAAGTACACGGCGCCGGTCACGCTCGTCGCGGCTACCACGATGGCCGCCGACCCCAGCAGGACCAGGCGGGGGGATCGCCGATACGCCAGCAGCGCCCGGCGTCCGACGCCGGACCTGTTCCACACCAGCGGGCGCGAATGCAGGAACGACTCGAGGTCGTTGGCCATCGCTTCGGCGGACGCGTACCGCTTGTGCCGGTCGGGGTGCAGCGCCCGGCCGCAGATGGCCGCCAGGTCGGGATCCAGCCGCGGGCACACCGCCAGCACGTCGATCGGCGGGGCCTGGTCGCCCTGTCGCAGCCGCGTCCCGACGGTCTCGGCATCGCTGCCGTTGGGCGCCAGGTCGGTCAGCAGCCAGTACAGGATGCCTCCCAGCCCGTACAGGTCGGCCGTCGTCATGTTCGCGTCGGGCCCGGCGCTGAACTGCTCGGGCGACATGAACGCGAAGCTGCCCACCGGACCCTCGGCGACCTCCTCGGCGAGCAGGTGTCGAGCCAGGCCGAAGTCGGCGATCTTCGGCACTCCGTCTTCGGTGAGCAGGATGTTCGCGGGCTTGAGGTCGCAGTGCAGGACCGCGGCGTTGTGCGCAGCCTGAAGCCCCCGCGCGATCGAGATCGTCAGCTTCGCCGCCTCCCGCGGCGTCAACGGCGCTCCGCGGCGAGCCCGGGCTTCCTGGAGCGTCGTCCCGCGGACGTACTCGTACACGACGAATTCACGCTCGTCGGCCGTCAGCCCGCGGTCGAGCACACGGACGACGTTGGGGTGGTTCACGCGGCGGGCGGCCTGGGCCTCCGCGCCCAGCGAGGGCAGCTCCATCCAGTCCTCGCGGGCGCGGTGCTGCATCACCTTGATGGCCACCCACGCGGGACTGTCACCGGCGGAGAGGCGCCGGTCGACGGAGAGGTACACCATCGCTTGCGTGCCGCGCCCGATGACCTCGCGGAGCTCATAGCGGGGCTGACCGTCCTCGATGGGTTCGCCGATCCCGCAGGGAAGCTTCAGCGGCTCGGCCGCCTTCACGCCGGCGGCGATCGCCGACGTTCCCATGATGCACTGATCGAGCATCGCGCAGGTGCGGATCGGCGCGGCGAGCGTCGGGTAGTCCTCGACGAGGATGGCGACGGCCTGCACCTGGTCGATGCCGGCGCGTCGCATGGCTCGGAGCGTGGCTTCCAGCGCGGTGTCGAGCACCACCGGCCGCTCGTGCAGGGCCGGGATTGCGGTCATGTACCGGTGAAGGTCGACGGTGGAGTTATCAGCGTCCCTGGCCCGGGCGTCGATGTCGATGGCGTCGGCGAGGTCGTCGTCGCTCACGACCTTGTGAACCCCCAGGAACGTTCCCAGCTCCGAGTCGTTCATCGAGGACGCGAGACGTTCGAGCAGGTCCTGCCACGTCGAGCCCGCGCTGTTCATGGCCTGGTCTCCGCCTCCGGCGCCGCGTGAACCTTGGCCTGTTCGCCCTGCTCGATCCGCGAACGGCATTTCTCCTTGATCCGCTCCCAGCGCTTGCGGACCGTGGCGTGCGGGAGGTCAAGGAGCTGAGAAGTCACCAGGTGCGACGTGCCGTTCAGCCACATCGACAGGATCTCGCGATCGACCGGGTCGGGGAGGCTCTCGAACAAGTCTCCCAGTTCCACCGCGTCGGGCCGGTCCTGGCCGGCGAGCAGGCACGACCGCAGCATCGACGCGAAGGGTGAGTCCTGGGCCTCGACCTTCTCGAGCCGGCGCAGCGTGCGTGACTTGTCGATCACCGCGTTCTCGGCGATGTCGAGCACCAGGGACCATAACTGCCGCTCGTTCACCGCCCGGACCATCCCTTGACGCACCAGCCGGTCCAAGCGTCGGCTGACGGTCGAGATGAGCTCCTGCGAGTCGAAGACTCGGCGCATCGCCCGGTCGAGCTTGTGACGGAACCGCCGTCGGATGAGCGGCGAGTTCTCGGCAATGAACTGGGCGGCGGCGTTTCGGTCCCCGTCCTGGATTCGCAGCAGGAAAGCTGCGGGAGATGGATGGTCTGCGCTCAACATAAGTCCCTCCGGATTTTCATCTTACACCAAGTTTGAGAGTTTTTTTTCTGACTTGGGTCACACTCGGCGTCGGGGTCCGCCCCTTGGGGTGGTACTTGCAGATGCGAGATACGGAGGGCCACGATGGGACCGAACAATCGTAGAGCAGTTTTGGCTGTTCTGAGCGCTGGGATCGCCACCACGGTGGGGTTCTGGACTCCGGCGGCGATCGGCCTCGTGCAAACCACAGGGGTTGAGGCCTCATTTGAGACCTCGCCGATCCCCACGGCGTGGCCGGAGGACCCGCAGCCCTCGTTCGACGATGATTTCCTGCTGTTTCTGGAATTGCTGTGCATTGTGCTGCGGTGCGAGGATCCTGCGCAGCCGATGGGCCTGTCGCCGGTGGCGGCCCGGGCCGACTATTTCATGTCGACCTACCGCAACGAAGGACTTCTCCCGAACCTGACCGAACAGGAAATCCAGGAGGGGCTGCACGCGGCGAGCACCACCCGTGATTACCTGCACCGGGGTGTGGGAACGCCCGGGTCTCTTGGGGCAAGCCGAGCCGCCGAGCTCGACCGGATGCTGAGCGACCTGATCCAGGAGCTTTCTTCGCGCCGCGATCCCAGCGTCGGCGCATTACCGGGAACCAGGTAGATCCGCGGATTCCTCGTATTACGGGACCTCGCAGGCGTGCACTCCAAGCTGATCGCAACCAACGAGTTCGTTTCGATCCTGGACCCGGACCATGACGCCGGGGTGCCCTTGTCGATCGCCACGGCCAGGCACGTCGCATCGTTGCACCTGGGGCTGTGCGACTGCTGCGCCGCGGTGTTCGATGCCAAGGGTGCTCGCATCGCGGTCTCGGACAACTTCAACGAGTTCTTCGGTCTCTCCGACGATGGCGACCGCACCCGCCTGGGCCGGACGGGACGGGATTCCTGGATTGCCGAGCGGACGAGGATCGCGCACACCACCGCCCTCACCTGCCGCCCGTCCCGTATCGTCGAGATTGCGCGAGGCTGCCGTGCCGAGAGCTTCTTCACCGCGGTGCAGGACGACCGGGGGTCGGACACGTGCGTGCTCCAGACGACCCGGCGGATGGTCCGGTGTTCGGCGATCGATCGCTCGTACAGCGTGAACCAGGCGCCCGCCCTGACCACGTTCCACACGTGGGGGCAGCTCGAATCGCTGAGCCGCCGGCAGATGGAAGTGCTCCGGCTGGTCGCGAAGGGGTACGGGAACGACAGGATCGGGGCGACCATCGGGCGCACGAAGCGAGCGGTCGAGTGGCACATCCGGGGCCTGTTCGCCAAGCTCCAGTGCCAGGACCGTGTGCAGCTCTACGTGATCGGCATGCGTGCCGGGCTGGATGACATTCCGGACGAGACCTGGAGCCACATCATCGCCAGGCGCTTCCCGAACGCCAACCACCTGTCCAGCGGGTTCTAACCGCGGGAGCGATCCGGTGAGCGTGAGGACGGTTTCATCCGCGTTTTGAGCGGCCGCGACTACAGTTGATCCTTGATTGCGGACCGGGGAGGCCGGGCTGGCCGGTCGACCTGAGCTGCAAGCGGGAATCGACGTGACGCAAGGCGGCAGCAAGAACAACCCGGAGCACGGCAACGGCCGATCGCCTCGACGGGCGGTTTCCAGACTCACATTGCTCGGAAAGACCGTGTCGGGCGCGAAGTCCGCTTCCCGGAGGTACCCGCGGGAGTTGCTGCGGTCGCTGCGCGGCGAGGCGCGGTGGTCCAACGGCGCCGCCGGCGTCCGGGAAACCCTCGACAGGATGTCCGCGTCGCCGATGGGTGCCGCGTGGCTGGGCCACGCCACGGCGCTGCTGAGGCTCGACGATCAACTGATTCTGACAGACCCCGTGCTCTCGAATCGGATCGGTCCCCGGATCGGCGGCCGTTCGTTCGGCCTGGGCCGGCTGGAACCGGCTCCGATCGGACCCAGGGAACTGCCGTCGGTCAGCGTGATCCTGCTCTCGCACGCGCACTTTGATCACCTGGATGTGCCGACGCTGCGGGAACTGGCGGCGCCGACGACGGTGGTGATCACGGCCGCGGGCACACGGTCGCTGGTGCCGCCGGGGTTCGGGGCGGTGTACGAGATCGACTGGGGCGACACGCTGAAGGTCGGCGGCGTGAGCGTGACGGCGATCAAGCCCAACCACTGGGGTGCCCGGACCGCGCTGGATCGCTCACGCGGATACAACAGCTACCTGCTGGAGACGCTGGGGTCCAAGGCTCGGCGGGTGCTCTTCGGGGGCGATACGGCGATGACCCGGGCGTTCGACCGCCTGGGGGTGGATCTTGCGATCCTGGGCATCGGCGGGTACCAGCCGTGGGAGCACGCGCACGCGACCCCCGAGCAGGTGTGGGAAATGGCCGACCAGATGCGGGCCGAGCGCGTGCTTCCGATGCACCACTCGACGTTCCCGCTGAGCGAGGAGCCGGTGGGCGAGCCGCTCGAACGGCTTCTGTCGGCCGCCGGGAAGCACTCGGACCGGATTGCCCCGCTGAAGGCCGGGCAGGCGATCACCGAGTGAGGCGGGGTCGGAACAGCCGCGGCGGATACGCGTCCAACATGCAGGCCCCGCACGATGCCCTACCCTTTGGGCGCCCCGATCGACCGCCCCATTCCTGCCGGAAGGAGTCCTTGAATGCACCGTTCCGCGAGCCTGATGACGTCGGTCCTGACGACTGTTCTTGCTCTTTCCGTGGCGGCCGGGCAGGCCTGGGCCCAGGCGGGGAACTCAAAATCAAAGGACAAGGACGCGGGCAACCAGCCGGCGGCAAAGCAGCCGGCGAACCAGCCCGCCAAGCCGGCAGCGGTCGAATTGACGCTCGGGCCGTACGTCGCGCGGGAGCTCCCGAAGGACTGGACGCTCCGTTCGCGCATCCGGATCACGTCGAATCCCCCGGGCCAGGGCGCCCAGATCCTGTCGCTGCCCCCGGGTCAGCTCCGTGACGAGAACGCGGTGCAGCTCGGCCAGCAGAGCGGGTTCACGTTCCAGACGATGACCGTGGTGTTCCCGGTGATGCCGGAAACCGCGGGCGCGGCGCCCAACGACGACGCCATCGAGGGCTGGATGAAGGTTGACGACGTGGAGGTCGCGACGCCGCGGATGTCGCGGCGCGGCAGCGCGAAAGAGTCGATCGCCTCGGGCGTGCGGCTTGCGCAGTTCACCACGCGGACGGGGTCGGGATCGGGCGAGGTCAAGAACGGAACGGCTCGCGAGGTCGAGATGCAGATCGAAGTTCCGATGGTGTGCTACCGGACGAAGTTCGACGAGCGCGGCGCCGCGAACGTGGACTGGCCGAAGGAGGACTTCCCCTCGTCGATCAAGGCCGTGTTCCAGCCCCAGCTCTACGTGGAGACCGGGCCCGACGCGCAGCCCTACGACCAGAACCAGATTAAGGCGCTGGTCAAGCGGGCCGTGGGCGAAGATCCTCGCAAGCACAAACCGGTGATGCTCGCCAAGCTGCTCGCCGCGGAGGTCGTCCGGTCGATCCAGCCCTCGGGCGACAGCAAGGCGGTGCTGCGGACCGGCGAGCTCCAGGGGTTCATCCTCAACGGGATCGACAACACCATCGCGACCGGCAAGGGCACCGAGTTCGACATGGCGTGCCTTCTGACGGCGATGTACCGGTCGGCGGGTCTGCCGGCCCGGCTCATCATCGGCGTCGAGGCCGAGGACGTGGACCGCAAGTTCCTGGAGAAGAAGGGCGGCAAGGGCAAGATGCGGGCGTGGACGGAGTTCGCTCTCTACGACGAGGCGGCGAGCACGCTCAACTGGGTGCCGGTCGACATCGCCAAGATCCGCAAGCAAAGCTCGCGGCCCCAGCCCGTGGACCGCGCGTGGAAGTACTTCGGCAGCCACGACGAGCTGAACGTGATCACGCCGCTGGCGATGCACTTCCATCCGCCGACGACGGTCATCGCGTACTCGGTCCCCGGGCTGTGGGGCTGGGCCGTCACTCCGACGCCGCCCGGCACCGCGTACCAGGCGCTGTACTTCGACGCGTACCGCAGCGCCCGGCGTCCGGCGGACAACAACAAGAGCGGCGGCGGGCGGAACTGAACAGCCGGTTGCCGGTCATTGACCCGTCTGCTCGGGGGCGTCGCGGCGCCCGCGGCTGAGGAGCAGGGCCCGCTGTTCCATCGCGGCGTTCAAGTCGACCTGGTCGAGCTGGTCCTTGTGCTCGGAGATCCATGTCGCCATGTTGCCCCCGATATGGCGGTTGAAGTGCCGGAGATCCCAGACGACCGACGTTCCCATGGAATTGGTCGCGACCAGCCGCCGCCCGCGATCATCGAAATCCAGCGCCCAGACCTCCCATCCGTCGAGTGCATCAAGCGTGAGCACCGGCGTGTCGTAGTCGACGGAGAGATCCCACAGCATCACCTGGCCGTCCGCCGCGGACGAGGCCAGGATGTTGGGCTCGCGCGGGCGGAACTCAAGATCCGTCACCAGGCCGCGGTGGCCGGTCAGCCGCCGGACGAGCCTGCCAGACTGTGTGTCCCACACGTCGATGTGCCGGGACCAGTTGCCCGCGATGACGCGCGACCCGTCGGGGCTGAAGATCACGGTCCAGGGAATGTTGTTGAGCCCCGTGCTCTCCAACTCGCGCACGAGCGATCCGGTGGCCGCGTCGTAGAGGTTGACCGCGCCGCGCCGGGTGGTGGTCGCGATCAGCCGGTCATCGGGGCTGAAGGCGGCGCACAGCGGCTCCGAGCGGTCGCTGGGGATCTTTGCGACCACCTGTCCATCCGGGACACTGAGGACCTGGAACGAGAAATCCCGAGCGGGTATCACCAGCCGGGAACCGGTCGAGTCAAACCGTCCGGCGTCGTTGGTCGGCATGACAAACCCGGTCCAGGTCGCGACCGTTGAGCGCGATTCCAGATCGAGCAGCAGCGCCGTGCCGTCCACGGAGGTCGAGACCGCGAGCTTGCCCGAAGGCGACACCGTGATCGCCCGGACGCGCTTGGGATGTCGGCCGAGGGTTGCGATGACCTCTCCATCAGGGTCCGAAAGCAGCGAGATCGAGCCGTCCGCCTCGCCGGCGAGCAGTTGACCGGACGGGGTGAACACCGCGAGGGTCCTGGTCGTCGCGCACTCGATGCGTTTCTGGCCGGAGTAGGGATCCATGTCCCAGCATCGGACTGTGGCGTGCAGGTTGGTCCACGCGTGCCCGCCGTCGGACGTCACCGCGATGTCGCTGCCGGCAGCGCGGTTGCCGGAAATGGTCCGCACGATCCGCTGGGTCTGGAGGTCCCAGACGTGCAGGTTCCACCAGCCGATGACCATCAACTGGCGTGAGTCGGGCGTGAACGCGACGCCACCGATGTTGCCGTTGGGCGCCGCGAGCGTCGCGATCAGGCGGCCATCAGCGGCGTTCCACACGCGCGTGCGGTGCGCCGTGCCGCCCGAGGCGACCATTGACCCGTCAGGCGAGAAAGCAACGCGGGCGGCCGATTCGTCGGGGTTGCGGATCTCCTGCATCACAGACAGGTCGGTGGAGGAGACGATGCGGATGGTCGCGTCGGAACTTCCGATCACGAACCGGTCCGATGACGGGTCGGCCGCGGCGAAGCGGGACGGCTGCGGGAGTGTCGCGATGACCCGGTCGCGAGCCGGATCGGCGTCGAGCAGCCGAAGCACGAGCTTCGCGTCAATGGCCGCGAGCCGCTCGCCGGTGCGATCAAAGGC
Source organism: Phycisphaerales bacterium (assembly GCA_022072615.1). Taxonomy (GTDB): domain Bacteria; phylum Planctomycetota; class Phycisphaerae; order Phycisphaerales; family UBA1924; genus JAEUJB01. The sequence continues at coordinate 18,407 of JAJVHS010000075.1, forward strand.
AAGGTCGATGACGGCGGGTCCGTCGGTAACGAGCACACCCTTGGACTTTCCGGTGAGCGGGTCCCAGAGCTCGATGCGTCCCTTGGCGTCCCCGGTCGCGATTTCTCCGTTGGGCCGGACGGCGAGCGCCGAGTGGGAAATACCCGTCGGGCCGAACGAGGCGACCGTCTCCAGCGTGGTGGTGTCGCGCACGAGGATTGCCGGGTCGACGCCCGTCGTGATCAGGTAGCGGTCATCGGGCGTGAGGCGGAGCTTCGTCGCACCGGGCGCGTTGCCGGTGAGCGTCACCTCGCAGCGAGTCCGGGAATACAGCTCCCACAGCGCGTAGAAGGTGTGGTGCGAATCCAGGTGCCGGAGATGCTCGGGCCACAGCAGGTCCTCGGCCGCCGCAAGGTTCCCCGACCGGCCGAGCAGCCGGCCGCGTTCGATGTTGCTCGCGGAGAGCTCGCGCGTGAGGCGCTTGGCGGCGGCGTCGGCGCGGCGGCGCTGGAGATCGGCGTCGTCGCGGGCTTCCTCGGCGCGTCGCCTTGCCGATTCCTCCAGGGTCGCGAGGGCCTCGAAGCGGTCGGCTTCACGCGCCGCGTACACCGCGAATCCCGCGATGCTCGCGAAGAGCACCAGGATCGCGGCCACGACGCCGCGGTTGCGGTTGATCTGCTTGCGGATCACGTAGAGGGCCGAATCCTGCCTGGCGACCACCGGCTCGCCGGCGATGCATCGCCGCAGGTCGGCCCCCAGCTCCGCGGCGGACTGGTACCGCCGGGACTTGTCCTTCTCGATCGCACGGGCGGTGATGGTCTCGATATCCCCGCGCAGCGATCGATCGATCTGCCCCAGGCGCCGAGGGGATTCGTCGCGGATGATCCTGGCCGCCTCCGCGATGGACGCGCTGGAGACGTCCAGCGGCAGCTTGCCGCAGAGCACCTGGTACAGGATGACGCCCAGCGCGTACACGTCGCTGCGCGTGTCGATCTCGTCGGCCTTCCCGACGACCTGCTCGGGCGACATGTACGGCAGCGTGCCGATGATCTGGCCGGCGCGGGTGTGCAGCGTGGCGCCGGGGTTCTCGGGGTCGGCGGCCCGGGCGACACCGAAGTCGAGGATCTTCGGGTGGCCCTGCTCGTTCACGAGGATGTTGGCCGGCTTGAGGTCGCGGTGGATGACGCCGCGCTGGTGGGCGTGCTGGACGGCGTCGCAGACCTTGGCGACCAGCTCCAGGCGCTGCGGACGGGTGAGGCGGTGGTCGGCGGCGTAGACGTTGAGCGGCGGGCCGTTCACGAGCTCCATCGCGATGAACGGCTGGGCCATGGCGGCGCCGCCGCTGACGGGCGCCGGCGCGGTGCCGGCGGCATAGATCTGGGCGATGCCCGGGTGCTGGAGACGGCCGAGGAACTCGGCCTCGTGCTCGAAGCGGCGGAGCAGGCCCGGCGTCGTCAGGCTGCGGCGGATGACCTTGAGCGCGACCGTCCGCCGGGGCTTGGCCTGCTCGGCGACGTACACATTGCCCATGCCGCCGCGGCCGAGAAAGCGCACGATGGAGAACTCGTCGATGCGGGTGCCGGCGGGGAGCTCTTCGTCGGCGAAGTACTCGTACGGCCTCCTGTCATCGAGCTTGCCCGCGTCGAGGAACGTCTTGGACTGTTCGTGGTGCTGGAGTAGCGACGCGACCTCGTGCATGAGTTCGCGGTCGCCCTGGCAGCGCTCGTGGAGGCGGGATTCCCACTCCGATCGCGAGAGCTCGGAGAGCTCGATGAAGATCGCTTCTGCTCGCTGGAGGAGGCTGCTCATGCGGCGGTCCGGCACGCCGCCGGCATTTCCCGCGGGCAGCCGGGCCGGTGCACCGGCGCGACGGCCAGCGGCCGCGGTCCCAGCCCGCGGTGCCGACGGTATTCAGTGCGCATCCCAAGCCCGAGCGTGCACCGCGGCACGGACGACTTCTCGGACGCGGGAACGCTCACCAGCACGCCCACGATTACCTCGGCTCGAACGGTGGTCGTCATCACCGTTCAGCCGGGGCAAAGCGTATTGAGGTCCGGCCCGGCCCGCACAGGAGGCAGCCTTTATGGGGTTTCAGCGGCGTGGCGCGTCGGAGTGGCGGTGGCCGTGCTCGTAGTGCGCCTTGAGCAGGTCGGCCCCGAAGTCGCGTTCCAGGTCGTGCCAGCAGGTGTGGACGTGGTTGGCGTTGTTCTGGGTGTTGTCGTACTCGATGACAAAGCCGGGCCCGTGGATGCGGTAGTAGTGGGGCCGGCCCGGCTGGTCGGACCCGCACCACGCGAAACGCGCTTCGTCCAGGCCTTTCTCGCGGATCCGGTCCCACTGCTGTTGCGCGAGGTCGTGCTCGAGATTGCCGATGTACTCGGCGAGCAGCCGCTCAAAGATCGCTCGCTGATCGGCGGTCATCGAGGCGTACGTCACGCCGCGCGGGGTGCCCAGATCGAGCGGTCGCCCCGGCGCAAGCACGATGTCGTTCGGAGCGCTATCGCTGATGACGGCCTGGGTTCGCTGGCCAGCGTCGAGCGACCCGAGCAGCTCGCGGGCGATCCGCTCCTCCGCCGCGAGCACACTGAGGCCCGCCTTGGGGCCGGTTTGAACCACAGCGGGGTTTGTACCCAGAAACGCCGGAGTCACCGCGATCTGATCGGCAGCGCTGGTGTAGTTCAGGCAGATGTGATGCCCCTCGAACTTCCAGGCCCAGGGCTGTTTGGCGCCGGGGTCGCCGTAGACGGCGATCGTGTAATTGCCCGGGTCGCGCCACGCGGGGTCGCGGCCGGCGGCAACCTCCGAGTCGAACAGGACCTGCTCGAGCTGGATGATGCCCGTGGTCTTGAGGTATCCCTGGCCGCTGAGCGCCGATCTCAGCAGCGCGTGAACGGCTCGGCGCGACTCGTCCGAGAGCTCGCTGAATTTCAGGCCCGGTCGATCACGCGGAACGAAGTGCCAGTCGGTGCGACCGGCGGCGTCAAAGTCGAAGACGGCCCGGGGTCGCTGATCGTCGCTGAGGGTGGCGATGAACGCGGCCGCGGTTGAAGCGAGCCGGTCGCCGGGAGTCGATGTCCTTGCCGCGGCGGTTGCGAGCAGGGCAAGACCCAACAGGCAGACCGCCGAGGAGCGTCGACCGAGCATGAAGACCCCTTCCCGCGCTGCGCCGGCCCGGACTCGGCACGACCTCACACGGTCGTGATTTCCTTGGACTTTTCCTCGACCATCTTGTCGATGGTCTCCTCGTACTTCTTGAGCAGGCCCTGGATCTCTTCCTTGAGCGTTTCGATCTCGTCCTCGGGGTAGTGCACGCCGGGCTGCTTGGAAAGGGCGTCGGCGTGCTTGTTGGCGTCGCGGCGGCCGTTGCGCAGGGTGACGCGGGCCTCCTCGGCGAGCTTCTTGCAGTGGTTGACGAGCTGGCTGCGCCGCTCGGAGGTGAGCGCGGGAAGAACGAGGCGGATCTGCTTGCCCTCGCCGATGGGGTTGAGGCCGAGGCCGGAGGCCTCGATGGCGTGCTTGATGGCGGCCATGGCGCCCACGTCGAAGGGCTTGATCAGGAGCTGCGCGGGTTCGGGGACGCTGATGGCCGCGATCGACTTGAGGTCGGTCATGGACCCGTAGTAGTCGACCTTGATGAACTCCACGAGGGCGGTGGATGCTCGGCCGGTGCGCAGGCCGCGGAACTCCTTCTTCAGGTAGTCCACGGCCTTTTCCATGGCTTCTTCGCACTCAAGAAGAATGGTGTCGGGATCGGTGCTCATCGGACTGCTCCAGGTGCCGGGTGGGCCTCAGACGGTAGCGGGGGAAGGATCCCTCCGGACGAGGGTTCCAATCGGCTCGCCCTGCACGACCCGGCGAATATTGCCGGACCGCTTGAAGTCGAACACGAGGATCGGGACGTTCTTTTCCATGCACATGGCGAGGGCCGCGGTGTCCATGATGCGCAGGCCCTTGGTAAGGGCCTCCTGGAAGGTGAGGGTGTCGTAGCGGGTGGCCGTGGGGTCCTTGCGCGGGTCGGCGGTGTAGACGCCGTCGACCTTGGTCGCCTTCATCAGCACCTCGCATTCGAGTTCGACCGCTCGGAGCGAGGCGCAGGTGTCGGTGGTGAAGAAGGGGTTGCCGGTGCCGGCGACGAGGATGACGACCCGGCCCTTGTCGAGGTGGCGGAGGGCCCGCCCGCGGATGAACGGCTCGGCAACGGCCCGGATGTCGATGGCCGTCATCACCCGGCAGTCCATGCCCATGTCGTGGAGCTTTTCCTTGAGGGCTAGGCCGTTGATGACGGTGCCGAGCATGCCCATGTAGTCGGCGGTGGCCTGGTGGATGTGCCCGGCCGCGGCAAGTTCGGCGCCGCGGATGATGTTCCCGCCGCCGACGACAATCGCGAGCTGTGCCCCCACCTGGGCGGCGTCGAACACCTCCCGGGCGATCGATTCCAGCTCTTCGGGGTCCACCCCGAAGCCGCCGGGCTTGCAGAAGGACTCGCCGCTGAGCTTGAGGAGGATGCGGCGGAAGGGGGTTCGCGAGGATCCCTGGGCGGCGGGGTGCTTGGATTTGGCGGGCGTCGGCTTGGTGGAAGTCATGGGGATCCTGCAACCGGGTGAAAGGCCGGACATATACCCGACAGATCGGAGGCTCATTGAACTCCCCGCGGGGGCGACCGTCAAGGATCGAGACATTTACTGAAGGCTGACAGGAACCGACCGAAGGGCCGAGCGTCAGATAGCCGCTCGACCGGAGCCGGGCATGGGGATGCCGGACAAGTTCGCCGGTGCAGCGCCGCCATGAACGGCGGAGACGCTCCGAGCGGACCTGCTCGCCAGAAGCGGCTCGAACGACCCGGGTGATACACTCTGGTCAAGCCAGCAGCGGAGAGCCGCCGAACGCACCGGCAGACCCCGCTCCCACACCCATGGCGACCCTTGAACACCACGACCCTGCGCGCCCGGCTCGGGCGGATGAACCGGCGACGCGGCCACCTGCCGCGCCGTCCTTGAGCTTTTGGGTCCGGGTGACACGTCACGCGCTGCTGCTGGGGCTGCTGATCTCGGGCATTATTCATGTCTCCGGCCTGGGGATGGCCGGCGGGATCGGCATCGGCGGCGGGTTTGGCAGCGGCTCCAGCGGTGGACGCGGCGATGCGCCCGCCCCGGTGGACTTTGCGGTCGTCCCGGAGATCGAACTGTCGGCGCTGGAGGGGGCGGCGATCGTCGATGCCGAGTCGCCGCCGAGCGTCGGCGATCTTGCGGATTCCATCGCCTCGGGCGACCTGCTGCCCAGCCCGGGCATCGGCGATGCCTCAGGCCCCGGTGACGCATCGGACGGCGAACTCTCGATCGGCGGCGGGGCGGCGCTCTCGGATGGCGACGGCCTGGGGATCGGGACGGGTTCAGGATCGGGCGGCGGCGGGGCGAGTTTCTTCGGCGTCGAGGCGGCCGGCTCGCGCTTCGCGTACATCATCGACATGTCCGCTTCGATGAACTGGGACAACAAGATCGACGTGCTGCGTGCCGAGCTGGACAAGTCCATCGACGGCATGACCGACCAGAATGAGTTCATCGTGGTGCTGTTTTCCGATCTGGCGACGGTGATGGGCGAGCGGTCACAGTGGGTGCCCGCCAGCGACGCCGGCAAGAAGTGGGCCCGTCGCAGCATCGCCGCGCTGAGGCCCGACGGCGGGACCAACCCCACGCCCGGCTTTGTGATCACGCTGGGGATGAAGCCCAAGCCCGACGCGATTTATTTCATGACCGACGGCGAGTTCGCGGACCCCGAGGGCGTCGTCGCCGAGGTGAACGCGCTCAACGGCCAGTTGAAGGTGCCCGTGCACTGCATCTGCTTCGTGACCGCGGCTTCCGAACCGGTGATGCGGAAGATCGCCGCGGCGTCGGGCGGGTCGTACACGTTCATTCCCAAGAAGTAGGCTTGTCCCGCCACGCATGATGCTCGCCCTCTCCGCCGTCATCTCCCTCGTGCTCGCACTTGATGGAAGGGTCGTTCTCCGCGACCGCGACGGCGCACCGGTTCCCGGCGTTTCGGGCGCGGACGCGGCGGGCGTGCGAGCAGGGGAGGGCCCATCGGCCCGCTTGATCCCGTGGCACCAGGTCGCCCGCGTTGAAGGCGAGTTCGCCGACGAGGCCGCGGCGTGGGTTGCTCAGGGAGACCTGGTGTGGCGGGCGTTGCAGCGGCTGGAGCGGGGTGACCTGCCGTCCGCGGAGGAGCTTCTCGAAAGCCTGCACGGGCCGATCATCGAGACTCGCGGGCCCACCGCGGCGGCGATCTGGAAAAGCCTGGTGCGATGCCGGATCGAGCGCGGGGCGCAGACCGCCGCGGCCGGCGCGTGGCTCGCGTGGCTCGGCGTCGGCGGGCCGGCGTTCGAAAGCACCGCGGGACCCGACGAGCCCAGCGCGATGGAAGGTCGTGAGGAAGCAGGGCTGATCCCGGGCCTGCCGCCGATCTGGGTCGACGTTCCGTCGGTCGCGGTTGTCGCGGGCGCCCGGCAGGCGCCGTGGGTTCTCGATGCGGATCGCGCGATTGACCCGGTCGAGCAGCTCCGAGCGTGGTACATCCACGCGGCCCGGGGCGCGTGCGGAACGCTCTCGTCGGTCGCCGGCGGCGACGCGGTTGAATGGCCGCCGGTGTCGGACGAGCGTTCTGTGCAGATCGTGTCTTCGGTTGTGCTCGCGCAGTACGGCAACCAGGCCGAACGACTCGCCGCGCGGGAACGCCTCAAGGCGATGATGGACGACCGCCAGGGCACATGGCTCGAGGCCTGGTGCCGCGTGGCCATCGGCCGTTCGCTGACGAGGGAAGCCGACCCGGAGATCCGCCGGCTGGGCGTGGTGGAATTGCTGCACCTCCCCGCTCGGCTGGAGAGCGCCGTGCCCTACCTGACCGGGGTGGCCCTGGCGGATGCGGCGGCCACGCTGCGTGAACTTGGCGATATGGCCGGGGCGACGCGACTCCGCGGCGAGTTGCTGCGGCGATTCGGCGGACACCCGGCGGTCGAATGGAACATGATCCGTGAATGGCCGGCCACCACGCCGGCGACCAAGACTTCGCAACCGGAGCTTCCGGAGTCAGAGGAGCCCCTGAATGATCGGTGATGCTGTTCTCCTTGCACAGGTCGTCGGCACGCCCGGCTCAAAGACCGGCACCATGACCGTGCTCGACTACATCGGGTCGGGCGGCCCGATCGGCTACGTGCTGATCGTGCTCTCGTTCGTGGCGCTGGGACTCATCATCGCCCACGCGATCACGCTGCGGCGATCCCGGATGATCCCGCAGGAGTCGGTGGAGCGGCTCAGCGCCGTGCTCCGAACCGGCGACCTGCAGGCGGCGATCGCGGTGTGCCGCGAACCCGTGTACGAGTCGTTCGTTACCAGGCTGGTGGGATCGGCGCTGCTGCGGTGCGCGCGGTCGCCCTTCGGGACGCTGGAGCTGCGGTCGGCGGTGGAGGAGGCCGGCCAGCGAGAAGTCGACAAGCTGTACAGGTCGGTTGATTCGATCGGCATCCTCGCCGCGGTCGGGCCGATGCTCGGCCTGCTGGGCACGGTGTTCGGCATGATCGGCGCGTTCGCAACCATCGGCGAGCTCGAGGGCGCGGCCAGATCGCAGCAGCTCGCGACGTTCATGTCGATCGCGCTGGTGACGACGGCCGAGGGGCTCATCGTGGCGATCCCGTGCACGGTCGCCTTCGCGATCTTCCGCCGGCGCATCGACACGCTCGCGGTGGAAGCCGCGGCGGTGGTGGAAGGGATGGTTGCGCCGCTGGAGAACGCGGCCGGATTGTCCGAGGAAGGCCGGCCGGCCGGCAAGGTGGGCCCGGCGAGGTCACCGGCACCGCCGCGGGAGGTCCGGGTCGGTTGATGCCGTTCGCGTTCGATCCGCCGGCAGGCTCGCGACACTGAAACCGCATGAGATTCCGACGCTCACCAGATCCGCCCGACGCGGGCTTCGACCTGACGCCGATGATCGACATCGTGCTGCTGCTCATCATCTTCTTCACGATGACGGCGCACTTTGCCCGGACCTCGGCCACGCCGGTCGACCTTCCCCGCCAGCCGGGTGAGGTCGTGGCCACCGCGAGCGATCACCAGATCATCGTCGACATCACCCGCTCCGGCGACTACGTGCTCCTGGGCAAGCCCATGCCTCTCGCCGAGCTCGCCCGGACGGTGAAGTCGGAGATCGACCGCGTCGGCGGGTCGCCCGACGTGCTCATCCGTGCCGATCGACTCTGCCGGTCGGCGCACCTCAACCGGCTGGCGATCGGCCTGGCCTCGGCGGGCGTGCGTGAGTGGAAGCTGGCGACGGCCGGCGCCGAAGACAAGCCGGCGGGAGGCGGATCGTGAAGTTCTCCCGCCGCCGCCGCAACACCCTCTCGCTTGTGCGCATCCCCCTGGTGGCGCTCATCGACGTCGTTCTCTTCCTGCTCCTGTACTTCATCATGGCCGGCGAGATCGCCGCGGGCGAAGGCCAGCTCTCGACGACGCTGAGCACCGACAAGAAATCCACGCCGACCAGCCTTGCCGCGCAGGTCCTGCGGGTGGAGACGGCGCCGGAGGGCGTGGCGTTCATCATCGGCCAGCGCCGTACCGGCAGCGCCGTCGAACTGGCGGGCATTCTCGGAGCGCTCCCCAAGGACGCGGGCGTGCTGATCAGGGTCGCGTCGGAGGTTCCCGTGGAGGCCGCCGCGCAGGCGGTCCAGGCCTGCCGCGACGCCGGCTTTGCGAAAGTGAGTTATGTCCCGACCACGCGCTGAGACGCTCGCCGCCGCCGTCGCTGCGCTCGCCGCGGTCGCGGGCATCGCGCGCGCCCAGCCGGGGGCGGACTTCCTCTCGCCGCAGGATTCGGTCGAGGTCTACATGCAGGACCGGGAACTGGTCGAGCCCCTGGCGGCGATGCTCCGCCAGCGCCTGGCCGAGGCCACCGGCAACCAGCGCCGGGAGATCGCCGACAGGCTCGGCAGGATCTACGTGGTGATGCTCGACGCGGGGCCGACGCCCCAGCGACGCCAGGAGATCGAGGAGCTGTGCCGCAACCTGCTCACGGCGGTTCCCGACGCCGAGACCTTTGAACTGCGAGTCAACCTCGCCCGTGCTTCGTACCTGCCCGCGGCCGAGACCGCCGAGAAGGTCCAGCTCCGTCTCGCGACGACGGAGGAGCGGCTGGAAGCCGAGCGTGTGCTCCGCAACGTGGCGCCGACACTGCGCGAGGTCGCCACCTCCGTCAACCAGCGTGTGGATTCGCTCGAGCGCAAGAGCCGTGCCGACCCCGAGGACGACCGCCTCCGCGAGGCGCTCGTGGAGGCGCGCCGCGTGCGGTCGCTCGCGCACTACTACGCCGGCTGGTCGGAGTACTACCTGTCGCTGCTGACCGGCGATGCCGCGATGGCGATGCGGGCATCCGAGGATTTCGGTGTTCTCCTGGGGACCACCACCCGGCGCCCGGCCGCGGTCGACAAGGCGCCCAAGTCGCTGTTCCGGTACGAGCACGTCGCCCGTGCTGCGATCGGCGCGGCGCTCTCGGCGTCCCTTCGCGGGAACGACATCGAGGCGATGCGGTGGATCGACGCGGTCGAAGTCGCCGAGGCCGTGCCCAAGGCGGTGAACGATCAGCTCTTCTCGACCAAGCTGACCATCCTGGCCGCGGCTCGGCGATGGGCGGACATCGATCTGCTGACGCGCCGCCGCAGGATCGACCCTCCCGAGGCGGGCGGCGGGCCGCTGTCGGCGCGCGACGCCCGGCTGCTGGCGGTGCTGGCGATGGAGGCCGGCCAGGATTCAAAGACCCCCGAGCGCAGCTCGCAAGTGATCGCCGATCTCGCCAGGCTCGCGGTGTCGGAGCTGGTCTCGATGGGCGAGCTCGGCCAGGTGGTCGACCTCGTGAACCGGTACGGCTCGGCGCCGATCGGCGGCAACGGTTTCGCGGTGCAGTACGTCCAGGGCGTCCAGGCGTACGACAACGCCCGGCGGCAGCACCGGGAGAGCTCGCAGGACGCCGAGTCGCCGACCGAGCTCTCGTCGCTTGCCAATCGGTACCGCGAGGCCTCGAAGCTGCTCGGCCTTGCCGCCACCGCGCCCGATGCCGCCGCCTTCAGCGTCGAGCGCGAACGCGCGCAGATCAACCAGGGCCTCGCGCTGTACTACGCCGGCGATCTCGAGCAGGCCGCGGAGGTGTTCCGGCGCCTCGCGGCGACGACCGCCGATGACGCCCGCCGACTCGATGCCGCGTGGTACGCGATCGTCGCGCTCGACCGGGCCATCGACCGCGGCCGTCCCTCGCTGGCGCCCGAGCGTGACCGGCTCGCGATGAACTTCATCCGCCAGTACCCGGATCACGAACGGTCCGTCCGGCTGCTGCTGCGCCGCGGGACGCGTTCGACCGTGAACGACGAAGAGGCCGCGGCGGTGCTGCTCGCCGTCATGCCCGATTCCCCGGTGTTCGACCTTGCCCGGCTTGAAGCGGCCGGGCTTCTGTACAAGCTGTGGCTCTCAACGCCGCCGGAGGACCGCCAGGCGGCCGGCCTGCGTCTTCTGACCGTTGCCGAAGACTCGATGGCGGCCCAGCTCCGGCGGCTCTCGTCGAGCGATTCGAAGACCAGGGAGAAGGCCGCGGTGGGGATCTCGCGACTTGCCCGGCAGATCGCGCACGTCGCGCTCACCATGCCCGAACCCGACCCCACCCGCGCGCTTGCCTCGCTGGACCGGCTCGACCAGGCTGCCGCCGTGCACGACCTTGATCTCAAGCCGGTGAACGACGAGCTCCTCTATCGACGCCTGCAGGCCGCGCTGCTCCTTGCGGATCGCTCGCGTGCCGAGGAACTCATTGCTCGTCTGCGTGCCGCGGGCGGCGTGTACGCGGCCGGCGCGGAACGTCTGGTCTACCGCCAGCTCGCCGACGAGTGGAAGGCCGACCCGGCGAATCTCGACGCCGCGGCCGCCCTGGTCACCAGCGGAACGATCCTCGCCGACTCGCTCTTCAAGGACCCGGCGACTGTTCCGCTGTCGTACGCGGTCGCCGGAGAGACCGCCGAGGCGGCCCTTGCGATCTGGCAGGGCAGGTCCGAGGCCGCAATGCGGGATCTCGCGCTGCGGCTCGACCGGCGGACCTGGGATGCGGGCGTTCGATCGATCCCGCTCTGCCGCCGCCTGGCGAGGACCAGCGAGTCCGCCGGGCAGACGGCCCTCGCGGTCGAGTGCTGGGCGCAGCTCTCGGCGGCGATCGAAGAGGGCAGTGTCGAATGGTTCGAAGCCAGGCACGAGGCGATCCGTCTGCTGCGGGCGACCGATCAGGCCGCGGCGATGCAGGCGATGAAGCAGCTCGTCACGCTTTATCCCGAACTGGGGCCCGAACCGTGGAGAACCAGGCTCCGGTCGATGGCCGGGGAACTCGGCGTTGACTCCTCCTCCCCTCAGGCGGGAGGTGGCCGTTGACGCGCCGAGCGTTCAATCCCGTCGCGACGATCCTCGGAGACGCCGCCTGCGCGGGCGGGCCGTGGGCGCTGCTCGGACTTGTCCCCGGGCCGGTGACGGATCAGCAGGTCGTCGAGGCGCTCGAGCGCCGTCTCCAGCAGATCGAACGCCACCCGCTCGGGGGCGTGCCCGAGGCCGATGACGTGCGCCTCGCGCTCCACGCCGCCGCGGCGCAGATCCTCAACCCGCAGGTTCGCGCGAGCCTGCTGAGCGGCGGTGGGGTCCCCGAGCCCATCCGCCCAGACCGCACCGCCGACGCCGCGGCGATGGAGGTCGCGCCGTTCCTGCACATCATCGCTCGCCACGGGGGCGTCAACGATCGTTCGCTGCGGCAGATGCTGGTGGTGGCCGCCGCGAGCGGGCGATCGCCGGCAGCCCTGATCTCCCAGATCCGCGACATGCTCGTCACCTGGTCGCACGGACGACGCGTGCGACCGGCGCTGCGGACCGGTCGTCCACATGCGGAGAAGCCGGCCGCACCGGCGACGACTGCGGCGTCGCCCGCCGCGGACGAGCCGACCTTCGGCGATGTTGATCCCGGCGTGCGGGCGCTGAAGATGATCGTCGTCACCGCGTTTGCCATCATCGCCGCCGCCTCGGTGGTGACCATCGGCGTGCTGATGCTGCTCAACACGCCGCAAGCCACCGACAAGTGGATTCCCGACCCGCCGCCGGTGGCGGACACTTCACGCCCGGGCGAGCTGTTCCCCTCCGCCAATGAGCCGCCACCCGCGCCGCCGCCGTCACCGGCGTCGGATGAACCGCCCGCCGAGGCACAGGCCGATGACCCGATCAAGATGGTCCGGGCGATCGCGCACGCCGCCTCAAACGTCGCGACCGCGCCCGAGTCGTCCCTGGAAGAGTTCGGTGCGGCGGCTCGGGGCCTGACGACACGTTGGGACCGGTTGGCGCCCGACCAACTCGGCTTGGCCCAGGATTCGATCGTCGAATTCCTATACCGGTCGCCGACGCCCGAGATCGGCGAATCCGCACTGGATTCGGTCACGGCGATCCCGTCGCCGCAGGAATGGACACCCGAGCGTGTGCTCGCCGAGGTCTGGCGCGCGGGCATCCTCAGCCGCCTGGGACGCGAGCGGGACCTTTCTTCGGGTCTTCGTGCGAAGATCGACGAACGCTACCCCGCCGGGTCGGTCGCGGTGACGACCGACGCGGGCACGTTCGTCCGCGGCGGGCTGGCGCGGCTGGCGTCGATGCCCGCCGAGATGGTCGCGACCCCGCCGGGGGTCGTCGCCGCGCCGCCTTCGCCGGCGCTGGCGAAAGTGCGGACCGCCGCGTGGGCGGCGTGGAAGCGCGCGGCATCGCGGCTCAGCGGCAGCGACGAAGCCGGGTACGACCGCATGGTGGTGCAGGCCCTCGAGACCGTGCTCACCGACGGGCCCGAGCCCGCGGTCGACCACGGGCTCGGCGAGGTGATCCGCGAGCTCGTGCTCTCGGCGTCGTGGCGGAAGGATTCGCTCGCGCGCCGGTGGCTGATCGCGTCGTTCTCCTCGCCGGATCTCTCCGCGGCGGACCTCGACGCAGTCACTCGCACGCTGGTGCAGAAGTCGGGTTCCGAGGGCGTCAAGTCGGACATGGTGCTCGGCGCGTCGTCGGACGAGAAGACGCGCCTCGAGCTGCGCGAGAAGTACGCCGGCGCGTGGGGGTTGAGCGACCCCGCGCGGCGTGACGAACTGGTCGCGGCGTGGCGCGAGCAGGCCGATCTTGCCTCCCAGCCGCTGCAGATCGATCCGTCGCAGGACCCGCACCACGCCGGTGCGCTGGCGGCCGCGCTCACCAAGGCACGTCTCAGCCACGCCGCCGCCATGATGTGGGCCGGCCTGATCAACGAGCCGGCCGCCCTGATCAAGGACCCCGGCGAGGTGTCGAACCGGCTTATGGCCCAGGCCGCCGCCAGCACGCCCCCGCGGCGCATCGATGAAGGCGGCACCGACGGCGCGTGGGCGGTGCAGTATCTCGCCGCCGAGCACCGCGTGCCCGAAAGGCTCAAGCTCCTGACCGAGCTGACGCGATCCAACCGGCCGCTCGGCCAGGTCGATGCCGAGATCATCGTTGCCGAAGCGGTGCGGGGCTCACCGGAAGTCGTCCGCAACGCGGCTCGCGACGCGGTGGACCTGTGGAGCTCGTCGCCCGCGGTGCTCTACGCCATGCTGGAAGAGTCCTACCGCATGCCCAAGACCAGGACGAACGCCGAAACCATCACGCTGCTCACCATGGCGCGGCTGCCGACGCTCAAGGACCCGGGCTGGTACGCGGGCGTGCGCCGGGCCCTGGTCGAACGCCTGCTGCACGTCCTCACCACCGCGGGCCCGCAGCGCACGATCGACTTCCTTGCCGACGAGCTGGGCGCAACGTGTGCCGGACGAGCACGCCCGGCCGACGCGGCGGCCGACCCCATCGATCAATCCGCGTCGGTGGCCTCGCGAAGGTCGGTCGAGCGCGAGTACCCGGCCGTCGCGATCGAGGACCTGCTGGTTCATTGGCGCAAGACTGCCGAGCCGCTCCTGCCAACGGGCCGCGAGCCCCTGACGACCGAGGCCATCGAACGCCGACTGAACTCGCGGCTCGCGCTGGCGACCGGGCCGATCCAGCACTTCGCCGCGCGACACCTGGCGGTCGCGGAACTCATGGCCTATGTCGTTGCCATCGAACAGCCCGGGCGTGCCACCGAGGTCGCCATCATCCTGGACAAGCTCGCCGGCGACCGCCGCACCGCCGGGCACATCCTCGATCAGATCAACGCGGCCGAACTGGCGATGCTGCGGCTGTGGCAGATCCGTCTCGAGGGGGGATTGTCATGAACCGCGCGCGACGATCGATGTTCGCCGGGTGCCTCACGCTGCTGGTCGCCGTCACCGCGATGACCGGATTCTCGCAGCCTGCGCAGACTGACCCGCGGCCACTGCCGGGCGAGCAGCCGGCCGCCACGTCGCCCGCGGAGCCGGGCGCTCCAACGCTGCCGCGGGCGCCCGCCGCCGATCAGCCGCCTCAGCCCGCGCCGACCCCAGACCCATTGCCCGCGAACCTGCCCTTTGATCTCGAGCACCGGCTCGCGGAACTGCGTCCGGGCAACCCCGAGGGGTACCTTCGGCTTGGTGAGGACGTGGCCGCGGCGGCGACGGACAACCTGGGGCGCGGCCTTGCCCGCAGGCTCTACACGCTCGCGTTCGTGCTCGATCGCAGGCGGGCCAACACCTCCGTGTGGCCCACCGCGACCAGCGCGTGCCTGGCGCTGGCGGAGCTGGCGACGACGCAGGCCGATCGCCAGTGGCTCGAGGCGCTCGCGAGGTCGATCGACCGCAGGCTTGCCGTCCCGGAGTGGACCACCGCGGCCCAGGACCCGGTCGACTCGGCCACCGCGTACCTGGCGACCGTCTTCGTGGGGCTGGTGCGCTCCGGAGACACGATCCGAGCCGAGCGCGTGCTCGCCCAGCCCGGTGTGCGCGATGTCATCCGGCGCTACGAACGGCTGCTCTCGCCGTACAACCAGCCCGGCGGGCTGGCCGAACTCGAACGCGAGATGACCCGCTGGCCGTGCCCGGAGTGCGCCGGCAAGCGTGTGGTCCGCCGCTTCCAGAGCAACCCACCGCAGTTCCGGTTGTGCTCGGTGTGCCGCGGCACGCTCGGGCCGGACCTCAGCCCGCAGACGCTGAGCGCCCAGCTCCGCTTCGAGAGCCGCCTGCTGGCGGGGACGGCTCGTTCGTGGGCGGCGCAGGTCATCTCCGACGACGGCGCTCCGCTCCGCGACGTCGATCCGGGTGAGCTCCCCGGCGCAATGGGCGTCGACCCATCGCTGGTCATCTGGCGCGATGGTCGCTGGGTCGGCGAAGAACCTTCCAAGCCGTGACAGCGGGTCCGGCCCACGCCCTCATCGCGTGACCGCCATTTCGAACGTGTGGAAGCGTTCCTGGCCTGTCGAATCCCGGAACGAGATGATCACATTGCAGGGCCCGGTCGCCTCGGGCGGCACTTTCCAGGTAACCAGCCCGGCCGGAGAGACGGCCATCCCGTCGGGACCACTCTCGAGCCGGTATTCCACGCCGCCGCGGCGCGACACCACGTTCATTTGGTACGACATGGTCTGTCTCGGGCGAACGGACACCGGCGGCTGCGACGTGACGAACAAGTAGTCGATGTCCGCCGCGTCCAGCCGCGCGACGAGGTTGAACCGACGGATGATCAGCGTGTCCTCGCCCGGCGGGATTGTCACCAGCGCTTCGGCGGCTGGGATGAGCATGATCCGCCGGTCGATCGGGAACGACTCCGATATCCCAAGTGCCCGGTCGTTGGGGAACTCGTCGAGCACCTCGGTTGTCACCAGCGACGCCGATTCCGAGGTCGCCGAGAGAGAGAACTGGAGCGGGGTGCCCGCCCGGTCCAGCCCGCCCGCGATCGACCGCAGCACGTACTGGCCATCGACCGAGAGGTACGCAAGCGCCTCCTCGCCGATCCACGTCGCAAGGTCGCCTTTGAGCAGCCCGCGCGCCGTGCAGACGCGTCCGTCGTCGGTGGGCAGCAGGAACCCCGCGCTGTCGTGCCGGCGCTGGCCCTTGATCTCCTTGCCGGCGATCCAGTAACAGGAAATCCCGCTCGGCGAGGAGTTGGTGCTCCAGATCGAGAAGTACTTGCCGTTGGGGGATGTGCGGAGGGCGCCTTCCTGCGCGGCCGACTCGAGCACCTTCGTATCCATCGACATCGGGCTGAGGGTCAGCGGGTGGATGAACTCCACGCCGAAATCCTCCAGGCTCACGATCAGCGGCGCTTCGCCGCTGTGGCCCGTCGCGATCGATGCCGGCCGCCGGCTGGTGCTCAGCTTCGCCGAAATCTCCCGCTCAAAGGTTGCAAGCGAGTACCGCTGCACGATCGAGGCCTCGGGGTCCGCCACGAATACGCGGCTCGCCGAACCCGCCACAAGCGACCCCGGCGACGGCAGCGGCAGGTACTTCACGGCCTGGAGCGTCGACATATCGAACACGGCCACCGTGCGCTGCGCCCGCATCGGCAGGAGCAGGAAGCGACCGCCCGCGGCGGGCACGGCGTCATCAAAGCGGTGGGGCAGCTTCCTTTCGGCCTTCCCATCAACGGGCACCGGGGTGATCGGGAACGACACCGGCGTCTGGACGGCGGCTTCGTCTCCCATCTCCGCCGCGGCGACATCGGGCACTGGTTGCGAGGTGAGGTTCTCCGCGGCCATATCCCTCGGTGCGGCCCCGGGATCCGCCAGCACCGGGACCTTCGCGTCCAACCGGGCGAGTTCCTTGCCCGCACTCTCGAGCACAACGCTTACGCGGATCGCGTCGATCGCTGATGCCTCGCTCATCGGATAGAACACGATCTTGCGTGCCTTGCCCAGGTCGATCGGGATGTCGGTGCCCGCGATCGAGCACTTGGCCTTGTCAAGGCCGATCAGCGTGCCAGTCAACCGTCCGCTCGGTGTCAACTCGACCGTGGTCCGTTGCCCGGGCGTGATCGACGCGATATTGACGGGCAGGATCGCGCGATTGCGCATCGACAGCGACTCGAAGCGAGCCGAGCACTCGATCGCCCCGTCCTCGAACTCGGCCCGGATCGATCGCTCGCGGATGTCCTCCCGCGGCGGCAGCGGCACGAACGTTGCCGAATACGCATTCGCGCCCGCCGCCCCGTCCCGTGCCGCGCTGAGCGTCCGGTCTCCGTAGCCGGGCACCCTGACGATCACGGTCGGCGTGAAAGTGCTCGAACCCAGAACCCCGGGCGTCGCCGTGAACTTCACCGTCACCGGCGCCAGCAGGTCCGGGCCGATCGATTCGGGCGGCTCAAACGCGATGTCCGGCCGCTCGAGCAGCGTCTTTGCTCGGTCCACGGGCAGTGCAAAGCCGAGCCCCGATCCCCGGATCGTGAGCGTCGCGATGCCGACGACCCGCCCATGTTCATCCACGAGCGGCCCGCCGGAGTTCCCGGGGTTAATCGCGCCGTCGAGCTGGATGTACTCGAGTCCCTGGTCGGACCGCCGCAGCGAGCTCACGCGGAGCGTGCCGACAGAGACCGACGGCATCCGCCCCCGCTCAAGCGCGAGCTGGTCGCCAAAGGGATAACCGAACAGCAGCATCGGAGCGGTCTCGACGATCGCCGATGGGTCGCCGAAATCGAGCGTCGGCAGGTCCTGCGCGTCACGGATGGAGATCACCGCGACGTCGGTCCCGCCGTCGATGTTCACCGTGCGCGGGATCAGATCCCGCGCATCCTTTGTGCCCGGGTTCAGGACGAGCTTGAGCACACGAGCCCCCGCCACCACGTGACGGTTGGTGATGAAGATGCCGCTGGGATGAACGCAGAACGCCGATCCGAAGCGCTCGCCGTCGTTGACGACCACGATCGCCGTCGCGGCCTTGCCGCGCTCGACGATGCGGGCGCTCTCGGGCTGGGCCGCGGCGACCGGCCCTACCGCCATCACGCACGCCGCGACGCACAGCGCCCACGCGAACCAGCGACCCGTGAACGTCCTCATCGCTTCGCCTCCCCTGGTGCTGGCATCGGGCGTGTCCGCCGCGCGTCGGCCGGTGCTCGGCGATGCAGAATACCAGAGGCGGCTACCTGCGTCGGGAATCCAAACCCTCTACACTCTTCGCCCATTCGTCCCACGTTCCCGAAGGAATGCCCGCCATGTCACAGGTTCCCGCTCCCGGTTCCGGCACCCCCTCGCAGACCCCCAGTCCCGCGCCCGCTCCGGCCGCGACCGAGCCCCAGCCTCGGCCGACGATCACCATCGACGATTTCGCCAAGGTCGAGCTCAAGGTGGCGAAGGTCGTGAAGGCCGAGCTCCACCCCTCCGCCGACAAGCTGCTCAAGCTCCAGCTCGACGACGGATCGGGCACGCCCCGGCAGATTTGCGCGGGCATCCGGGCCAACTACACCCCCGAGGAGCTGGTCGGCAAGTCGATCATCATCGTCGCCAACCTCGCGCCCCGCATGCTCCGCGGCGAAGAATCGCGCGGCATGCTCCTCGCTGCGAGCCAGACCGGCGCCGACGGCGTGCGCAAGGTCGTCGTGCTCTCGCCGGCGGGCGATGTCGCGCCCGGGTCGGTCGTCGGCTGACCGCCGGGTGAACGTCGCTCGCACAAGCGACGAACGCGCATAAAAAGGGCACTCATCGCGAGTGCCCTTTTGGTTGGCCTTCTGGTATCGCGGGACGACATCCGCGAACTTGCGCTAAACCTCGACCACCATCGCCACCGCGTTGCCGCCGCCCAGGCACAGACCCGCCACGCCGCGCTTGCCGCCGGTGCGGTGGAGCTGGTGGATGAGCGTCGTCAGCACGCGTGCCCCCGACGCCCCGATCGGGTGCCCCAGTGCCACGCCGCCGCCGCAGATGTTCAGCTTGCTCTCTGGGATGTTCAGCGTCTTGATGTTCGCGAGCACCTGCGCCGCGAACGCCTCGTTGATCTCGAACAGGTCGATGTCCTTCACGCTCAGCCCGGCCTTGGCGAGCACGTTCTCGATGCCCGAGATCGGCGCCGCGAAGATGTCCTTGGGGGAGACGCCGCTGGTCGCGTACGCCACGATCCTGGCGATCGGCTTGGCGCCGAGCTGCTCGGCCTTGGCGAGCGACGACACGATCAGCGCCGCGGCGCCGTCCGAAATCTGCGACGCATTGGCCGCCGTCACCGTGCCCTCGGCGCCGAAGACCGGCTTGAGCTTGCCCACCGACTCGATGGTCGAGTCCCCGCGGATGCCCTCGTCGGCCGAGATCCCCGGCGACTTCTTGTCCAGGCACTGCTCGCCGCTCAGCGCGACGATCTCGCTTTTGAACCAGCCGTTCTTGGTCGCCTCGGCGGCCCGCTGGTGAGACTGCACGCTGAAGCGGTCCTGGTCGGCCCGCGAGACCTCGTACTTGCGGGCGATGTGGTCCGCCGCGTTGCCCATGGCCCAGCACTCAAAGGCGCAGCGAAGGCCGTCGTAGGCCATGTGGTCTTCCATCGTCGCCGGCCCGTACTTCACGCCCTCGCGCACGCGGGCAAAGTGCGGCGCCGCGGTCATGTTCTCGAACCCGCCCGCGACCACCAGCTGGTTGTCGCCCGCCTTGATCGACTGCGCCGCGAGTATCACCGCCTCGAGCCCCGACCCGCACACCTTGTTGATCGTCTTGGCCGAGAGCGTGTCCGGGAGGCCCGCCTTCAGGCCCGCCTGCCGGGCCGGGTTCTGCCCCAGGCCGGCCTGCAGCACGCAGCCGAAGATCGCCTCGTCAACCTGACCACCCAGCTTCTCGACGCCGCCGACCGGCTCGAATGCGGCCTTGATCGCGTAGGACCCGATCTGCGGCGAGGGCACTTTCGCGAGCCCGCCGAAGAACCTGCCGATGGGAGTCCGCCGAGCCGAGAGAATGACCGGTACATTGGCCGCCGATGCCATGCGAACGCTCCTTGTACGAGGGGAATCCATTGTAGGGACCGAGACGGCCGCGGCACGCGCGCCCGAACGGATCGCCGCTGAAAAATCCCCCCTGCCGCCGTTGCCGCTACTAGGATTCACGCGGTTGCACGGTGGGAGCCGCCCGAGGGACGGAGGTCACCAGATGACGATCAATGGGGGGACGGTGATCGACACGCATCGCTTCAGCACGACCTTCTTTGCAACACTTGTGGCGGCGGCCGTCCCGGCCCTCGCCGAACCTCCGCCCGCGAACCTCACGCCCGAGCAGGCGGCCTGGCTCGCCGCCAACGCGCACGAACTCAAGACCGTCGAGGCCGGCAACGGCTTCCATGACCTTGCGCCGCTCAGGGCGATGGTGGGGGACGCCCGGATCGTCGCGCTCGGCGAGGGCACGCACGGCACGCGCGAGCACTTCCAGGCCAAGCACCGCATCCTCGAGTATCTCGTCGAGGAGCTCGGCTTCGCGATCTTCTCGATCGAGGCCAACATGCCCGAGTCGTACGAGCTCAACCCGTACGTGCTGGGCGAGACCGACGGCGACGTGAACGAGCTGATCGGCGGCATGTATTTCTGGACGTGGAATACCGAAGAAGTCCGCGACATGGTCGAATGGATGCGCAGCTACAACCGGCGTCAGAAGGAGGCCGGCTCCGATCGCCGCGTCCAGTTCACCGGCAATGACATGCAGACGCAGACCGTCGCGCTGCGCATCGTGCGGGAATTCCTCGAGGCCCACGACGCCGAGTACGCCGCGTCCAACCAGGCGTCGTTTGAGGCGATCCGCACTTACAACCCGTACGAAGCCGGCGGCTTCGGCTGCGTGACCGGGTCGCTCCCCGTCAACGAGTTCCACAACAAGACCCTTAAGCTGTCGGGGTGGGTCAAGACCAGAGCCCTGTCGATCCAGGGGTTCGCGGGGCTGTGGCTGCGTGTCGACGGACCGACGCCGTACTTCAACAACATGCAGAGCCGCGGGCTCAACGGCGACACCGAGTGGACGTATGTCGAGCAGGAAGTGACCGTCCCGGCCGACGCCATGGCGATCTACTTCGGCCTGGTGATGCCCGGCAGCGGTGAAGCTTGGTTCGACGGCGTCGAACTCACGATCGACGGCCAGGCGTGGACCTCGCCGCTCTTTGACCTGGACTTTGAGAGCGGGGCACCTCGCGGCCTGCTGCACGCCGACCCCTCGGGCGGGCCGCCGCCCCCCGGATACGAGTACGCCATCGATTCGAACGTCGCGAAGGTCGGTTCTCGTAGCGCACGCCTCGCGAGCAAGGCCACTGCCGTCTCGCCGGGAAGCACGCTCGCGACCGCGTCGGCCATCCTCGAACACATGCGGGCTTCCCGCGATCGTTACGCCGCCGCCACCTCGCCCGCACAGGCCGACTGGGCCATCCAGAACGCCCGCGTTGTCGAGCAGTGGGCCGGCATGACCGCCGACATGACCCAGGGTTCGGCCCACCGCGACAAGTGCATGGCCGAGAACGTGGGCTGGATCCTCGATCAGAACCCAGGCGCCCGGGCCGTGCTCTGGGCGCACAATTGGCACGTCCGCGATGAAAGCCCGTGGATGGGCTCGCACCTGCGAGCCAGGTACGGCAAGGACTACGTCAATCTCGCCTTCTGCTCGTCCAGCGGCCAGTACTACGCCGTGAACGCGGGCCGCGGCGGGATGGGAGTCCACGCACTCCAGGAGCCTCCTCCCGACAGCTTCGAGGCGATGCTCCAGGCCGATGGCCGGCCGATCCTGCTCGTGGACCTGCGTGCCGCGGTCCCCGGCGATCCCGCCTCGGGCTGGCTGACCGAATCGCGCCCGTTCGGCGGCGTCATCGGCGCGCTGCAGATGCCCCATCACTACTTCCCCGCCCAGATGAGCGGGCCCTTTGACCTCCT
>JAJVHS010000088.1 GCA_022072615.1 Phycisphaerales bacterium
GTCTGGCCCGCGGCGCGGAGATCGCCGAGGAGCGGCATCGTGACCGTTCCGTCCGGCCGGACGTGCATCTCCGCCGAGAGCTCCGGGTTCTTCCACACGGTGATCCGGACGGCGTCCGACTCCCCGGACGTGAGCGAGTGCATGGCCTGTTCACAGAGCGGGCTGGCGTCTCGGTCGAGTTCCTCTCCAAGCTCACCGAAGACCGCCGACGCACCTTCGCTCCGAGAAGATTCGTCGGCGAGGATCGCTTCAAATCGCCTCATCCTGCGGTGGCGCCGCTTGATGAGATTGTCCGCGATCTTGATGAGATAACTCACCGAGATCGACCGGCTTTCGAGATTCTGGATGTTCATCAGCCGCACGAACACTTCCTGCGCGATGTCCTCCGCGCTGGGAGCGTCGAGCGAACGCCGAGCGAAGCAGTAGACCCTCTCGTAGTACTGCTCGAACAGGACGATGATCGATCGGCTGCAAGTCGAGACGGCCATCCGCGAGCCTCCCTGTACCGGTTCCACCGGCCCCTGAATACGAAGGCAGGGCCACCACCCGCACGTCCGCGCCGCCCTCCCCGGCAAGCCAGAACGTCGGCAACACGTCGCCGAACATCAGTTGATCCACCCGCAGAACAGACGCGAGGTGAGTTGCGGAAAGCCCACCCTTCCACCACTCGGACCGCGCACTCAGGTCCGGACCAAGCAGGATGACAATCCTTGTGAAAAAACTGTCATTCGAGTAGAGGAATGCACCCCGTTCCGCGCCGAAAGCCTTTGCAGTCTCGGGACTTGTTGCATCCCGCAGGGGCGAACGCCCTTGTGGATAACTTCGATGTCGAGCGCGCCGTGCGCGGGCATGCAGCGCTCGGCGGGGTCCGCGCAACGATCTCTAAGATCGCGTACAACAACAACTTACGGCGGTACCGGAGGACGCTGAGAAGCGCTCGCACATCACGCCCGGTTCGAAGACCGGGCGCACGTTGATCGCCGCCCGGTTCGCGCCACGCGGGATGCACGCATCGGGAAGCAACCCTAATGCTACGAATCGCACGATGCGCGCACGGAGCGCCCCAAAGGTGAAAAAAACGCGGTGAATTCAGCGAACGGGGGAGCGCTCGCCGCCGCCGGGCGGTGTCGCCGGCGCCTCTACAGCCGGCGCGGACGCGTCCGGCGTTTGCTGGTTCTCCGCCAGCTTCGCCCCCACGTACGGCAGGTACTCCGTCCGGTACCAGTTCCACCACTTGCCGCCGTCGTAGCCCAGGCCGTCGGTCGGCTGGCCCCACGCCTCGGACGTCATGCGCACGAGCACCGGCTGGATGATCGTGCGGTGCGTCGTCACGACCGCGTCCTGCACGCGCAGGATCGTGCCGGTGGTCAGGGTGCTCAGCGTCGGGTCGAACGCGACCGCGCTGTCGGACACGATCGGCGTGAGGTCGCTCACGAAGGCTGTCTGGTTGCCGATGACGATGTACGCGAGGTCGCCGGTCGGCTCGCTCACGCCGCCCGAAGAAGACCCCGGGCCGCCGAACTGCGCCGTGATCAGCCACGGGATCGCGTCGAACATCTTGAGCGACTCGGCGAGTTCCGCCGCGCCGGTGATCTTCGCGTCCGACCCCGACTTGAGCGCCTGGATGATCATCGCGCGAATCCGAGCGGGCACCGCGTCGCCGGTGCCGACCCGATGCCGCAGCCGGTGCAGCGCCTCGGCCCGGATGAGCTGGTCCTTGTCGAAGGCCGCGACCCACGCGAGGGTGATATTGCCTTCCTCGGTATCCTGGTCGAACAGCATGTCGAGGATGGCGGTGCGCACGTCGGCCTGGTCGCGCTCGAAGATCTTGATGAGCGCGGGGTAGATGATGGGGTCGGTGAACTCCCGCAGGAGCGCGATGCCCTCCTGGCGGATCTCCGTCTTGCGGATCGACCCGAAGTACTTGTGGCGGAGTTTCTTGAGCTCGCGCTCCATCTCGAAGCGGCGCTTGCGAAGCTGGCCATCGAGCATCGCCGACGCGTCGCGCGCGTCGGTGTCAACACCGGGCACCGCCGGCGCGCGGACATCGGGCGCGGGCGGCTCCTCCGTGGTTTGCGGCTGCGCGTACGCGCTCGCGGTCGCGAGCAGGAACGCCAGGGCCGACGCACGCAGACCTCGACCGATGAGCCGTTCCGCCGCCATACCTTGCCAGCCTTTCAGGGACTCCCGCCTTTCGCAACCGTTCCGCCACCAGGTCCACGCCCGGCGACCGTCAGTTGCTGACTCGATCCCCTCGGTCGTGCCGTCCGGCCCGGAACCCGCGTGACGCGGGACGCCGGCCGTCGGTCGAGGGTCATGCCCCGCAGCGTGGCAGGGTGGAATCCCGCCTCATGGTACCCGGTTTTGCGGGGTTTGTTCCGGGGGAGCGCGGGGATTCCGCCCAGGTGCTCGGAGGGTCCGAACAATACCCAGATATGGGTCCGCCGCGAAAGGCTCAGCCCTGCGCGGAGATGACCATCGACCCCTGGAGGCGCGACTTGGCTCGATCGGCCTCGGTGCGCGAGGCGAAGGTGCCGACGCGGACGGAGTAAAGGATCTTGCCCGAGCGGAAGACCGGAACCACCTTGGGCTGCCCCAGGGCCAGCCGGCTGGTCTGCGGCTTGAGCTTGGCGGCCTGCTGGTGGGCCTTCTGGGGCGAGCTGAACGCCCCGAGCTGCAGGGTGAACGGAGGCTTGCTGGAGGGCACCGGCGCCGCGGCGACGGTGGCGCCTGAACGACCAGACCCCGACAGCCGTTCGGCGATGTCGCGTTGGAGCGACTGGTCCAAGCGAGCCAGTTGGCCGGCCTTCTGGTAGAAACGCCGAGCTTCGGTTTCGCGAGAGGAGGCGCGGCACGCATCGCCCGCGTACAGCGCGGCCCGGGCCGCCTCGTCGCCATCGAGCGAATCGGAAGCGCGTCCGAGCAGTTCGGAGGCCTGCGACATGCTTCCTTCTTCCAGCGCGATCAGTCCGAGCGTTGCCTGGGCTTTCCCGGTGATCTGCGGGTCGCTGCTCGTGGAGACCTTGGCGAGCCAGGTCCTGGCGTCGGCGTTGCGGTCCATGGCGTGGGCGGCCTCGCCGGCAATCAGCATCGCCTGCTCGCGCACGATCTGCGAGTTCGAGGGGTTCTTGGCCGCGGCGCTGGCGGAGGCGTAGGCGGCGGCATAGTTGCCCGCGCTGTAGTCGTCGATGAAGCCCGCCCGGGTGGAGCCGGACGCTCCTCCGCTGCTCGACGCACACCCGCCTGGTCCTGTCAGCATCAGGCACGCGCAAATGCCGGCGATCACGATGGGCATGGGGCGGTTCATGACGGTTCTCCGAGATGGGCGCATGCGGCCACGGCGCGGAACAGGGAAATCACGTACCATATCGGCTCGACGCCACCGTTTGCTGAAAGTTCGTACCGATCATCGCCCGCCGTTCGTCGCCCGTTTATGACCCGTTGAGTATCCACTGGTCCATCCTGAGGAAGCTGGTCGGCTCGCCCGGCCGCGTCGCGATGATCGACGAGCGGCGGTCCTACCGCAACGTCGAGCTTCTGGTGGCGGCGTTTCACGCGGCGGCGGCGATCAACCAGGTGTGCCGGTCGCGCACACTGGGGGTCATGATCCCCACCAGCGGCGCGTTCCCGATCGCCGCGCTGGCGGGCTGGATCCTGGGCAAGGTCGTCGTCCCCCTCAACTTCCTGCTCACGCGGGAGGAACTCCAGTACGTGATCGACGACTGCGGCTGCGACACGGTCGTGAGCGCGACGCCGCTGCTGGACCACATGGGGTACGAGCCGACGGTGCCCAACCTGCTGCGGATCGACCAGATGTCCTTCGCCGGCATGCCCGAGGTCCGTTGGCCGGCGCAGGCGTCGGACGATGATCTGGCCGTCCTTCTTTACACCTCGGGCACCAGCGGCCGTCCCAAGGGCGTCATGCTCACCCATGGCAACATCTGCGCGAACATGGAGCAGATCCAGGACTGGGTGGAGTTCACGCACCGCGACGTCATGCTCGGCGTGCTCCCGCAGTTCCACACCTTCGGCCTCACGGTGCTGACACTGCTTCCGCTGCGGGGCGGGATCCGTGTCGTGTTCGCGCCGCGGTTCGTCCCCGGGCGGATCATCAAGCTGCTGCGCGAGCACCGCCCCACCGTCATGGTCGCCATCCCGTCGATGTACGCGGCGCTGCTGCACGCCAAGGACGCGACGGCGGAAGATTTCAGCAGCCTGCGCTACGTCGTCTCCGGCGGCGAGCCGCTCCCCGCCGCGGTCTTCGAGAAGTTCCGGGAGCGGTTCAAGGTGACGATCAACGAGGGATACGGGCTGACCGAGACCTCGCCGGTCACCAACTGGTGCCGCCCGGGCGAGTGGCGGCCGCACTCGGTCGGCCGGCCGATCCCCCGCGTGGTCGAGCGGATCGTCGACCCCGCCACGCTCATCGACCTGCCGACGGGGACCGACGGCGAGGTCTGGATCGGCGGGCCCAACGTGATGCGCGGGTACTACAAGCTCCCCGAGGAGACCGCGCGGGCGCTCACGCCCGACGGGTTTCTCCGCACCGGCGACATGGGCCGGCTCGACGCCGACGGCCACCTGTACATCACCGGGCGGATCAAGGAAATGCTGATCATCGGCGGCGAGAACGTCTTCCCGCGCGAGATCGAAGAGGTCATCAAGCAGCATCCCTCCGTCGTCGACGCCGGGGTGGTCGGAAAGCCCGACCCGCTCCGCGGCGAGCTCCCCGTCGCGTTCGTGGAGCTGCACGAGGGCGCGGCGTTCGACGAGCGGGCACTGCTGACGTGGTTGCGCGAGCGACTTGCCGGGTACAAGGTGCCCGACGAGATACGCCATCTGGCGTCGTTGCCCCGCAATCCGACCGGCAAGGTCATGCGGCGCGAACTCAAGAAACTGCTCGGCTAGACCGCGACGGGGACATCGCGCCTAGACACGAATAGCCCGCCGGGGGAGGTCTTCCGGTTCGCCGGGCTGTGCGCCGGCGAGCATCCGCCTGACCGTGGCGCCTCTACCGCGGTTCGTAGCGCAGCTTCTGGCCGCCGATCGCGGCCTCGGCCATCAGGCCGCCCTTGGCGTTGACGAGCACGGCCACGCCGTCGTGATAATCGAGCGAGGCGGCGGCGCCGGGCTTGATCGCGACCGCGGACGCGTTGGCCGCGAAGGTGAAGTCGCCCCCTTTGAAGTGATCGAGCGCGGCCTGATCTCGGAAGATGATCAGTTCGCTGAAGGTCTGTGCCCCGGCCTGGAGCCCGACCGTTCCCTGGGTCAGGTCGCAGTAGCCGACCATCACACCGTTCTCGTAGACGACGCCCTTGCCGTAGGATCCGCCGACCAGAAGCCCGGCCTTGCCGACGTCGGGAAGCACCGCGTACCCGGCGGCCCGGTCGAGTTCCTTCTGGAGCCCCGAGTCGGCGTTGCGGAAGCCGTCGAGCGCGGCCCGGGCATCGGATTCGAGCGATGACTTCTCTTCCTGACTCTTCGGCTCGGTCTGGCAGCCGCTCAGCGACAGGGCCGATCCCGACAAGGTGGCCATGACCGCCGCGAGCACAATCGGACATGTAGGGGTGTTCATCGCTTGTCTCCGCGGGCCGGCGTCCACCGCCGCCCGTCAGAGGCACTCTCGAACACGAGAACCATGTCCATCTTGTGAGTTTGATGAAATTGCGTTCACGGGAGCGGCGATGGCCTCCCGGCGGAACGGGGCTCGAGGGGTGTTCTGCCCATCTCCCTGCTGCGACCCTCCCACCTCGCCGTGCTCGTGTTCGGGTGGATTGCGCGGCCGGCGCCAACGTCATGGCCGCGAACGACACGACCGCGGCCGTAACGCTCGGCGCTTCCGACCTGGGTCACCTTTTCTGATGAGGCAAGTTACCCGGTCGGCTGGTCGGGCTGTGAGCGTCGCTGCGCGCGGGCCTTGTGCTGCGTCTTGGGCGTGACGTGGAATTCCGCCATGCACCGGCCGACGCGGTGCTCGCGGCCCTTCTTGCGGCCGGCGAACTGCTGGAGGATGTCCATGTCGAGCGTGATGTTGAATTCCTTGCCGGTGGCGAGCAGTTCCTTGATGTTCTCGCGGGGCGTGATGCGGTAGATCGCCGGGCCCAGGCACGGGCGGAGGAACCGGTAGTCCAGGTGCCGGCAGACCACCGTGTAGTCGCCGCCGCAGAAGCCAAAGACGTACATGCCGCCGGCGATTTCGCTGTTGCCCAACAGCGCGGCGCCCGCCATCGCGTTGTACCAATTCTTGTTGAAGCGGGTAAATGGCAGGACCGCGGAAAACGTCTGCTCGTCCACGCGCTTCATCCGGATCCCGCTGCGAGCCGCGTAGGGGAGCCAGATGATCGAGCACACCCGGTGCCAGAAATTGCTCCGGGTCGAGAGGCGACTGACGAACGTGTCGATGCGGTCCATGAGCGTCCGGCGGGGCCGGGGCTCGGTCGGGCGGTTCGGCGGCGGCGGCTCGTCAACCTGCGGCTTGACGCTGAACGCGTCAGAACCGTCGAGCGGCGAAGAAGAGGATGACGTCGCGGTCGTGCTCAAGGCTGCAAGGGTAGGTTCGGCGGCCTGCGGACCGGATGTGACGCGGTGACTCCGCGTGCTCCCTGACAGGACTCATACGCGGCGTCGGGTGCCGGCGTCGCCGTGCGGCCGCGTGGACCGTCAGGGCTGGTCCTCCACGAGGTCAAACCATCCCTTGTCGTTTCGGCGGACCCGGCGGACCGGGTTCCCTGGTTCGTGATCAAGGACCAGGAGCCAGTCGTGCTCGACGGCCGCCTCGAGCAGCCAGCGCCGGCTAATCATGCTCGTATAGGGCTCGACGTCGTATCCCAGGCTGTACGCCGCCCCGACGTGGGCGGCGGTCGGAAGCACATCGGGCACGAAGACGACCGTCCGGCCTTTGGTGTCGGTGAAGGCGACGGCCTGCTGCCCCCAGGTGTGCCCGGGCGCCTGGAACACACCGACCCCGGGCGCCGTGGCCAATCGGGTCATCCTGTTATAGATAGGTGTCACCGGTGACTCGTCCCTGTCGGGCGTATACCCCAACGGGAACGGCCTCGGGGATTCCACGAGTTGCATGCGCTCCGCGACCGGATCGAGGTGATCGCGGAAGTACGTCCGGGTCATGACGCTCTTGTTCGCCAGCGCATCCTCCCATTCGCGCCGCTGGGAGTAGACCGAGGCGTTGGGAAACGTGACCTTCACGGGAAGAAACCCCGACCCGGTCGGCGGCGTCCAGTCCGGGCGTTCGCCCGATCGGCAGAGCCGCGTGAGCCCGCCCGCATGGTCGAAGTGCAGGTGGCTGACGACGACCGCCTCGACATCCTCGACCCGGGCGTCGACTTCATGCAGCGCGTCGCCGATCCAGCGGTCCTCGAGCGCAAAAATGTCCTTGCTCTTTGCATCGAGCTTGTTGCCGGTCCCGGTTTCGATCACCACGAGCTTGGCGCCCGCGCCCGGCCCGTCACGCTCGAGTAACAAGCAGTTGTGCTGAACGGCGATCCGTCCACGTTCATCGGTGGAGACGGACTTACTCCAGACCGTTCGAGGAATCAGGCCGAACATCGACCCGCCGTCGAGGCGGAATGTCCCCGCTCGGAGCAGGCGCCATGCGTATCGTGTCGATGTGCTGCTGTGATTTGCGGTGCTCGCGGAAAGATGTTCCATCACAAAGCATTCTAAGAAGTGTTTGGAGGGGGTATGGACGTCGCGGGCACATGGTACGACCCGGTGACATGACGCTGGCAGTGGCGGTGGGAATCTGGGATAAAAGACTTGCCTCCGCGCACGGGCTCTGGTAGTTCTATTGTCGTGATGCGTAGGGGGAACCCCCAGCCAGGATTCACGCTGATCGAGCTGATGCTCGTGTTGCTGATCATTTCGGTGCTGCTGAGCATCTCGATGCCCGCGATGATCGCGGCACGGCGTGAAGCGCTGGCGGTGCAGTGCCAGGCCCGCCTCGACCAGATCATCAAGGGAGCGCACTTCTACGCGCACGATCATCGGGAAGAACTGCCGTCACCCAACTGGCGCAGCACGCTCTCGGATGAGGTCTCCGTCGGCTGGCTGTACAGGCCGCCGGTGCACGCCTGGAACGGCGAGACACGCAAGTCCGGTTCGCTGTGGAATTACGTCATGGCGAGCGACGCGTACAGGTGCGGGGCCCACCGCGCCGAGCAGGAGGGCAGCGCCACGATCACGTCGTTCCTGATGAACGGCGCGGTGTCGGCGTTCGGCGAGCGCAGCGCCCGGCCCTTCCGACTGTTCCAGTTCCGGCCCATGTCCGCGATGTTCTGGGACGCCGAGGATATCGAGGTTCAGAGCGAGAGCGGGCTCGGCGGCGACAAGTCCGACGGAGCCACCTGGCCGGGCGCCACGCCCCGCGCACGGCACAACAACGCCATCAACGTCGCGCTCGTCGAGGGCTCGGTGATTCGGATGCCGATGAGCCGCTACCAGGCCGAGCAGCTCAACCGGCCGGGCATGCTGTGGTGCATCCCCAGCAGCAAGACCGGCGACACCAACATGTCGCCCGCGGACTGAACGGTCCGCACCCTCCAGGTCGCGGTCCTGCAACCGGCCCGGAGCACGGTCAGCGGACGGTGTTGCGCAGCACGCCGATGCCGGTGATCTCGACTTCCACCACGTCGCCGCGCTTGAGATAGACCGGTGGCTTTCGAGCCATGCCGACGCCGCCGGGAGTCCCGGTCATGATGACCGTTCCCGGCAGGAGCGTCGTGCCGCGGCTGCACTCGCTGATCAGCGTCGCGACCGTAAAGATCATCTGCGAAGTCGGGGCGTCCTGCATGACCTGACCGTTCACGCGGCACAAGACCCGCAGCGCCTGCGGGTCGGGGATCTTCTCCGCCGGGACGACCTCCGGGCCGAGCGGGCAGAAGGTGTCGAACCCCTTGCCCCGGCAGAACTGACCACCCGACCCTTCCTTCTGCCACCAACGAGCGGACACATCGTTCCCGCAGCAGTAGCCGACGACGCACCGCAGTGACTCGGCCACCGGAACATCGCGGACCAGCCGACCGGTCGGGTGGCGGCCGATGATCACGGCGAGCTCGGCCTCGAAATCAACCTGCTCGCGGTCCTGGCAGAGGTCGGGGATGATGATCTCGTCGCCGTTCAGGCAGGCCGACAGCGGGTTCTTGGTGAAGAACATGGGCCGTTCGGGGATGTCGGCGGCCTGTTCGCGGGCGTGCTCGGCGTAGTTGCGGCCGACGCCGATGATGTGGCGGAGCAGGAGCGGATTCCCCGGCGTTTCCACGGCGACACCCAGTTCGGTCCTGACGAGCTTCATGATCGGGAGAATAGCCGGAACGAGCCGGGGATTCGCGGGCAGGGTCGGTCCGCGACTGACCCAACAACGCACGGGCGGTCACCTGGGATCGAGGCCCGTCCGCCAAGATCACGGCGACTCGCCGGTTGTGGCCCGGCGTGGAGGGCTGTACCATCGGGCCATGCAAGTTGGCCGGCACCAACATCGGACCGTGGCCCGAGCGTTCTCGATCCTCGCGCTGATGGGTCTGTCGGGAACGGCTGTCGCGGCCCCGTGGCATGACGACCCCGGCGCCGCGAGCGCGGCAGCGGCTCGGTTCGCGCCGCCGCCGGACATCGATCTGAACTCGATCACCGGTCACGACTTTGCCGGGTTGCGCCTGCCGCTCGACCCGGTCGCCGGCCCGATCAAGCTTCGAGCGACGCGCGCGTGGACGTGGGTGGATGACGAGCGTCCGACGTTCGGCGGGGCCGAGGACGCACCGGTGGTGCGGCTGGTGCTCGAGGGCGACGTCCGGATCCACCTTGGTTTCTACGAGTTTGCCGCGGCCCGGGCGGTGGTGTGGATCCAGGAGGTGTCGGGCCAGCCCTCGGAGAACCTGCGCCAGGTGTTCGTGTACCTGGAGCGGGCCGAGACGCCCGACGCCGACGCGGCCACATCTTTCTTTGCGCAGCGGCTGCCGGTGCGGGCGGTGATCGATCTCGAAGGAGACCTGGAACTCCAGGCGGACGCCGTCAACAAGGGCCGGCCCGCGGTGGCGCTGGTCGGCGAGGGCGAAGCGGCGCTGGCTCGGTCGCTGCGGGAGTGGCTCTCGCCGGAGGACGAAGCCGAGGCGGCCGCGGCCTCCGGCCAGGCCGAACCGCCGCCGCCGGGGGTCCTGCAGGGTCTGCCCCCGGCCGAGGTGTACGAGCCCATCTTCGCCAAGAGCGGCATCATCACGATCTCGCCCGGGGACGTGACGCTCGTCTCCGGCGAGCAGGAAACATCGCTCATCGTCACCGGCGGAGTGACGGTGCACTACAGCGACCTGGGACGCAACCGGGATTTGCGGCTGACCGCGCAGCGGGCGGTGATCTTCCTCCCCGGCGGGCGCATCGGCGACCTTGGGCGGCTGGACGTCCGCGATGTCCTGGGGATCTACCTCGAGGGCGACGTGATCGCGACCGACGGCAAGTACACGCTCCGCGGGCCGCGCGTGTACTACGACGTGCAGAACAACCGCGCCATGGTGGTGGACGCCGTCTTCTGGACGTACGACTCGCACCGGGGGCTGCCCTTCTATCTCCGGGCCGAGACCATCAAGCAGGAGTCCGCCAACGAGTTCACCGCTCGGCGGGCCCGCATCACGTCCGCCGCGTTCTTCGACCCGGAGCTGTCGATCGGGTCCAGCAGCCTGACGATCCGGCGCGTTCCGCGCGAGAGCGCAGTCTCGGGCACCGGCGGGGGCGGCGGCGCGGGGACGGGGACCGGCGGCGCCGCCGACGCGGCATCGACGGGGCCGATCGAGGCGGGGCTGGCGGGACGCGGGCTCGTGGAAGGGTCGGCCCAGCCGAGCGAGATGCGCAACGTGCTCATCGCCGACGACATCACGCTGCGGGCCATCGACCTTCCGTTCCTGTACTGGCCGAACTTCGAGGGCGACCCGGACCAGATCCCGCTGCGGGACGTGCGAGTGGAGAACTCGTCGGGCTCGGGCACGGCGATCAAGACCACGTGGAACGCCTACGGCCTTCTCGGCCTGACACGCAAGGAAGGTCTCAACGCCGACATCATGATCGACGCATTTTTCGAGCGCGGCATCGCGATCGGCGCCGACCTGGCGTGGCAGCAGTTCGACCGTCGCGGGTCGGCCTTCGGGTACCTGGTGCCCTACGACACCGGCACCGACCTCTACACGACCGGCAAGGAGAAGGACCGCGACGGCGAAACCAGAGGGATCGTCCTCGCCGACCAGATCGAGGAAATCGACGAGAACTGGAAGCTCGTGCTGGAGGGGTCGTACATCTCCGACGAGTCGTTCGTGGACGCGTTCTTCGAGAACCTGGGCCGGTCGCGGCGTGAATTCACCAGCCGGGCGAACATCAACTACCGGGATGAGAACTCGTACTTCGCGTTCGAGGGCAAGGGGTCGGCCAACGACTTCATCGCCAACGAGTACCTGCTCCAGTCGCCGGGGTACGTGACCTCGCGCACGCCCGAGGCGACGTACGTGCGACTCTTCGATGACCCGTTCGGGAACGACGACCCCGAGATGCCCGGTCCGATCCTGTGGTCGCACGAATACCGGGCGGGCCGGCTCGAACTGCAGTTCGACGAACCCAACGCGGACGAGCGCGGGTTCGATACCGACTCGCTGGCGATGCGGGCCTTCGGGATCGGACGCACCCAGTCCATCGCCGACCGACTGCGGGACCAGGGGTACATCGAGGACGGCGTGTACCGGGCCGACACGCGCCAGCAGCTCGACGCACCGCTCGAACTTGGCGAGGTGAACATCACGCCGTACACGGTGGCCCGGGCGACGTACTGGGACAACGACTTCGGCGACTACAGCCCCGGTGAGGAAGACAACACGCGCGTGTGGTACGGCGCGGGCGTGCGGGCGTCCACGTCGGTCGAGCGGATCGACGAGGGCGTGGACTCACGGCTGCTCGACCTGCACCGCATGCGCCACATCGTGACGCCGTACACGAACCTGTGGCAGTCGGGCACGAACATCGACCGCGAGGACCTGCCGGTGTACGACGAGTCGGTCGAAGGCATCGCCGAGGGCGGCATCGCCAACTTCGGGATCGACCAGACCTGGCAGACCCAGCGCGGCAAGGCCGGCAAGTGGCACTCGGTGGACGTCTTCAAGCTCAACGCCGGGTACACCAACTCCAGCCGCGACAGCGACCGCGAGAGCCCGATCGGCCGGTTCGTCTACTACCGGCCCGAGCAGTCCAACGTCGGCAACTTCTTCAACGTCGATGGCGTGTGGCAGGTCTCCGACGCCCTGGCCCTCTCGGGCGCCACGGTCTACGACACCGACAAGAGCCAGCAGGCGCGGTCGAGCGTCGGCATGATCGTCCAGCATTACCCGGACTTCTCGAGCTTCGCGGAGATGCGGGCCCTGAACGCCGAGGACGCGACCAACCTGTCGTTCGGCCAGTCGTACCGCTTCAACCGCAAGTACCGCGTCGCATGGATGGGGTCGTACGAGACCAATTCGGGCGAGTTCGAGACGATTGCCGGCGAAGTCCAGCGCAACTTTCCCACCGCCGAGTTCGGGTTCGGGATCAGTTACAACAACATCACCGGCGAGACCAGCTTCGGATTCCTGTTCCGGCCCGCGGCCGCCGCCGGCAAGAGCGCCCGGCTGCAGGGGCTTGGCAACAGCGACGCCCGGACGCGGAGCAGCGGCTGGTAGCTGAGTTTTCCTTCCGCCGAGTTCTTTCGACGTTCACGGGCTCACCGTGTAACGGCCGTAGGACGTCGGTCGCGCTTCTTTCCCTCGGGGATGACCGGCCCGGCTACACCCGCGGCGGCCGCGGGTCGATCTTCTGAGCACGATGAATTCGTTCTTCCAGGCCCCCCGGCGCGAGGGCGATAACTCTCGCGCTGAAAGTCCCTCCCAAGTTCTCCTGGTGTGCTCGCTTTCGACGGTCGGCGCGTGCGCCGTCGTGGCGCTGGCCTACTGGCTGGGCTCGACATGGCTGGCGAAGAAGGCGTTCGGACTTCCGGCCGGCGTGTGGGTCGTCATTCTGCTGGCGGGCTGGGTGTGCAAGAGCCAGGCACGGCACGCCGCCGGCGGCTCGCGATCGGCGAACATGTCCGCCGGGCCGACCGGGTGGCACCGCTGGGTGTGGACGGGTCGGTGCGCGGCAGCGAACGCGGTGGACTGGTCCCTCGGGGTGATCTCCAGGATTGATGATGTTCTCGGACGCACGGCCATGGGCGGGCTTGGCCTCAAGCCGGGCTGGAGACGCAAACTCGCGCGGTTCGCGGCACGGCCCGTGTTCGGGTCGGGGCCGCTTCGCATCGGATTCGCCATGGCTCGCCGGCGGGCCGAGCAGTTCATCGATCACGATCAGCCCGGCGCGGCGTGGTTCATGATCGATCGCCACGCGGACCCCGAGGAGTCGGCGATCAGGTATGCACTGGATGTCGTCGTCGCCGAGCCGGCGCCGGGCGTGCTTCGCATCCAAACCCTTGAACGGGACGGCATGGACGCCTCCTGGTTCGACTGGACCCGCCGGCGGCCGCTGTCGTACGAGTCCGTGTTCCCGCTGCGGGTGGACCCGTCGCGGATGCACCTGGATCTCTCGAACGACGGAGAACTCGCGGCGTCCGCACCGGTCACCGCCGAACTGATCAGGTGCGCCGCGGTGCTGGCCCGCCACCCCCAGCGCCTGGACGTGCAGGACATCCTGCTCGGCCGGCAATTGAGCGGATGGACCCGCGGCCGGGCGAGCGCATCCCCGGGCCTGTGGTTCGATGAATCGTCCGAGGCCATGGTGCGGCTGGCGGCGATCATCGAACAGCGGAGCGTGACCGCCCGGGCCACCGAGGCCGACCGAGCCGGAGCCCGAGCCGTGAGCGCGTGGCTCGCCTCGTGGGATGACTCGGTAAGCGACGAGCAGCGCCGGCGGTGGATCGAGGCGTGCGCCCGGATCCTGCCCGACGAACCCGAGGTGATGCTGCGGCTCGGCGCTGTTCGCCTCTCGGCGATGGATGACGAGATGGGGATCGCGGCGCTGCGCGATGCCGACGCCGCGCTGCAGCGCGAGCACGATCTGTGCGTGAGCGACCCGGTCGCCTTCCTCCAGGCCGAGCTCGAACACGGACCCGAGAACCCGATGACCGTGGCGAGGGTCGCCGCCGGGCTGTGCCTCACCTTGGCGGGCGTTCCCACCGAACGCCTGGCGTTTCTCCAGGAAGACCTGCTCGATGACATGCGGTTTGCGACCTGGCTCGTCGGTCGCGATCAGGACCGGGCGCTGTTGATGCGCGTGATGCGGGAGCTCCGCGAGGCCCGCGAACGGCGCGAAGCGCTCGCTCGGGGTGAGAACGGGCTCCGAGCCGCCTGAGTGCACCGCCGACCGGCGGCAGGTCCGCCGACGTGCGGGAATGTCGCCGGGAGCAGGGCGAATCCCCCGCCGGAGGGGCCCGCCCCACCGAAAAAACAGCGTGCGGGGGGCGTCCGGATTCGATATTCTGACCGCGTGAAGCGGTTCCGTCCTGATCTCCGTGCGTTTTCCGCTTGTGCGGCGCTGGTCGCGGTCGCCGCGTTCTCGGCGCCCGCGGCGGCCCAGACTGCCGAACCGGTGACCGAGCGCCTTTGGCGAGCATCGGGTGGGCTGCACCCGCTGGTTGTGCACTTTCCGATCGCGCTTCTGGTCGTGGCGATCTTCTTCGAATTCGGACGCCGGCGCCGCGGCGTGTATAAGCCGTCGCCGGCCGGCATGGCGTGCCTTCTGCTCGGTACTGCCTCGGCGATCGTCGCGGCGGTGATGGGCTGGAGCAGCGCCGAGAGTGCCGGGTATGGCGGGGCGTCGGCGTGGATGCTCGGCGTGCACCGGTGGGCCGGCGTCGCCACCGCCGGCCTTGGCGTGATGGCGTGCGTCGCGGCGGCGGTCGCTCGGATCGGCAACGACCCCCGCCTGTTGAACGGCTGCCGTGTGGCGATGGTGTTCACGGTCATCGCGGTGGCGGTCGCGGGCCATTTCGGCGGATCGCTCGTGCATGGCGAGACCGTGATCCAGGACGCGATATCCATCGCCATGGGTCGCGACGGCGCGACCGACCAGGGGGCGGATCAGCAGGTCGCGAGCACCACGGCATCCGGCGGCGCGGAAGGCCCGGCCGCGGACGCGCGGGTGGTGAACGTTGACGACCGGAGCGGCAAGGGCGGGGTGTCCTACGCCAAGGACATCGAGCCCATTTTCATGACGCGGTGCTACAAGTGCCACTCCGGCGAGGAGCCCGAAGGCGGCATCGATCTGTCAACGCGGGAAAGCCTGGTCGCGGGCGGAGAATCGGGCAAGCCGGGCATCGTGCCCGGTGACGTGGCGGCGAGCTACCTGTATGCCCTGGTCTCGGGCGAGAACCCCAAGAAGCGCATGCCCCCCAAGGGCAGCCCGCTCACGGGCGACCAGCTCGCATCGCTGCGGGCCTGGATCGAGAACGGCGCGGAATGGACCGAGACGCACCAGCCCGGCGAGCACTGGCACTGGGCGTACCGGCCGCCGGTGAGGGTCAACCCGCCTGCCGTGCGCGATACGTCGTGGCCACGGAACACCATCGATCACTTCGTGCTGGAGAAGATCGAAGCGGCTGGTCTCACTCCCTCGCCGGAGGCGGATCGCGCGACGCTCATCCGCCGCCTGTCGCTCGACCTCATCGGGCTCGTGCCGTCGGTTGAAGAGGTCTCGGCCTTCGTGAATGACACCAGGCCGGGCGCGTACGACCGGGTGGTGGACCGGCTGCTGGCGTCCCCGCACTTTGGCGAGCGCTGGGCCCGCGTGTGGCTGGACCTTGCCCGGTACGCGGACAGCCACGGGTACGAGAAGGACGGCCTGCGGGTCATGTGGCCCTACCGCGACTGGGTGATCGCGGCGCTGAACGACGACATGCCGTTCGACGAGTTCACGATCGAGCAGCTCGGCGGCGATCTGCTGGAGAACCCGACGGGGCCGCAGCTGGTCGCGACGGGGTTCCATCGCAACACCCAGACCAACGAGGAGGGCGGGACGGATGTCGAGGAGTTCCGCGTCGACGCGGTGATCGACCGCCTGAACACGACTGGCACGGTGTGGCTGGGCTCGACGGTCGGGTGCGCGCAGTGCCACGACCACAAGAACGACCCGCTGACACAGAAGGACTACTTCCGGCTGCTGGCGATCTTCAACCAGGACGCGATCGACGTGCGGGTCGTCAACTCGCTTGAGAAGTACGCGGCCGGCGCGATGATCGACTACCCGCGCGACGGCAAGTTCCAGGAACTGGCCGCGTTGAACGACGCCCTGGCACGAGCGGAGAAACTCGCCGCCACGCGCACGCCCGCGCTCGAGGCCGAGCAGCGAGCGTGGGAAGCTCGCTGGGCCGCGGCCATGTCGAGCTGGTCGGTGGTGACGCCCGTCGCGGCCACGGCCGAGTCGGGCGCGACGATGACCGCGCAGACCGATGGATCGCTGCTGGTCGGCGGGAACGCCGCCGAGCACGATACCTACCAGATCGAGCTGGACGTTCCGGCGGGCACCAGGGCGGTGCGGCTGGAAACGCTCGGCGATGCCGCGTTCACCGGGGGCGGCCCGGGCCGGGCCCCCAACGCCAACTTCGTGCTCACTGATTTCTCGCTGTGGGCGCTCCCGCCACGGGGCGAACCCGGCCGGATCGCGATCGCGTCGGCCCGAGCGGACTACGAGCAGGAAACCGGCGAACGCTTCCCGGCGTCGGCGGCCATCGATGGCGATGAGAAGTCCGGGTGGGCGATCGGTGGGCAGAACCACGTTCCGCATGCCATCGTGTTCACGCTCGACCAGCCGATGGAGAGCGCGACGCGGGTCCGGGCGGTCTTGAAGCAGCGGTACGGCGGGCACCACTGCATCGGCCGCCCGCGCGTCAGCGTCTCTGCCTTGCCCGACGCCGCGGAAACCGTTTCGCTGCCGCCGGCGCTGGCCGCAGCGATCATCTCCGGTGCGGACCGAACCGCCGAGCAGGACTCGCTCCTGTGGGAGCGGTTCCGGCAGGAGTCGCCCGAGCTCGAGCCCGCCCGTCGCGAGCTTGCCGACCTGTCGGCACGCCGGTCGCAGTTGATCGCGGCGCAGGCCCTGGTGATGCGTCAGAACGACACGCCACGTCAGCAGCACCTGTTCGTGCGGGGCAGCTTCCTGTCGCCGGGCGATCCGGTCGATCCCGGCACGCCGTCGTTCCTGCCCCCGATGCCCGAGGGCGT
This sequence comes from Phycisphaerales bacterium, assembly GCA_022072615.1. Lineage (GTDB taxonomy): Bacteria > Planctomycetota > Phycisphaerae > Phycisphaerales > UBA1924 > JAEUJB01. The sequence continues at coordinate 17,223 of JAJVHS010000088.1, forward strand.
GGCGGTCAACCGGCTGACGTTCGCGCGATGGCTGGTGTCGCCGGAGAACCCGCTCACGGGTCGCGTCACCGTCAACCGGCTGTGGGAGACGCTGTTCTCGCGGGGCATCGTGGAGACGAGCGAGGATTTCGGGCCCTCCGGCGACCCGCCGACTCACCCGGAACTGCTCGACTGGCTCGCCACCGAGTTCGTGCGCGACGGGTGGAGTATCAAGCGGATCCTGCGGGAGATCGTGACGAGCGCCACGTATCGGCAGAGCTCCCGGGTCACGCCCGACCACGTCGCCAAGGACCCGATGAACAAGCTGATGGCGCGGGCGCCCCGCTTCCGGGCGGAGGCGGAGATGATCCGCGACATCGGCCTGTCTGCGTCGGGCATGCTCACGCCGACCATCGGCGGGCCAAGCGTGTTCCCGCCGCAGCCCGACGGGACATGGACCCAGATCTACAGCGGGTATCAGTGGACGGAGAGCAAGGGACCGGACCGATACCGCCGTGGCCTGTACACGTTCCTTCGACGCACGTCCCCATACCCGGCGTTCGCGACCTTCGACGCCCCGAGCCGCGAGATCACCTGCACCCGCCGGCCGCGGACGAGCACACCGCTGCAGGCGCTCACCACGCTCAACGACCCGGCCTTCGTCGAGATGGCGGCGGGCTTGGCCAGGAGGATGATGGCCGACGGTGGATCGACGGTCGAATCCAGGGCCCGGTACGGCATGCGGCTGTGCGTGAGCCGCGAGCCGACGCAACGCGAGATCGATCGACTCACGGCCCTGTACCACGAGCAGTTCAACGAGTACTCGCAGCAAGGACAATCCGCCGCGGACCTGGCGGCGATGGGAGCGCCCGGGACGGGCGGGACGTTCGACCCGGTTGAGGTGTCGGCGTGGACGGTGGTCGCCAACGTCCTGCTCAACCTGGACGAGACGTTGAGCAGGAACTGAACAGGCCGCAACCGGCGGCGATGGAGTCGCGGACGCGCCGCGCATCGGGACGGCGCGACACACGGAAGACCGACGCATGGACGAGAGACGAACACATCCCCTGGTCGAAAGAACGCGGCGGCAGTTCTTCCACGAGTGCGGCCTCAAGCTCGGCGCGATGGGCCTGGCCTCGCTGGTCGCGCCGTCGGCGTTCGCGAACCCGGCGGGCAACTCGCTGAACCCGCTCGCGCCCAGGGCCCCCCACTTCGCGCCCAAGGCCAAGAGCATCATCTACCTGTTCATGAACGGCGCGCCGTCGCAGCTTGACCTCTTCGAGGAGAAGCCGCTGCTGACCAAGTACGACCGCCAGCCGATCCCCGAGGAGTACACCAAGGGTGAACGGTTCGCGTTCGTTCGCGGAACGCCGCGGGTGCTCGCGTCGCCGTACAAGTTCGCTCGGCACGGCCAGAGCGGCGCCGTCGTTTCTGAACTGCTGCCCCACACCGCGAAGATCGTGGACGAGCTGTGCTTCGTCCGGTCGTGCAAGACCGACGCGTTCAACCACGCTCCCGCCGAGCTGTTCCTCAACACGGGTCTTGCTCGCGTGGGTCGGCCGAGCATGGGGTCGTGGCTGACCTACGGCCTGGGTTCCGAGAACCAGGATCTGCCCGGCTTTGTCGTGCTGCTCTCGGGGGGCGGCCAGCCGTCGGGCGGCTGCTCGTGCTGGTCGAGCGGGTTCCTTCCCACGGCGTACCAGGGCGTGCAGTTCCGGTCCAAGGGCGACGCGGTGCTGTTCACGAGCAACCCGCCGGGCGTGTCGGCGCTCACGCGCCGGCAATCGCTCAACGCGCTGCGCGATCTCAACCAGATGTCCCTGGAATCCGTGGGCGATCCGGAGATCGCCACGCGGATCAACGCCTTCGAGATGGCGTACAAGATGCAGTCGAGCGTTCCCGAACTGCTCGAGATCGCCGGCGAGAAGCCCGAGACGCTGGCCGCGTACGGGGCCGAGCCGGGCAAGCCGTCGTTCGCCTCCAACTGCCTGCTCGCGCGCAGGCTGGTCGAGCGGGGCGTGCGCTTCGTGCAGCTCTACCACCGCGGCTGGGATTCACACGGCACCAGCCCCGGCGACGACATCATGACCTCGCTGCCGCAGCGCTGCAAGGAGACCGACCAGGCGTGCGCGGCGCTGGTGATGGACCTCAAGCAGCGGGGCCTGCTGGATTCAACGATCGTGATCTGGGGCGGCGAGTTCGGGCGGACGCCGGTGAACGAAGCTCGGAACGGGTCGACCTACCTGGGACGCGACCATCACCCGCACGCGTTCACGATGTGGTTCGCGGGCGCGGGGATTCGGAAGGGCGTCACGCTCGGCCAGACGGACGACATGGGCTATTTCTCGACGTCCGACCCGCTGCACGTCCACGACCTCCACGCGACGCTGCTGCACCTTATGGGGATCGATCACAAGCGGCTGACGTTCCGTTTCCAGGGCCGGGATTTCCGGCTGACCGACGTCCACGGGGAGCTGTATCGGCCGATGCTCGTGTAAGTCATTTATTTACAACAACATCCAGTATGGTGTTTGGTTGTTTTTTCGACTTGCACACCCGTTCCCGTTGCAGTAGGCTGGTAGGGTCGGTTGGAGGAGAGAGGGACCGTTTCCGAATCTGCTCGCATTTCCGCCTGCGGGCCTCCCCTCCAAGCAAGTGTCGTTTCCTTCCGCTCGCCGTGGGCGGAATGTGTGGGTTCTTGTTAGGAGGAATTGACATGAAGGCTGTGATTTCGAGCGTGGCCGTTCTCGTCGCCCTGTGCGGCGCCGCATCGGCTGATATGGTCAGCACCGGCCCGGGCGGCATGTCCGGCGGCAAGCTGGGCACTTCCGCGAACGGCTACCTGGCGATCTCCCATACGAACGTTCAGCGCGATTCGGCGACGATTACCTACACGGTGGTCGGCGGCGACATCCCCGCGATCGACGCCCTCTTCGATCCGGACAACGCCGTGTTCGCCACGAACACCGCGGTCGACCTGGGCCTGCCCAGCGGCACCCCGGTCACCATGACGGCGGTCGGTTGGGACGTGACGCTGACGACTTTCGGCTTCTCCTGGCTGTCGGACATGACCGTGTACTGGGACGACAACATCACTCCCGACGGCTTCGGTCTGTTCGTCACCCCGGGCTTCGCCGACATCGGCGGCGGCACGAACGTGTTCCGTTCCTCGGGCGGCATGATCGACCTCTCCGACAACGCCATCCCGGACATCCTCATGCCCGATGGCGTGATGCGCTGGGAGTTCTTCGACACCTTCCAGGATGACGTTGACGGCGTTCCCGAGGGCGTCTGGGTGCAGGGCAGCCAGTTCCACTTCACCTTCGAGTACGTCCCGGCCCCGGGCAGCCTCGCGCTGGTCGGCCTCGCCGGTCTGGCCGCCGGCCGCCGCCGCCGCTGATCGGCGTCGGTCCGTGACGTGAGAGTTCTTCATTGACCTGATTCCGGACGAGCCGAGGAATCTCGGCTCGTCTTTTTTTTTCGCGCCAGGAAACCTGTTGACACAGAGATTTGGGGGTCCGTCGCCGGAATCGCAAGAAGACGGGCACGCCGCGAAATGAGGCGGGCAAGCGCGGCTCGGACCGCCGCCCGCCCTCTCCCCCCTGCTCCGGGGCGGCGGCCGAGTCGCGCACTGACCAAGCACGGGAGTTGCACCGGGCCGGTGACGGCTCGGGGGAGTGCGCGCCATGCCCACATGCCGTGAAATTCATCGCCGCCGTGCCCTCGCGACGGCACTGGCCACCGCGATCGCCACCTTCGTCGGCACCCAGCCCATCGCCAAGGGGCAGATCGACCAGGGCGACCTGACGTTCGATCTCAGGACCGTCGCCTCGGGGCTTCCCGCGCCCGTGCTGGTCACGCACGCCGGCGACGGTTCGGGCCGGCTCTTCATCGTGGATCAGCGCGGCAAGGTCCTTATTCTCCAGAACGGACAAGTCCTCCCGACCCCGTTCCTCGAGATCCAGCCGCCGGAACTGGTCACCGTGAACAACGGGTACGACGAGCGCGGCCTGCTCGGCCTTGCGTTCCACCCGGATTTCGCGTCCAACGGGCGCGTGTTCGTTCGCTACAGCAAGCCGCGCACGGGCGGCCCGGGTGAGCCGTGCACGAACACCAGCCGCGGCTGCCACGAGGAGGTGCTCGCCGAGTACCGGGTCATGCCGACCGATCCGAACCGCGTCGACCCCGCGTCGGCGAAGTACGTGCTCCGGATCGCCAAGCCCCAGTTCAACCACAACGGCGGCGCCATCGCGTTCGGCCCGGACGGTTACCTGTACATGTCGATGGGCGACGGCGGCGGCGCCAACGACGGGCTCGCGGACAACCCGCCGTCTCATGGGCCCGGCGGCAACGGCCAGAACATCAACACGCTGATGGGCAAGATGCTGCGGCTCGATGTGAACGGCGGCGATCCGTACGGCGTCCCGGCGGACAACCCCTTCGTGGGCGTCGACGGCGCGGACGAGATCTACGCCTGGGGCATGCGGAACCCGTTCATGTTCAGCTTCGATGACGGCCCGGGCGGCACGGGCTCGCTGTGGCTCGGCGAAGTCGGCCAGAACCTTTTCGAGGAGATCGACATCGTCGAGAAGGGCAAGAACTACGGGTGGGTCATCAAGGAAGGCTTCCACTGCTTCGACCCGTTCAACCCCACCGTCCCGCCGGCCGACTGTGATTCGACGGGGCTCACGGACCCGATCGCCGAGTACGGTCACGCCGACGGGATCGCCGTCGTCGGCGGCTATGTCTACCGGGGCGGCGACTTCCCGGGCTTGGTCGGCATGTACGTGTTCGGGGATTTCAGCACGTCGTTCGGGGCGGCCGACGGGCACCTGTTCTACATCGATTCAACCCAGGCTGAAACCCAAATCCTCCGGCCGCTGGTGCGCGGCAGCACCGCCCCGCTCGGGCGCTTTGTGAAGGGGTCGGGCCGCGACGAGGAGGGCAACCTGTACTTCTGCCTCTCGAGTGTGCTCGGGCCGTCCGGCAGCGGCGGCCGCGTGGTCATGGTCGCGCGGTGCGAGGCCGATTTCGACGGCGACGGCAAGGTCGATGCGTCCGACTTCGACGCGTTCGTCGGTTCGTTCATCGAGGGCGGGGACGGCGCGGATTCCGACGGGTCGGGCTTCGTGGATACCGACGACTTCGACCACTTCGTCCGGGCGTACGAGTCTGGTTGTTCGCCCACGGCCGGCTGATCGGGCACGTCCACGAACCTTCACAGGAGAACCCATGCTTCACAACAGGATTGCCCTTGGTGTCGCCGCAGCGGTCGCGGCGACCATGCCGGCGTCGGTCTCACGAGCGGACACGATCACGATCACGTGCGATCGCGACAACACGCTCTATGAGCCCAACGACCTCGTCCAACGGAGCAACGGCAGCGGCGTCGTGCTCTTCTCCGGAAAGAACAACGACGGCAAACTCCGGCGGGCCCTGGTCAGGTTCGACGTGAGCACGATCCCCGCCGGCGCGACCATCAACAGCGTCACGCTCCGTCTCACGCTGGACCAGACCATCTCGCTCAACCAGCCCGCCAGCGTTCACCGCGTCACCGCGGACTGGGGCGAGGGCGCGTCCAACGCAGGCCTTCCCGGCGGGCAGGGCACCACGCCGGCGACGGGGGATGCCACGTGGCTCCACCGCTTCTTCGACGGCACGCTGTGGAACACGCCGGGCGGAGACTACAACGCGACCGCCAGCGCCTCGGCCACGCACAGCGGCGCCGATGGGCCCAAGGAATGGACGAGCCCCGCACTCGCCCAGGACGTCCGTGACTGGATCGCGGACTCCTCCACCAACTTCGGCTGGGTCATCAGAGGCAACGAAGCCGCCATGGGAACCGCGCGGCGGTACCACTCCCGGGAGGCGGCCAACGCGTCCCTGCGGCCGGTGCTGATCGTCGACTACACGCCCTGCAAGGCCGACTTCGACGGAACCGGCTTTGTGGATACCGACGACTTCGACGCGTTCGTCCACGCCTTTGAGCTTGGCGACGACTCGGCGGACTTCGACGAAACAGGGTTCGTCGATACCGACGACTTCGACGCCTTCGTGCGGGCGTTCGAACAGGGATGCTGAGCAGCGCCCCTGGCGGGCGGCCGTCAGGACCTGCGCCGGACACTCGCTAGAGACCTGACCGGGACCTGAAAGAACACCGGCCGGTCGACCAACAAAGCTCCTGTGCGCCCCGCCCCTGTTGGAAGTCTCTCATGTTGAGAGACGACAGGGGTGGGGTCGTTTTTGGGGCCCGGCGTGGCGGCGGACCGCCGCGCACGCCCGACTTTCACCGCTTGGATTTGAGCCACGCGTGCAGCCGGTCGGCGGGCCATGTGTTGACGCACTGCGATGCAATGACGCCCCCTCGCCGGGCCGTCATGACGCCGTAGCGGAGATTGTCGAAATCGCTGGGGTCGTGCACGTCGCTGTCGAGGGCGACCAGGCATCCGGCCGCGGCGGCGGCCCGGGCGTGCGCGTCCCGCAGATCAAGCCGCATCCAGTGCGTGTTGATCTCAAGGGCCACGTTGCGTTCCTTGGCGGCAGCGATCAGCATCTGCATGTCAGGCGACAGGCCCGGGCGGCGGTTGATCTGCCGGCCGGTGGGGTGCCCGAGCACGTGAACGAAGGGATTCTCGATCGCCTTGAGCAGGCGCGCGGTCGCGACTTCGGGCGACTGCGAGAGCGCCGCGTGCGGGCTGGCCACGACCACGTCGAGCATGCGCAGGATGTCGTCGTCGTAGTCAAGCCGGCCATCGGCGAGAATGTCGACTTCGGAACCCGCCAGGATAGTGATACCCGTGACCTGCCGAGCCGCCGCTCGGACGGCGTTGATGTGATCGAGCAGGCGTTCCACGGACAACCCGCCCGCGACGGCGGACGACCGCGAATGGTCGGTGACGGCGATGGTGTGGAACCCGCGGGACCTGGCCTCCTCGGCGAGCTCGATGATCGACAGCCGCCCGTCCGAGGCCGTGGTGTGCGCGTGCAGCTCGGCCTTGATATCGGCGACTTCGATGAGCACCGGCGGAGTCGTGCTGGCCAGCTCGCCGAGGTTCTCGCGGCATTCGGGCGGCAGGTACGGAAGACCCAGCGCCGCGTACACCGATTCCTCGGTGTCGGCCTTGCAGACGGCGGCGACTCCCCGCTTCTGGGGCGGTTCCAGCTTGCGATCCGGGTCGTCCTCGGGGAACAGCCCGTACTCGTTGAGCGTGAGACCCTTCTTTCGGGCCCGTTCGCGCAGGGCGACGTTGTGCTCCTTGGACCCGGTGAAGTACATCATCGCGGCCCCCCACGATTCGGGGGGGACGAGCTTGAGGTCCATCTGCACGCCCGCCGCGGCGGCGGAAGGATCGCGGCCCCACCGGCCGAGTCCATCTCCCAGCCCGACCTGGACCGATGCCCGGGTTCCGCCGGCGGCGAGGACCGAGACGACGCCCGGCATGGTAGTGAACGCCTGGGTCAGGCGATCCGCTTCGGCCTGGTCCCTGGGCGCGGCGAGGATGTCGATGTCGCCGATGGTTTCCTTTCCCCGGCGGAGCGAGCCGGCGAAAGCAATCTTCACGCCGGGGACCGCCGAGGCGAGCAGCTCAACCACGCGCTCGGCGATCGGCATGGCGATTCCCAGGTGCAGCCGGCGAGCCGCGGCGCCCTCGCCGGCGCCGCCCGCCTGCGACTTGTAGAAGGCGATCGCCTGCTTGAGCTTGTCGATGCTCTTCTGGCCCATCCGAGGGATCGCCAGCAGGGCGCCCGAATCGATCGCCTTCTCGAGCGAGGCCAGATCGGTCACGCCCGCCTGCTGCCACAGGGAACGGATGGTCTTGGGTCCCAGGCCCTGGATCTCCAGCAGGCACAGCAGGCCCGACGGAAGGCGGCCGAGCAGCTCGCCGTGCTCGCGAATAGCCCCCGTGGTGACATACTCGTGGATCTTGTCGGCCATCTTCGCGCCGATGCCGTCGAGGCTCCTGAGCTGGTTCTTGTCGACGGCGAGCTTGGCGACATCGACCGAGAGCGACTCCACGGCCCGAGCGGCCCGGGCGTGCGCGGCGGCTCGGAACGAATCCTCACCGAGAATGTCCATCATCTGGGACATCTCGTGCAGGATCCGGGCGATCGCATCGTTGGAGGACATTGATGATGGTAGTGAGCCGGCCAGAAGGCATCGCCGCACGGCCCTCGCCGCGGTGGTCGGCGTCTCTCCGCGGACCGGCCGCTCGCCGGTTGTCTGGGCGCCAACGCCGGCCGGTGGTCGCCGCCGTGAGCTCGCCGGAACAGTTACTAGACTTCACGGTGAAGCTCGCCCTTGCGCAGATCAACCCGGTCGTTGGTGACATCCGCTACAACGCGGCCCTGGCCCGGCGATTCATCGAACGCGCCCGCGACGCCGGCGCCGACCTTGTCGTCCTGCCCGAACTCTGCCTCTGCGGCTACCCGCCCAAGGACCTGCTGCTCCGGGAGAGCTTCGTCGACACGTGCGAACGCGAGGGTGAGGCACTGGGCGCCTCGGCTTCGGCCGGGCTGACGGTGGTCTTCGGGCTTCCGATGAAGGAAGATCGCCCGGGGCGGACGGGGACCACCAATTCGCTCGTCGCGTGGCGCGACGGAACGCGCATCGCTCGTTACGACAAGAGGCTCCTCCCCACCTACGACGTGTTCGATGAGGATCGCTACTTCGAGCCCGGCAGCAGGGCGTGCGTGATCGACGTTCCGGCCCGGACGGGCGGGACGGTCAGGGTCGGGCTTGCGATCTGCGAAGACCTGTGGCAGGGTGAGGACGCGGGGTTTGCGTCCCGCTACCTGGACGCACCGGATCCGGTCGCGGCGGCCGTGCAGCTCGGCGCGACGGTCCTCGCCGTGCCCAGTGCGAGCCCGTTCGTGCTCGCCAAGGCCGACCGCCACCGCGCGATCCTGCGGCGCCACGCGAGCAGGCACGGCGTCTACGTCGCCTCCGTGAACCAGGTGGGCGGCAACGATGACCTGATCTTCGGCGGTCATGCCTGCGTCATCGATCCTCGCGAGCGGCTCATCGCCGCCGCGCCGGGGTTCCGGGAGGATCTGCTGGTCTCGGATATCCCGCTCGCCGACGGCGCCGCCGCGGAGGTCGCCACGGCGCAGGACCCGCTGTCGCACGAAGCCGAGCAGCAGCTTTTCGAGGCGCTCGTGCTCGGTGTCCGGGATTACTGCTCGAAGACCGGGTTCAAGCGAGCCATCATCGGGCTGTCGGGCGGGATCGACTCGGCGCTCACCGCCGCGATCGCCGCAAGGGCGCTGGGCCCGGAGAACATCCTGGGCGTCGCGATGCCCGGCCCGTATTCATCCGAGCATTCGGTGAGCGACGCCGAACGTCTCGCCGCGAACCTGGGAGTACGGCTGATCACGGCGCCGATCGCGCTCCCGATGGCGGGCTTCCGGGCGGCGCTGGACGAGGCGTTCGATACGCTCGATACCGCCCGGCTCGGCGCCGCGCTCCCCGACCTTGCGGAGGAGAACCTGCAATCGAGAATCCGCGGCACGCTGCTCATGGGCCTGTCCAACCGAACGGGCGCCATCGTGCTGACCACGGGCAACAAGAGCGAGCTCGCCGTGGGCTACGCCACGCTGTACGGCGACATGAACGGCGGGCTGGCGGTGCTCAGCGACGTGACCAAGCGCCGCGTGTACGCACTGGCGAACTGGATGAACCGCGACTGGGAGAAAGCCGGGTTTACCGGGCCGCCGATTCCGGCCGGCAGCATCCAGAAACCGCCGTCGGCCGAGCTCCGGCCCAACCAGACCGACCAGGATTCACTCCCGCCCTACGACGTGCTTGACTCGATCATCGATCGATACATAGAAAACCATCAATCTATTCCCGCGATCGTGCGGGAAGCGGGGATCGAGGAGTCGGTGGTCCGGCGCGTGGTCCGGATGATCGACCTCTCGGAGTACAAGCGCAAGCAGGCCGCGGTCGGGCTCAAGGTGACGTCGGTGGCGTTCGGCAGCGGCCGACGCTGCCCCATCGCGCAGCGCTGGACCGAGGCCTAGCCGCGGGCGCTGTTTGAAACACGCGGCGAGCAGGACAGGGCCGCCGCCGCTCCATATCCTTCCCGGCCGCATCGCCAGCCGGAACGCCCGGCCCGAGCAGCCTCCGCCAGAGGCGTGCGACAGCGAGCGTGAGCGTCCGGGGGCGAAGATCGCGCGGAAACAGACTCCATGAAGAAGCAGACGATTGTGGCGGCCGTCCTGGTCCTCGGCGGGGTGTTCGCGGTCGGCGGCAGCCTGGCGTGGTGGAAGTACCGCGAGATCGAGAAGGCCCGGAACCAGCCCCCGATGCCCGAGCCGCCCGAATCCGTCCAGGTCGTCGAGGCCCAGACGGTCACGTGGCAGCCCACGGCGCGGCTCTCGGGCACCGTCGTGGCGCTGCAATCGGTGGTCCTGAAGAACGAGGTCGCGGGGACGGTTCGCGAGGTCCGGTTCGAGTCCGGGCAGCGCGTGAAGCAGGGCGACATCCTCGTCACGCTCGATGATTCCACCGAGCAGGCGGACCTGGCCGCCGCGGAGGCGACCCGGCGGGTCGCGGAAGCGTCGATCGTCGCCGCCAAGGCCGATCTGGCGTGGTCCGAGGCGAACTACAACCGCATGCTCCAGGCCAGCGAGGCCCGCGTTGCCCCCATCGCTGATGTCGATCGCGCGCGCTCGGAACTCGAGGGCAACCGGGGGCGCCTCGCCCGGGCCGAGGCCGAGCTCGAGCAGGCCCAGGCGCAGGTGCTCCAGGTCAAGACGCTCATCGACAAGAAGACCATCCGCGCCCCGTTTGACGCGCTGGTGGGCCTCCGCAACATCCATCCCGGCCAGTACCTGGCCGAAGGCAGCGAGATCGCGGGACTCCAGGCGGTCTCCGACCGGATCTACCTCGACTTCGCGCTGCCGCAGGATCAGGCCTTCCGCGTCAAGCCCGGGGACGTCGTGATGGCCAACGCCGACGTGCTCGGGCCCGACCCGGTGCGCATCGAGGTTGTCGCCCTCGACGCCGTCGCCAACGCGACGACGCGCAACATCCGCGTCCGGTCGATCGTCGAGAACACAGGGCAGATCCTCCGGCCGGGGATGTTCGTCGATGTGTCTGTGCCGGTCGGCACGTCGGGGGAGTTCGTCGCCGTGCCGATCACCGCCGTGCGCCGCGCCTCGTACGGGGACCACCTGTTCATCGTCATGCCCGGGGAGAAATCTGGAGAGCTGCGTGCACGCCAGCGGTTCGTGCGGCTCGGGCCTTCGCTGGGCCAGCAGGTAATCGTGGCCGAAGGGATCAAGCCCGGCGAGCGCGTCGCCGCCGAAGGATCCTTCAAGCTCCGCGAGAATTCGCTGATCATGCCCGCGGGCGCGGCGCCCACCACCGCGACGGCTCCCCCCGGTGCAACCGGCGACCCGGCGGACGCGGGCGAAGCGCACGCCGCGGCCCCGGGCGGTCCCGGATCCACCGAAGCTCGCTGAAACGCCCCGGCGCGGTGTGCAACCCAGCGTCCTGAGTCCCGCGCGATCGTGCCGGGAAGAAGCCGAGAGACAGATTCATGCCCACGTCCGCGTTCACAGACATCTTCATCCGCCGGCCGGTGCTCGCGGTCGTGGTCAACCTGATCATCCTCGCGGTCGGGTGGCGTTCGATCAGCAGCCTGCCCGTGCGGCAGTACCCGCGCATCGAGTCAAGCTCCATCGTGATCACCACGGTCTACGTGGGCGCCAGCGCCGAGACCGTGCGCGGCTTCATCACCACGCCCATCGAGCGCGTGGTCTCGGCGATCGACGGCGTCGACTACATCGAGAGCACCAGCACGGCGGGCGTCAGCACGATCACCGTCCGCCTGCGACTGAACCACCCCAGCACCAGTGCGCTCGCGGAAATCTCGGCCAGGCTGAACCAGGTCCGCAGCCAGTTGCCGCCCGAATCTGAATCGCCGTCGATCGAGATCACCCGCACCGACAAGCCCTACGCGACCTTCTATATCAGCTGCACGAGCTCGATGCTCGACATGACGCAGCTCACCGAGTACCTCTCGCGTGAGATCCAGCCTCAGCTCACGACGCTCGAGGGCGTGCAGCGCGTCGAGATCCTGGGCGGCAGCCAGATGGCGATGCGCATCTGGCTCGACGCCGAGCGGATGACCGCGCTGGACATCACGCCTCAGGAAGTCGAGCAGTCGCTGCGGCGGAACAACTTCCTGGCGTCCGTCGGCCAGGCCAAGGGCCGGGATGTCCAGATGGACCTCCTCACCGACACCGACCTGCGCTCGCCCGAGGAGTTCCGCCAGCTCGTCGTGCGCGAGGTCGAGGGCTCGATCGTCCGGCTCGGCGACATCGCCACGGTCGAGCTCGGTTCGGAGGAGCCGACCACGGTGTGCGGCTTCAACGGCGAACCCGCCGCCTACCTGTCGGTCTGGCCGCTGCCGACCGCCAACGAGCTCGAGGTCGCGGCCAGGCTCCGGGCCGCGCTGCAGCGGATCCAGCCGACGCTCGCGGCGAGCGTGGACATCCGCCTGGCGTACGACGGCACCTACTACATGGAGAACGCGCTCAAGGAGATCTCCAAGACCCTCGGCGAGACCATCGCGATCGTCGCCCTGATCGTCTTCCTCTTCATGGGGTCGATCCGGACGGTGCTGGTGCCGCTCATCGCTATGCCCATCTCGCTGGTGGGCGCGTGCCTGGCGATGCTCGTCTTCGGCTTCAGCCTCAACCTGCTCACCATCCTCGCGATCGTGCTGTCGGTCGGCCTGGTGGTTGACGACGCGATCGTGATGGTCGAGAACGTCGAGCGGCACGTGCGCGAGGGCCGGACCAGGATGGACGCCGCGCTGCTGGGTGCGCGCGAGCTGTTCAGCCCGGTCATCTCCATGACCATCACCCTCGCGGCGGTGTACGCCCCGATCGGCTTCCAGGGCGGCCTCACGGGCGTGCTCTTCAAGGAGTTCGCGTTCACCCTCGCGTCGGCCGTGGTCATCTCCGGCGTCGTCGCCATCACACTCTCCCCGGTCATGAGCGCCGCGCTCGTGCCCGCCCACGGCCGCGAGGGATGGCTCACGCGGACGACCAACAGGGTGTTCGACGGGATCCGCCGGCTCTACGGGCGGCTGCTGGACAGCACGCTCGGCCTCCGATGGACGATGGCTTTCGCCGCCGTGCTGATCGCCGCGGCCGCGCCGATCCTGTACTCCATGTCGAGGAAGGAGCTGGCCCCGACCGAGGACGAGGGCGGCGTGTTCTTCGTGCTCCAGTCGGCCCCGGACGCGTCGATCGAGTACACCCGCCGGTCGGCGGAAGGCCTCAACGCCGCGCTCGAGAACTTCCCGGAAACCAAGAACGTCTGGCAGGTGCTCTTCATCAATAACGGCTTCGGCGGAATGCAGGCCGTTGAATGGAACAAGCGCGAGAAGACCACCAAGGAGCTCCAGGGCGAGGCGTTCATGGCCGTGTCGGGCATGTCGGGCCTGCGCGTCATCCCCGTCCTCCCCCCGCCGCTCCCGGGCGCCGGGCAGTTCGACGTCGAGCTCGTCCTCACCACCAATGACGAGGTCACCAAGGTCGCGCAGGTCGCCGGGCAGCTCGTCGGCGCCGCGTTCGCGAGCGGCAAGTTCCTCTACGCCGATACCGACCTCAAGATCGACCTCCCCCAGACCCGCCTCATCATTGACAAGCAGAAGGTCGCCGACCTGGGCCTGGATCTCGCCGCCGTCGGCCGCGACCTCTCCGTCCTGCTCTCGGGCAACTACGTCAACCGCTTCAACTACGACGGGCGGAGCTACAAGGTGATCCCGCAGATCCAGCGGGCCGAGCGCGCCACGCCCGAGCAGCTCCTCCAGCTCAAGGTCCGAGCCGGGGACGGCGGGCTCGTCTCCGTCTCCTCGTTCGTCACCCTCGAGACCGAGAGCACGCCTCGCTCACTCAACCGTTTCCAGCAGCGCAACAGCGTGAAGATCCAGGGCGTCGTGCAGCCGGGCGTCACCAAGGGCGAGGCCCTGGACTGGCTGGAAGCCGAGGCCCGGAAGGTCGTTCCGCCGGATTACGCCATCGACTTCGCGGGCGAGAGCCGGCAGATGCGCACGGAAGGATCGAGCCTGGCGGTGACGCTCGGCTTTGCGCTGGGGCTTATCTACCTCGTGCTGTCCGCGCAGTTCGCGAGCTTCCGCGACCCCCTGATCGTGCTGCTGGGGTCGGTACCGCTGGCGATCTCGGGGGCGCTGGTCTTCTCGTTCCTGGACCTCACGACCATTAACATCTACTCGCAGGTCGGGCTGATCACGCTCGTCGGCCTGGTGGCCAAGAACGGCATCCTGATCGTGGAATTCGCCAACAAGCTCCAGGAGCAGGGGTTGAGCAAGGTCGCGGCGGCTCGGGAGGCATCGGTGACGCGGCTGCGGCCCATCCTGATGACCTCCGCGGCGACGGTGTTCGGGCACTTCCCGCTGGTGCTCGTGACGGGCGCCGGGGCGGAATCCCGCAACAGCATCGGCATCGTGCTCGTCTCGGGCATGGCGATCTCGACGCTGTTCACGCTCTTCGTAGTGCCGTCGGTGTATGTGCTGATCGCGAGGGACCACTCGAAGAAGGCCGCCAAGGCCGCGGCCGAGCCGGCGGGCGGCGTCCCGGCCCACGGCGGCGGCACGGGCATGCCCGCGATCGCGGGCGGGTGATGCGGCGGCAGTGAGCAGTGAACCGTAACCAATGAACAGCGAGCAGTGGGCCGGGCTGCACGCCCTTCAATACTGATCGTGGATCCCGCCGGTCCGCATCCAGTGAAGTCGGCAGGTGTCACGCGCCCGGCAGTGCGGAGATGGAACCGGGCATCCACCGTTGCGTCCAACAGCGCGTGGACCAGCACCCTGAGCCGTACCCGCGCGATCGGGGTGTGCGCTGGACCTGCGGCTCGGTCCTCGCCACGTGCTGTTCGTCTTTCACGCCCCTCTTCTCACGTCTCACGTCGTCATGGCACTCCAGGACACCCTTTCCTCGCAGCACCCGCTCCTGCGGCCGGCCGAGCCGGCCCCTGCCGAGGACCCGATCCCCGCGGCAACGCCGGTCATCCAGCCGACGTGGCTCGGGCCGGTGAACGGAGCCCCGCGGCCGGACCAGGTCGTGGTGACAAGCGACGGTTCCCGGGCGTACGCCACGGTCAAGACGGAGGTCGTCGATGTCGGCGCGCTGGCGAACGCGATATTCCGCCCGGCGGTGTGGTCGGTCGTCGGCCTCCTTTCGCTGGTGGCGCTCGTCTGGATCGTGCGACGGGCCGGGCGGCGGCGCAACCCCGCGGCTCGCTACTGCGCCAGGTGCAATTACGACCTGACGGGGCTGCTCGGGAATCCGAATCCGCCTGTCACATGCCCCGAGTGCGGCGTGGACCTGAAGAAGCGAGGCCCGGTGCCCGGCGCGAGCTTCGCCAGGCGCGTGCTCGCGCCCGCGTTGCTGCTCGGGTTCGTGCTCGCGGCCGGCGGAATGTGCGAATGGCTCGTCAAGAGAAATCCGGGCGGGCCGTTTCCCGCGGGCCGCTGGGGGTCGGCCCAACTCCTTCGCACGGCGGCGGCCCTGGATCTCGAGCTGAAGGCGCCGATTCTCGCCGACGGCGAGCGGCTCGTCGAGATCGACCCGGCGACGGGAACCATCGCTCGGACGATCCGCACCCGCTCCTCGGCAACTGGCGCCCTCAGCCTGGATCGCGCTGAAACCGCCGTGTTCCAGGGCGGCGTCATGACGCTCGAACTGGTGCGTCTGCACGATGGTGACGTTCTTTCCGCGTTCGTGCCGGACCATCCCTTGGCGGCTCCCACCGTCATCGGAGTCGGGACTGATCAACAGACGGTCTACGTCAGTGCCTCCGAACTCGATCGATACGGAACGGCTCGGCTGTTCGCATGGGACCTGGCCGCCGGCACATTGGCTCGCATCGCCGATGGGCGAGATGGCGAGTTCGTTCGCCGCAGCCGGCGCCAACCGGGCTTCGTTTTCGTTCCCGGCGGCCCTCCCCGCTTTCTTGGGCACGAATCACAAGTATCGGATTCAGATCCGCTCGTCATGGTCGACGAACATGGTGTTGAACGTTCCCGTCTTGCAACACACCGCACGGGACTTCTGGCATGTCGGCCCGTGTGCTCGCCGGACGGCACGAAGGTGCTGGTCGCCATCGATGGGAGCAGCGTTCTGTCGCGTCTCGATGTCACGCAGGAGGGGACGAGCGAAGACGTGCTGGTCGGAGAGATCGTGGGGTTCGATCTCGCCGCCCAGCCCGGCGGCTGGCTCGTCATCGTGCCGCGGATGCACGACCTGGCGGTGCTCGACATGAAGACGATGACGTGGGTCGCGAAGCTCGCGCTCCCGCCCGATGGCAAGGTGGCAACGTCAGTCGCATTCTCCGCCGACGGCAAGACGGTGCTCGCGGTCCTGCAGGGAGATGGCGTGGCCGGGCCGTTCTGGGAGATGGGCGCGTGGAAGCTGCCGGAATTCAAGTGAACAGTAAGGAGTGAGCAGTGAGCGGTGGCCGCGCAAGCACCGCGTGCGGCTCGCCTGTGGCGACATTCACTGTTTACTGTTCACTACTCACTGTTCCCTGTTCCCCGCTCAGTGCTCATCGTGCATCCGCACGCCGCGGCGTTCCTTCATGATGAACCCGCCGACCACGAGCATGAGCACGCACACCGCCATCGGGTACCACAGGCCCGCAAGCGGGTTGCGCGTCCGTTCCACCATGAGCTGGCCGAAGAACGGCACCATCCCGCCGAAGACGCCGTTGCCGATGTGATAGGGCAGCGACATCGACGTGTAGCGGATGCGCGTCGGGAAGAGCTCGACCAGGAAAGCCGCGATCGGCCCGTAGACCATGGTCACGTACAGCACCTGCACCCATACCAGCGCCGCGAGCACCAGCGCGGGCCGGGAGAAGTACGACGAGAAGCGGATGGAGTTGGTCGTGGTGGTCTTGTCGAGCCCGGCGGGCGACTGCGTGCGCGTCGTCGTGACCGTGTTCACCGTCCCGTCGGCGTAGGCCCGGACGTACTTGTGCCGCGTGATGACGCGGTCGTCGATCTTCTCGATCGTCGGGTCGCCCGCGAGCTTCTCCTCGACGAGCGTGAACCGGGACGCATCGGAGAGGTCCGCGGCCCGCATCTTGGCCGTGTAGATCGGGTAGTACGTCAGCAGGGCGAGCAGGCACCCCGCGAGCATCACGCGCTTGCGGCCGACCTTGTCCGAGAGCGCGCCCATGACGATGAAGAACGGGGTCGCGAGGATCAGCGCCGCGCCCGTGATGTACTCGGCCTGCACGGCCTCGATCCCCACCGTGAGCTTGAGGAAGTTCATGGCGTAGAACTGGCCCGTGTACCAGATCACGCCCTGGCCCGCCGTCGCGCCCAGCAGCGCGACGATCACAAGCCGCCGGTTGGCCCGGTGCCCGAGCGCTTCCTTGAGCGGGTTCTTGGCCGCCTTCCCCGACGCCTTCATCCGCTCAAAGAGCGGCGATTCCCGCATTCGCTTGCGGATGTAATACGAGCACGTCACAAGCGCGAGCGACAGCCAGAACGGGATCCGCCAGCCCCACGCCGCAAACTCCGCCGGCGAGAGCACCGTCCGGCACGCGAGGATCACCGCGAGCGAGAGCACCAGGCCGAGGGTCGCGGTGGTCTGGATCCAGCTCGTCCAGTACCCGCGCCGGCCGTCGGGGCAGTGCTCGGCCACATAGGTGGCGGCCCCCCCGTACTCACCGCCCAGCGCGAGACCCTGGCAGAGCCGCAGTAGCACGAGCAGCACCGGCGCCGCCCAGCCGATCGTGTCGAAGCCCGGGATGATGCCGATCAGGAACGTGGCGCCGCCCATCAGGAGCAGCGTGACCATGAACGTGTACTTGCGGCCGATGAGATCGCCCAGGTGCCCGAAGACGACCGCACCGAAGGGCCTGACGACAAAGCCGATCGCGAACGTGGCGAGCGTCGAGAGCAGCGCGGTGGCGCCGCTGCCCTTGGGGAAGAAGACGTCCGACAAGGTGACGGCCAGCGCTCCGAAGATGTAGAAGTCGTACCACTCGATGAGGGTGCCCGCCGAGGACGCGGCGATGATCGCCGGAAGTCCCCGGGTGTCGTGATGAGAGGTGGCGTCGGAAGGCTGTGAAGTCATGAAAGCGGGCGAGGATACCAGACCGCCCGGGAAAGGCAAAGCCAGCGCCCAGCCTTGTCTCGCCTGACCGATCGCATCCCGGCCGCCTTCCACCTCGATGCCTTGATGCCTCTGTGCCTCTGTGCCTCTGTGCCTCTGTGCCTCTGTGCCTTTGTGCCTTGCTGCCTTGATGCCTTGCTACCTTCCCCCCAACGCCATCGCCGGAGGCTCTCCTCGAACCTCCGGCGACGCGTGTACATCCATCTTCATGCCCGGCGGCGCGGTGCGGTCAGCGGCGGCGGCGGTACGCGGTGATGCCGGCCGCGACTGAGACGAGCAGCCACGACGCGGGCGACGGCACCGGCGTCTCGGTCAGTGCGCTGTCGACGTACCACTGGCCCTGGTCCTGCCACCACTTGAACTCGAACCGGCCGTCCGTGCCCACCGAGAGCTGCACGGGCTGGATGTTGTCCTTGTTCTTCTGCTCCGGATCGTTGGGATCGATGAACTTCATGTAGAGCTTCTCGGGCGCGGCCCATTTCTTGTCGTTGTTGGTATCCTCGAAGGACATGCCGACGAGCGTCAGGGCGTGCGCCTTCTTGAAGGGAACGTCGATGACGTTCAGCTCGATATCCGCGCCGTGGTTGAGGGCGTCCCAGAGAAACTGGAAGGTCGGGTAGCAATCCTCGACGCCCCCGCCCTTGGTCCAGTTCTTGGCGTCCTTCTCGTTGTACAGCTGGCCGTCGAAGTACGTCTTGCCCGGAGCCCAGTCCTCCAGCCAGGCGACTTTCGACGCCCACCATTTCTTCACGCTGGTGCCGTCGACGCCCATTCCCGCTCGACCGCCGGTCTTGTCCCCCCACCCCTGGGCGAGCGCATCGCGGGTCTTGGCCGCGTCGTCGGTGATGGCGCCGTCCTTGTCGCGGATGATGCGGTTGTCGCCCGTGTAGACCTCGGTGTACGTATTCTGCAGGAACGCGAACGAGTTGGCGGTCGACGTCGGGCCGCACTGGTTGCCCACGTTCTTCACCTTGCCAAACTTGGAGATATCGAGCTCGAACTTGACCAGCCCGGCAGTGGCGTGGGCCGAAACGCCGGCCAGAGCCACCGTCAGCAGAAACGCTCGATGCATGGTGTTCACAGGTCCTCTCCTTTGCGTCGTTGCGTGTGTTCCCGAGTGCCGGGTTCCGCCGACCGCGCCGGTCGCCGCCCCGGTACGCTCTCAACGGCGCCCGGGGCGGTTTACTCACGCGCACAGGCGGACTCTCGGGATACGCTTGAGCGGCACGGGGCCCGAGAACCCGCGCACGGTTTCTGTTAGGAGCCTCTCTTGCAGCGCACACCCCTGTACAAGTTCCACGTCGACGCCGGCGCCCAGATGGTCGATTTCGCCGGGTGGGAGATGCCCATCCGCTACGCGGGCATCATCGAGGAGCACAAGCAGGTCCGCACCAGCGGCGGGCTGTTCGACGTCTCGCACATGGGCCGGGTGAAGATCCACGGGCGGCACGCTCGGAAGTTCCTCGAGCGGCTGTGCACGCGCCGCATCAGCGACATGCAGTCGGGCCAGTGCCGCTACAGCCTGGTGTGCAACGAGGCCGGCGGCGTCCGCGACGACGTCATCGTCTACCGCATGGACGAGGACGAGTTCCTCGTGGTCGTCAACGCCTCCAACCGCGAGAAGCTGCTCGAGCATTTCGACCAGGTCCGGGCCACCGGCGACTTCTCGCTCAAGATCGACGACCAGACCCTTTCGACGGCGATGGTCGCGCTGCAGGGTCCCAAGGTCATGGACCTGGTCGGCAAGGTCTCAAAGGAGATCCCGACGCTTAAGCGCTACCGCTTCGCGATCAAGAACCTCGTCATCCTCAAGCTGATCGTGAGCCGGACCGGCTACACCGGCGAGGACGGCGTCGAGGTGATCCTCCCGTCGGGCGCCGTCGACATGGCGATGAAGCTGCTGCTCAAGGACGTGAATCCCAAGGATCCCAACGCGCCGCTGAAGCCCGTCGGGCTGGGCGCGCGGGACACGCTGCGGATCGAGGCCGCGATGCCGCTCTACGGGCACGAGCTCGGTGAGGGCATCAGCGCCCTTGCCTGCGGCGTGGACTTCGCCATCTCCATGGACAAGCACACCCAGGAAAAGGGCGAACGCTTCATCGGCCAGGATGCGCTCGAGCGCACCGCCGCCGAGGGCGGGCCCAAGCACAAGCTCGTCGGTCTCGAAGTCGAAGGTCGCCGCCGCGTCGGCCAGAACGACGTGATCAAGAGCGGCGGGCGCGACGTCGGCCACGTGACCAGCGGTTGCCTCAGCCCGACGCTCGACAAGGTGATCGCGATGGGGTTCATCGAGCGCGAGCTGACAACGCCCGGGACGGGGCTCACGGTGTCGACCGGCCGGGCCGAGTTCGCGGCCAGGGTCGTGCCGATGCCGTTCTACAAGCTCGCGAAGGGCTGATTCGAGCATTCCGACGCCGCCGGGCTCCCGGGCTCGGTGTGCCGCCGGACTCACTTGTTCGACCGCGACCCACATGCACGCGGTTTCGCGATGGCGCAACACGCGTGCGATATCGCGCGGGGACTCCGCGGTGGTCGTGTGATGGAGTGACAACTCGACTGACGGGCCCTGATTACCCGTTGAGCCGACCGCCGCCCTCACCCGCGATCGAGGTGCGCATCGCCGTATCCGCCTGCATGTTGCGCAGGCGGTTGTAGTCCATGATGCCCAGGTTGCCCTTCTTGAACGCCTCGGCGATTGCCAGCGGCACCTCCGCCTCGGCGAGCACCAGGCGAGCCTTGTTCTCCTCGATCTTCGCCTTGTTTTCCTGCTCCATCGCCAGGGCCAGCGCACGGCGCTTCTCGGCCTCGGCCTGGAAGCGCTGCTTGTCGGCGTTGGCCTGGTCGGCCTGGAGCTTGGCGCCGATGTTGTCGCCCACGTCGATGTCGGCGATGTCGATCGAG
>JAJVHS010000040.1 GCA_022072615.1 Phycisphaerales bacterium
CAGGGCGGGGCCGTGAACCTGCTCTCCACCGTCGAAACGACGGGTGGCCAGCAGTACAGCGGCGAGATCAGCCTTGGCGGGAACCTCACTTCCGCCGGCGGCAACATCGGCTTCACCGGCGACACCACGCTCACCCCGCCGGCGCTGGCGATCACGACCGGCGGCGGCTCGGTGTCGAGCAGCGGCAACGTTACCGGCACGTCCACGACGCTGACAATCAACGCCGGCGCGGGCGACGTCGATGTGAACGCCATTCTCCATGACCTGGCCGACAACGGGACGCCGGGCCTCAACTCGATCAACGTCGCCGGGCGCGACATCACCGTCGGCCGCGTGGCGACCACCGGGTCGCAGACCTACGCGGCGTCGCGCAACCTGAACGTCCAGGGGCAGCTCCGGACCGCGGGCGCGAGCAACATCAACCTTACCGGAACGTCGCTGGTCAACCTCGGGAACAACCTCCGCACAGGCGGCACGGGCGCGATCTCCGTCACCGGCCCGACCCGGCTCAACACCGGCGGCACGGTAACGGTCGCGACCGGCAACGGCGACATCACCTTCGCCAACGACATCGACGCGGCGACCGACGGCGTCGGCGGGCTGGTCATCAACGCCGGGACCGGCGCTGTCGACCTCCAGGGCAACGTCGGCACCGGCGCGGCCGGGCGGCTCGCCTCGCTGAACGCGACCGGCGCGACGATCGGTGTCCGGTCGGTGAACACCGCGCAGGCTCAGCAGTACACGGGCGCCACCGCGCTCAACGGCAACCTCACGTCGGGCGCCGTGACCACGGTCAACGGGCCGTTGACACTGCTCACCGACGCGGTCGTGACCGCCGCCGGCGGGGCCACCTTCACCGGCACAGTCGATGCCCAGACCGCCGGCCAGCAGGGCCTCACAGTGGCGGCGTCCGGCCAGGCCGTGAACTTCCAGGATGCGGTCGGCGCTTCGGCCGCACTCGAGCAGCTCACGGTGACCGGGAACACCACCGCCACCGGCGTCACCACGACGGGCGGCCAGACATACTCGGGCCCGCTCGCCGCGTCGAGCCTCACCTCCTCCTCCGGCAGTATCGCGGCAACCGGCGGCGCCTTCGCCGTGACCGGCGCCGTGTCGGCCGCGGGCGGGTCGCTGACGGCCGATGCGGGCGGTTCCAACGTCACGGTCGGCGGCGCCGTCAACGCCCAGTCCACCAGTCTCACCGGCCAGTCGATCTCTGTGAGCACGGTCACCACGACGACCGGCGGCCAGACGTACACGGGCGCCACCACCGCCACAGGCGCGCTCGTCAGCGCGGCGGGCATCACGGGCACCGGGGCGTTCACCGCTCAGGGCAACGTGACCGCCACGGGCGCCCTGAGCCTGAACGGTGGGAACGCGAGCGCCATCGATCTCCAGGGTGAAACCGCCGCGCAATCGGCGAGCCTGACGGGCTCGTCGGTGGCGGTGTCGAACGTCCAGACGTCCAACGGGTCGCAGACCTTCACCGGTCCGACGACCGTTCGCGGCGACCTGACGGCCACCGGCGGCGGGATCACCGTTGACGGCGCCACCACGCTGTCGACGGCGGCGTCGCACACGTTCACGGCGAACGGTCAGGCGATCCAGTTGCAGACGGTCGACGGTGGGACGGGGGCCCTGTCCCTCAACGGTCAGACGGTCTCGCTGGGCGCGGCCTCCAACCTCGGGTCGCTCTCGGCGACCGCGACGGGCGGGATCTCGCTCAGCACCGTGTCGACCACGGGCAATCAGACCTACACCGGACCGACCACCCTTGACGGCAACCTCACCGCGACCGCGGGCGGTGTCTCGATCACCGGCCTCGCGTCGCTGTCTGATGCGGTGGCGATCAGCACTGCCGGCGGGGACATCACGCTCGCTGGTGTTGCCGGCGGCGGCAACGCTCTCACGCTCGGCTCTTCCGGCGCCGTGAGTCTGAGCGGCGATGCAGCCGACCTGGCCTCGCTGACGGCGACCGGGTCCTCGGTCGCGACCCGGAACGTCACCACGACCGGGGCCCAGTCGTATACCGGCCCGACCACCGTCACCGGCTCGGTCCAGACGACTTCGGCCGGCGGTGTCACCTTCAACAGCGCCGCGACGATCACCGGGAACGTGTCGACGACGGGCGGATCGATCGAATTCAACAACGCCGTCTCGCTCGGCGGGAACCTTGCCACCGCCACAACCGGTGACATCTCCGCCGACGGCCCGCTGACGCTCACCGGGTCGTCCGCGCAGACGATCTCGTCGAGCCAGGGCACGATTTCCCTCGCCTCGATCGACGGATCGACCGCGGGCCAGCAGTCGCTCACCATCGTCTCCGGCAAGCAGCTCCAGGACGGCGATACGGCCGCCCGGGTCCGGCTGTCGGGCAACGTCGGCGCGACGACCCGCCTGCAGAGCTTCCAGTTCGGGAACGCCGCCGCGACCGGCGGCGAAACCGGTTCGGTGATCCCCGCGCTGGCGACGGTCGCGTTCGCGACGCCCGCGGCCTTCAACGCGGAGGGCCAGGTGCTGAGCTCGGTCGTTGAATCGACTCCGGGTGCCTTCTCGATCACCGCCGACACGTTCACGATGACGCAGGGCGAGAAGGTGACCGCCTTCGGCAACCTGACGATCAACGCGTCGCAGGCGACGCTGCGGGATACGAATGCCTTTGGCAAGCTCGTGCTCAACGTCCCGTCGATTACGCTGGCGACGCGCTCGCGTGCCCCGCAGGTTCCGCCCGCGCCGGGCCAGAAGCAGAACGACATCGGCATGGACCTCGTCGCACGGGATGGCGTCGCATTCGCGGGCGGCTCGACCGTGACGATCGACCGCGGGTCGTCGGGTGATCCCGATACCGCCGTCGCCACCATCGGGTCCGATGTGATTTCGACTCCCCCCGCCAGCGTCCAGGGCGGTTCGATCACCACGCTGCAGTTCGTCAACGGCGTGACGCTCAACTCCTTCCGCAAGAACAACGACCCGGCCGGCATCCTCAGCGCGCTGGACCTCCGGGCCGACGGCCGTACGTCGACGAACGTCGCGACAGCCATCGCCGGCGCGACGCCGCGCGAAGCGGATATCTCCCCCGGCCAGGCGATCGGCATCTCGGCATCGATGCGCGAGCAGCTCGCCGAGGTCGGCGTCTACGTCAAAGATCTCGATCCTGATCTCCAGATCGAGTACCTCGTCGGCCGTGCCATCTTCGTCGACGTCCCCGGAACGCCGAACCCCGCGCCGGATGACTACAAAATCACGCCCAACCGCCTCGCGGTTGACCGGGTGCGCGAGGTCTTGGATTCGTTCAGGGGTGTCAAGACGGCGGCCGGCGCCGAAGAAGCCGGGTCGGAATGGAAGGACAAGGCCGCGGCGATGCTCGCCGAGTCCGCCGATGCCTGCGCCAAGGCCAAGGGCAAGGAGATCGTGGATCTGACGGGCCAAGAACTGGGCGAGTTCGTCATGAACGACCCCGGTCAGGCCCAGGCCCGCCAGCTCCTGGTGGCGGCCTCGCAGTTCCTGGACCGCGTCGCGTCGCTGGGCCTGTCGCCCGGCGAAGCGCGTGCCCCCAGGGACACGATGATTTATGCGTTGGCGGGGCGTGATCTCACCACCGATCAGGTGCAGGGAATGCTCGAGGCGGCTCGGCAGTCCGGCGGTCAGTGACACTTCGGAGGCGTGCCGTTGGGAGCCATCGATCTGGGCAGGGTTCTTTCGCCGGTCAGCCCGGAACAGCCGGGCGGTGATGACCTGCGCTACGACCAGCGGTACATGGAGGTCATGCGGGCGTCCGAGGGCACGCCCGAGGATCAGTTCGCCGGTACCGAGGCAATCCCGCCGGACTGGCGGGTGGTCCGCGACGGGGCGCTCGAGCTGCTGGTGAGGTCCAAGGACCTGCGGCTGGGTGTGCTGCTGACGGCCTCGGAACTGCGGCTTTCAGGGTTCCCCGGCCTGGTGGACAGCCTCGCGGTGCTGCGCGGGCTGATCGACCAGTACTGGGACACGATGTTCCCCCGCCTGGATCCCGAAGACGGCAACGACCCGACCGAAAGGGTGAACATCCTTTCTGCGCTGGTGGCACCTCCGGGCTCGATGGGTGACCCGCTCCGGATCCTCGAGGGAATCACGGAACTGCCGCTCGCCGAATCGCGGATGGTCGGCCGCGTGGGGTACCGGGAGATCCTGGTCGCGATGGGCGAACTCCCGCCGCTCGCGGGAGAGGGCGCTTTTAACCCCGATGCCGCGACCATCGACGCGGCCTTCCGGGATGTCGAACCCGAAGCACTGACGACCCGGGCCGGCGAAGTCGATGCCTGCCTCGAACACGTGAAGGCGATCGAGAACAGCCTGACGGATCGTGTCGGACGCGGGCGATCGATCGACTTCTCCCCCGTGCGACAGCTGCTGGGCGAGATCGCCAAGCAGATCCGCAAGCGGCTGCCGACGCCGGTCGCCGATCCCCGTACAGGCGAGCCGGAGGCCGGTGGGGAGGGTGCCGGCCGCGGCGCGCGCCTCGCGGGCGAGGTCGCCAGCCGCGATGATGTATTGCTCGCTTTCGGAAAGATTGTCAGTTACTATGAGCGGGTGGAGCCGTCAAGCCCGGTGCCGTTGTTCGTACGCTGTGCGGAGCAGATGGTGGGGAAGTCATTCGCGGACATCGTGAAGGTGCTGACCCCCGACGCGGTCGCGATGCTCGTCGGTATCAGCACGCCGCCCGAGCAGCCGACGGGGTGATGGTCTCCGGCCGCCGCCAGCGGGGCGCCGCGACGGCCGGTTGAATGGGGGGCGTCCCAGCGAGGTTGTTCTCGTCCCGCGGGGCGAGCGAGCGGGCGGGTTTTCAGGCAATCCGGATCAGCGTCGGCACGCCGCAGCGCAACAGGCCCGGTCAGGTTGGGCGCGTCCTCGGCAGCCGACGAGCGGTGGTGGCGGGCTCACGGGCCTCAACCAAGGAGCGCGTGTCATGGGTAAGGCGAGCAGTCAGAAGTTCATCCAGCGCAACCGCGCGCCCCGCGTCCAGATCGAGTATGACCTGGAGCTCTACGGAGCGGAGAAAAAGATCAACCTCCCCTTCGTGATGGGCGTGATGGCCGATCTGTCGGGCAAGCCGGCCGAACCGCTCGCCCCCGTCGCCGAGCGGAAGTTCCTCGAGATCGACGTCGACAACTTCGACGACCGCCTCAAGAACATGAAGCCGCGCGTGGCGTTCCAGGTGCCCAATGCCCTCACCGGCGAGGGCAACCTGGCCGTCGATATCACCTTCGAGAGCATGGCCGATTTCTCGCCGGCCGCGGTGGCCCGGAAGATCGAGCCCCTCCGCCAGCTGCTCGAAGCGCGGACCCAGCTCTCCAACCTCTTGACGTACATGGATGGCAAGTCGGGCGCGGGCGACCTGGTTGCCAAGCTGCTGAACGATCCCAGCCTGCTCAAGGCGCTGGCGGCGCAGCCCAAGCCGCAGGACGGAGGCTCCAATGGCTGAGGCCCAATCCCAGGGACAACTGGATGTCGGTCTTGTTGAGTCCGGCGGGCTGTCCGACCTGCTCAACAAGGAGTTCAAGCCCAAGACCAGCGGCGCCAAGCAGGCGATCGAGAGCGCGGTGCGCACGCTCGCCGAGCAGGCGCTGGCGACCACGGCGCTGATCTCCGATGACGCGGTCAAGAGCATCGAGGCGATGATCGCCGCCATCGACCGCAAGCTCAGCGACCAGATCAACCAGATCATCCACCACCCCGACTTCCTGCAGCTCGAATCCGCGTGGCGCGGGCTCTCGCACCTGGTCAACAACACCGAGACCGATGAAACGCTGAAGATCCGGGTGCTCAACATCTCCAAGAAGGACCTCGCCAGGACGCTGGGCCGCTTCAAGGGAACGGCCTGGGATCAGAGCCCGATCTTCAAGGCGGTGTACGAGCAGGAGTTCGGCACGCCCGGCGGCCAGCCCTACGGCTGCCTCGTCGGCGACTACTACTTCGACCACACGCCTCCCGACGTCGAGCTGCTCGGCCAGATCGCGCAGATCGCCTCGGCCGCGCACGCCCCGTTCATCTCGGCGACCAACCCGACCGTCATGAACATGGAGTCGTGGAGCGAGCTGAGCAACCCGCGCGACCTCACGAAGATCTTCCAGGGCCCCGAGTACGCCGCGTGGCGCAGCCTGCGGGAGAGCGACGACGCTCGCTACGTCGGCCTCACCATGCCGCGATTCCTGGCCCGCATCCCCTACGGCGCCAAGACCAACCCCGTCGAGGACTTCGCCTTCGAGGAGGACACGGCGGGTGCCGACTCGACCAAGTACGTCTGGGGGAACTCGGCATACGCCATGGGCGTCAACATCAACCGAGCCTTCAAGCTCTACGGCTGGTGCGCGCGGATCCGCGGCGTTGAATCGGGCGGCATGGTCGAGGGCCTGCCCTGCCACACCTTCCCGACCGACGACGGCGGCGTGGACATGAAGTGCCCGACCGAGATCGCGATCACCGACCGGCGCGAGGCGGAACTGGCCAAGAACGGCTTCATGCCGCTCTCGCACTGGAAGAACACGGACTACGCCGTGTTCGTCGGGGCTCAGAGCCTGCACAAGCCGGCGGAGTACTCCGATCCGGACGCGACCGCCAACGCCAATCTCGGTGCTCGCCTGCCCTACCTCTTCGCGACCTGCCGCTTCGCGCACTTCCTCAAGTGCATGGTCCGCGACAAGATCGGGTCGTTCAAGGAACGGGCCGACATGCAGCGCTGGCTGCAGGACTGGATCATGCAGTACGTCGAGCCCGACCCGGGCGCGAGCGAGGACGCCAAGGCTCGCCGGCCGCTGGCCGCCGCCGAGGTGCAGATCGCCGAGGTGCCCGGCAACCCCGGCTATTACTCGTCCAAGTTCTTCCTGCGTCCGCACTACCAGCTCGAAGGCCTCACCGTGTCGCTGCGGCTGGTCTCCAAGCTGCCGTCGGGCAAGCAGTAAAGGCGCTGAAGCTTCAAAGCCACCGGCTCGGGCAGCAGTCCGCGAGCCGGCGGGTTCGAGAGAGCGATCGTCGCGGCATCGATCACCCTGAGTCGTGGGGGTGCGGCGGGTCGCGACGAGGTCCGAGCTGAATGTCATGCGGGCTCGCCGCCCGCGGGTCACGCATGTCTCACGACGAAGGGAGCGTCCAATGGCGGTTGATATCTACCTGAAACTCGATGGGGTCCCGGCCGAGTGCACCGACAGCAAACACAAGGAGTGGATCCAGCTGCTCTCGTTCCAGCACGGGATGTCGCAGATGGGCTCCATGTTCTCCGGCGGCGGTCAGTCGACCTCCGGCCGCGTCGATGTCGCCGACGTCTCGGTGATGAAACGCGTCGACAAGTCGACCCCCAAGCTCAATTGGCACCTGGCCACGGGCACGCACATCAAGAGCGCCATCGTTGAGTTCTGTCAGGCGACGAAGGACAAGCATGTCTTCATGAAGTACACCTTCGAAGACATCGTGATCTCCGCGCTGCAGCCCAGCGTCTCGTCGGGCAGCGACTTCCCGATGGAGAACCTCTCCTTCCGCTTCTCGAAGATCGAGTGGGAATACACCCCCATCGACGAGAAGGGCGGCAAGGCCGCCTCCTCCAAGGCCTGGTGGGACGTCAAGGATAACAAGGGCGGTTGATCTCGATCGCCGTACAGCCTTCACCGGCCGCCGTCGCCTCCCGGCGTCGGCGCGCCATTGCTTCCTGACCCAGGCCGGGCAAGGTGTTGCACCCGGCACTCGGGCGACGCGTCTTTCGAATGCGCCGCACGAGGTCCGGGCGACCAGCCGACGTTCGGCAATGGAGTTGACGCATGCTCGCCGAGGACCTGGTCAAGCAAGCCCGACTCCCCGAGGCACTCGCCGCGCTCCAGGACGCCGTCCGCAAGGACGCCGCCAACCCCAGGCTCCGCGTCTTCCTCTTCCAGCTCCTGTGCGTCAACGGTGACTGGAAACGTGCACTCGACCAGCTCGCCGTCGCCTCGCAGATCGATGCCAAGAACCTCCTCATGGCCCAGATGTACCGGCCCGCCATCATGTGCGAGCTGCTCCGGGCCGACGTCTTCGCCGGCAGACGCTCGCCGATGATCCTGGGCGAGCCCGACGCCTGGATCGGGTCCATGGTCCAGGCCGTCGCCCTCACCGCTCAGGGTCATCACGCCGCCGCCGCTGAACTCCGAGCCGCCGCGCTCGAGGCCGCACCGGCGACGCCGGGCGCCGTCGATGACCGCCGCTTCGAGTGGATCATGGACGCCGATTCGCGCCTCGGACCGCTGGTCGAACTCATCATGGACGGCAAGTACTACTGGGCGCCGTGGTCACGCATCCGCGAGATCTCGACCGAGCCGCCCACCGACCTGCGCGACGTGGTCTGGACGCCCGCGATGGTGACGCTCGCCACCGGCGCCACCCAGCCCGCCCTCATCCCGACCCGTTACCCCGGGTCCGAACTCGCCGAAGACGGCGCCATCCGCATGGCCCGGCGGACCGATTTCACCGAGCCGGTCCCCGGCACCTGCCTGGCCACCGGGCAGCGAGTCTTCGCCACCGACTCCGACGACGTCGCGATCCTCAACGTCCGGCGGCTCACGATCGATGGGCCGGGCACAGACGGGGGGTCCAGCGGTGGCTGAACTAACCACCTCCGAACGCCTCCAGCCGTCGCTGCTCGACCGGCTGACCGACGACGAACCGCAGGTCCGCGAGGAGCCCATCTCGCGGCGAGTGATGTCGATGGTGATGCTGCGGCGCGCGGTCGTGCGAGACCTCGCCTGGCTGCTCAACTGCCCCTGCAAGCCGCTGACCGACGAGATCAACGAGTTTCCCCTCGCCGCGCGCAGCGTCCTCAACTACGGCATGCCCGATCTCACCGGGCTCACGGCCAGCGGCGTTCCGCCCGAGCAGATCGTCTCCATGGTGCGCGACGCGATCCAGACCTTCGAGCCGCGGATCATCGGCCAGTCGCTCGACGTCCACGTGATCGAGAGCCGGTCGGAGACGTCGCGCAACGGCTTTGCGCTGGAGATCACCGGCCAGCTCTGCCCGCTGCCGATGCCCGAAGCCCTGTACGTCCGCACCGAGATCGACCTCGAAACCGGGCGGTGTGACATCAAGGAGCGGCGCGTCTGACCGCGCCGGCACGATCCCGCGCATGGACCGGCGCCTGCTGAGGTACTACGAACAGGAACTCGGCCACCTCCAGGGGATGGCCCGGGAGTTCGCGCGCGAGCACCCCAAGATCGCCGCGCGACTGGCGATCGACGATCTGCGCGAGGAGTGCGTTGATCCCTACGTCGAGCGCCTGCTCGAGGGCTTCGCGTTCCTCGCGGCCCGCGTCCAGCTCAAGCTCGACGCCGAGTTCCCGCGGTTCACGCAGAACCTTCTCCAGGCGGTGTTCCCGCACTACCTCGCGCCGACGCCGTCGATGTGCGTCGTCGAGTTCACGCCCGATTACGGCGACGCCGAGCTCGCCGGCGGCTACAGCCTCCCCCGCGGCTCCACGCTGCGGAGCATCATCGGCAAGGGCGACCGGACCACCTGCGACTACCGCTCGGCCCACGACGTGCTCCTGTACCCCATGCGGCTGACGCAAGCCCAGTACTACACCCGCGACGTGGGGGTCCTGAACCTCGGGTCGGTCGCCTCGCCCGCCGGAACCGTCCGCGGTGCGATGCGGATCCGCCTCGCCGCCACCGCCGGGCTGACGATGTCGCGCCTCCAGCTTGACCGCCTGGTCCTCAACTTCCGCGGCGAGACGCGCGTTGCCGGCCGCATCTACGAGCAGGTCTTCGGTCACTGCCGCGGGGTTATCGTCAGGTCCGTTCCCGAGGCGGGGAGCCGGGTCTCCGCGTACGCACAGTTCTTCGACCCCTCCAGCGTCGAGCGCGTCGGGTTTGAAGAGGACGAGGCCCTGCTGCCATACGACTCCCGCAGCTTCCAGGGGTACCGCCTCCTCCAGGAGTACTTCGCGTTCCCGCAGCGGTTCCTCTTTGCCGCCGTGACCGGCCTGCGGTCGGCGCTGGTCCATTGCGAGACCAGCGAGGTGGACCTGGTCTTCCTCTTCGATCAGGAAAAGCCCGAGCTCGAGAACGTGGTGGAGACGGGTCATGTGGGCCTGTACTGCACCCCCGCGGTCAACCTCTTCCCCAAGCGGGCCGACCGTATCTTCATCACCGAGCGATTCAGCGAGCTCCAGGTCATCCCCGACCGCACGCGCCCCCTCGATTTCGAGGTCTACTCCGTCACGTCGGTGACCGGCATCGGCGCCCAGGCCGAGGACCAGACCGTGTTCCGGCCCTTCTACGCGGCCCGCGACACCGATTCGGGCGGCGCCTCCACCGGCGCCTATTTCGCCGTCAACCGGGTGCCGCGCACGATGACCGAGCGCGAGCAGCGGGCCGGCCGGCGCACCACCAGCTACGGCGGCAGCGACGTGTACCTCTCGCTGGTGGACGCGGCCAACGCCCCCTACTCCGAGGACATCCGCCAGCTCTCGATCGAGACCATGTGCACGAACCGTGACCTGCCGATCCACATCGTGCTCGGCAACATGGACACGCACTTCACGCTCGACGTCGGCGCCCCCGTCTCCGCGACGCGGGTGATGGTCGGTCCGACGGCGCCGCGGGCGTCCCACGTCGATGCTCGGCCGGGGCAGTCCGAGGGGGACCTGTCGTGGCGCCTGATCAGCCACCTCTCGCTCAACTACCTCTCGATCTGCGACACCACGTCGAGCGCCGGCGGCTCGTCCGGCCCCGCCGAGGGCGCCGCCGCCCTGCGCGACATCCTCCGACTCTACAGCGACCGCGGCGATCCCTCGATGCGCAAGCAGGTCGACGGTGTGAAGTCGGTTCGGGTCGAGCCCATCACCCGCCGTATCACCACGCCCGGGCCGATCGTGTTCGGCCGCGGGCTTGAAGTCGGGATCGTGCTCGACCAGGCGAACTTCGAGGGGGGCTCGGGCTTCGTTCTCGGCGCGGTGCTGGACCATTTCTTCGCCCGCTACGTGAGCATGAACTCCTTCACCGAAACGGTGATCTACAGCGCCGGCCGCGAAGAACTCATGCGCTGGCCGGCACGCATGGGCCGGAGGTCGCTGCTGTGAGTTCCGCCCCGCGGCAACCTCCCCGCCCGCCGGGCACGCCGCCCAACACGCCGGGCGGTCCCGGGGCGCGGCCGGCCCCCGCCGCGCGGCCCATCATCCCCCGACCGGCAGGGCCCGCTTCTCTCGCGAGGCCCGTTTCGCCGGCCAGGCCCGCTGTCGCGCCGGGGACTCGTCCCCCAGCACCGCCGGCGCCGGCCAAGCCGCCGGCCGCTCCGCCCGCGGTCGCCAAGTCCGCGCCGGCGCCGCCCGCAAGAGCTCCACAACCCGAAACGCCGCCGCCGTCGACGCCCGAAAAACGGCGAGATCTCGATTCGCCATCATCGACCGCCGTCCCGCTCGCGGCCTCGAAGCGCTGGCTCCACGACGCCGATTTCTACGCCCCGGACTTCTTCTACCTCTGCCGCCTCCTCGAGACCGCGTATCCGAACCTGCCCCGCCTGGGGTCTTCGTCGCTGCCGTCGTTCGATGTCGTCCGCTTCGTCCAGGAACCCTCGCTCGCGTTCCCACCGGTCACCATCCCGCGCTTCAAGGCCATGGGCGAGGCGCGAGCCGGGCGGGTCTACGTGAACTTCATGGGCATGCTCGGGCCGCACGGCCCGCTGCCGCTTCACCTCACCGAGTACGCCCGCGATCGTGAGCGCAACGCCTCCGACCCGACCCTCGCCCGCTTCCTGGACATCTTCAACCACCGGATGATCTCGCTGTTCTACCGGGCGTGGTCGGTCAACCAGATGACCGTGAGCGCCGACCGGCCCGACGAGGACCGGTATGTCACGTACGTCGGGAGCCTCTGCGGCCTGGGGATGCCGTCGCTGATGCGCCGGGACGATCTGCCCGACGAGGCCAAGCTCCACTACTGCGGCAGGCTCTCGCACCCGACGCGCAACGCCGAGGGCCTCGAGGCGATCGTGCGCTCGTATTTCGGGGTCCGGGCACAGGTGATCGAGTTCGTCGGGCGCTGGCTCGACCTGCCCGAGCGAGACTGGTGCCACCTCGGCGCCCGGCGCGCTTCGACGGCGCTGGGCCGCGGGGCGGTCGTCGGCAGCCGGACGTGGGATGTCCAGAGCTGCATCCGCATCCGCCTTGGCCCGTTGAAGCTGCGGGACTACTGCCGGCTGCTCCCGGGCGGACCAAGTCACAAGCGTCTCATCGCGTGGGTGCGTAACTACGTGGGCTTCGAGACCGACTTTGAGTTCCAGCTCGTGCTCGAGCAGCCCGAGGTTCCGGAGATACGGCTCGGCGGGCCGCGGGAGACCGGGTCGCGGCTGGGGTGGACGACGTGGCTGCGGTCGCTTGATGCATCGCACGACCGCGACGATCTGGTCACGCAGGGAGACCGTACCGTTCGGCACGAATAGCCGGTCGCACGCGAGCGGTGGGAGTGCCGACGACACAGATGCCGGGTCAGCACCCGGCGGCAAGGGGTGGGAGATGGCCGAGATCAGCCGAGTCAAACTCTTCGGGAAGCTCAACAGCCTCTGCTACAAGGCGCTGGAGGCTTCCACCGTGTTCTGCAAGCTCCGGGGCAACCCGTACGTCGAGATCGTGCACTGGGTCCAGCAGATCCTCCAGAACCAGGATTCGGACCTTCACCAGCTCATCCGCCATTTCCAGATCAACCCGAGCAAGCTCGCCTCCGATATCACCGCGGCGCTGGATCGCCTCCCGCGCGGGTCGACGTCGATCTCCGATCTGTCGGGGCACCTCGACGCGACCGTCAAGGAAGCGTGGGGATTCGCCACGCTGATGTTCGGCGAGTCGCAGGTCCGGTCCGGGCACCTGATGGTGGCATGGGTCAAGACCGAGGCGCTCAGGCCCGTGCTGCTCAGCGTCTCGCGCGAGTTCGAGAAGATCAAGCCCGACACGCTCACCGACGAGTTCGCCCAGCTCCTTCGCGCCAGCCCCGAGGAAGGCCAGATCGCCAGCGACGGCAGCGGCATGGGGGCGGGCGCCGGCGCGGCGCCGGGCGAATCGTC
Source organism: Phycisphaerales bacterium (assembly GCA_022072615.1). GTDB lineage: Bacteria > Planctomycetota > Phycisphaerae > Phycisphaerales > UBA1924 > JAEUJB01. Next base: position 13,054 of record JAJVHS010000040.1, read on the forward strand.
CGGGGCCATCGCCCCGGCCCAGCTCGGCAAGGAAGAAGCGCTCAAGCGATTCTGCGTCGACCTGACGGAGAACGCCCGGGCCGGCAAGATGGACCCCATCGTCGGCCGCGACGAGGAGATCCGCCAGTGCGTGGACATCCTGATGCGACGCCGCCAGAACAACCCCATCCTCACCGGTGAAGCCGGCGTCGGAAAGACCGCGGTCGTCGAGGGCTTCGCCCAGCGCATCGTCGCCGGCGACGTGCCCCCCCAGCTCAAGGACGTCCGCATGCTCGCGCTCGACATCGGCCTGCTCCAGGCCGGCGCGAGCATGAAGGGCGAGTTCGAGAACCGCCTCCGCCAGGTCATCGACGAGGTGCAGGCGTCCACCCGGCCCATCATCCTCTTCATCGACGAGTGCCACACGCTCATCGGCGCGGGCGGCGCCGCCGGCCAGAACGACGCGGCGAACCTCCTCAAGCCCGCGCTCGCCCGCGGCACGCTCCGCACCATCGGCGCGACGACCCAGGCCGAGTACAAGAAGTACTTCGAGAAGGACCCGGCGCTCACCCGCCGCTTCCAGGTCGTCAAAGTCGACGAGCCCGACGAGAAGAAGGCGCTGCTCATGATCCGCGGCCTCGCGGGCGTCATGGAGAAGCACTTCAAGATCCAGGTGCTCGACGAGGCGCTCGAGAACGCCGTCAAGCTGTCCAAGCGTTACATCCAGGGCCGCCAGCTCCCCGACAAGGCGGTGAGCCTGCTCGATACCGCGTGCGCCCGCGTCGCCGTCAGCCTGCACGCCGTGCCGGCGCGGATCGACGACTGCCGGCGCCGGATCGAGGGCCTCAGGACCGAACTGGCGATCATCGACCGCGAAACCGCCATCGGCGTCGACCATGCCGACCGTCGCAAGGAGGTCGTCTCTTCGCTCGAAGCCGAGCAGGCCCGGCTGAAGGACCTCGACGCCCACTTTGCTCGCGAAAAGGAACTGGTCGAGAAGATTCTCGCGATCCGCGGCAAGCTCCGGGCCGGCGGCGTCTCTCCCGACACGGGCGCAGCCGTCGCCACCGCGGCGCCCCAGGCGGCTGCTGCCGCCAACGGCGCTGCGCCCATGGCCCAGCCCCTCTCCGAGGACGCGCGCCTGGCCGCGATGGAGGAACTCAAGAAGCTCCAGGCCGAGCTCGCGTCGCTCCAAGGAGAGAACCCGCTCATCCTCCCGAGCGTGGACGGTCAGGCCGTCGCCTCCGTGGTCGCGGACTGGACCGGCATCCCGGTGGGCCGCATGGTCCGCAACGAGATCGAGAGCGTGCTCAAGCTCGCCGACACCCTCGAGAAACGCGTCATCGGCCAGAGGCACGGCCTTGAAGAGATCGCCAAGCGCATCCAGCTCAGCCGGGCCAAGCTCGACAACCCGCAGCGGCCGATCGGCGTGTTCATGCTCGTCGGCCCGTCGGGCGTCGGCAAGACGGAAACGGCGATCGCGCTGGCGGAGTCCCTCTACGGCGGCACCCACGCGCTGATCACGATCAACATGAGCGAGTACCAGGAGGCCCACAAGGTCTCGACGCTCATGGGTTCGCCGCCCGGGTACGTCGGCTACGGCCAGGGCGGCGTCCTGACGGAGGCGGTCCGCCGTCGCCCGTACTCGGTCGTGCTGCTCGACGAGGTCGAGAAGGCCCACGCCGACGTCCACGAGATCTTCTTCCAGGTCTTCGACAAGGGCATGATGAAGGACTCCGAGGGCGTCGACATCGACTTCAAGAACACGATCATCCTGCTTACCTCCAACGCGGGCACCGATCTGGTCGTCAACATGTGCAAGGACCCCGAGCTCAAGCCCGACCCCGAGGCGCTCCAGAAGGCCCTGCGCGAGCCGCTGCTGAAGGTCTTCCCGCCCGCGCTGCTCGGGCGGATCAACGTCGTTCCCTACTACCCGATCTCCGACTCGATGATGCGATCGATCATCGCGCTGCAGCTCTCGCGCATCGCCCGCCGCGTGGAGGAAGGCCACCGCGTGCCGTTCACGTACGACCCGGCGGTCGTCGAGACCATCGTGGCCAGGTGCACCGAGCTCGAATCCGGCGCCCGGGCCATCGACGCCATCATCACCCGCCAGATGCTGCCGCGCATCGGCCGTGAGATCCTCGAGCGGATGGTGGAGGGCAAACCGATCGAGAAGGTCCACGTCGCGGTCAAGGACAGCGAGTTCGAGTACGCGTTCTAGGCAGAGGAGCGGTAGCGATGTCGCGGTGCACTGCAGAAAAACCACGAGGACGGTGAAATGCCGCTGACCCAGGACAACCGCTTCATCGCCATCGACACCCCGCTGGGCAAGGACAAGCTATTGCTCGTCCGGTTTACCTGCCGCGAGCTGCTCTCGCGCCTCTACGAGATCGACGCCGAAGTGACCAGCGATGATCACAGCGTCGATTTCGACAAGATCCTCGGCATGCCCGTCACCATCCGCATGCTCCGCGGCGACGGCAAGTCCCGCTGCTTCTCGGGCATCGTCTCCCGCGCGGTCCAGACCGGCGCGCCCGGCGAGCATGCCCGCTACGAGCTGCGCATCGTCCCGTGGTTCTGGCTGCTCACCCGCACCGCCGACTGCCGCATCTTCCAGAACAAGTCCATCCCCGACGTCGTCAAGGCGGTCTTCGGCCTCTACAACTTCGCCGATTTCAAGGCCAACCTCTCCGGCGACTACAAACCCCGCGAGTACCAGGTCCAGTACCGCGAGACCGACTTTAACTTCGTCAGCCGGCTCCTGGAGCAGGAGGGCATCACCTACTACTTCGAGCACGCCGAGAACGGCAAGCACACCATGCACCTGGTCGACGCGCCGACCGCCTTCGCCCCTTTCAAGGGCTACGAGAAGATCGACTGGGCCGGGTCGCGCGGCCGCGCCCTCGACAAGCAGGTCATCCTCGATTGGACCTACGAGAAATCGGTCCAGCCCGCCAAGTACGCGACCACGGACTTCAACTTCAAGAAGCCCAGCACCCCGCTGCTCGCTCCCGCGGAGAACCCGCCCAAGCACGCGGCCAAAGAGTTCGAGATCTTCGACGCGCCCGGCGAGTACGAAGAAAAGGCAGCCGGCGAGGAGATCGCCAAGATCAGGCTCCAGGAGCTCCAGTCCTCGCAGGAGCTCGTAACCGGCGCGGGCAACTCGCGCGGCATCGCCGTCGGCTGCACGTTCGAGCTCGGCGCACCGCCCCGCGACTCGTGGAAGGGCAAGAAGTGGCTCGTTACCGAGGCGGTCCACCGCGCTGTGAGCGACCCCTTCCTCGCGCAGCGCGGGGGGACGGAGGAGGAGTACTCCTGCCGGTTCACCGCGGTCGCCTCCGACGTGCTCTGGCGGCCCGCCCGTTCGACGCCCAAGCCCACCATCCCCGGACCGCAGACGGCGATGGTGTGCGGCCCCAAGGGCAACGACATCCACACCGACGAGTTCGGCCGCGTCAAGGTCAAGTTCCACTGGGACCGCGAGAGCAAGGGCGACGAGAACAGCTCGTGCTGGATCCGCGTCTGCCAGCACTGGGCGGGCAAGCAGTGGGGGACCATGATGATCCCCCGCACCGGCCAGGAAGTCGTCGTCGAGTTCCTCGAGGGCGACCCGGACCGCCCCATCATCACCGGCCGCGTCTACAACTCCGAATCCAACGTTCCCTACAAGCTGCCCGACTTCGCGTCCGTCTCCACGTGGAAGAGCCTTTCCACCCCCGACGGCGGAGGCTTCAACGAGCTGCGCTTCGAGGACAAGAAGGGCAGCGAGGTCGTCTTCTTCCACGCCCAGAAAGACCTTGAAATCCGGGCCAAGAACGACCGCCACGAGACCATCGAGCGCGACCGCCACCTCGTCGTGCAGCGCGACCGCGTCGACCACATCAAGCAGGACCATCACGCCACCGTCGACCGCGACCACTTCGAGAAGATCGGCCGCGACGTCAGCACCAAGATCGCCGGCAAGGAGATGCGCGAGGTCACCGGGTCGATGTCGCTCAAGGTCAAGGACGACGTCGCCCAGGAGTTCGACGCCAAGGCCTCGACGAAGGTCAAGGAGAAGTACTCAATCAAGGCCAAGGAGATCGTCATCGAGGGCGAGTCTCACGTCACCGTGAAGGTCGGCCAGTGCCACATCTCCATCGATTCCAGCGGCGTCACCGTCGGCGCCCAGAAGATCGAGCTCGAATCCAAGTCCGACATCACCATGAAGGCGAACGCCAACATCACCGCCGAGGCCACCGCCAACCTCGGACTCAAGGGGACCGCGGGCGCGACGCTCGAATCTCCGGCGCAGACAGAGGTCAAGGGAACGAACGCGTCCGTGCAGGGTTCGGCCATGCTCAAGCTCGCGGGCGGCATGGTCATGATCAACTAACGAGGTCGAGAGATGCCCGGTCCCAAGGATTTCACCCAGTGCACGCTCGAGGCCGTCAAGGACCCGCTCCAGGCCAAGGACGCCATCACCGCCGAACCCGGCGCCAAGCAGAAGCCCGCGGAAGGCGGCAAGGAAAAGAAAGGTGCCGGCATCGGCACGGTCTCTTCGTCGGCGGCCGCGGAAGCATCGCAGGCGGGCGAGCCTCAGCCCGCGCTCACCTGGGTCGGTGTTCACCTGGTCGATGACAAAGGCAACCCGGCTCCGAATCACCGCTACAAGGTCAAGCTGCCGGACGGCTCCATCCAGGAAGGCGTGACGGACGAAGAAGGCAAGGCGCGGTGGGACGGCGTGCATGACGGGTCGGTCGAAATCTGTTTTCCCGATATCCACGGAGACGAGTGGCAACCCGCCAGTTGAGAGGGAGCGACCCGAATGTACACCGCTCGCAACGAGGACCACATCTCCGCGATCGCCGCCAAGCACGGGATCCTCTCCTGGGAAACGATCTGGGAGAAGAACAAGGACCGTCTCAAGCGCGCCAGCCCGAACATGCTCTTCAAGGGCAACAAGCTCGCGCAGGGCGGCGACCAGCTCGAGATCCCCTCCAAGTCCGAGGAGAAGGAGTCCGGCCAGACCGGCAAGTTCAACAAGTTCAAGATCAAGCAGGGTTCGCTCTTCCTGCGCGTCAGGATCCTGAAGGAAGGCTTCAAGCCCCTCGCGGGCGTGTCGTACGAGCTCGCGCTCCCGACCGGCGGCACCTTCAAGGGCAAGACCGATTCCAACGGCCAGCTCAAGCACCCGATCCCCGACGCGACCACCCACGCCACCCTCACCGTCCGCGTGAAAGCATCGGATACCGATCCGCCGCCGCCGACCGGAAGCCCGCCCCCCGCCGCCGATGACCAGGCGCTCCGCGGGGATGTGCCCATCACGTGGGAGCTGCGCATCGGTGCCCTCAGCCCCGTCTGCGAGAACGCCCCGGACCAGTACTGCGTCCCCGGTGTCCAGCAGCGCCTCAACAACCTGAACATCAACACCGCGCTGATCGACGGCATCAACGGCCCCAACACCACCGCCGCCATCAAGAGCTTCCAGGAGATCGCCAACATCACCGACAAGGTGTCAAAGCCGGGAGTTCCCGACAAGGCCCTTACCCAGGAGAAGCTCCGCAAGGTCCACGACGGGCCCAGTCCCGTCGCTCCCGCCGACGCGTGAGTCAACGCTCACTCCGGAATTCAACACGATGCCCAAAGACCCGCTCCCAGCATCAAGCCCCGGCAAGCTTCCCACGGAGGGCATTGATATCGGTCACGTGGCGCCGAGCTTCCCCTCCGAGGAGCTCTGGAACACGCTGGTGATCCGCCCGGCCTACCGGCTGAGCCTGCGCCTCGGCGAGTTCGACCCGCTGTTCCCCGATGAACCCAACACCGAGCGCGGCCGGATGGCCCGGCTCCAGGCCCTGGGCCTCTTCTACTGGCCGCTCGACCACACCAAGGCGACGCAGGCGTTCCGAGGGATCCCCGGGGTCGCCGCGAACCCCGGCACCGGGGCGCAGGCCGTGGACGCATTCAAGGGGGCGTGGGAGTACTTCTGGCGCGACATCCTCAAGGAAGCAAACGACTCGAACGCCGACACAAAGCTCGCGGAGATGCTCGAGGAGCGGATCCTCGCCCAGCTCCCCCCGCCGCCCGAAGACCCGATGCGTCCCACGCGGGACAACTTCGCCAAGATCCGCATCCCCGGCGGCTACACGATCCTCAAGTCGTGGATGAGCAACTTCCTGCTCGTCAACGACGACCCCGCGTACCCGCACTCGCTCGGCGACGACCAGTACGCCCTGGAAACCAAGTTCCGCGATGCCAACAAACCGATCGGCAAGATCCCACTGGTTGCGCTGGTCGAGAAGCTCGACCCCTACACCCTCGAGTGGAAGCCCGCCAAGGACTGCTACGTCTACTTCCAGGCCGTCGAGCCGGAGCCCCTGCCCGCGTTCGATACGACCCTCGATGTCAACGCCCCGACCCAGTTCAACCGCCCGCCCCTGAGGGAATCGACCCTCGGCCCGCCCGCCGCGACCAGCGGCTCCGGGCCGGCCAAGCTCACCAACTCCGAGGAGAACCCCACCGGCGCGACCAAGCCCAGCAGCGCCGATCCCCAGAAGCCAAACGCCCACAAGGATCGCGGCGGACTGCGCGGCAACGGGAACCTCAACGACTGCTCCGATGTTGCCGACGTGCTCTTCTCCACCACGTCCACGCCGGGCTTCAACGCCGAGCACTCGCCCGCACGCGCCAAGAAGCCCGACCTCTACGAACTCGCGACCAAGGCCACGCCTTCCGGTGAGTCGCACAAGCACGCAGTCCGGGCCAAGACCAACGACCGCGGCGAGGCGGGCGTCATCTTCACCCCTTCACGCTGCGGCGGCGATACCTACAAGATCCGGGCCTACATCGGACCGGCCGATACCGCCAAGCCGCTCCCGCACGAGACCGACGGCACCGGCGCCCGAGCCATCAAGGTCGATACCGGCACCATGGTCGTCTGGCGCAACCTCCGCATCAGCCGGTATGTCAAGCAACCGTCCAGCGGCGTCAATGCCACCCTCCTGGGCGAGGTCAACAACACCACGTACAACATCGCCACCGCTGACGATTACCTCACCACCTGTTTCATGATCGACAACTCCGGCGCCAACGTCGGCGTCATGGACCTCAACAACTCGCTCCAGCTTCGCACGGGCTACTCCCCACAGGTCGGCCTCGGACAGGGGTTCGACAGCCTGCCCGTGAACTTCGCGCGGGCGTTCCTCGAAGTGGAATTCGACCACGGCACCGCCCCCGAGACGATGTCCGACAGCGACTGGAAGGCCGCCCGCCGGACCGCGCTCGCCGACGCGATCCTTGCGGCGCCGGCGCTGGGCCTCAGCCTCAACATCCCGGTGCTCATGTACATGGAAACCGGGGCCCCGGCGCTCTCGGTGGGCGACGCGGTGACCCTGGTCCCGATGCGCACCCCGGAGGCCTACAACGCTCACCCGTCCGTCACCTCGGCCCAGCGCATCGATCCCGCCGGGACCACCGTGACCGGAAACTCCATCGCGCTGGTCGAGCAGCTCTGGTCGGAGTTCCTGGTCGTCGGGGTGGCTCGCCACTTCGCCAACAACGGCTACATCCCCGGTCTGTGCCTGGTCCAGGCGCCCTACGGCTCCACGTGGAGCCTCATCGGCCTGGCGTCCGACTCCAGCGGAACCTCGCTGGAGTACCGCGCCGGCCTGCTCTACGCCGGGCGGATGTTCTACTCCGACACCACCCGCGTGCTCACCGCCGGGCCCCCGTGGCTCGGCTACGACACCACGTCGAATGCCTGCCACGAGTTCGGCCATGTCCTGCTCCGCCTCCACGGGCCCGGACAGGACGCTCACCGCACATCAGGTGGCGGCGGAGCCAGCGCCGCGGTGCACGATGGCATCAACGGGAGCATCTGCGTCATGAGCTACAAGAGCTGCGAGGGGAACTTCTGCGCCAAGTGCCTCTTTGCGTTCCGAGGCTGGAAGAACCTGCCGTAACCCGAGGCCACGAATGCCGATCGAAGCCAAGCTGACCATCACGCCGACCGACCTCCTGGTGCAGCAGAACCCCTCCTGCGAGCTGACGCTCACCAATGCCGGCCCGGGCGATGTCGCCATCCCCACCCCGCTCGATCATCCCGCCGTCCTGGGAATGCGGGTCACCGAAATTTCAACCGGGATCGAGGTCCAGCGGTGGCGCGAGGCCGGCCTCAAGCCGCCGGCATCGAGGCCCGTCAAGGCGGGGAACACCGTCACCGGCTACTTCGGACTCATCCCTGTTTCTCACATCCACGCGCCGGGAACCTTCGAAGTCTCCGCGCTGGTTCGAATCAAGCTCGACCTCATCGAATCCAACCGCGTGCGGCTGACCCTCGCCCCTGTGACGCCCCGGTCGCACGCCGCCGTCACCGTCAACGGCGGGCATTCCACCATCCGGTACAGCGTGAGCATCAACCGAGCCGCCGACCCGCCCCGGCTCGTCAGGCACCGGATCGAAGCCGTCAACGAAGGCGGCGCGACCAACGCGTGGAACATGGCCGAAGTCCCGCCCGACGTCGCACCCCAGATCTCCTCCTGCGCCAACAGGTCCGTCACCCACGCCCACTGGGTCGCGTGGATCGAGGGCGAGAACCTCCGAGCGCAGCACATCGCCGCCGACGGCACGCTCACGCGGCCGGAGTCCGTCCGAGTCCCATCAAAGGACAGCCGCCTGGTCGCGCCGCTGAGCATCGATCCTGACGGAACGCCCGACAACCCCATGCCCGGCCGGGCCCTGCTCTGGACCCCCGGCGTGGCTGGCGGCACGCTGACGCCGGTGACGTTCGCCCCCGGTGCAAAGCCCCAGCTCGGCGAGCCCCGTCCGCTCGACGGCTCGCCGCCCGTCTGGCTGCAGACCTTCGAGCGATCGGATCGCACCGCCTGGGTCATTCGGGCCGCCAAGACCGAAGGCGGGCAGTTGCTCCAAGTGCTCCCGTGGCCCGGCAGCGTCAACGCCGCCGCGACTCCCAAGAAGATCGGCGTGTTCGACGGCGATTTCCTCGCGGGCACCGTCGTGCTGGACGACGCCGACACGCTGCATGTCGCCGTCCTGGTCATGGTCGACCCTGCCCGTACCCGCCAGGTCCGGCTTCTCACGTGGCGGTGCGCGGCCATGGACCAGCCGGTCGCGGCGGATCCGCTGGATATCCCCTGGCCCGCCGACGAACCGGTCTCCAAGGCCATCGTCCGCTTTGATCCTCGCAACATCCCCAACGCGCTCATCAGTAACGGCGTCTCGTGGCACTTCTACGACGCCAGGCGCGAGCTCAAACCGGCGCCCGCGGTGCTGAACACCGCGAGCACGGTGGACCTGGTCTTCTTCAAGGCGTCGCCCGCCTTTCTCCTGGGCAAGCCAATGTTCGGTTTCGACATCATCCAGAGCGACGGCTCGCCGCTCCCGCATCGGTGCGGCTGATCTCCGGAGTGACCGTCATGCCTCCCGCAGCCCGAATCTCCGACATGCACGTGTGCCCGATGGTCACCGGCGTCGTCCCGCACGTGGGCGGCCCGATCCTCCCGCCGGGCTGTCCGACCGTGCTCATCGGCGGCCTTCCCGCCGCGCGCGTGGGCGACATGTGCACGTGCGTCGGCCCGCCCGACACCATCGCCATGGGCTCGACCACCGTCATGATCGGGGGCATGCCCGCCGCGCGCCTGGGCGATTCAACCGCGCACGGCGGCACGATCGTCCTGGGCTGCTTCACCGTCATGATCAACTGATCCCGCCGCCGGCGCAGGGCATCAGCGGAAGATCAGCGCCTTGGGCGACACCAGCAGCACGGGCTCGTCCCGCATCTGCATGAACGCCTCCATCGGCGCCTCCAGCTGCGACCACGCCCGCTCGCCGATCATCGCTCTCGCCGCCTCGATCACCGGCGAAACGGCCCGTCCGGTCCGGGGCGCCTGGATGAACCCGCCGAGCATGTCGCTGACCAGTTCGTTGAGCGGCTTGGGCGCCGGGTAGTCCTGCACCTCGTACTCGTCGAGATTGAGTTCCGCCGCCAGCGCGCCGATCGCGTCGCGCAGCCCGCCGATCTTGTCGGCCATCTTGAGTTCGACCGCCCGGTCTCCGGTGAACAGCCGGCCCTCCGCGACCTTCGAGAGGTCGATCCCCGGCCGCCCGGCCGAGACGCGCCGCGTGAACAGGTCGTAGGTGCTGGTCATCTTGGAGCGCACGATCGCGAGCTCCTCCGGGGTCCACGCGCCGGTCGTCCGGAACATGTCCGCCCGCGGCCCGCGCGACCGCGAGACGACGTTGATCTTGAGCTTCTCGTACACGCCGTCGAGCGCCATGCGCCCGCCGACGACCCCGATCGACCCGACGATGCTCGAAGGGTCGACGAAGATCCGGTCGCCGCCCACGGCGCAGTAGTACCCGCCCGACGCCGCCATCGAACCGACGCTCACCCACACGGGCTTGCGTTCGGCCACCCGGCGCAGACCCTGCCAGATCACTTCGCTCGCCGTGGCCGATCCGCCCGGCGAGTTGATGCGGACGACGACCCCCTTCACCATGTCCTGGTCGCGGATGTCCTCGAGCGCGTTGCGGATCGTCCGCGATCCGACGCTCTCGCCGCCGCTGAGCAGGCCGCCCGAACCCGATTCACCGTCCACGATGGCGCCGTCGATGTGCAGGACCGCGATCGTCGGACCGTCGGGCGTCGTATCCGGCTCGGCCGCGAGCTTGGAGAAGAGCGCGAACGGGTTCGACGCGTCCAGGCTGGTCCCGTGCTTGTGCCCCAGCAGCGGCGATCCCCACGAGATCGGCGCGTCCAGGTACTGCTGAAGGTGCGATTCGAGCCCCGGCAGGTCGATCACCGTGTCGACCACCCCCGCGGCCTTGGCGTCGGCCGCATCCGCGAGCCACAGCTCCGACATCGCCTTGTCGAGCTCCTGGTCCGACAGGCCCCGGCCTTCCTTCAGCTTCGAACGCATGTTCCCGTACATGCTGTCGAGCAGCGCCGAGATGTTCTGGTCCCACTGCGGGCTGGGCGCGCTGCGAGCCATCTGCTCGCTCGCCCCCTTGTAGTCGCCCACCTGCACCATGTCGGCCTTGATGCCGATCCACGCCAGGGTGTCCGCCAGGAACATCTCCTCCATGTGGATCCCCGGCAGCATCACCGGCCCGCCGTCCTGCGCGATGACCTCGTCCGCGTACGAACCGAGCATCAGCTCCGTGGGCCCGTACGCCTCCGCGTACACGCACACCTTCTTCCCGGCCTCGCGCAGCGCCTTCATCGCCGACCCGATCTCCTCCACCTGCGACGCGTTCAGTTCCGCGTCCTTGAGGCGGATCACCACGGCGCTGGTCTGGTCTTCTTCGCCGGCCTTGTGCAGCGCGTCCACGATCGTGCGCAGCGTCGGCTCGTTGTCCTCTTCAAACAGCCAGCCGAACGGCGAGGGCCGCTCGGCGATCGCGCCCTTGAGCTCCACCGTCCGCACCACGGCCTTGCCGTCGGCGGATTGCGCCCACGCGCCCTGAGCAAGGCCCGCGCATGCCACCGCGGCGCAGGCGGCCGACAACACCCTCGACATCACTCGCGACATGCTCGAACTCCTTGGACGCAATCCCCGAGCCCACCAGTTCCTGGACATCACATGCCCACCGGCCGAATCGTAGCGGCGACCCGCTACCCGTACCCCAGCTCCTCGAGGTCATCCTCGTCGAGCCCGAAATGGTGCCCGATCTCGTGCAGCAGCGTCACCCGGATCTCCTCCGCCACCATCTCGTCCGCGTTCTCCTGCTCCCAGCCGCCCGCGAGCTCCACGATCCCCTCCCGAAACAGATGGATCTCCTCCGGCAGCACCCCGCCGTGATCGATCCCCCGCTCGGTGATCGACAGCCCCGAATGCAGCCCGGCGAGCACGTCCTCCGACATGTCCTCCCCGTGCTCGATGCTCAGCTCCTCGATCATCTTCGCCGTGGGACGGTCCAGCACGATCACCGGCACTTCCTCGAGCAGCCGCGTGATCCCCGCCGGCAGCGCCGACACCACGCCGTCGAGCAGATCATCAAACCGCTTGCGCTCCCCGGGCGTCACGGCACCGGCCCCGTCACGGTGCCCTCAGCGCCGACGCGCCCGCCATCCGGCGGCGCCGCGCGCAGCACGTCGGTCAGCCCCAGCGGCGGTGTCAGCACGACCCGCAGCAGCCGCATCACGTCGATGACGATCCCGATCAGGCCCGCGGTCAGCAGCAGTGCCCCCACGCCGGTCAGGAACATCGGGATCATCAGCACCGTCTCGGATTCAACGTGCAGGCCGCGCAGCGCCACCTGCCCAAGATCGCCGCACAGCATCACCGCCGCGCTCGCGGCCAGCGCCCGAAGCGTCTGCCGCTCGACCTGTCCCGTTCGCAGCAGATACGAGCGTGCCTGCAGGATGTGGAACACCGGCCGGTACCCCAGCACGATCACCCCGACCAGCGCCGAGGATCCAAGGCTCCATGCCCACCGCGGCGACCACTCCGATCCCATCAGGTAGGGCCGACCGCGCGGCCCGTCGATCGTCGCCACCAGCGTCCACGCCGTCCACGCGAGCGCCACCGTCGCCGTCACCGCGACCAGCGAGGAAACCACGTACATTCTCCGAATCCCGGCGTGCGGACTCACCAGCGCCAAGCCCCCCGCCGCGCTGCACAGCAGGCACGCCGCAACCGTCCACGCCGCCCACGGGCCAGGCTGCACCGCCGGCGCCGCGTCACCCACGCGCACGACCCACATCGCAAGCGCCGCCGCCAGCCCTCCCAGCGACCACGCCACCAGCCCCATCGCCGTCAGCACAGGCCGGCGGATTGCCTGAAGCTCCGCCGCCTGCGGATCGATCACCGTCAGCAGCGTCGCCGCCACCGGGGTCGCGCACTCCGGGCACAACCCGCGCACGGACAGCCCGCGGAGGTTGTACCGGCAACGAGCACATAGCAGGTCGCCGGTCAGCTCCGTTCCAAGCAAGGCGGCGTGCGATTCCACCTTGTCAAACGCGGTTGAACGAGCGGTGATTTGAGTGATCTGTCCCGTCCGATTCTCGGCACAAAGCCCGGAACACCAGTATAAGGTCCATCCCCCGCCGGTGCCGTATACTCGGTCGCTCGTCCCGGCAACACGCACCTCCCCGGGCCGCAGCAACCCAAACGCGAGCACGCCCGAATGACCGCACGGATACAGCAGCTCCGCGACAACATCGCCAAGGTCTTTCTCGGCGCGCCCTCGGCCGTGGACATGCTCCTGGTCTCGCTCCTGGCCCGCGGCCATGTCCTCATCGAGGACGTCCCCGGCGTCGGGAAGACCGTTCTCGCCAACGCCCTCGCCAAGAGCCTGGATTGCTCCTTTGCCCGCATCCAGCTCACACCGGACCTGCTCCCCAGCGACGTCATCGGCGTCTCGATCTATAAGCGTGATGCTGAGAAGTTTGTCTTCAAACCCGGCCCCATCTTCGCCAACATCGTGCTCGCCGACGAGATCAACCGCACCCCGCCGCGCACGCAGACCGCACTGCTCGAAGCCATGAGCGAGGCCACCGTCTCGGTGGACGGCGTCACCTACACACTCGAGCAGCCCTTCATGGTCGTCGCCACCCAGAACCCGCACGACTTCGAGGGCACCTACGCCCTGCCCGAGAACCAGCTCGACCGCTTCCTCATGAGGATCAACCTGGGCTACCCGACTCCCCGCGACGAAGCCCGCGTCCTCGACCTCCGCCCCGCCGGCAAGACGCTCCACGAGCTCGCACCCGTCATCGATAAGACCGGCGTGCTCGAACTCCAGCTCTCGACCGACGCCGTCCGCGTGGACCCCGCGCTCCTCGACTACATCGTCGCCATCGCCAACGCCACCCGCCGTCACGAGCAGATCCAGGTCGGCGTGTCCCCCCGCGGTTCGCTCGCGCTCGCCCAGGCCGCCCGAGCCACCGCCGTCCTCCACGGCCGCCAGTACGTGATCCCCGAGGACATCACCTCCAACGTCGAAGCCGTGTGCGCCCATCGCATCGTCCTGCGGTCAGTCACGCCCGGTCGGCCCGATGCCGCCGCCGCCGCCCTGCGATCGGTTCTCCAGTCCGTCCCCAGCCCGGCCTGATCGCCACCACGGCGAGCTTTCAGCCCTGAGCCTTCTTTCAACTTTGAACTTTCAACTTTGAACTTTCTTTGGAGCCTTCTTGGCACGCATCATCCGGCATTCCCAGTGCACGCCGATCAAGATCGACCCCAACGCGCCGCCCGGCGATCCCGCCGCCTGGCCGCGCGATGAGCAGGGCAACCTCAAGAAGCTGTTCATCTGCGCCTGCGGGCTCAGCGCCAAGTTTCCCATCTGCGACGGCTCGCACAAGGCCATCAACGAAGAACCCGGGCACATCTACCGCTACGACCCACAGACCCGGACCGTCACCGATCGCCAGCCCGAGTGACCCGTCAGCCCGCGATCAGCGTCGCGGCAAGCTCGATCGGGTGCATCGCACGCACGCCCGTGCCGTCGTGAATCTGGTGCCGGCACGATGTTCCCGGCGCGCACACCACCGCGTCGGGCCCTGCCGATCGCACCGCCGGCATCAGCGAGAGCTCCCCGATCTTCATCGACAGGTCGTAATTCTTCTCGAGGAAGCCGAAACTCCCCGCCATGCCGCAGCAGCCGGTGTCAAGCGTCTTCACGCACTCCCCGAGCAGCCGCTTCAGCAGCCCCTCGCTGGTCTGCACGCCCCACAGCGCCTTCTGGTGGCAGTGACCGTGCAGCAGCACGCCCGCGGCAGCAAGTTCGCCCGCGCGTGAGCGGATCGCGTCCATGTCCGGGCGAACAGGGTGCTCGTCCCACGACCGGTGCACGAAATCCTCCGGCAGAAAGCTCTTGGCGGCAAGCGCCGCTCGAAGGGTCGCCGGAGCGCGGACCTTGAGCTGCCGCCAGTCATCCTTGAATGCGGAGAGGCACGAGGGCTCGGCCACCAAAATCGCCTTGACCCGGTCATTCTCGATCCAGGAACGCAGCCGCTCGATGGTCGCGTCGACCGTGCGGATGGCATCGTCGAGCAATCCTGTCGAGATCATCGCTCGCCCGCAGCACCCCGCGTCGATCAGTTCCACGCGGTAGCCAAGAGCGTCGAGGAGCCGCCTCGTCGCCCGCCCGATCGACGGCTCGTTGAACATCGTGAAGCAGTCGCCGAACAGCGCGACGATCGGCCGATCATCTTCCGCGGGGTTCGCTCCGAATGATCGCGCCAGCGACGGCTCGAATCCCGGCAGCGAACGCCGGCGGTCGATCCCAAGGAGCCGGCTTGTCATCCACCGGGCAAGCGCCGTCGAATTGGCCCAGTTGGCAACCGCCGCCGTCGCCGATCCGACGCGGTTGAGCAGGCGGACGTGCCCGAACACCATGGCCCGAAGCGGAACTCGCCCTTGCGACCGGTACCGCTGCGCCGTGTACTCCGCCTTCAGCCTCGCGATATCAACGTTGCTCGGGCACTCGGTCTTGCACGCCTTGCACGACAGGCACCAGTCGAGCGTGCCGATCGTTCCCGGGTCATCCCACGACGCGACCCCGGGCTCCGGCCGCGTGCCGCCCGCGCGCGGGAGCTGCCCGGTGATCGCCAGCCGAAGCGCATTCCCCCGGCCTCGCGTTGCATGGCGCTCGTCCAGCAGCGCCTGGTACGACGGGCACATCGTCCCGCCCTGCTTCTTGCGGCACACGCCCGCGCCGTTGCACATCTCGACCGCGCCGTCGAACCCGTGCTGGTCCGCATAGTCGAAGTACGTGTCGACCGCGGGCACCGGCACCACCGCGCCCTCGGGACGCTCGAACGAGTATCCCTCGCCCGCCGGCGCGGGGATGACCCGCAGGTTGCTCGTGATCGCGCCGATCGACCGCGTGCTCCCCGTGTCGGGCACGATCATCCCCGGGTTGAGCAGGTTCCGCGGATCGAACACCGACTTCACCTGCGCGAACGCCCGCATCAGCTCCGGGCCGAAGAACCGCTCCAGCAGCGGCCCCCGGATCCGACCGTCGCCGTGCTCGCCGGACATCACCCCGCCCATCCGCCGAGCAAGGTCCGCGACCTCCAGGGAAATATTCCGCATCCGCTCGCGGTCTCCCGCGTCGTGGATGTCGAGCAGCGGCCGCACGTGCAGCACGCCCACCGACGCGTGCGCGTAGAACGCCGCGCGCGTCCCGTGGGATTCGACGATCGACCGGAACTCGCGAACGAACTCCGGCAGCCGCTCGACCGGCACCGCGTTGTCCTCGACGAACGTGATCGGCTTGCGGTTGCCGGGGATCCCGTGCAGCAGCGGTTCGCCCGCCTTGCGCAGCTTCCAGGCGTTGAGCATCGCCGGGGGGCTCGTGTGGAACTGCGCCGCGGCGCCCGGCACCACCCGCCGCAGGGCTTCGAACTTCGCGGCGATCTCGGCCTCCCCGCCGGTCGAGAAGTACTCGACGAACAGCACCGCCCGCAGCGGCCCATGCTCGACCCGCGGCATCAGCTCCACGTACTTGCGGCACTCGAGGTTCGCCCGTGCCAGGTTGATCACCGTGTCGTCCAGCAGCTCCACCGCCGACGGCCCGGTGGTCAGGATCGGGTTCACCGCGTCCATCGCTCCATCAAGCGACGCGAAACTCAGGCACGCGAGCCCCTTGGAACGCGGCTTCTCGCGGAGCGTCAGCGTCGCGCCCAGCGTCACCGCCAGCGTTCCCTCGCTCCCGCACAGCAGCGGCGCAAGGTTGATCCTTTCAACGACGTGAGGATCGACCCGCTCCCCGCCCCGCCAGCCCGCCGCGGTCATCTGGGCCAGGATCATGTCCAGGCCGTACCCCGCGTTGCGGCGGATGGTCCTGGGAAACCGCTCGGCGATGAGGCCCGCATGAGCAGCGACGATGCCGCAGACGCGCCGCGTGAGCTCGAACACCCGTGGGTCCGCCGCCGCAGCGCCCGGCCGCAGCCAGAGTCGCTCGCCGCTCGAGAGACATGCATCGATCCCCACAAGGTTCTCGCTCGTCCGCCCGTACAGGATCGACCTCGCTCCCGCCGCGTTGTTGCCGATGCAGCCGCCGACGTTGCAGTGCCTGCTCGTCGCCGGATCGGGCGCAAAGAACCACCGCGTCGCACCGAGCCGGTCGTTCAGGTCGTCCACCGTGATCCCCGGCTCGACCTCGCACGTCCCCGCCTGCTCGTCCACCGACAGCAGCCGGTGGCAGCGACTCGAGAAGTCGATGACCACGGCGTGGTTCGTGCACTGGCCGGCCAGGCTGGTCCCGCCGCCGCGCGGGAGCATCGCCAGTCCCCGGTCGCGGCAGAAACGGACCGCCTCCACAGCGTCCTCGATCGATTCGGGAACCACCACCCCGATCGGCTCGACCTGGTACAGGGAGGCGTCGGTCGCGTAGAGCATCCGGTCGTGCAGACCGAACCTCACTTCCCCCGCGATCGCGTTCGCCAGGTCACGGGCGATCGCATCGCGCTCCGGCTGCGTCAATGTCGAGGCGGCGTCGGGCATCGCCGGACTGTAGGAATCGGCGCCCCGCCCGCCGCGCACGCCAAAGGCCGCGCGACCGGATGATCGCGCGGCCTTCGAGATGAACCGCTCACCCCCGGTCGTGCCTCAGCAGTTCGGGCCGTCGGTGATCGTGATGTCCCGGGCCGGCGGCGCGGGCGGGTTGGTCGAAGGAGCCCCGCAGCTGAACGTGTAGTACCGGATGGTCACCGTGCTGCACCCCAGGTTCCTCGTCACCACCGTCTTGTTCACCCCGCCCACCGCCCAGAAGCGGTCCCAGCGGCTGGCGTAGCACGCGCACACGCACTTGGACGTGCTGCATGCCGTGAAGGTGCACGTGCGGGTGAAGAACCCGCCGTCGGGGCAGATCTCCGTCCCGATGCTGATGATGCAGTCAACCCCGATCTCGATCCCGCCGATCAGCCGCGTCCACCCGCTGCACGTCCCGCCGGAGTACGTCGTCGTGATGTACTCCGTGCAGCCGCGGAACGGGTGCGTGCTCGGGCACGAACTCGCCGATCGGGTGTTGCCGCCCGCCGACACGCCCTCCCCGGATGCTTCCACGAGCAGGAGCTCGCCGGCGCTGAGGTTCAGGCGGGAGAACTCCTCGAGACCGGCCAGGAACTCGGTGCCCGACTCGTCGCTGATCTTCACCAGCGCCCAGCCCGCGCCGCCGATCGCCTCCGCGGCGTCCTGCAGCACGACCACCGACTCGGCCATGCCCGGCATGACCACCTGGATCGTCCACGCGGCGTGCTCGTACGCCGACTGCACCGCGAAGAACACATCGGGCTTCTCGATGCAGCCGTCGATGACCTCCTTCGACACTTCCGTCAGGCTGTCGCCGATTGCGCGGAAGCTGTCGCTCAGCAGCTCGGCCGGGCCCGCCACGTCCGGCTCGAGCGCCGCGATCCCGTCCAGCGTGTCCGCGGTCGCGTACGCACGAGCCGCGGACTTCTCATAGCCGCGACCCAGCTCGGCGAGGTAGTCGGACACGTACTTCGTCGTCTCGCGCACGCGTGTCGCCGTCCCCACCGAGGAAAACAGCGCCGATGCTTCCGCCGAACGACCGGAGTCCTGGGCCGCGGCGCTGCACGCGGCGGCCATGATTCCGGCAAGCCCAATGAACAACGAGCGCATGTACGACATGGCAGGAACCTCCGTACCTTGGATGGGTGGACTCTGAAGACGCTCCGACCGCGCGGCCGGATCATCAGTCCCCGTCGTCAACCCCGGATCAGCGTGTTGTTGTTCTTCCACGAACCGACGTCAGAAGGAGGCCGGTCGGCCGATAACATGCACCACAACTCGCGGCTGTCAAGCCGCGGCGCACAAGGTTTTTTGAGCGACATGCGGCGCTTCAAAAACCTCGTGCGCACACGAGTAATCCGGCAAAATGACAAGGCCCCGACCGTCGCGGCCGGGGCCTCATGAGTGAAGTGGAGCAGAGGAAACGATCAACTGAACGCGGGCGTCGAGAGGATCGTCGTCATCGATCCGGCGACGGCCGACGTCACCACCGGCCCCGGCACCGGCGAAGGGCCCGGCATCGGCTTGCCCTGGGCCGCCGCTTCCGCGGCCGCCCGTGCCTCGGCCTCCTCGAGCATCTGGCGATTGCCCAGGAAGTTCGCCTCCAGTTCAAGGCGGATCTTCTCCATGGCCTTGTTCTGGATCTGGCGGACGCGTTCCTTGGTCACGCCGATGATCTGCCCGACCTGCTCGAGCGTCATCGGCTTCTCGTTGTCGCCCGACTCAAGGCCGAAGCGATGCTCGATGACCGTCCGCTCGACGTCGGTCAGGTCGGCCCGGTTCTCGAGCACGATACGCTTGACCTCTTCGGCGGCGTCCTTCTCAAACCCCGAGCGCTTGGTTTCCAGGTAGTTGGAACGCTCGAGCTTGGGGTCAAAGTCCGTCGGGAAGCGCTGGCGGTACTTGCTCAGCTTCATGCCCTGACGGCTGAACGCCTTGAGGATGGCCCGGCAGGCGTACGTCGAGAACTTGTAGCCGCGGCCGGCGTCGAACTTGTCCACCGCCCGCAGGAGCGCCATGTTGCCTTCGCTGACCAGGTCGGCGAAGTCCACCTCGCTCATGCGGGTCCGCTTGGCCATCGCGAGCACCAGCGCCAGGTTGGTCTCGGCGATCTGCTCCCGGATCCGCTCGGCGATCCGGTGCCAGCGCAGGATTTCCTGCGCCTGGTCGGGCGTCGGCTGCTTGGACGGTGACTCCCAGACGTCCTTCTGGATGCGGTTGACCGTGCAGCGTGCGAAGTTGAACTGGTGGAAGAGGATCTTCTCTTCAGCGCCGGTCAGGATCACCTGCTGCGTGCTCTTCACCGTCCGGTTCCGGCTCGACGAAAGGTCGTCCATCACCGGGTGGTACCAGGAGGTGTCGGGCTTGGCGACATCCGGAACGTCGACGTAGATCTTGTGCTCGGCCGAATCCTCGTAGAAGGCCGGGCTGTCGATGAAGTCCTGCTCCTGGGACATGATCTGGGCCAGGAGTTTCTCGTCCTCCTGGCTGAGGCGCTTGCGCACCGATGTCCTGGCCGCGGGAGCCTTGCCCGTTTTCCCGCCAGTCGCTGCCACCGCGGATTCAGCGGCGACACCGACACGGTGCCGGCGATGCACCTGCTCGGCGGGGCTGATTGCTCGTTTGCCGCTGACCTGCCTCATCGCGTTCTACCTGCCTTCAGACTCCATCGGAGTTCTCTGCTGACGCCCACCAGATTCCACGGCTCGTCACTTTGTTCCGGGCCGCACATCCGCCCGTTCCACAAGCCGCACTGTACTGCAAAATCCGTCGTTCTACGCGTGCCCCGGTCCCCGGGCCCCTCCTGAGATTCGATTCGCACCCGCCCCCGTCCCGTACCTGCCAATCCTTCAAGGATTCCGATACTTCTTGGAGACGCCCCGACCCGTCCAAGTTCCATCAACATTAATTCAGCCACCCCACCATAATCCGAACAAACCGCCCCGACGGGTCATGCAACCCACCGCTTTCGGAACTTCCCTCGTACCGACGGGACCGCACGCCACACACCGCACCCTCAGAAACCCTCCTTGAAGGGTTGGACGCATGCAGTCACCTCCCATCATACGACAATCAGCCTTGAGTGTTTCGGCCTCTCATCCGCCTCCGGGAAGAATCCTCAATCTATCAAGGTCCTCAAACAGACGCGAACAACGCCCGGAAACATGCCCGGTACTTACTCGGGCGCTGCTCCGTTGACCGACCTGTTTTCGGACCCTAGCCTGAATCGACGCTTGTACCACCCCCAACCGCCAAGACATCCCTAGTCTACAGGTTGGCCGCTTTGCTGCAAGGTCCAGACAGGTTCTCAACGATCTTCCGGGGTATCTCTCTGGTCGGATAATCCAGTCCGGCCGCCTCGACTTTCCCAGACCACTTTCCAGGAGCACGCATGCCTTTCACGCTGCCCCCGCTGCCCTACGCCCCCAGCGCCCTCGAGCCGCACATCGACGCCACCACCATGGAAATCCACCATGGCAAGCACCACCAGGCCTATGTGACCAACGCCAACAAGGCCCTCGAAGGCCACCGGCTGGCCGACGCCGACCCGGTCGAGGTTGTCCGCAAGCTATCGGACGTTCCCGAAGACAAGCGAACCGCGGTCCGGAACAACGCGGGCGGCCACGTCAACCATTCGCTCTTCTGGACGCTGATGGCGCCGGCCGGAAAGGGCGGGGGAGGAACTCCCGGCGGGAGCCTCGCCGGCGCGATCAACGCGGCGTTCGGCTCGTTCGACGCATTCAAAGAGAAGTTCGCCGCGGCAGCAACCGGTCGGTTCGGTTCCGGTTGGGCGTGGCTGGTGGTCAACGGTGGCAAGCTCGAGATCTGCTCGACGGCCAACCAGGACACGCCGCTCATGGGCAAGGCGATCGCCGGGTGCGAGGGCACGCCGGTCCTGGGCTTGGACGTGTGGGAACACGCGTACTACCTGAAGTATCAGAACCGCCGTCCGGACTACATCGCCGGCTGGTGGAACGTGGTCAACTGGCCCAAGGTCCAGGAACTCTTCACGGCCGCCGGAGGCAAGTAGCCCGTCACTTCGCCACGTCGCTCATGCTCGGCGGGAACAGGAACCGCAGGGCATCGGGCAGGCGTTTGGCCCAGGCAACCTCGTTGTGCTCGGCCGACTCGTCCACGACGAGCAGCCGACGCGACTTGTCGAGCCCGGACTTGGCCAGGAGCTGGTCGAGCCGGGCGGTCGCCTCCGCGTACTGGCGGTTCTTGTCGGCGTTCGAACCTTCCTGCCCGAATTCGCGGCCGCCCACACCCAGGTAGGCCCGCTTCGGGAACGCCTTGATCGAGTCGATCCACTGCTGCCACGCCCCCGCGTCACCGGAGGTGAGCGGCAGGCTCTCGGCCAGCAGGAGGCCGAAGACGTCGGGGTGGTTGGAGACGGCCCGCAGCGCGATCGCGGCCCCGAGCGAGGATCCGCCGATGCCCGTCGATTCCGGCCCGGTCCTGGTGCGGAAGGTGCGGTCCACGCGAGGCTTCACCTCGCTGATGACGAACTCGATGTACCTGTCCCCGCCGGCCGCGACGTTCGGCAGCGCGCCCACCGGCAGGTACTCGGAGATCCGCCGTTCGTCGCTGTGCGGCAGCGCGACGATGATGAACGGCTCCACGTCGCCCGCGGAGACCAGCGTGCTCGCGGCCTCGTCGGCCCCCCATTCGGCGGGCGTGCCGGGCATCTTCTCAAACAGGTTCTGTCCGTCCTGCAGGTACAGGACCGGGTAGGTCCGACCCGTGTTCTGCTCGTCGTCATATCCCGGCGGGAGCCACACGAGCGCATCCCGGAACGAGCCTTCGGCCCCGCCCGCTCCGCCGCGGATCTGGAGTCGGCGGACGGTGCCCGTCACCTTCAGATCGCGGTAGGGGTCCTTGGCGATGAGCGCAGGGTCCTGGGCTCGCTGGTCGCCCCACGCGGGGATCGTGAACTCGATCCGGGGCTGCTCGCCGGGCTGCAGCTTCCACACGTCGACCTTTGGGAAATAGCGGTTCTGGATGGGGTTGAGGTTCGCATCGAGCTCCTCGAGCGACCAGGACCCGCGCGTGAACTTGAACTCGATCAGGCCGCCGCCGGGCTTGGCGGGGAGGATGATCCTCCACTTGCCGTCGGACTGGGAAGTCAGGCGGTACTTCTCATCACGCGGGTTCCAGCCGTTGATGCTGCTGGCGAAGTAGATGGGCGACGCCTCGCTGGCACGCTTGGCCTTGTCGTCGACGATGACCACGAAGCCCTGCGGGAGCTCCTCGGGCTGGACGAGCCGCGGCTCGGGCTGCGGGGCCGCCTGGCCGTCGGCGACTTCGACCTGGTCGCTTGCGGCCGGCTCGTTGGCGGCGTTGTGGGTGGCGCGGTTGCCCGCGAGCCGCTCGCCGGAGGCATTGGCGCCGCCGGTATCGCCGGCCCCCGCGCCGATCGCTCGGGGCTGCATGGCCGGCGGCTCGCCGATGGTGTAAAGGAGCGCCGCGACCATGACGGCGGGCGACAGGATGAAGGCCGTGAGAAGGATCTTGGATGTCATCGTGGGTTTCCTCATCGCGGGGCCCGTCGGGCTTGCCGGATGATAGGGAGCACGTGCGATAACTCCGGAGCCGGGGGTCGTTTACGCCCTCCCGGTCGCCCCTTTGGCAAGTGCGGCAGATTGTGCGGCCCTTGCTGGCTTTTGCGTGTTTGTGGTGTAGGTTGAAGGTGACGGGCCTTCCCCAGGCGGGCGGGCCTCCCAATCCGGGTGCGATGGCGGTGGTGGTGGTGCACAGGCCGCGCCATGGGCGGCGAGGCTTGCGGTGCGCCATGAGAGCGAGGAATCCATGAAGACGTTCAATCCGAAGTTTGTGCCGATGGCGGCGGTCGTGGCCGCGCTGTCAGCGCCCGCATGGGCGAACGGCGGGTCCGTCGTGACCAACGACACGGCATCCTTCCGCCTCGTCATGTTCGGCGATGCCGGCACGACCAAGAGCATCAACGCGGGTGGCAACGTGTCCGTGCTCCGCGGTCCCGCCGCCGCATCGATGGGCCTCAATGTCAACGGCGGCGCCAACGCGTCCAACATCATGTGCAAGTGGGACGAGCTCAGCAACCCCAACAACCCCGCCACGCGCCTCGTGGTCGCCGAGATGTGGACCGCCGGCAAGGAAGACATGATGCCCTTCGGCGTCACGCACAACGGCGAGTTCTTCAACTTCTGGTGGTGGCAGGTCGGCGCCACCAACCCGGTGAGCTTCACGAACAACTCGACCGTCCAGCTCTTCTCGGCCCGCATCCAGATGGTGCGCGTCGAGGCCAACGGGTCGCAGACCGTCCTGGCCAACCAGTCCATCACCGACCTGGGCGCCAACTGGAACGGCGTCGATGACGGCCAGACCAAGACACTCACCGGCCAGGGAATGAACCTCGTCCGCCTGACCTACGAAATCGAGACCGTCCCCGGGCCCGCGACCTGCGTGCTCACCGCGATCGCCGGCCTCGCGGCCGCCCGCCGCCGCCGCTGATCAGTGCCCTATCCGGGCGGCAAGGATTGTCGCCCTTCGTCTGCTCGCCGGAAATCCGGCGCACAAGGTGACGCCCGGCGCCACGAACCGGGTTTCATCTCACCCCCGCCCCTCTCCACAAGAGAGGGGCGGTTCTTTTTGGGGAAAGGTGTCAAGGTGTCGAGGGAAGACAAAGGCACAAAGGCACAAAGGCACAAAGGCACAAAGGCACAAAGGCGCAGAGGCCCGGGGGTGACTATTCCTCGTCGGCTCGGAGCTTGGCGATCACGCTGAAGTCCTCCAGCGTGGTCGTGTCCTGCGTGATCTTCTCGACCCCCGCCGCCACATCGCGCAGCAGCCGCCGCATGATCTTGCCCGACCGGGTCTTGGGCAGACCGTCGGCGAACCGCACCTGGTCGGGCCGAGCCAGCGCCCCGACCTCGTGCGTCACGTGCGCCGCCAGCTCCTTCCGAAGGTCATCGCCCGGCGTCTGCCCGGGGTGGTCCACGAACCACTTGCTCTTGAGCGTCACGAACGCGCAGATGGCGTTGCCCTTGATGTCGTGCGGCACCCCGACCACGGCCGCCTCCGCCACGATCGGGTGCGAGACCAGGGCCGACTCGACCTCCATCGTGCCCAGCAGGTGCCCCGACACCTTGATGACGTCGTCGATGCGGCCCTGGATCCAGAAATAACCGTCCTCGTCGCGACGGGCGCCGTCGGCGGAGAAGTAGTAAGGCGTGACCGTCGGCTCGCCGCCGTGGTGCGGCCCGCGAACCGGGCCCTTCACCCGCGACCAGTAATTGCTGACGAACCGCTCGCGGTTGCCGTACACGCCGCGCAGCATCCCCGGCCACGGGCGGCGGATGACGAACAGCCCGCCCTTGTTCGGCGGAAGTTCCTCGCCCTGCTCGTTGACGATCGCGGCGTCGATCCCGAGCATCGGCAGCGTGCACGACCCGGGCTTGGTCGGGATCGCGCCCGGCAGCGGCGTGCACACGTGACCCGCCGTCTCCGTCTGCCAGTAGGTATCAACGACCGGGCAGCGGCCCTTGCCGATGTGCTTCTGGTACCAGATCCACGCCTCGGGGTTGATGGGCTCGCCGACCGTCCCCAGGAGCTTGAGCGACGAGAGATCGTGCCGAGCCGGCAGCTCGTCGCCCCATTTCATGAACGTGCGGATGGCGGTG
>JAJVHS010000035.1 GCA_022072615.1 Phycisphaerales bacterium
CGATCCGCCCGCCGCCGATCCGCCCGCCGCCGCGGCCGACCCGCCGGCCGCCGTCGCCGCCGCCAAGCCCGGCTGCTGCGCCAAGGCCGAATCCGAAGGCCGCCTCTGCGACCATCCCTGCTGCGTCGAGGCCCGGGCCGCCGGCAAGGTCTGCCAGAAATGCCTGGGTAACTAGCGGCCGCCGGCGCCCGTTCGGCATCCCCCGCCCGACCGCGCCGGGCCCGTCGGCGTCCGGGGCAATTCGTCTGTTGCTTCCCGCATATCGTTCCACCCGGGCTCTCCCCACTGGTGAAGGGTCCGGGTCTTGGAGAGACATCGACATGGCCCACGCGAAGTCCACCAACCCCGATGAATTCATCCTCCCCGATCTCGGCGAGGGTGTGCACGAGGCCGAACTCATCAAGTGGCGCGTCAAGGTCGGCGACACCGTCGCCGAGCACGACATCCTCGCCGAAATGGAGACCGACAAGGCCCTGGTTGAGGTCCCAAGCCCCCGCCCAGGCGTCATCGCGTCTCTTCACGGCAACGAGGGCGAGATCCTGCACGTCGGCAACGTGCTCGTGACCTACAGGGGAACCTCCACCGCCGCCGCCAAGGTGACCGAATCCGTCCCGCCGCAGGCGCCCCAGCCGGCGGCCAGCCGCAGCGCCGCGGCGCACGCGGACGCCTCAAAGAACGGGTCGCCGCACGCCGCTTCCGCCGCCGAATCCGAGGACCAGGGCACCGTCGTCGGCAACATGTCGGGCGGCATCGCCGGCGTCTCCGCCGCGCCCGGGAAGGCCCTCGCCACGCCCGCCGTCCGCCGACTGGCGCGCGACATGGGCGTGGACATCGATCGCGTCGCGGGCACCGGCATCGGTGGCCGCGTCACCGAGAAGGACATCCGAGCCGCCGCATCGGCCCCGCGCGGCGGCGATGCCTGCGACATGGGCGAATCCTCGATCCCTCCCGTCGTTCCCGCCGCTCGCGTGCCCGCTCGATCGCCCGCGCCGGCCGCCGACCGGTCCGCCCGCCCCGCTCCCGCGCCCCAGTCCCGGGCGGCGGCGTCGCCCGCTCCGGCGCAGAGCGAAGGCTCGACGCGCATCCCGTTCCGGGGCGTGCGCCGCACCATCGCCAACCGCCTGCGCGAATCCGTGAACCAGGCCGTCCACTTCAACGTGATGGACGAAGCCGATGTTTCGGTGCTCGACGGGCTTCGCCGCAAGCTCGCGGCCGCCAGCGGCGAGAAGGTTTCCTTCCTGCCGTTCGTGTGCTCGGCCGTGGCCCGCGTGCTCCGCAGGCCCGAGTTCCAGGCCCTCAACAGCACCGTCGACGACGGCGCCAACGGCGGCGAGGGCGAGATCATCCAGCACCGAGCCGTCCACCTGGGCATCGCCACCGATACCGAGAACGGTCTCATGGTCCCGGTCATCCGCGACACCGACTCCCTGGGCGTCCTGGAGATCGGCCGCGAGATCACGAGCATCGCCGCCGCCGCCCGCAACCGGTCGATCCCCCGCGACCGCCTGATCGGCTCGACGTTCACGATCAGCAACGTCGGCAGCCACGCCGGCCGCTTCGCGACGCCGATCATCAACTACCCCGAGGTCGGCATCCTCGCCGTCGGCCGGGCACGCCAGGCGCCCGTGGTCCGCGGCGGGGGGATCTTCGTCGGCAACCTGCTGCCGCTCAGCCTCGCGTGCGACCACCGCGTTGTCGACGGCGCCACCGCCGCCACCGCGCTCGCCGCGATCATCGAGCTGCTGCACGACCCCGAGCAGCTCCTCGGCCCGGCCCGTGCCTGACCTCGTGCCATCGGCAGACAAGTGCCACTGACCTCGGAGGCTCTGCGACGAGGTCAGTGCTTTTTCCTTGACCGAGTCCCCGAGGATGCGTCCATTGCACCCGGTGACGCACGCGCCCCGCTTGCTCTACCCTCGCCCGATGGACCACGCCAACCCCGCCCGGCTCTGGACCGACGTCGACGCCTATTTCGCCGACCACCTGATCGGCCCCGACCCCGCGCTCGAGGAAGTCCTCCGTTCCGCCGACCGAGCCGGCCTCCCCGCGATCCACGTTTCGCCCGCCCAGGGCCGCCTGCTCAACATCCTCGCCGCCTCGATCAACGCCCGCCGCATCCTCGAGATCGGCACGCTCGCCGGGTACAGCACGATCTGCCTTGCCCGAGCCCTTCCGCCCGCGGGCCGTATCACCACCATCGAGTCCGTCCCGCTCCACGCCCAGATCGCCCGCCGCAACTTCCAGAACGCGGGCATCGCCGACCGCGTCGACCTGCGCGAGGGCCTCGCCCTCGACGTGCTGGCAAAGGTCGAAGCCGCCGGCGACGACCTGTTCGACCTGGTCTTCATCGACGCCGACAAGCAGAACATCCCCGCGTACTTCGAGGTCTCGATCCGACTGACCCGCCCGGGCGGGCTCATCATCGTCGACAACGTCGTCCGCGACGGCAGCGTGATCGACGCGTCCTCCACGGACCCCAACGTTCAAGGCGTCCGCCGCTTCGTCGACGCGGCCTCGCATGACCCGCGCATCCGGATGACCGTCACGCAGACCGTGGGCGCCAAGGGCTACGACGGTTTTGCGCTCGCCCACGTGCTCGGCTGAGCCCCCGGGCATCTACTGCAGGCTGCGGCCCCGCTGCCGCACACCGATCGCCCACGATCCGGCGCCGCCGCGGTCTCACCGTCTTTCGCCGACGTGATGGCGCACGACGACGCCGCGGCGCCCCCATTCCACCGCCACCACGTCGATCCGAACGCGACGATCCGTCCAGCCGTTGGCCCTGGCCAGGTGCCTCGCCACCTGCGCCAGCTTGCGCTGCTTGTGCGCCGTCACATTCACTTCAGGCGGGATCGTGGCGAGCGCCCCCTCCTGCACCAGCCGGGTCTTCACTTCGACGATGACCACAGTTGATCGATCCGGCGCCAGGCAGACAAGGTCCGCCTCGCCCATCGGAACCCGAGCGTTCCTGCTCAGCACCCGGTACCCCCGGGCTTTCAGGTACCGCGCCGCCGCGCGTTCACCCTTGCGGCCCAGCGACCCGTACACGCGCAGCGCCGATCTGATCCGCTTGAGCAGTGACACGCCCAAACCCCCCGGCCATCCACCGCCGCCGCGAGCGGCGCCCCGTCAGCACCAGCGAAGCGGTCGCTCACTCCGGCTCTGCTTCGACGGCCTTCACTTCCGCCGCCTGCTTCCTGGCGTTGCTCTCGTCCTTCTTCTGGATCTCGAGCTCGAGCGCCCTGCCCATTTCGGGCCCGTGGATAGGCGTCCAGTAGCGCTCGACCGCCGCGATCAGCAGCCGCTCGCCCATCACGTCCATGTTGTCCACGCTCGCCCGCTTGAGAAGGTCGCTGATGTACTTCTGCACGAGCTCGTCGACCTTCTTGGACCGCAGCGTCTGCTCGATCGCCGACTGCGCCTCGTACAGCGACGTCGCGGGTTTGCGGATCTCCTCGCGTTTGAGGAAGGCCACCGTGTTCCCGGTGTCGATCGGCCCCGACCATCCCCCGTCGCTCAGCTTCTTGGCCTCTTCGTTGAGCGCGGCCAGCTCGAAGAACTTCCGCTCGGGCGCGGGCTCGCCCTCCTTGGGCTTGGCCGCCGGCGCCCTGGGTTCCGGCGGCCGGTAGAGCCCGCCGTCCTTGGCTCGGAACAGGTTGTCGGGCTTGGAAGCCACGGTCGCGAAGTCCGCGCCGCCCTCGAGTTCGGCGCGGATCGACTCGACCAGCGCCGCGTCCGACTTGGGAACCGAGATCACCCGGAACTGCGTGAGCGGCGGCGGGTTGAACTCATCGTACTTGCGGTTGTAGTACTGCTCGATCTCGCGGAACGGGATGTGCACGTTCTGGAGCACCTGCGACCGGAGCTGGTAGAGGATCAGCTCACGCTCCTCCCGCTTCTTGGTCCATTCCTCGAGCGACGCCGCCTCCTGCGCCTCCGCCAGCCGCTGCTCGGCGATCGTCCGGCTGCGGTAGTTCCGGCTCACCAGGTCCGACTGCAGCGACTGCACGAAATACCGGAAGCCCTGCTTCTCTTCCGGCGTCAGGGTCGACCGCGCCTCCGCCTGCAGCAGCTCGTCCTGGACGATGCTCCACAGCTTGACGCCGATCTCCTTGGTCGTCGAGTCCATGAACTCCTCGAACGACTTTGCGTCCCTGGCCTGCGCCTTGAGTCGCGCATCCATGCTCTCGAAGAAATCCGTGACGAACAGCGGGCGGCCGTTCACGTCGCCCACCTTCGCGTCGATCAGCACCGGCGCCTCCACCGGCTTGGCGAACTCCGCCAGCTTCGGTTCACCCGGCGCCGCCGCGACGTCGAACACGCCGTTCCTTGCCGCGACCGGGCCCGTCCGCGTCACGTTCCGCGCCGGCGTGCCGGGCAGCGGTGGTGGGGTTGCCGGGGCCGCGGCCTCATCCGCCGCGGCAGTCGCGGTCGCCGTCGGTTCGTCGCTCACAAAGTCGCCCGCGGACAGCTCGGTCCGCGGCCCGGTCTCCCGCTCGCCGCCGCCGCATCCGCCGATCGCAAGCCCGCACGCGGCGATCACGCACGCGACCCGACCCGCCAGACGCACACCCCGCACGTTGGGCCCGAACCGGCGAGCACTGAGCGCGATCCCGACATCCATGTTCGTCGCTCCTTCCAGTTCCGTCTCCGCAGACCGAGCACGCCCGCCTCGCCATCCCCAGACCAGTCCCCGGGCGTCCCTCGCCTAGAATTCGACCAGATTCGCGATGCCGCGGCTCGTTTTCGCGGCCCGATCCGGGACAACCCGCCACCTTCACCGAGAGACCCATGCCCGAAGGCGACGCTCCGAAGCTTATCATCGACACCGACTGGAAGTCCCAGGCCCAGGCCGAGAAGGAACGCCTCTCCGAGGCCTCCAAGCCCAAGGCGTCCCCCGCCGCGGCCCCGGCCTCCGCCGCCGCGGCGACCGGTGCGGCCCCCGCGGGCCAGCCCGGCGAGCCCGCCGACCAGGAAATCGGCTTCCAGGACCTCGTGCGCATGCTCGTCACGCAGGCCCTCTCGTACATGGGCGCCTTCCCCGATCCGCGCACCGGCAAGGCCGTCGTCGCCATCGACATGGCCCGCGTCTTCATCGACCTGCTCGGCGTGCTCGAGGAGAAGACCAAGGGCAACCTCAACGCCGAGGAGAGCACCATGCTCTCCCGCACGCTCAACGAGCTGCGCCTGGAGTGGGTTGACCTGTCCAAGGCCATCGCCCGAGCCGTCGAGGAAGGCAAGATCAGCCCGCAGGCGGCCGCCGGCCCCGGTGGCATCACCACCGCCACCGCGATGCCGCCCACGCCGCCAGGCGCGGATCCGAAGCTTAAGCTCAAGTTCTGACCGCCCGCCCGGCCGCGCCTTCACTCCGCTCGCCGCGCCGCCGGCGTCTCCTCGAGCTTCCAGATCTTCCGCACCGCCGTCAGAAGCTGGCCGACCTGCGCCTGCTTCACGCCGTGATGCTCCATCACGTGGCGAGCCAGCGCGATCCCCGCCTCGCCCTCCTCGAACACCACGCGGTTCGCCCCCGCCTGCTCGAGCCCCTCGCGCTCCGCCAGGTAACGGGCCCGCACCGTGATATGGATCGACGGGTTCATCTCCCGGGCCGCGAGCACGAGGTCCGATCGTCCGCCGGTGTGCGGCAGCGTCACCACCATGTGAACCGCCCGCCGCACCCCCGCCTGGTCCAGCACCTCCCGCCTCGTCGCATCCCCGAATATCGCCGCGTGCTTGGACTTCGCGAGCGATGCGACCGTGTCGATATTCATCTCGATCACGACCGTCTCCATCTCGGCGTCGCGCAGCACCGCATCCACCAGCCTGCCCACCGGCCCGTACCCCACGATGATCGCGATCGGCTTCTCCGCCGCCGCCAGGTGCTGCTCCGCCGCCCGGTTGAGCAGCGCCGCCTGCTTCTCCGACCTCCCGTTGACGATGCGCCACATCCACGGCCACCGCCGAGCCGCTCGCTCCAGCGGATCAATGAAGCCAAACACCAGCGGGTTGAGCGTGATCGACACCATCGCCGTCGCCACCAGGAGGTGCATCCCCTCCTCGCTGACAAGCGCATGCTCCCGTGCCACCTGCGCCAGAATGAACGAGAACTCCCCGATCTGCGCGAGCCCCAGCGCCACCGTCAGCGCCGTCCGGAACGGGTACCCCAGCACCGCCACGATCGCGATCGCCGCCAGCGGCTTGACCACCAGCACGATTCCAAGCCCGGCCGCCACCAGCAGGGGCTGAGAGATCACGAACATCGGGTCAAAAAGCATCCCCACCGATACGAAGAACAGCACCGCGAACGCGTCGCGCATCGGCAGCGCATCGGCCGCCGCCTGGTGGCTCGCCGGCGACTGCGCCACCACCATCCCCGCCAGGAAGGCTCCCAGCGCCACCGACGCCCCGAAGATCTGGTAGGAGCCCACGGCGATCGCCACCGATAGCACCAGCACCGTCAGCGTGAACAGTTCCGACGAGCGCAGCTTCGCCACCTGTGTCAGGATCCATGGGATCACCCTCGACCCCGCCAGCAGCACGATCGCCACCAGCGCGCCCAGCTTGACCACCGCCCACACGATCCCCATCCACCCGGCCCCGGTCGAACCGCTCCCATCCTCCGGCGCCGCCATCAGCGGCACCAGCACCAGCGCGAGCACCGTGAAGATGTCCTCCACGATCAGCCAGCCCACCGCCACGTGCCCGTGAGTCGTCGTGAGCATGCCGCGGTCCATCAGCACGCGCAGCAGCACGACCGTGCTCGCGACCGCCATCGCCATCCCTAGCACGACCGCCGACCTGATCGGCCAGTCGAACGCCTGGAACAGCGCGACGGTCGCGACCGTCGCGACCAGGCTCTGGCCCACCGCGCCGGGGATCGCTACCCGCCGTACCGCCAGCAGGTCCTTGAGGTGGAAATGCAGCCCCACGCCGAACATCAGCAGGATGACGCCCACCTCCGCCAGCTGCTGGGCAAGGTGCACGTCGCCGATGAACCCCGGCGTGTACGGCCCGATCACCACCCCCGCCAGCAGGTACCCGACGATCGGGGACAGCTTCAGCCGGTGCGTGATCAGCCCCAGCACCCATGCCACCGCGAACGCGGCCGCGATGGTGGTCAGGAGCGGAAAGTCGTGGCCCCCCGCCCCGAGCAGTGTGATTCCGGGAACAAACTCCATCCCCCAGTCTACCACCTCGCGCGATCACGGTCTCACGCCGCGCCCGCTCGCCGCCAATGGAAAATGCATCCCGTGCTCGGACGCGGGACCGATGATCTTCATCTGGTTCGCGTTACAGCGCCGCCCGCACGAGCCCCTCGGCCACCATCGCGAGCAGCAGCACCGGGAGCTGGATGATCGACGCGAAGAAGAGCTTCCTCGCGGCGCTGCGAGTCCGCTCGCGGATGAGCCGCGCCGCCAGCCACACCATCGCCGCGGCGCTCACGCCCGACACCACCAGGTACGGCGCCCCGATCAGCCCCCACATCGCCCAGGCCGGCGCCATCGTGGCCGGCACCAGCAGCAGCGACCACATCGCGATCGAACGCGCCGTCCGGTTCTCACCGTTGTCCAGCACCGGCAGCACCCGGTACCCGCCCCGGCGATAGTCGTCCTTGAACATCCACGCGATCGCGAGGAAGTGCGGCATCTGCCACACCGTCATCAGCGCAAACAGCGACCACCCGCCCGCCACCTGCATCGACGCCGCGCCGCCGCCCGCCCACGCCGCCGACCACCCGATCATCGGGGGCAGCGCGCCGGGGATCGTCCCCACGTGCGTCGCCCACGGCGTCATCACCTTCATGGGCGTGTACAGCAGCACGTACACCAGAATGCACGCCAGCGACAGCAGCGCGGGCACCGGCCCGCACGCCGCCAGCAGCAGCCCCACCCCGGCCGCGCTCAGCAGAAGACCCGCCCCAAGCACGCTCGCCGGAGTCACCCGCCGCGTCGGTAGCGGCCGGGCACACGTCCGCACCATGAGCGCATCGCGGTCGCGCTCCATCCACTGGTTCAGGGCATTCGCGCCCGCCGCCGAGAGCGCCGTGCCGATCACGCACGCCGTCCCGGTCACGATCAGCTCCTCAGCCCGCCACGAGCGCCCGAGGCCGGCCATCGCGAACCCCACGCCCGACGTGATCGTCACCAGCCGCGTGATGCGCGGCTTGGTCGCCTCGACCAGCGCGCCCACGAACGAATTGGACGTCACCCGCGACTGTGCGGAAAGACGAGCAGCCTCAATTGCGACCGATTGCTCCACAACGTACCTCGTATGTCCCGCCGAGTGCCCCAAACAACTGTTCGGTTTCCGGTCCAGCAAGCAGGATTGCGGCCAGACAGGAATCTTGGTGGACAGCGAGTATAGCCGTACAGCCTCCGCCCCGCCCGGCGTCCCACCCCCTCCTTACACCGGGCGGCGGAGCACGTAGATCCCATACCCCAGCTCGGGGATATCGATCTCCTTGCCCGATTCATTGATCACCGCCGCCAGCCGCAACGGGCTCTGGTTGATCGCGTCGAGCCATTGCCGCCGGCTGTAGCACCGGAGCTTGTACCGGCTCACGTACTCCCGCGACCCGGTGGGCGACTGCACCGTGATGTGGCTGTACGCGTGCTCGACTCGGGCCGCCGGGCCCCTGGTCGCCGTCGGCGGCTCGTACTGGATGACCTGGGTCACTTTCATCCGCCCGCGCGTGGCGTGCCAGACGTCCTCCGTGGGGGTCTCGTGGCCGTACATCGCCGTCGAAACCCCGACGATGTACACCCCGCCGGGCCTGAGCGCCGCCGCCGTCGACTCCAGGTGCCGAGCAAGCCGGGCATCGCTTTCCAGGTGCCTCACCGAGTTGATCAGGTTTAGCGCCGCATCGAACTTCTTCCGCCCGACGCAGCGATCAAGCGAGCACATGTCCCCCGTCACGAACGTCGTCTTTCCGCGGGCCCGGGCGCGGCCCGTGATCCGCTGCCTCGCGTACTCGATCATGCCCTCGCTGAGGTCCACGCCCACCGCGTCGCACCCTCGCCCCGCAAGCGCCCGAACGTAGCGGCCGGACCCGCACGCGGGTTCCACCCATTCCCGTGCCGACGCCGCGGGACCCGATGCGAACCGCCTCGCCGCCGACAGGCACATGGAGACGTCCCGAGCCGTCCCCGGCGCGTGCAGGACGTCGTACACCTCGGGGATCGCATAGATATCCACGATCTGGGGCAGATCACGTACGGATGAGTTCATCGCGTTTCCCATGCCGCCGCGAGCGTAGTTCACTCGTGACGGCTTTGCATAGCGCCTCGTGTCCACACTAGGGTCGCCGGGCGTCGGTCGGGTCGCACGAGAATCCGTCCAACGGAGCGTGAGTTCCCGGGGGAACCCCCGTTCCTGAAGTACACCCCGCGTTTGGGGCCATCTCGACCGCTTAGAGGAGAACATCAATGGTCGCTCGCAACCGTTTCGGTACGGCCCTGGCCGCCGCGCTCCTGGCCACCCTCACCATCTCGCCCGCTGTCGCCGGGCCCGCCGACATCAGCACCAACTACCCCGTCGAGCTCGAGGTGGGCGGGAAGAAAGTCTCGGGCATCGTCGACTCCGGGGGGTTGACCACGCTGAGTTTCGAGGATGCCAAGGCCGCCGGCCTGCTCGATGACAACGGCGACCCCGTCAACCCGGCCGACGGCTCGGTCACTCTCGGCGGCACCGGCGGCGGCACCGTCAAGTGCCACCGGTTCAACGACGTGACGGTCAAGGTGCAGCCCAAGAACGCCGACGGCACGAACAACGGGCCGGCCCGCGAAATCAAGGTCACCGTTGTCGTCCCCAAGAAGCCCGCCGAGCAGGAGGGCGCGAACGACGCGGAGAAGACCAAGAAGACCAATTCCGTCTCGACCAAGGCCGGCCGCAACATCGTCGGCGCCACCATCGACGGGCACAAGCTTGACCTCACCGACAAGGAGACGGAGGACGCCAAGAAGAACGAACGCAGCACGGGCTGGCAGGCCGTCGGAACGGCGGCCGGCGGCGCCGCGGTCCCCGTGGAGGAGGACAAGAACGAAACCGACAACTCCGAGACGCCCAGCCGCATCATGGGCGCCGACTTCAACGGCATGCCGCTGTCCCCGTTCTACTCCGGCGCCCCGATGAGCATCATCCCCGAGTGGATGGCGATCCAGCTCGGTGCGATCCCGCTCGGCCCGGCCCAGATTGGGATGCAGGCGCAGCAGACGCTCTTCTCCGAGGGCCTTTGGCCGTACCTCCCGCAGGAATCGATGCAGCTCCCCTCGTACGCCATCAACGTCGTGCTGCACTCGACCAACGCCGGGCCGGTGCTCAACGACGCACCGGTCGTGTTCCTCGCGGCCCCCTTCATCCAGCAGCCCGTCCTGGGAAGCAACGCGCTGGTCCCGCAGAACATGATCGCGGAGCTTGATTCCGACCTGGGCGTGATCTGGTACCGCGACTACTGCCCGGCCGACTTTGACGGGTCGGGGTTCGTCGACACCGACGACTTCGACGCATTCGTCAACGAGTTCATCCTCGGATCGCCCGCAGCGGACTTCGATGGGTCGGGCTTCACCGACACCGACGACTACGACGCCTTCATCCACGCCTTCGAGGCCGGCTGCTGATCGGCTCGACCCGCTCGTTCACTCCCAGAAGAGCCCCGGCATGTCCGGGGCTTCTTCGTTTGCTCCCGCACCGGCCATCACTTCACGAGGCCCGCGCCCTTGAGATGCTCCACCATCTCCCGCGGAATCCTCCGTCCCGCGTCCGACGTCATCACGGTGCCGTGATCGGTCCCCGGAACGATTCTCACATACCCCGGCCCGGGCAGCCCGCCCAGCTTCTCAAGGTCCGCCGCCAGCAGCGTCACCGCTTCGTCCAGTGAGAAGTTGTCCTCGCCGCCCACGATCAGCCGCACCCGCTCGCGGAACACGGGCAGGTACTTGTCCGGCGACGTCCGCAGCAGGTGGCCGATGTCGTACGCCCGGTACTGCTCGGCGATCGCCGGATCGATCTTCCCCGTCACCGCGTCGAACAGCGCCGCCGGTCGTCCCGCCTCGTCGCGCGGGCCGAACACCGCGAACCACGAATCCCACTGTTGCGCCGACGAATTACCCGGGCCGATGACCTCCTCCATCAGGTTCTCCTGCCGGATGGTCATCTTCGTCCCGCTCTTCACGCTGTAGCTCGACAACTCCGCCGCGGGGTCGCCCTCCTTGCCGCTCGCGTCGTAGTAGAAGTTCGGCTGCCCGTACAGGTCCACCACCTGGAACTTGCGGAAGTCGACGGGGTCGGGCGAGCTCGACCACGTCGCTCCGAACACCTCCGGGTAGTTCAGCGCCAGCCACAGCGTTGACCACCCGCCGGAAGAGTGCCCGCGCAGCAGCCTCGCTTCGGGCTTCGCCACCAGCCGGTATCTCGCCTCGATCGCGGGGATCAGCTCGGTGGTCAGGGCCTTCGCCCACGGCCCGTTGTTGGCCGAATCCGCGAACAGCGTGTGCCCGTTGGGTGACTCGGGATCGACGTTGACCCAGAACGTCGCTTGCGCGAGCACCTCGTCGGCCGACCCAGGGATCACGCTCGACCGATCCCGCTGGAACCCCACCAGGTGATCCCCGCCGTAGCCGGGCACCTCGTACACCGCCGCGTACGACCGGGCAGGGTTGTACGACACGGGGAACGCCACCGCCGCCCGCAGCGTGATCGGTCGGCCGTGGAACTCCGACAGCAGTTTCGATTCGAGCGTGAACAGTTCCACGCCCTTGCGACCCGGCGTCTTCTCGCCGGTCGTCTTCTTGTTGAGCACGATCGCGACCGTCGAAGGCTCGGCGCCCACCGTGAACGCCACCACCTCCGAGTACAGGTTCCCCGCGTCACGCTTCCAGTTGCTGTTGCCGCGGCTCACGTCCAGCCGAGCCTGCGCCCGGTATTGACCCTCGGGAAGCTGATCGATCGAGCACGGGAAACTCGTCGCTGTCGAATCGATCATCACCGCCGTGTTGGGTTTCAGCTCCTTCACGTCGATGCCGTACATCGGCTGCGGATCGGTCCAGAACGGCCCGTCCAGCGGCTGCGAGCTCCGCGGGATCTTCGCCCCCTCCTTCACGAGCATCACCACCAGCCGCCCGGTCGCCGGCTCGGCACGCACCCGCGGATCGAACGTCACCGTGAACGTGACGCCCGCGCTCGCCGCCGACGCGGCGAGCAGGATGCACACCAGCCGGACAAGGTTCAGAATCATGCCCAAAGCGTACTCCCGGCCTCGCGCCCGAATCTGTGTACCATCTCCGCTCGTTCCCGTTTTCATCCGTCATCGCACCCCGGGAGACGCATGCTCCGATCCTCCGCCACCGTCCTGTGCATCCTGTTCGCCGCAAGCGTCCTTCCCGCCGGCTGCGCGTCAACCTCCGAGCCGGGTTCCGATTCGTCCTCCCGGTCGCGCAGCGGCCGAGGCCCCGAGGGCGAGGCCGTCGCGCCCGTGGCGTCCGATGGCATGATCGTCGAGTACAACGTCCCGGTCCCCATGCGCGACGGCGGTCGGCTCTCCGCCAACGTCTACCGCCCGGCCGCCCCGGGCCGCTACCCGGTCATCCTGTCGCGCACGCCCTACGTCAAGTCGGGCACCGGCGCGGGGGGCATCAAGCGTCGCCGCGAGATGGTCGCCGCCGGGTACGCCTGGGTGGATGTCGACGTCCGCGGTCGCGGAGATTCAGACGGCGTCTTCCGCCCGTGGTTCCAGGAAGGCGACGACGGATACGACACGGTCGAATGGTGCGGCGCCCGGCCCTGGTCCACCGGCAAGGTCGGGATGGTGGGGGGGAGCTACGGCGGGTACGTCCAGCTCGCCGCCGCCGTCCGCAGGCCCCCCTCGCTCGCCTGCCTTGTTCCGTCCGTCGCCTGCCCCGACCCCTTCGTCGACGGCCTGTGCATGGGCCCGACCGGGCTCCCCAGCCCGATCTGCGTGAGCTGGTACCAGTACACCGCCGGGCACACCAACCAGGGCTCGGCGGCCACGCCGTGGGCGGAAGTCTTCAAGCACCGGCCGCTCATCACCCTCGACGACGCCGCCGGCATCGACCTCCCGTTCTGGAACTCGATGATCGAGCACCCCCAGCTCTCGCCCTGGTGGGAGGATGCCCGGTACCAGAACAAGCTCGACCGCCTCGCCGTGCCCGTTCTGCACATCTCCGGCTGGTACGACGACGAGCAAATCAGCACCATCACCAACTACGTCCGCTCGTCCATCCAGCCCCAGGATCCCGCCGTCCGCCGCCACCAGAAGCTGCTGATGGGCGCGTGGCCGCACGCCGTCAACAGTTCGACCCGGATCGGCGCCATCGAGTTCGGTCCCTCCGCCGTCATCGACATGGATGCGCTCGTCAAGCGGTGGTTCGATCGCTGGCTCAAGGGCGAGCAGAACGGCATCGAAAACGAGAAGCCCGTCCGCATCTTCGTCATGGGCGCCAACGAATGGCGCGACGAGGACGCCTGGCCGATCCCGCGCACCCGCCTCACCCCGTACTACCTGCACTCCGGCGGCCGCGCCAACACCCGCTCCGGCGACGGCGTTATCTCGCCCGACCTTCCCTCGTCCCCCGCCGCGCTCTCCTTCGATTCCGCGGATTCCGACACGTTCGTCTACGACCCGCGCAACCCCGTCCCCTTCATCACCGACCCAAGCTTCTCGCAGGTCGGCGGGCCGGATGATTACAGCGAGATTGAGCAGCGCGAGGACGTTCTCGTCTACTCCACGCCGCCCCTGGCCGACCCCGTCGAGATCTGCGGGCCGATCCGGGCCACCATCTGGGCGACGACCACCGCGCCCGACACCGACTTCACCGCTCGTCTGTGCATCGTCCGAGCCGACGGCACCAGCCAGCGCCTCTGCGACGGCATCGTCCGGGCGCGCTTCCGCGAGGGCATGCACAGCCCGCGACTCATCACCCCGGGCCAGCCGCTCGATTACACCATCGACCTCTGGACGACCTGCCAGCGCTTCGACGCCGGCGAGCGCATCCGTGTCGAGATTTCCAGCAGCTCGTTCCCGCAGTGGGACGCCAACCCCAACACCGGCGAGCCCCTCGGCGTTGAGACCCAGGCCCCGCGCCCCGCGACCCAGGTCATCCACCACGACGCCGGCCGGCCCTCGTGCATCATTCTGCCGATCGTGCCGCCGGCGTAGCCGGCCCCGTTCCGCCCGCCGCGTCGTCAGCCCGGCGCGTGTACGCGAACTCGACCGTCTTGATCCAGCCGTCCGCGTCGGCCCCCGCCGCGCCCCGAGCCAGCAGCCACACCTGCGTCACGTAACGGTCCTGGCTCTCGATCCGGATCACCTGCTTGAACGCCTCCGGCGCTCGCCCGGGGACGTCGCTGGTGCCCGTCATCTCGACCGTCGCCGATCCCGCGTCCATCCGGCCCTTGGCGAGCAGCCCGTACGTGTCGGTCGAATCGACCGACCAGCAGAAGTACTTCGCAGCCCGCCGATCAAACCCGATCACCTGCATCGACTCGATCGCGAGTTCCTCGCCCGGCGCCGGCCGGTTCATCACCTGCACGAAGCGCCCGTCCATGATCCAGGATCCCGATGCCCGGGCGCTGGCGGTCACGGCGGGCATCCCCTGCCCGGGCCACAGCGTCATCGTGCAGTCGAACTCGCCGACCAGCGGTGAGAGCGTCTCGTGCTGAGGCCCGGGTGCGCCGGCCTTCTGGATCCGCTCGAGGAACGCGCGCTTGTCGATCGTGCCCGGCTCGCCGCCCCGGGCGCCCTGCCACGACGCCCACGCAAGGCCGCCGACCACGCCGCTGGCGGCAACGCCCCACAGCACCCGGTTCCACGCCATCACGAAGCCTCCGTGTCGCCGGCTCCCACGGCCGGCTCGGTTTCGACCGGCCGCGCCTCGCTCGCGTGCCGGGCAAGCGCCCACCACGCGACGAAGAACGACACGGCGCACAGCACCGCCCCCGAGTAGAAGCTCGCCCCGAAGATCCTGACCGGCGCCCGGTCCGACGAGAAGTACGCGAAGATGTTGGTCGCGATCAGCGGCCCGATGATCTGCGCGATGTTCTGCAGCGCCGACAGCGCGCCCTGCGTGCGGCCCTGCTCGTCGTGCCGCACCGTCCGCGTGATCATCGACTGCATCGCCGGCTGTCCGATCCCTCCGAACGAGGCCAGCGCGACGATCGCGTAGATCATCCAGCCCTGCGTGGCCGCGCCGTACCCCACGAACGCCAGCGTCCCGATCGCGATCCCGATGAGGATCGCCCGCGGCTCGCCCATCCTGCGGATGACCTTGCCCGCGTACGCCGCGACGGCCGCCGCGCCGATGCCGACGACCAGCAGCGACACCCCGATGTCGGTCTTCGACCACCCGTACCGGCTCGCGGTGTACAGCGCCCAGGTCATGTGCAGCCCGAACTGCGCCAGGTTCGCAAAGAAGATCGACATCGCCAGCTCGACCACCAGCGGGTAGCGGCCCAGCCCGCCGAACACCGCGATCGGGTTGGCACGCTTGAACGTGATCACCGCGCGCTGCTCCCGCGGCAGCGACTCCGGCAGCACGACAAGCCCGTACACCCAGTTCACCAGCGTCAGCGCCCCCGCCGCGTAGAACGGGTAACGCAGATCGATGTCGCCCAGGATGCCGCCCATCGGCGGCCCGAGCATGAACCCCACGCCGAACGCCGCGCCGATCATCGCGTACGCGCCCGACCGCTTCTCCCCCGGCGTCACGTCGGCGATGTACGCGTTGGCAACGCTGAAGCTCGCCCCCGACATCCCGTTGATCGCCCGGGTCACGAACAGCACCCACAGCGTCGGCGCCAGCGCCATCGCGAAGTAATCGATCCCGGATCCCAGCAGCGCCACCAGCAGCACCGGCCGGCGGCCGAAATGGTCCGACAGCGCCCCCAGCACCGGCGCGCACAAGAACTGAAGACCCGCGTACGTCGCCGCCAGCAGCCCCACGTACGGCGCCGCCTGCTGCTCGTTCCAGCCCTCGAGCTGCTGGATCAGGCTCGGCGCCACCGGGATCAGCAGGCCGAACCCCAGCGTGTCGAGCAGCACCGTCACGAGAATGAACCAGATCGCCGGCCGGGTCGATCTCACGCCGAATTCTCCAGAAGGTTCGGCACCCGGACCCGGCGCCGCAACGCAGACAATAGGTGCCGCCGGCCCCGAGCAGGCCACCGCGCCCGCCCCGCCTCTCGGTCGTTGAATCGCCAGAGCGTTTCCCGGATCCACGGTCAGCCCGCCGCGCGCGTCGCGACCAGCGCGGGCTCGGGCAGCAGCACGCGGTCCGTCGCCGCCGCCACCAGGCCCAGGATCCGCCGCCCAGGCGCCGCCCGGCAGTTGACCTGCGCGAACCGCGAGCACAGCGCGTGCCTCCGCACCGCGTCCTCGATCCTGAGGATGACGTCCGGGTGCATCTCGGTCAGCTCGCCCACCGCGACAACCTCCCGCAGGCCCAGCAGGTTCACCGCGCCCGCGATCACCATCCCCGTCGCCTCGATCGTGTCGCGCAGCCACGACTCGACGCCGCTGGACGCGACGTGGTTCGAGACATCCTGCCACGTCGCACGCGGCTTGCGCAGGCTCGTGCGGAACGTCTCGATCAGCCCCGGCCGGCCCGCGAGCGTCTCCAGGCACCCGTCGTTCCCGCACCCGCACCGACGCTGCACCGTCGGCACGCGGATGTGACCGATCTCGCCGCTCATCGGGAACGGGCTCTCGAGCAGCCGGCCGTTGGTGACCACCGCGCCGCCCACGCCGTCCGTGAACTCGATCAGCAGGAACGATTCCGGCGCGCCGCCGAACGCCTGGTGGCCCAGCGCCAGCGACTGAACCTCTTGCACCGCGACCACCGGCGCCGACCATGCCCGGCCAAGCGCCGGCAGGAGCTCGGCGTGCTCGGTCCAGCGCAGGTTCGGCGAGAACAGCACGCGGTTCTGACGCTCGTCGAGCACCCCCGGCACGCTCACGAGAACCGCCAGCGGCTGCTGCGGGCACACCGAATCCTTCGCCTCGGCCACCGCTTCCAGGAACAACTCGGCCCGCTTGGGCGACGGCACCGACACCCGCGACGGCGCATCGATCTGCCCGCCCAGCGAGACCGACATCAACGAGCATTCCCTCGCCCCGAGCTGCACCGCCACAAACCGTGCCCGCCGCGACAGGCACACCACCCGCGGCGGACGGCCCATCACCGGGGCGCTCACCGTCCGGCCCGTCGGCGCTGATTGCAGGTCGACCTCCTCGAGCAGCCCGCCTTCGATGAGCTGGTCCACGACCTTGCCCGTCGTCACCGCCGACAACCCCGTCCGCCGGGCAAGGTCCGCCCGCGAGCTGCGCCCGGCGGCGAGCAGCGACCGGTAGACGCGGCGGGTGTTGGCGAGCCGGAGATCGGAGGGGTGGACATACATAGCGAAGTTCATGTATATTAAGCCCCGCGGACCGGCCGTGCAAGCTCATCCCTTGTACCACGGCCCTCAACCGCCCATCTCGGAGGATCCCATGCGCCATCGCCTCGCCCTCCTGTGCGCGTTCCTCTCCGCGCTCCTCGCCCAGCACGCGCCGGCGCGACAGGGGCTCCGCACCGCCTTCGCCGACACGCTCGACGCCGCGGCCCCGCTCCCCGAGTATCCCCGCCCGCACATGCAGCGCGATCGCTGGCTCAGCCTCAACGGTACCTGGCAGTGGTCGGGCGCCGGCCAATGGGACGCCCCGCCCGCCCGGCAGAAGTTCGACCGCACCATCTTGGTCCCCTTCCCCGTCGAGTCCGCGCTCTCGGGCGTCGCCGAGCAGCACGACAAACTCTGGTACCGCCGCACCTTCACCGTCCCCGCGGACTGGGCCGGGCAGCGCATCATGCTCAACTTCGGCGCGGTCGACTGGGAAGCCGTCGTCTACGTCAACGGTCATCGAGTCGGCGATCACACCGGCGGCTACGACCCCTTCAGCTTCGACATCACCGACGCGCTCAACCCCACCGGCGAGCAGGAACTGGTCGTCCGCGTCTACGACCCGACCGACGCCGGCCAGCAGCCCCGGGGCAAGCAGGTCCGCAAGCCCGAAGGCATCTGGTACACGCCCTGCACCGGCATCTGGCAGACCGTCTGGATCGAACCCGTCCCGCCCGCCGGAATCAGCACCGTCGAGATCGTGCCCGACCTGGCGATGGGCGTCTTCAAGGCGCGTGTTACCACCCGCCCCGCCGCCGATGACTCCGCCGTGGCCGACGCGCTCACCGTCACCGTGTTCGCCGACGGAACCGCCGTCCAGAAGCAC
Source organism: Phycisphaerales bacterium (assembly GCA_022072615.1). Lineage (GTDB taxonomy): Bacteria > Planctomycetota > Phycisphaerae > Phycisphaerales > UBA1924 > JAEUJB01. Next base: position 18,272 of record JAJVHS010000035.1, read on the forward strand.
CAGGCACGACCCAACAACTGGTTCGTCCTCAAGCCCGGCAAGCCGCGCCCGTGGTCGCCGGAAGACCCCTTCCTCTACGACATCATCATCGAGCACAGCCGCGAAGGGAAGACCATCGACGTCGTCAAGTCCTACGCCGGGCTGCGGTCGACCTCGCTCGGCAAGGACGCCAAGGGCCGCACCGTCCTGATGCTCAACGGCGAGCCGTACTTCCAGGTCGGCCCGCTCGACCAGGGCTTCTGGCCCGACGGCATCTACACCGCCCCGACCGACGAGGCGCTGCGCTACGACGTCGAGATCACCAAGAAGCTCGGCTTCAACATGACGCGCAAGCACGTCAAAGTCGAGCCGGCCCGCTGGTACTACTGGGCCGACAGGCTCGGACTGCTCGTCTGGCAGGACATGCCCAGCAGCCAGCCCTACATCGGCCCGCGCGACCCCGACGCCACGCGCTCGCCCGAGTCCGCCGCGCAGTTCGAGAAGGAACTCGCGGCCATGATCGCGGCCTTCAAGCACCACCCCAGCATCGTCATGTGGGTTCCCTTCAACGAGGGATGGGGCCAGTACGACACCGCCCGCATCGTCGAGTATGTCCGGTCGCTCGATCCCACCCGGCTTGTCAACAACGCCAGCGGCTGGACCGACCGCAACGTCGGCGATGTGATCGACTGGCACCGCTACCCCGAGCCCGACTCACCCAGGCCCGAGGAAAAGCGAGCCGCCGTGCTCGGCGAGTACGGCGGGCTCGGCCTCGCCGTCGAGAACCACCTCTGGAAGAAGGAGAACTGGGGCTACAAGGGCATGCGCGACGCCAACCAGCTCACGCGCACGTACGAGTCGTACATGCAGAAGGTCTACGACCTCAAGCAGACCGTCGGGCTCTCCGCCGTCGTCTACACCCAGCTCACCGACGTCGAGATCGAGTGCAACGGGCTCCTCACCTACGACCGCAAAGTCATCAAGCCCGACCTCGAACGGATCGCCGCCGCCAACCGCGGCGATTTCTCCCGCGTCCCGCCCCCGCCCGTCGTCACGGTCGTCGTCCCCACATCCGTTGAAGCGGCGCAGACCTGGCGGTACACGACCGACCAGCCCGCCGCCGGGTGGCACGCGCCCGCCTTCGACGATTCCTCCTGGAAAGAAGGCCCGGGCGGGTTCGGAACCAGGATCACGCCGGGCGCCACCGTCCGCACCGAGTGGAACACCCGCTCCATCTGGGCCCGCCGCCAGTTCGAGCTCGGCGCTCACGTGCCCAAGGACCTCCTGCTCCGCCTGCACCACGACGAAGACTGCGAGGTCTATCTCAACGGCGTGCTCGCGATCAAGCTCGGCGGCTGGACCTCCTCCTACGAAGACTTCCCCATCGCGCCCGAAGCGCTCCACGCGCTCAAGCCGGGCACGAACACCATCGCCGTCCACTGCCGCCAGACCAACGGCGGCCAGTACATCGACGCGGGCCTGGTCACTGTCCACGAAGCTCCCGCGGCGCCCTCAACCAGGGTCAACGCAGCGCCCGGCCAGCCCCAGCCCAATCTCCTCGCGACGGGCGACTTCGAAACGCCCTCGACCGACGGCCTCCCCAGCAACTGGCGCAAGGTGACGTGGAACGGCAACGCCGAGCACAGCTACCCCGGCGCCGGCGGCCGCGGCAAAGGTCGCTGCGTCCAGATCTCCTCACAAAGCGGCGCCGACGCCTCCTGGTCCCTCAACGCCCCCGTCGAGATGATGTCCCGGTACCGCTTGTCGGGCTGGATCAAGACCGCCGACGTGCAGCCCATCGCGGGCGCGCGCGGAGTGCTCCTGAACGTCCACGGCATGCACGGCGTTGAGACCAGGCCGCTCACCGGAACGCGCGACTGGACGCTCGTCGAAGTCGAGTTCGACACCGGCGAGAACGACTCGATCATGATCAACTGCCTCTTCGGCGGCTGGGGCTCGGCCACCGGCCAGGCCTGGTTCGACGACATCTCCCTCACGCTGCTCTCCCGTGGGACGCTGCCCGAACCCTCGATCACCATCGACGCCGCCAAGGTCGGCGAGCCCGTCAGCAAGTACATCTACGGCCAGTTCATCGAGCACCTGGGCCGCTGCATCTACGGCGGAATCTGGGCCGAGATGCTCGAGGACCGAAAGTTCTTCCACGCCGTCGGCGCAAACGACTCGCCCTGGAAGCCGGTCGCCGCCGCCGTCACGATGTCCACCGAGAATCCCTTCGTCGGTTCGCACTCGCCCGTGGTCACGCTCGCCGGGCCCGGTCGCGAGGCCGGCATCGCTCAGCACGGCCTGCACTTCAAGCCCGGCGCGACCTACGTCGGCCATGTCTGGCTCGCCGGCGACGCCGTCTCCTCCGCGAGCATCGCCGTGAGCTCGCCCGCGTGGAAGTCCCCGATCATCGCCGAGCTCCCGGCCGTCACCGCCGACCTCCGCAAGATCAACTTCACGCTCAATGTCGACCCCGCCGCCGCCCCCGGGACCGACGCCACCTTTCAGATCCTCGCGACTGGCACCGGGCCGCTCCGTATCGGCACGGTCTCGCTCATGCCCGGCGACAACATCGACGGCTTCCGCCCCGACACCCTCGCCCTGCTCAAGGAACTCGATTCGCCCGTCTACCGCTGGCCGGGCGGGAACTTCGTCTCCGGGTACGACTGGCGCGACGGCATCGGCGACCGCGACCGCCGCCCGCCCCGCAAGAACCCCGCGTGGAAGGGCGTCGAGCACAACGACGTCGGCATCCACGAGTTCATGGACCTCTGCCGCCTCCTCAACACCGATCCCTACATCGCTGTCAACACCGGCCTGGGCTCGGTCCAGAGCGCCGTTGACCAGCTCCAGTACGTCAACGGCGCGGCCGATACCCCAATGGGCAAGCTCCGAGCCGCCAACGGCCGCCCTGAACCGTGGAACGTGAAGTTCTGGGGCATCGGCAACGAGATGTACGGAAGCTGGCAGCTCGGCAACGTCCCCCTCGACCAGTACATCAAGCGCCACGCCGACTTCGTCACCGCCATGCGGGCCGTCGATCCCTCCATCACGGTCATCGGCGTCGGCGCCGTCGGCGAATGGAGCCGCCGCATGCTCGAGGCCAACGCCTCGACGATGGACCACATCTCCGAGCACGTCTACTGGCAGCACCGCGACGGCCTCGCCGCCCACGTCCGCCAGGCACCCGACTCGCTCCGCCATATCGCCCAGGCCCACCGCCAGTATCGCCGCGACCTTCCCTCGCTCGCCGATCGCGACATCCGCATCTGCCAGGACGAATGGAACTACTGGTACGGGCCGGAAGTCTTCGGCGAACTCGGCACCCGCTACTTCATGCGCGATGCCCTCGGCGTCGCCGCCGCCCTCCACGAGTTCGTCCGCAACAGCGACCTCTTCTACATGGCCAACTACGCCCAGACCGTCAACGTCATCGGCGCCATCAAGGTCACGCCCTCTGCGGCCGCGCTCGAAACGACCGGACTCGTCCTCAAGCTCTACCGCCACAAGCTCGGCACGCTGCCCGTCGCCGTCACGGCCGGGCCGCTCATCGACGCCGCCGCCGCGTGGAACCAGGACCGCTCGCTGCTCACCATCGCGGTGGTCAATCCGACCATGAAGCCCGCTCGCATCCCCCTCACGATCTCCGGCGCCACGCTCATGCCCGGCGGGCGCAGCCACACGATCGCCAGCGACGACCAGTTCGCGTACAACGACCCCGGCTCCGCGCCCGCCATCACCATCAAGGAGCAGTCTCTCAACGGCGTCGCGCCCGCGCTGGAAGTCGCTCCGTGCAGCGTCACGCTCTTTGAACTCCCCGCAAGACCCTGATGAAACCCGCATCCGCGCGTCCGCTGTTTGTGGTTTGATCGGTCGTCGATGCCCGCCGGCAACAACCGCGACCGAAAAGTCTGTGGCTTTTTCTCAACACCCGCTTCAGTCGGCGCTCGCGCCGATCGATCTCCGTGTTGATGGAAGGCAACCCCGCTCCCGTTCCGCGCCGTCCGGACGCCACGCGCTCCTTCTCCGGGCCCATGCCGCCCGATCCGACGGCCGCGCCGGAGGTGCTCGAGCGATTCAACAAGCTCGTGCACGAGATGGCGAGCCTGCTGGACGGATCGCTCCGCTGGCTCGGTCTTGCCCACCGCACCATCGACCAGGCCCGCAACCCCACCAGCGGCAATGACCTCCCCGCCGAGGACGCGCTCGACCAGGCCTCGTGGCAGATCGAGACCGCCCGAGGTGCGCTCGAACGCATGGCCGATCTGGTCCACGCCGCCATGCAGAGCGCGGGCCTTCCCCTTGGCTCTCGTCTGCTGGTCAGCACGCAGCCCGTCGGCCTGCTCGACGCGCTCTCGCACGCCGCCCGCGTCATCGCCCCCGAGGCCGGCGACCGCGGCGTCACCATCCACGTGGATGTACACCCGACGCTGCGCTCGACGCCCGCCGGTGCGCTCTACGCCGTCGTGCTCAACGCCCTGCGAAACGCCCTCGAATCCATCTGCGTCATCCAGCAGCCCATCCCCACCGGGCGGATCGAGTTGCTCGCCGCGCCCGGCCCCGCCGCCGGCTGCTACACGCTCGAGATCCGCGACGACGGCGTCGGACCGCCCGTCGTCGATCAGCCCGATCGCGTCTTCGATCCGGGCTTCTCCACCAAGCCGCGCGGATCGGGCATCGGCCTCTCCATGGCCAGCAGCATCGTCCGCGAGGCCGGCGGGACGATCTCGCTCTCCGTCCGCCCGCCCGGGCTCCCGAACTTCAGCACCGATCCGCGGCGCCCGGGGGCGCTGCTCCGCATCGTCATGCCCGACCAGTCCCGCGATCTTGATTCCATGGTCGGTCAGGAACACCGCCAGCACGGCTCCGACGCCGCCTGATCCAAAGCGCCCCCGCTCATGAGCCCGACCACGCCAGCCCGCATAATCGTTGTCGACGACGACCAGATCGTCGCCGAGTCGATCGCCGAGTTTCTCGCCGCCGAGGGACTGCGCGCGTCGACCGCGCTCAACGCCGTCGAGGCGCTGGCCGCGATGGCCAAGGCGGCCGCCGACAACCCCGACGCGCCCGCGGACGCCCCCTTCAACCTCGTCATCACCGCCATCTCCATGCCCGGCATGGACGGCCTGGCGCTGCTCAAGGAGATCCAGCGCCTCTACCGCGGCGTCGCCGTCCTTGTCCTCACCGGCTACGGGTCGATCGAGTCCGCCGTCTCCGCCCTGCGACAGGGAGCCATCGACTACCTCACCAAGCCCGTCGTCGACGACGAACTGCGCATGGCCGTCCAGCGGGCCCTCAAGCAGCAGGCCCTGATGGCGGAGAACCAGGTCCTCCGCCGCCGCCTCGACGGACGCTTCTCCCTCGACAACATCATCGGCGCCGATCACCGCATGCGCCGTATCTTCGAGCTCGTCGAGGCCGTCGCCCCCAGCCGCACCACCGTCCTCATGACCGGCGAGTCGGGCACCGGCAAGAGCCTCATCGCACACGCCATCCACCACCGATCGCCCCGCGCCTCCAAGCCCTTCGTCGAGATCTCCTGCGGCTCCATCCCCGAGACCCTGCTCGAGAGCGAGCTCTTCGGCCACGTCAAGGGCGCGTTCACCGGCGCTCACACCGACAAGGTCGGACGCTTCCTCGCCGCCGACAAGGGCACCATCTTCCTCGACGAGATCAACTCCGCCTCGCCGGGCATGCAGCTCAAGCTCCTGCGCGTCCTCCAGGAGCGACGCTTCGAACCCGTCGGGTCCACGCAGACCGTCGAGGTCGACGTCCGCGTCGTGCTCGCCAGCAACCAGCCCCTCGAGCAGCTCGTCGCCGCGGGCCAGTTCCGCCAGGACCTCTACTACCGCATCAACGTCGTCAAGATCGAACTGCCCCCGCTCCGCGACCGCGTCGGCGACATCCCCGTGCTCGCGGAGACCTTCCTCGCCAGGCACGCCGCCGACCTGGGCAAGCAGATCGTCGGCTTCGCCCCCGACGCCATGGACGCCCTCCGCCGATACCCCTACCCCGGCAACGTCCGCGAGCTCCAGAACATCATCGAACGAGCCGCCGTCCTCACCCGCGGCCAGACCATCACGCTCGACGACCTCCCGCCCCAGGTGCTCGGACGCGAGGAACACGCCAACCCGCTGGTCATGCGAGCAGTGGGGGCCGGCCAGCACTCGACCCTGGGCATCGCAGGCTCGCCAGGCGCCTTCGCCGAGGACGCGTGGGTTCCCATGTCCCTCGAGGAAGCGCTCCGCGGGCCCGAAAAGCTCGTGCTCCTCCGCGCCCTCCGAGCCAACGACTGGAACCGCCAGAAGACCGCCGATCAGCTCGGCATCAACCGCACCACGCTCTACAAGAAGATGAAGCTGCACGGCATCGATGCCCGCACCGACGCCATCCCCGACCCCTCGGGCTCGTTCGGCTCATCCGGCCGCCTCGCGGGCTGACGCCGCGGCACACGTTCATGTGATCGCCACACCCGCCTGCGCACAACTCGCTGCCGACTCCCTGCTGCCTAGTTCTTCGTCGCCCCCGCCGTCGACTTGGTCGTCAGCACCGCGTCGTCCATCACGTACAGGCCCACGAGCCAGTCGCCCGCCAGGTACGGCTTGACGCCGAACTTGCCCGTCACCTCGCCCGTCGTCGCGTAGCGATCGCCGCCCTCGACCACGTCGCGCAGCTTCACCTCGACCGCGTCAAACGGCGTCGGCGGCACCCCGATGCAGCACCCGTCCCACTGGTTCAGCATCGACAGCAGTTCACGCGGGCGGTCCACGTACATCGGGAACGCCACGTACCCCTTGATCCGCACGACCTTTCCGTCGAGCATCATCACCCGCTCGGGCAGCCGCTTCTTGCCGTCACGCGGGTTGTACAGCTCGCTCACCGACACGAGCTGATCCCACGTCACCTCGTACGGCTTTTCCGCCGTCCCTTCGCCCTTCACCACGAACCGCCCGTCGACCTTCAACGACCCGTCGCCGAGCGTCTCGATCTTCGCCGGGATCGGGCCCTGCTCGACTTCGGGCTTCTTGGCGTCGGCGGCCGGTGTCGCCGGCGCGGCAGAGCCCGCAGCTCCCGCCGGAGCGGGAACCGCTGCGGCTGTTCCCGCCGCATCCGCCGTTTCCGTCGCACCCGACCCGTCCTTCGCCCCCGATTCCTTGTTCTCGTCACCGGCTTTCGCCGCGGTCTCGCCCGTCTTGGCTTCAGTTGATCTGGCGGCCGGTGTCTCCGCGGCGGGCGTCTGCCCTTCCGCCGCCGTTCCATCGGCAGCGCCGGTCCCCGGCGTCGCCGCCCCCTCGGCCGTGCGTTCCGCGCCGTCACCAGCCGCCGCATCCGCGGGCTCGGCCGGCGCGGGCGAGCCGGAATCCTGCGTCGCCGCGGCCGTGCCCGTCGCATCCTTCGATGCGGGCGCCGCACCTGTCGCGCCCGCGGCCTGGGTGCTGGCGGCGTTTCCGCCGTCGGCGCTGGGTTGCTCGGCCGGCGTCTCGACCTTCGCCGCGGCCGGAGGCTCCGCGACCGGCGCCTTGGCGACATTGCGGTCGCCGTCGGCCTTCCGGCTCATCGCTTCGGTGGCGCTCCGTTCCGCCCGCACCGCCTCGGCACGAGCAAGTTCCGCCTGGCGCGTGCTCTCGGCCCGTGAGCGCTGCATCAACGACACCGCCAGCGCCCCGAGCACCAGCACGATGACCACTGCCCAGAACGTCCTCATCGACGGCCTCCAGTTCGCCCGCGATCCTTCACGTGGACGACCACGTTCCCCCCGCGTGCCCCCACGCGCCCCGCGCAACTCACACGAAACCGACCCCGGCCGCCACGCCCCCCGCGCCATGCCGTTCCGTCAGCCCAGGGGCTTGAGATTCTTCGCCACCGCCGTCCGGTAGGCCATCACCGCCGGAATAACACCTGCTGCCGCCGCCAATACCACCGCGCCCGCCACCACGATCAGCGTCGCCTCCAGCGGCAGCGTCGGATCAATATCGAGCCCCACGCGCTGCTTCAGCGCCGCCGCCGCCGCGCCCGCCCCCGCCAGGCTCGCCGCGACCCCCAGCGCCGCCCCGACCATCCCCAGCACCGCCGACTCGGTCATCACCAGCCCGAACACCCGCCCGCGGCTGCAGCCGAGCACCCGCAGCACCGCGATCTGCCGCCGCCGGTTCTCCATCGAGTTGTACAACGCGAGCATGATCCCGATCCCGCTCGACACCATCACCACGATCCCCATCGCCACGAAGATCCGGTCGATGTTGCTCACGATCGTGAACAGCTTGTCGATCTCCTGCCGCGGCGCCGCCACCGTGATCGTCGGGTCGCGCCGCAACTGGTCGAACACCTGCGGCAGGTTCGCCGGCGTGTCCGACCCCTCGCGCGTGATCAGCCGGGCGTACACGCCCGTGATCTTGCGGTCCTCGTCCGTCAGGTCCTCCGGCGTGATCGCCGGCTCGTGGGAATGCCCGTCCTCGTTCTCGTGCGACGCGTGATCGTGGTCGTCTTCGTGCGCGTGCTCGTCGGCATGCTCGCCCGCGTGCGCCTCGCGTTCGATCCGGTCAAACGCGTGGATGAGCCACGTGCTCTCGAGGTTCGTGAACATGGCCCGGTCGTGGCTGCCCCCAGTGGGCTCCAGCACCCCGACGATCATGTACACGAACTCGCCGTGCTCGTGCATGCCCGCCGCCTCGGTCGCCTCGCCCTCCTTCGACTGGCTCACCCCGTGCGTGAGGTGGATCTTCTCGCCCACCACCAGCCCCGTCTGCCGAGCCGCCTCCGCCCCGACCACCACCTCGAACGATTTCTCGATGAACCGTCCCTGCGCCAGCCGCCACGGCTCGCCCGGGTTGGGCTTGAACTTGGTGAAGAACTCCGGCGTCGTCGCCAGGACCGGCACGGAGCCCTGGTAGCTGTCGCCCATCTGCGTCGGCACGAAGTAATCCCACGGCGCCGACCCCGCCAACTGCTCGTACTTGCCCCACGTGATCGGCCGCCGGGGCGCGTTGGCGTAGAAGATGCCGTTCAGCACGCTCACCAGCGGCGACGCGTCCGCGCTCACCAGCAGGTGCATGTCGCCCGATCCGCGGCTGAACGCCCGCCGGCCCGACTCTCTCATCATGAGCAGCACGAGCAGGAGCCCGACCGCCACCGCCACCGTGATCGATGTCGTCACGGTGGAGAAGAGCCTCGAGGTCAGCGAACGCCGGATGATCGTCCAGTCGGTCAGTGCCATGCGATCATTCTACGAACGCCCGGCGACGCGGTTCCGGGGCGGCGTTCCGCCCCCTCGACATCTTGACACCTTGACACCTTCCGCCTTCCCCTCACCGCAGCCCCAGCGCATTCATCAGCCACGCCTTCAGCCCGGACTCCGGCTTGGCCGTCGGCATCTCCACCCGGCGCTCCTTCGGAACCGGGACCCGCAGCGAATGGAGCAACGCGATCTCCGCTTCCTGGATCGGCGCCGGCGGCTCGGGTCTGGCCGCGTTGCGCCCCAGCAGAAACACCACCGCCACCAGCACGGCCACCAGGGCCCACTTCCACGCGCCCTTCCACGATGCCGAGCCCCCGCCGAAAGCCCTCGCCCGCTCCATCGAGACGCCGCGCGTCGTGAGCCACCAGTTCAGCCGGCCCGCCTGCTCGCGGCACCACTCCACCGCCCGATCCACGTGGTCCCGCACCGACCACCCGCTCGACCCGCCCGAGAACGGCCCCCGCGACCGCCACCACCAGGAGACATCCGTCCAGGTGCGGTCGAGCCACCGTCCAAGCCCGCCCAGGAGTTCTTCGAACGACAGCCCCATCAAGCTCCCTCGCCGGCGTTCCATCTTCGCTCATTCCCGCGAGCGGAACAACCCTCAAACCGGTCACCGTCGTGACGGTTCCAACTTCGCCGCCGGCCGCCGTTCATGCGTGTGCGTTACACTCGCCCGGCGTCGCCCATGGCCACACCCGCACCCGTTGTCATCTCCCTGGCTCGCGGACTCCAGACCGGCGGCGTCACCTCCTGGGCCCTGCGCACCGCGGAAGTCCTCGCCGCTCGCGGGCGGCCCGTCTGCATCATCCTCCACCGCGAAGACTCCGGCGCCGAGCGCCTCCATCCCGGCCTCACCGACGGCGGCTCTTCGCTTATCCGCTTCATCGACCTGTCGAGCGCTCCACCTCTGGCTTCCGCGAGCGGCGACCTCTCCCCGTACCTCACCGCCTACCGAGATGTCGTCCGCACGCTGCTCGCACAGGCGCTCAAGCCCGTCCTGTACATCCCCACGCTCCTGGGCGACTCCTTCGGCCTCGGCGCCGCCCTGTCGATCGCCGATCCCGAATCAATCCGCATCATCGGATGGCAGCACTCGCCGATCCCCTACGACGCCACCGTCCTTGCCCGTTACGAGCCCGTCATCTCCGGCTTCGTCGCCGTGAGCGACCAGATCGCCGCCACGCTCCGCACGGCCCACCCGCTCCGCACCCCCGACATCCGAACCATCTACAACGGCGTGCCCGTGCCCGCGGCCTGCCCGCCGCGGCCGCCCGCCAAAGATCGCCCGCTCACGCTCATCTACGCCGGCCGCATGGAAAACGACCTCAAGCGCGTCACCTCGCTGATCGCCGTTTCCGATGCCCTGCGCCAGCGCGGCATCGACCACCGGCTCACGCTCGTCGGCGACGGGCCCGCCGCCGGCGACATCGACGCCCTCATCGCTGATCCCGCCCGTCGCTCCCGCCTCCGCCGCCTTCGCCCCGTCGCACCCGACGGCGTGCAGCGCCTGCTCGCCGAGCACGACCTCTTCCTGCTCCCCTCGCGCGTCGAAGGCCTCAGCCTCTCCGCGACCGAAGCCCTTGCCGCCGGCTGCGTCCCGATCCTCGCGGCCACTCCCTCGGGGTCGACGACCATCGTCGACCACGGCGCCACCGGGCTGCTCGTCCCGCTGGACCCCGCCGCCCCCGACGACCAGATCGCCCGGGCCTTCGCCGATGCGGTCGAGCACGCGGTCACGCTCGGCCTTCCCTCGCTTTCCAAGGCCGCCCACGCCCGGGCCCGCCGCCTCTTCTCGCTCGACGCCTACGGCGACGCCCTCGAGCACGCGCTCGACGCCGCCGAGTCATCACGCCCCCGGCGCTGGCCGACCGACCGGCCCTGCGCCTTCTCCGCCGTCGGCGCGACCGCCTCCGGCTCGGGCGCCGTCCCGCCCGACGGGCCCGCCCGTCTCCGCGAACTGCTCGACCGTCTCACGGGCAGGCAGGTGATCATCCACGGCACCGGCCGCCACACGCTCGAGCTCGCCGCCGTCTTCGCCGCCTCGCCCGCTCGCATCGTCGCCTTCACCGACGACGACCCCGCCCGCCACGGGCGGACGCTCTGGAACTGGCCCATCATCGCGCCCTCGGCCGCGTCCCGCACCGGTGCGACCGACGTCGTCATCAGCTCGTGGATGAACCAGGAGCAGATCTGGGCGCGGCGTTCGGTGTACGAGTCCCAGGGCGTGTCTGTCCACCGCCTCTACGGCTGATCAGCTCGCCGCCAGGGCGTGCATCCGCCCACCGAAACGAGTCGTTCGAAGATTCGAACATCCGCGCGGAGACTGTGGCATCACCAGGCCCCCCGAGCATCACAAAACCCATCCCGGCTTCTTCTCTCCGCGATCTCCGCGCACTCCGCGTTCAAACTCTCCGTGGAACTCCGTCTCTCCGTCACTCCGTGTTCTCTTCGTCTTCAACCAGGAGGCGGCGCCAAATACTTCATGAAGTGCTGCACCCGGCGCTTGCGCCCGTACGGTGTCTCCGCCGCGCCATGACCCGTGTTCGGCAGCACGAGCATGTCAAAATCCTTGTCCGCCTGGATCAGCGCGTCCACCACCTGCATCGTCGACGCCGGGTCCACGTTCTCGTCCATCTCGCCCACGATCAGCAGCAGGCGTCCCTCGAGCTTGTGCGCCTGCGCGACGTTGCTGCTCGCCTCGTACTCGGGCCCGACGGGCCAGCCCATCCACGCCTCGTTCCACCAGATCTTGTCCATGCGGTTGTCGTGGCAGCCGCAATCCGCGACCGCCACCTTGTAGAAGTCGTGGTGATCGATCAGCGCCCGCATCGCGTTCTGCCCGCCCGCCGATCCTCCGTAGATCCCCACGCCCCGCCCGCCGTTCTCAAGGTCCATCTGCGGCACCTGCTCGGCCGCCGCCTTGATCCACAGGATCCGGTCAGGGAAGCCCGCATCGCCGATGTTCTTCCAGCACACGTCGTGGAACGCCTTGCCGCGCCAGTTCGTCCCCATGCCGTCGATCATCACCACGAAGAAGCCCCGACCCGTCAGGTCGTTCTGCCCCAGCCCCGGGTTGTACGCCTTGGGCACGTGCGCCCCGTGCGGGCCCGCGTAGATCGACTCGATCACCGGGTACTTCTTCGCGGGGTCAAAATCCGCCGGCCACAGGATGACGCCGTAGATGTCCGTCACCCCGTCCCGGCCCTTGGCCACAAACCGCATCGGCGTTCTGGCATTCGACTCCGCGTTCCCGAGCGAATCCCCGCGATCCAATTCCGTCACCAGCGACCCGTCCGCCGTCCGGCGGATCTCCGTCACCGGCGGAAGATCGACCCGCGAGTACGTGTCGACGATATAGCGTCGATCGGGCGAGAACGTCACGCGGTGCGTCCCGTCGCCCGCCGTCAGCACCGTGAGGCCGGATCCGTCGAAGTTCACACGGGCGTGATGAACGTGGTAGGGGTCCTGGCCGGGCACGATGCCCACCGCCTGGAACCACACCTGCCGACGCTCCTCGTCAACGTGCTCGACCGAGCGGACATTCCACTCGCCCCCCGTGATCCGGTTCTTCACCGCGCCCGTCGCCCCATCGTACAGGTACAGGTGGTTCCACCCGTCGCGCTCCGAGGCCCACACGGTCTCCCCGGTCCCGCCCACGTCGTGTCGGAAGAACTTCTGCGAGTAGTCGATGAACGTGGGCGAAGTCTCGTCGATGATCGCCGAGGCCCTGCCCGTCGCGGCGTCCACCGCGATCACGCGCAGCGCCTGGTGCCCGCGCTGATTGAAGACGAACGTGAAGCGGGATGAGTCCGCCGCCCAGCGGATGTCACTGATGCTCCACGGATTGGCGAACAGCTCATCGGAAACGGGCACCTGCCGGAACGCCTTCGCGTCCAGGAGCTGGGGCTTGTACTGATCGATCCGGTCGCCGGGCTTGGGATAGTCGTACGACCGCAGCCGCGGCTGGAGCTGGTCGCGCGGCGAGGACTGGATGTAATGCACCTTGCGGTCGTCGCCGCGGGTGATCCTCGGCACGACCACGCGCGACCCGTCCGGCGACCAGTCGACGGGAGGTCCGTAGCTCACCTCGGCGTTGCCGTCGGTCGTGATCATGTGCTCAGCGCCGCCCTCGACCTCGCGGATCCCGACGTTGTGATCCTTGAAGAAGACCACCAGCGTCCCGTCCGGTGAGACCGCCGGATCGCGCGGCCGCTCCGGCCCGGGCGGAGTCTCTGGCTCACCGTCCCGCTCGTCGCCGCCGACCCCGGAGGGCGAACCCGCGAGGTCGCCGAGCACCACGATCCTCGCCTCGCGCTGCGCCCGCACCGACCCCAGCATCACGCCATCCGGGCCCTCGAACGTCCACGCGTGCCCGGCATAGGTGTGCTGGCGATGGGACGCCCCCGCCTCCACCTTCGAGTACGGATGCTTCTGCCCCGACGAGTCGATCCAGAACATCGAGACCGGCCCGCCGGTCGAGTTGACGACCAGGATCGCGCTCGACGGGCCGCCGTCCCTGCTCCGCTGCACGCGCTGCACCGGCCGCAGCGCCAATTCGCCCATGTCCTTGGGTGACGCGGGCGAGACCTCGTACGTGGCCAGGTCCACCGACACGATCTCGGCCCGGTCGCGCAGCAGCATCGCAAGCCGCGACCCGTCGAACGTCAGGCTCTCGATCGGCAGGTTCGCGGGGTCGATCTCGCCGCCGACCCGTCCCGCAAGTGCCGCCGCGAGCCGCTGGGCATCAAACAGCGGCGACCGCTCGCCCGTTGCCAGATCGACCCGCGTGAACCGCACCTGCCCCTGGTTCTGCTCGCGGAACCAGCACGCATCACCGCCGAGCCACTCAACGCGGACCTCGCCCGCCCCTCGCCCGCGCGGCTGCGCAAACGCCTGCGTGAAAACCGCCGCCAGCACCGCCAGAGCGAACAGCATGAATCGTCTCATGCGGTCATCGTACTGGTTCGCCCCGAGCACGACAAAGCCCCAGATCGCTCGCAGTATCTCCTTCCGTGCCACTGGCGGCTCGCTCGCCCGTGCTGTTTTCGTGCCACCGGCCTCGGCGGTGCTTCACTCTTCAGTTTGAACTTTGCCAATTGAACTTTGAACTTTGAACTTTGAACTTTTCTCCCGTGCCACTGACCTCGTCGGCTCTGCGACGAGGCCCGTGCGATCGGCCCCGGCTTGACAGCCGGGGTGCCTTCTTGTCTTTCTGCCTTCCACCAGTGCCCAGTGCCCGATGCCCAGTGCCTTCTGGTCTTGCACCAGTGCCCAGTGCCCGATGCCCAGTGCCTTCTGGTCTTGCACCAGTGCCCAGTGCCCGATGCCCAGTGCCTTCTGGTCTTGCACCAGTGCCCAGTGCCCGATGCCTCGTGCGCCATGGTTCGCCGCCCTTTTATCCTCTAAACCTCTCTGATTTCTCCGCGGCGAGCGTGCCTGTCCATTCCCCTCTTTGAGAGTCTCGTCCGCTCCCCGTCGGCCCGTGAAACGGGCCCGTCGTTGGTTGCCAGCGGCGTAGCCGCTGGTAACCGCCCACACAAACCCGTCATGGTTTCCACCGCGAGCCCATGAAATGGGCGACGGTGCCCACCTCAACTCCCAGGCCGAACCCCGCACTCCGGGCACACGGCCTCACCGATCCCTCGCCTGTCATACCCACACGCTGCGCACCGATGACGCTGTTTCCGCAGGGCTCGGCGAATCCAGCACGGCGAGGCGAGCACAACCCACCACGCGCCGGCGTACACGACCGTGTTCCCGGCCATGCCCCGCCACAAAATCCCAGTTGGTACACACCAGGCGACCTTGGGCCCGCTGCCAAAACGCGAATAGTTCCACCACGGAAACTGGGCGTCCGAAGTTGAATCGGTGGCTGGCACGCCTGTTTCGCCGACGAACGGCCAAACCCGTAGTACATGGTGAGCAACTTCGGAATGCATCAGGCGCGTACCGCCGCCGAGCCGCCGGTGTGAATCGGAGCATGACCACATGCACACCATGGGCCATCCGACCTGAGATTCCCGTCGATGATTTGGCCGGATACCGGGAGGATGGCAACGCCGAGGTGGAAAACTCGCTCGTTCGTGGCGAAGTTCGAGTTCGTGTGTTTCCATGTCGATGACGACAATACCAGTTGCCGGACGCGACTCGAGATACAGCGTCGCCGTGCCCGGCAGATCAGCTCGCTGCCATACAAGTTGCACCATCGCCTCTGACGATTGACCCGCGCACAAGTCAGCCCCCCACATCGTGATTCCCCACGCCACACCCACCGACGTCACCGCGCCGAACACCACCAATAGGCACAACTTGGTCGCGAGCCTCATCATCCGCACTCTACTCGCGTGAGATCTCGGTCGCACACGTGTCCCCTCCGTGCTCTCCGTGCCCTTTGTGGTTAATCTCTCCTCCATGTTCTATCTGTCGAGCCTCACCCGCCTCCAGAACTCCCAGACCCGCTCCATTTCCGCCGAGAACCCCACCGGCGCCAAGTCCGCCGGCGCCCAGGCCTCGCCGGGCGACCCCGGCACCACGCCCGCCGCCTCCGACCTCGGCAAAGGCTGGAAAGTCCGCCCGTGCCTCAAGGACCTTCAGCCCGGGCAGACCGTCACCCTCGCCGACATCGAAGGCCCGGGCGTCATCCAGCACATGTGGTTCACCGTCCTGACCGACGTTCACCGCTGCCTGGCCCTGCGCATCTACTACGACGACCAGCCGCACCCCTCCGTCGAGTGCCCGCTCGGCGACTTCTTCGCCAACGGCCTCGACGGCCTGGCCCTCGTCAACTCCATGCCCGTCGCCGTCAACCCCAAGGGCGGCATGAACTGCTACTGGCCCATGCCCTTCCGCAAGCGCTTCCGCCTCACCATCACGCACGACGGGCCCAAGCCACTCAACGAACTCTTCTACCAGATCACCTGGTCGCAGGAACCAGCGGGGGGCGTCCCCGACGACGCCGCGTACTTCCACGCCTCGTGGCGACGCTCGATGACCACCCGCGACCACCCCGAGCACACCATCCTCGACAACGTCACCGGCCGCGGGCACTACGTCGGCACCTCGCTCGTCTGGGCCCAGCTCTCCACCTGGTGGTGGGGGGAGGGCGAGGTCAAGTTCTTCATCGACGGCGATCCCCAGGGCAGCCCGACCATCTGCGGGACCGGCACCGAGGACTACTTCGGCGGCGCGTGGGGCTTCGTCATGGACCACGCGACCGACCTGACACCGACGACCTACTCCACGCCCTTCCTGGGTTACACCCAGGCCGTCTGCGGCACGACCCCGCAGGAGAAAGCCAGGATCGGCCCCCGTCCGCCCCAGCACAACCTCTACCGCTGGCACATCCCCGACCCCGTCCGGTTCTCCAAGGACCTGCGCGTCACCGTCCAGGCGCTGGGATGGTGGGTCCAGTCGGGCAAGTACCAGCCGCTGACCGACGACATCGCTTCGGTCGCGTTCTGGTACCAGACGCTCCCCTCGGCCCCGCTTGTCCCCCTGCCTCCCATGGACGGCCGCTGGCCGCGATGACCCATCCTCCGTGCTACCCTTTGTCCCTCCGGGCACTCTCCTCGGTCAGGTTCGGTGTACGAGCCGGCCGGGTTGACGAACCCTCGCCCGAGCGAGCGTGGAGCCAGACCTGATGAAAGCTTCGTTGAGCGCGGCGTTCTGCCTGTTCCTGTGCTGCGGCCTTTGTGCCGGCATCGCGGTCGCCCAGCCCCAGCAGATCAATCCCGAGACCCTCCGCACGGGCCGCCCGGCGTCGCCAGCCCAGCCCGCTCCCCAGCAGCCCGCGCCGGCCCAGCCCGAACGCGAGCTGACACCCGAAGAAAAGGCCATGGAAGAGGCCGCCGCGCCCGACGAGAACCACGCCAAGCTCAAGAAGTACCTCGGCCGCTGGGACGGCACCATGAAGCTCCACATGGGTCCCGAACCCGTCGAGACCACCACGACCGTCATCGCCCGCTGGGAGCCCGGCATGGGCGAGCGCTTCCTGATCCAGGACCACAACGGCCGGATCATGGACCGCCCCTTCCGCGGCACGTCCACCTGGGGTTACAACAAGGTCACCAAGAAGTACGAGTCCGTCTGGCGGGACAACATGGGCACCGGCATGATGATCTCCTATGGCGAGATGTCGGCCGACACCAAGACCCTCACGTTCAACGGCCAGTACGACGACCCGATGACCGGTGGCAAGATGAAGACCCGCGAGGTCTACACCTGGGAAAGCGACGACGTCTACACCTTCGAGATGTTCCAGACCGGTTCCGACGGCAAGGAAACCAAGGTCGTCGAGGGCAAGTTCACCAAGAGCCAGAGCGTCGGCCGCCCGGGCATCCAGCAGCGCCCGGTCACCGTCCCCAACAAGCCCGCCGAGCCGGCCCCCAAGTAAGCCGAAACAACCCCAATACGTCCGTATTTATTCCCGAATCTGGTGCCGCCAATTCAGGTGTGGTACCATGATTTCCCGAATCATCCTCCTCTCGGCGTCATCCGAGAGGATCCCGGGCCGCTTCCTGGCCCATCCATTTGGTTTCACAGGCGACATTCACCCAAGGAGTTTGGTCCCATGAAGAAGATCGTTTGCCTCGGCGCCGTTGCTCTGCTCGCCCTCTGTGGCTGTGACAGCAACGAGAAATCGTCCAACATGTCCGTCATGTCCGGCAAGGACGGCGCCTGCTGCGCCGAGAAGGACGCCAAGACCTGCGCCGAGACGAGCGCCGACAAGAGCAACATGTCGGTCATGAGCGAGAAGAAGGAGTGCTCGGGCGAGGCCAAGACCTGCTCCGACAAGAACGCCAAGACCTGCTCCGAGAAGGGCGCCGAGAAGAGCAACATGTCGGTCATGAGCGACAAGAAGGAATGCTCCGGCGAGGGCAAGACCTGCCCCGTGACCGGCAAGACCGGCGAGAATCACTGATTGATCTCACTCCGGGTTTCGGCCCGTGAGGACGCATGATCGTCAAGACGCCCGGGCCACGCGCCCGGGCGTTTTTTATGTCCCCGCACCGTCTCCCTATCATCCCGACCCATGCTCGAGCTACTCAACCAGATCGAATCCTCCGCCCTCACCGACATCGCCGGCGTTTCGAACGCCGACGCCCTCGAGCAGTGGCGCATCGCATACCTCGGCGGGTCGGGCAAGGTCAAGACCGCCTGGGCCGGCTTCAAGGACGTCCCCAAGGACCAGAAGGCCGCCGTCGGCGCCCGCTTCAAGACCCTCAACGAGGCCCTCGACAAGGCCCTCGCCGAGAAGAAGCTCCAGCTCGCCAGCGCCGCGCCCGCCGCCGCCGGGCCGCAGCTCGACGTCACCGAGCCCGGGCTCATCTCCGCCGCCGCCGTCGGCCGCCGCCACATCATCTCGCGCGTTCGCGATGAACTCGTGGACGTCTTCGCCCGCATGGGCTTCGACGTCGCCGATGGGCCCGAACTCGAGGACGACGAGCACAACTTCATCAAGCTCAACATCCCGCCCGAGCACCCCGCCCGCGACCCCATCGACAACTTCTACATCGACGACCCCGCGCGCCACTCGCGCCCGCGCATGCTCCGCTCGCAGACCTCGACCGTCCAGATCCGCGTGATGGAGCAGGCCGTCGCGGCCGGCTGGGGCGTCGCGGGCAGCCCGCCCATCAAGGTCGTCGCCCCCGGCCGCGTCTACCGCCCCGACACCGTCGACGCCACCCACTCGTTCATGTTCCACCAGATCGAGGGCCTCTACGTCGACCGCGGCGTCACCATGTCCGACCTCAAGACCACGCTCCTCTCCTTCGCCAAAGCCTACTTCGGCCCCGGCGCCGAGGTCCGCCTGCGCCCGTCCTTCTTCCCCTTCACCGAGCCGTCGGCCGAGTTCGACATGAAGATCCGCCTCCGCCCCGACCAGCCCGAGCGGTGGATCGAGCTCGGCGGCTGCGGCCTGGTCGACCCCGCCGTTTTCGAAGCCTGCGGCATCGACCCCGAGATGTGGACCGGCTTTGCCTTCGGCTTCGGCATCGAACGCCTCGCCATGGGCAAATACGGCATCCCCGACATCCGCATGCTCTTCGAGAACGACGTGCGCTTCCTGCAGCAGCTTTGAAGAAGAAGGCATCGAGGCATCAAGGCATCGAGGCATCAAGGCATCGAGGCATCCAGGCATCAAGGCACCAAGTTCCGTGCTGCTGGGCTTTCTCTCCGTGCTACTGGGCGCTCTTCCGCCAGTGTTTCATTCCGTGCCACTGACCTTGGAGGCTTTGCAAAGAGGTCAGTGCTGCCGGCACGCACGGCTTGCCTTGAATTTCAACTTTGCCATGTGACCTTTGAACTTTCCACCAGTGCCACTGGCGGCTTGCCCGCCAGTGCTTGTCAGTCGCTGCATTTCGTGCCACTGCCCTCGGAGGCCCTGCGACGAGGTCAGTGCTGACAGCGCGCGGCGTGACTCCGTCCGCGGCCCGCGAAGCGGGCCGACGGTCGTTGCCAGGGGCGCAGCCCCTGGAACAAGTGCCGCCCCATCTCCTCCGCTCTTCCCTCTCCTCGCCCGTGAAACGGGCGAGCGAATCCTCCTTCACGCCTCCCGCGCGGTGTAACGACCACGTCCGTGCGCACATCTGTGGTCGTTACACCAAAACCGCCTCCAAATCCACGCGATCAAGTTTGCGTCGCCGCGCTGTTCCGCCGAATCTGGTCCGCATGAACACCTC
>JAJVHS010000019.1 GCA_022072615.1 Phycisphaerales bacterium
CGGGGGCTGGCGCGGGAGCGTCGGGTGTGAACTCGACAAGTTCGCCGGTGCGCTTCCAGGTCCCGTATTCGATGTCCTGTGTGGACGCGGGCGCGTCGGCGCCGGTCGTCGATGGCTTTCTTGGCGCGGCGGCGGGTGAGGCGGCGGGCGCGGCCGCCGGCTTCTGCACGGCTCGTTCGTAACGCCCGGTCGAGTGCGCGACCAGCGCGATCGACCGGTCCGGGTACGCGCTCATCCATACGCCCATGAAGGAATCGCGGCGCACCGCGGGGGCCGGGGCGCCCTCCGCGGCGGGCTTGTCCGAGCTTGCGACCGCTGCGTCCGTGGGCGTCGACGGGGGCGCGGCCGGATCCGCGTCGGGTTGGTTTGCCTCATCGATCGCGGCGATGGATACTTCGCCAGGCGCCGCGACCGAGGGTTCCTCGTACGCCCCGCCCAGATCGAGGAAGGGGATGACGCCGTCGAGCGCCCCCACCGTCTTGCGCAGGCCCGCGAGGTGCTGGTCGAGCCGCATGAGGGACTTCTCGATCGACTCGAGCATGGCGAGTTGGCGCTGCAGGTCCGTGAGGTTGGTGTTGGTGCTGTCGATGCGGCCCAGGCCCTGCTCGACGTTGTCGATGAGGGTGTTGGTGCGGTCAAGCCGGGTGAGACCCTGCTCGACCGCGTCCAGCCGGGCGTTGGTGCGACCGAGCAGGTCGTTGGCGGTGGCCAGGCTCTGGTTGGCCTGGGCGAGGCCCTTGTTGGCCTCGTCCATGGCGAACTGCACGCACACGAGCTGGTTGTTCGCGGATTGCAGCCCGTCGCGGATTTCCATCACGATGCAGCCGGGCAGGACCCACATCGCAAGACCCAGACAAATCAAGACAAGAAGGTACCTCATACCCCGAGTTTATCGCTCGGAAAGCCCCGGTGAACTCCCTGGCTGGCGCGACGACTGGCGGTCGCGCTGGGCCGGTCGCGCCCGTGCTCACGATGCCTTGGCCAAGGCGGTTCTGATGTGGGCGAGGAGCTCGTCGGGGGTGTACGGCTTGGCGAGGAACAACACGTCGTCGGCACCGCTGGTGGATTCCTCGCCGTAGCCGGATGACAGGACGACCCTGAGGCCCGGGCGTGATTGGCGGATGATCCGGGCGAGTTTCGCGCCGTTCATGGCGGGCATGGAGACATCGCTGAGGAGGAGGTGGATCGGCCCGTCGTGGGTCTCACTGACCGCCATCGCGTCTTCGGGCGATGCGGCCTCGATGACCCGGTAGCCGGCGGCCTTGAGCGTCATCGCCGCGACAGACCGGACCAGCGCTTCATCGTCGACGAGCAGGATTGTCTCCGACCCACCCGAGTGCATGCGAGTGCCAGTATGCCGCCGACGCCGCGTCCGAGCAATCCCCAAGGGATTTACTTGCCTTCATGAAGCCGGCGGCGAGTACACTGCGGGCATGCACATCGCGACGAGGGCGCTGGCGGCGGGGTTGTTCGCGTCGGCGTGCTACTCGCAGCCGGTTTCCGGGCACGCCGACCGTGGTGCGAGCGTCGGCCGGGCTCGGGAGCTCGCCGCGGAGGTGCTGATCACGCGGGATGGCTTCGGGATTCCGCATGTGCGGGCCAAGACGGACGCCGGCGCCGTGTTTGGGGGCCTGTATGCCCGGGCGGAGGACGAAATGCTCCGCATCGAGCTCGGGCACGCTCAATCGATCGGGATGGCCGCGGCGATCAGCGGCCCGGCGGGGATCGCGTGGGACCGGGTCGTTCATGCGTACGAGATTCCGCGGCGCGCGCGCGAGCAGTACCAGGCCTGTGGGCCGGACGTTCGGGCGCTGGTCGACGCGGCGGCCGACGCGCTGAATTACTACCTCGACCGGCATCCCGAGTACCGGCCGCGGGTGATCCACACGTGGGAGCCGTGGATGTTCATCGCGAGGGAGTACACGTGGGCGGTGTACCACGCAGGGCAGGAGCTCCAGCGCCAGCTCGCCGCGCCCGCGGCGCCGCCGGCCGAAGAGCCCGGCGCGGTCGACGGGTCAAACGCGTGGGCGCTGCACCGCTCGCGGACATCCTCGGGCCACGCGATGCTGTACCTGAACCCGCACATCCCGCTGGACGAGCCGTACGAGCTCCACCTTTCGTCTGATGAAGGGCTCGACATCTCGGGCATGGTCGCGTACGGCGCGGGCCTGCTGCCGATGACCGGGTACAACCGGCACCTGGGCTGGTCGCTCACGGTCAATTACCCCGATATCGCCGACAGCTACCTCGTGCGCTTCGACGACCCCGACGACCCCGCCGCGTATCGCCACGGCGACGCGGTCCGCCGCAGCGAATCATGGTCGGTCGAGATCGATGTCCGCGAAGGTGACGCGTCGCGGAAGCAGACGATCGAGCTCTCGCGGACCCACCACGGGCCGATCCTCTGGCGGCGCGGGAACACCGCCTACGCGGTCCGCGTGCCGAGGATTGAAGACCAGCGCTGCACCGAGCAGTGGTACCGCATGGCGAAGGCGGCGACGAAGGACGAGTGGATTGCCGCGGTCTCGATGTGCAACGTCGCTTTTCACAACCTGGTGTACGCCGACGATCAGGGCAACATCGGGTACATCTACTACGCGGCATTCCCGAGGCGCGATCCCACGCTCAGCTACGCGGGGCTGGTTGATGGTTCCGACCCGCGGGCCGATTGGCAGGGATATCACACGCTCGACGAGATCCCGCAGGTCTGGAACCCGCCCGCGGGCTACGTGCTGAATACCAACTCGCCGCCGGCGTCCGTGACGGCGCCGGGCGAGGGGATCGACCCTGGCCGGTACCCGCCGTACATGATCGGCCAGGACCCGGTGGACGGACGCCTGGCCATGGCTCACCGCCAGGTCGGCCGGGCCGAGAAGTGGACTCTTGACGATCTGGAGCGAGCCGCCTTCGACACGACCGTGCACAGCGCGGCGGTCTCGATCCCGGCGCTGGTGCGGGACCTCGACGCGGCTCGCACGATCAACCCGTCGCTGGCCGAGCGCGTCGTGCCCGCGGTCGAGCTTCTGGGCGCGTGGGACCATCGCCTTGCGGCGGATTCGGCCGCGTCCACGCTGTTCATGCTCTGGGCGGAGAGGATCTTCGAGCCGGCGTGGCGCTCGCGGCGTTCGCCGGGCGACCTGTGCTCGGCGCTGGCGCAGGTCATGGATGAGCTCGCGGCGACATTCAACGGCGCGTGGCAGGTGCCGTGGGGCGATGTCAACCGGCACCAGCGATTCGATACCTCCGCGGGCCTTGCCGTCAGCGACGATCGCGCGAGCCTTCCGATCGTCGGCGGGCACGGCGGGCTGGGCGTGGGCTTCTGCTACCTGGCGAGGGGCGCTCAGCCGCCGAATGCGGCGAGCGCGCGGCGGTACGGGTACCACGGGCATTCGTTCGTCGGCGCGGTCGAGTTCACGCCGAGCGGACCGATCGCGAGGGCCATCATCCCCTTCGGCCAATCCCGTGATCCGGGCTCCCCCCACTTCGCCGACCAGGCGCCGATCTACGCGTCGGGGCGCCTGCGTCCGGCGCTGTTCGGCGGCGACGAGATTGCCGCGTCGGCGGGGCGCCGCTACCGCCCGGGTGAGTAGCGATCGCGGCGCGGGCCTCAGAAATTCGGCGTGGGCGCGCGGAAGTGCTCGAGCTTGATCGATCGGAAGTACTCGATCGTCTTCAGCAGCCCCTCGCGCAGGGCGGTGCGGGGCTCCCACCCGAGTTTCTGCCGCGCGAGCGTGATGTCCGGCTGGCGCTGGGTGGGATCGTCCGAGGGGAGCGGGCGGAAATCGATCTTCGACGGCGAGCCCGTCAGCTCGATGATCATCTCGGCGAGTTGCTTGATGGTGAACTCGTGGGGGTTGCCGATGTTCACGGGGCCGACGAAGTCGTCGGGGCCGTTCATCATGCGGATCATGCCGTCGATCAGATCGTCGACGTAGCAGAAGGAACGGGTGTGGTTGCCCTGCCCGAAGATCGTGATCGGCGCTCCCTGGATCGCCTGGCGGATGAAATTGGAGACCACGCGTCCGTCGTAGGGGTGCATGCGCGGGCCGTAGGTGTTGAAGATGCGGATCACGCGGATGTTGACGCGGTTGTGGCGCCAGTAGTCAAAGAAGAGCGTCTCGGCGGCCCTTTTCCCCTCGTCGTAGCAGGCCCGGGTCCCGATGGGGTTCACGTTGCCGCGGTAGCTCTCGGGCTGGGGGTGCACCTCGGGGTCGCCGTAGACCTCGCTGGTGGAGGCCTGGAGCACCTTGGCGCGGCAGCGCTTGGCCATGCCGAGCACGTGGATGGCGCCCAGCACGCTGGTCTTCATGGTCTTGATGGGGTTGTACTGGTAGTGTCCGGGGGCGGCGGGGCAGGCGAGGTTGTAGATCTCGTCGACTTCGAGCCAGATGTCGTGGGTGATATCGTGGCGGATGAGCTCGAAGTTGGGCTTCTGGAGCAGGTGCGCGACGTTGGATTTCTGGCTCGTGAAGAAGTTGTCGAGGCAGATGACGTCGTGCCCGGCCGCCACCAGCCGGTCGCAGAGATGGGAACCCAGGAAGCCGGCGCCGCCGGTCACGAGGACACGCTTGATCGTCTGAGCCACGGTATCTCCTACGTCCTGCGCCGGCCGCAGCGCGGCGCGGGAATCACAGTACGCCCGCCGCCTGGCAGTTTGCTTGCAGGTGGACGGGGTTGATCGTCCCGATCACGGCGCAGCTGACCCCCGGGACCCCGATCACCGCCCGCAGCGCCGCGGCGGGGTCGGCCGCGTGGCCGCTGCCGAGCACTTTCTTGGCGAGTACCCCGACGCCCCTGGTATGGGCCTCCTCGACGACCGCGGTGTCGGCGGGGTCGCGCGGGTCCACGGTCACCATCAGCACGTCGACGTGCGGAAGGCACGCCCGCGAGCCCTCGACGGACTTGGTCGAGATGCCGGCGGCTCGGACCTTGCCTTCGTGCCTGAGCCGGGCCAGTTCGACCCACACCTCGTCGGGGACACGTGTTTCGATGGCGCCGTCGGAGTGGATGAGGAGCACTTCGACCCGGTCGGTACCGAGCCGGCGGAGGCTCCGCTCGAGCGAGGCCCGGATCGCGGCGGGTGAGAAATCGAATTGGGAGCGGCCTTCAGAGAACTCTTCGCCCGCCTTGGTGACGATGGTCCAGCGGTCCCGATCGGCCGCGATGAGGCGCCCGACGCGTTCTTCGGCGATCCCGTACGCCGGGGCGGTATCGAGCACCGTGATGCCGAGGCCGGCCGCAAGATCGAGCAGCGCCGCCGCCTCGGCGTCCGACGGAACGGAGAAGGGAGCGGGGTACTTCACCTGCTCGGTGCGGCCGAGCTTCACCGTGCCCAGCCCGAGCACGCTGACCTTGATGCCGGTGGCGCCCAGGGGCCTGCGCTGCATGCTCACGGTTGCCGCCCCGCCTTCGCGTCGGCGTTGAGTGACCACTTCAGCGCCGGATCACTCCACGGCAGGTCGCAGATGTCGGCGGCGAGCGAGAGACTGATCGGCGCCGTCCTCGTCGGCCGGCGGATCTCCCCCACCAGTTCCATGATCCGCCGGGCGGCGAGGGGCGCGAGGGCGAGCTTGGTCGGCCATGCCGCGATCAGCCTTCCGAAGCGGCGGACGACCGGCCCGGCCGGGCGCTTGCCGTCCTCGGTTCGTCCCTCGGCGCGGTCCACGCGGAGCGAGGAGAACCGCGAGCGCGACAGATCGGCCCAGGGGACGCACGCGGCGACTTCGGCGGCGAGCAGGGCTCGGAAGTCGTCGTCGTTCATGTCCACGCCGCGTTCGGCGACATCGCCTCCGACGTACCAGACGAGCGTGCCGTCGCGCCGCCCGGTGGTGATCGTGATGCGCGGCTTGTCGGAGCCGGGTCGCAGGACGTGGCCGAACAGCTCGAAGGGCACGTGATCGACCAGGCCCATCTGCAAGGGGCGCCGCTGCGAGGCGCCCGGTCCGTCGAGGCCAGCCATGGTCAGGAGGTGCTCGTTCCCCTCGCCGGCCGCGAGCACGACGCAGCCGGCGGCGACGCGGATCGAGTCGCCGTCGTGCAACTGGGCTTCGATCTGCGGGCCCTCGCGCGAACCGTGGTCGCCGAGGAACGTCACCGTTGCGAGCATCACCGGCCCGGCGCCGGCGTCTCGCACGCACGCCAGGAGCGAGGGGGCATCGAGGACGGGCTCGGCGGCGCTCCAGACGCGCACCGAGGCCGGCGCACCGCGGAAGCCCGGCGGGAACTCGCCGCGTTCCAGTTCGCGCGACCGGGATTCGGCCTTCAACAGCCTGGTGCCGATCTGGGCGGTGAGCCCGGCGAGCAGGCCGCCGTCCACGGTCCAGAAGCAGGTGTGGTTCGAGAGCACATCGGCTCGGCGCAGGTCGACGGCGCCCTCGCCGCGCAGCGCCCGTTCCCACGTCTCCACGGCGTCCTCGAGCTGGTCGGACGCCTCGCGGGCGGCTCGGCTGAGGCCGTACTTGAGGCCGCGGTGCAGGATGCCCTGCGACCGGATGGTCTGGCCGTCGCCCAGGCAGCTTTTCTCGATGAGGAGCACGCCGTAGCCGGCCCTGGCGAGCAGTGCTCTCGCCCACAGGCCCATGATTCCGCCGCCGATGATCACGATGTCCGCTCGCAGCTCCTGCGTCATCGCGGGGCCTCGCTGGCGGGGGCGCTATCGCCCTGGGGCTTGTCCTCGGCCGGCGGGGGCGGGATGAGGATCTCGAGCCCGAGTTTCAGGTCGTCCTGGTTCTTGAGACGGTCGGTGTTGGCCTCGTAGATGCGGCGGCTCAGCGCGACCGTTCCGTAGTACTGCTTGGAGATCCCGCTGAGCGTGTCGCCGGAGCGGACCTTGTGGACTTTCCAGCCCTCGCCAATCACAGGCTGGGTCTTTTCGGGTCGTCCCTGGATGTTCGTCGGATCAACCGGCAGCAGGATCACGCGGCCGACCTTCAGCCGGTGCGGGTCGACGAAGGGATTGGCCCGGGCGATGACGGTCCACATCGCCGCGCTGCCGTAGCGGCGGGCCGCGATCTTCTGGAAGTCGTCCCCGGGCTGGATCTTGTATTCCTCGAACTTCGGCGGGATGACCGCGGGACGAAGGGTTGTTCTCGCGGGTTCGGGCTTCTTTGCCCCGGGCTTCGCGTCCTGGTCGGCGGCGGCGGGCGGCGGCGCGGCGGTGGGATCAGCCTGGAGCGGCGTCTTCGCCGGCGTGCCCGAGGGCTGCGTGGACTGGTTGATGACCGCGGGCCTGAACTGGTCGTCGGGCGTGGTGGCCGGCTTTTCCGGCGTGGGCCCGGGCGGGCGGACCGGCGCCGGTTCATCCGCGAAGGAGATCGGCGGCCTGTTTGCGCTTGCGGGCTCCCACAGCCAGTAGATGGCGATCCAGATCGCGACCAGCGACGCAACCGCGGCGGCAAGCTTCATGGCGGGGTTCTGGTCCATGGCGCTTCCTGCTGCGGAACCTTTCTGCCCGGGTTCGGCCGCCCGGTCACGCGGTGGTCGGAGCGGGGACCATGGCCCCCGGGGCCATGCGGGCCTCCTCGCGGCGCGACCAGATGATGGGCGCGGCGACTGCGATGGACGAGTACGTGCCGACGATCACGCCCATGGTCAGGGCGAAGGAGAACGCCCGGACGCCCTCGCCGCCGAACATGTACAGCGTGAGCGAGGACATGAGCGTCGTGCTCGACGTGATCATCGTACGGCTGATGGTCTGGTTGATGGCGTTGTTGATCGTGGTCGCCGAGGTGTAGGGGAGCTTGCCGCGGTTCTCGCGGATGCGGTCCATGATGATGATGGTGTCGTTGAGCGAGTAGCCCGAGACCGTCAGCAGGGCGGCGACCATGTTCAGGTCGATCTTGAAGGGCAGCAGGCCCAGCTGTGCCGCCGCCGCCGCCGTGGACGGGTTCTCGACCAGCCACCCGCACAGCGCCAGCAGCCCGAGCACGGCGAGCACGTCGTGCACCAGCGCGACCACCGCGGCGAAGCCGTACCTGCCGGACTTGAACCGGAACCAGATGTACAGCGAGATGAGCGCGAAGCTCAGGGCCGCCGCGACGATCGCCTGGGCCTTGAAGGTCCCGGCGATCGCGGGGCTGAAGGACTGGACGCTCGCGGGAGACAGCGTCCGGGTCAGGGCGCCGTTCACCAGCGACCATTCGCGCGCCACGACGTCCGCGTCGAACCTGGCCTCGTTGGTGAGGAAGCTGACCGCCGGGTCCTGCACGAGGAACACGGCGGTGACCACGGCGTCGTCAGTGCCGTCGAGGACGCGCAGCTCGCGCACGCGTCCGAGCGTGTCGGAGAACTCCGTCTGGGCGCGGGCTTTCTCGAGTCGCTCCATCAGCGCCTCGCGCGAGGGGCGCTCGCCGGTCTGGGCGTTGCGGACATCCTCGAGCAGGATGGCCACGCCGCCGATGCGGTTGGCGACGTTGTCGGAGATGGTGGGCCTGTCGATGTTGTCGCCCAGCCGCGGCGAGAGCAGCCGGTAGGTGATGTTCGAGCGCCGCCAGTCGGGCGCATCGGCTCCCTGGAAGGTGAGGGGCGGCTTGGACTCGATGTAGTCGCCGAACGCGGACGTGAGCGCGCCGAGCACGGCGTCCTTGTCGGTGATCGTGGTCTTGACGAGGAACTGGTTCGACGTGATGCCGTCCTCGCGCGGGTTGACGGGGGAGACCTCGGCGGCCTGCATCGGGCGCAGGACGTCCGTGCCGCTCGCGCGGTCACCGATCGCGTGGACCAACTTCTCGGCCTCGGGGCGGGTGAGCGTCATGGGGCCCGACCCGTCGGGCGCCTGGCGGAGCTGCATCGTCACCTGCGTGCCGCCGAGGAACTCGGTGTCGAGCATGCGCTCGCCGCGGAACACGAACATGGCGAGGCCGACGCCGACGAGCACGGTGGAGACGGTCACGAAGAACCACCGCAGCCGGATCCAGTTCACGCGCCAGATCAGGGCACGCTCGAGGGCGGGGACGACCATCGGCAGCATGGACGTGCGCCGCCAGCCGATCTGGTGGACGGCGAAGTCGAGGATGCCGCGGCTGACGACCATCGTGCAGAAGAGCGTGGCGACGATGCCGATGCCCATGGTGATCGCAAAGCCGCGGACCTCGGCCGTGCCGACGTAGCCCAGGACGAGGCAGACGATGAAGTTGGTGACGTTGCCGTCGACGATCGACGACATCGCCTTGTCGAAGCCCAGCCGGACGGCGGAACGCATGTCGTGGCCGCGGCGGAATTCCTCTCGCATGCGCTCGTAGATGAGCACGTTGGCGTCGATGGCCTGGCCGAAGGTGAGGATCACGCCGGCGATGCCGGGCATGGTGAAGGCGGCCTTGGCGCTGGCCATCGAACCGAGGATCAGGAGGGCGTTGACCAGCAGCGCGAAGATCGCGATCCCGCCCAGGGTGAAGTAGTACCCGATCATGAACACGGTGACCACGCCGAAGGCGACCAGGCCGGCCCGCATGCCCAGGCGGAGGTTGTCGGCTCCGAGCTCGGGTCCCAGGATGCTGGTCGAGATCGGCTCGGGGGAGAGCTTGCTCTGCAGCGACCCTGCGGAGAGCACGCGGGCGATGTACCTGATTTCCTCGGGGGAGAAGTTGCCGGTGATCTGGCCGGAGCGGGAGATCTCGCTCTGGAGCGTCGGGGCGGTGTAGACCTGGTCGTCCAGGAGGACGGCCATGCGGCTGCTGACGTTGTTCTTGGTCATCTCTCCCAGGCGGAACGCGCCCCTGGGGTTCATCTCGAAGTGGATCGCGGGCTTGCCGTACTGGTCCGCGCCCTCGTAGGCCCGGCTCACCGCCCACGACTCGCCCTCCTGCGTGAGGCGCTTGTCATTGGTGTCCCAGGCGAGCATGTAGTACTCGCCGTCGAACTCGTCGACGACGTAGCCCATCTTCTCGAAGTAGAGCTGGGGGTTCTCACGCATCTGCTTGGCACGGGCAAGGTCGTTGTCGTGCCACTTGTCCAGCGCGTTGAGCTTGAACCACCGCATCTCGGAGGACCGGACGTTCTGCGGACCCTTTTCGCGGAGTTCCTCGCGGAGACGGACCTCCTCGCCGGGGTTCCAGCCCGGGTCGGCGGTGATCCGGAAGCTCAGCACGCCGGCGCCCTTCATCAGACGGATGAGGTCCTGGGGGTCGTCGACGGAGGTGCGCTTCTCCATGTACGCCTGGTGGGCCGCGACCACCTGGTCCAGGCGGTGCACCGCCTCGGGGTGGTCGTCGCGCAGGCGCTTGAGCGCTTCCTCTCGCGGGCTGTCGAACTCCACCGACTGGCCGGTCTGGCTGTCGAAGAGCCGGGGCTTCACCGCGGGGAGGCGGAGGGCCCGGCGCACCTCTTCGGGCGCGATCGAGGTCCGCAGCACCGCTTCGCGGGCCGCGTCGGCGGCGTTGGCGGCGTCGGTCGTCTGGGTCAGGAGCTTGATCTGGTCGGCCTCGGGCTCGTTGGCGGCGCGGGAGGCTTCGTACGCCTGGCGCCGGGCTTCGGCCTCGTCGTGGGCCGCGGCGGCTTTCTGGAGCAGCTCGAGCCGCTTCTGGTCGTCGGCGGCAAGCTTGGCGAGCCTCTCGGGCCGTTCGGCCGGCGGCGCCCGCAGGGCCGAATCGAGCGCGCCGGCGCTGATCGAGGTTGCCTGGAGCTTCTCGAGCTCCTCTTCCACCGCGGCGCGGAGCTTCTTCACTTCCGGGCCGGGCAACGGCATCGTGATCTCGATGCGGTCGCGACCCTGGGCGATGATGCTGATCTCGAGCAGTCCGTCGGGGTCGATGCGCTCGCGCACCACCTCGATGGTCTTGGCGAGGGTCTCCTTGGCGTCGTCGTTGGGATCGAGCTGTACGGTGTAGATGAGGCTGACGCCGCCGCGCAGGTCCTTGCCCAGGCGAAGCTGCCGCTCGGGCGGGTAGATCATCAGCCCGCACAGCACGATGGAGAGCACGGTGAGAGCAAGGTAAAGAACGGTGTTCTTGTTCATGACTCGATCAGCTTCCTGTCACCGGCCCCGTTCGCGGCGGCTCCCGCTCCGGCGGGCCCGACGCGCCCCACGCAGCCCTCACGACACTCCCCGTCACGATCCACGCCGCGCACCCTCGGTGGCTCAGGCGCCCTGGGCCTGGCGCGACTCGAGGACCTGCTGCACGGACGTCCTGGCGAAGCGAACCTTGCCCTCTTCGACGCGGAGCACGACTTCCGAATCGGAGATCTCGGCGATGGTCCCGATCGCGCCGCCGCTCATCATCACCTTGTCGCCCTTGCCCATCGAGGCCAGCATCCTGGCCCGGCGCTTGCGCTCGCCGCGACCGGCGAACACATTGATCAGGATGAACAGCAGCATGACGCCGCCCATCATCCAGAACAGCGACATGTCGGGGGATCGCGGGGGCGCCGCGGGGACCGTCCCGGTGCCCGGAGCGGCGGTCTGCGCGCCCGTCGCGGGAATCGCGCCGGCGGGCGGCTGGGCCCCCGACGGCATGCCCACGACGTTGACATTGGACCCGTTGGTCGCCGGCGGGGCCGCGGACTCAACACCGGCCTGTCCAGCCGCCGTCAGTGAAGATGCAACGAGGAACCATTCGGAATGAATCATGCCTGACCAGCCCTTGGGAAAAGAAAACGCCCACCCCGGCTCGCCGGACGGGGCGCTGCGGCGATGTGCCGCCCTCGAATGCGCCGAGGATCGTTCAAACGAGCCCTAACACTATTCCGGTCAACCCCCCGCCGCCGGGCCTGTTGGGGAAATGTTCACAAGGGCGCGGCCGCAATCCCGTCCGCCGCGACCGGCCAGCGCCTTGCCAGCCCGTCCCAGTCGTCCGACAGGATTGTCGCCCGGATGTCCGCCATGAGCCGCTGGAAATGCCGGATGTTGTGAAGGCTCACCAGGATGGGCCCGAGCATCTCCCCGCACATGAAGAGGTGACGGAGGTACGCCCGGCTGAACCAGCCTTGGCCGGTCGGGGCTCGTGCCGGGCCGCCCCCTGCGGCCGACGGCGAGCACGCGGCGCAATCGCAGCCCTCCTCGATCGGCCCGGGGTCCATGGAGTATCCCGAGTTGCGCAGCCGGATCTGTCCCGTCCGCGTGAAGGCATTGGCGTTGCGGCCGTTGCGCGTCGGCAGCACGCAGTCGAACATGTCGATCCCCGACCTTACGGCGCTGACCAGGTCGCGCTCGTACCCCACTCCCATCAGGTACCGGGGCTTCGCGTCGGGCATGAGGGTGGTCGTGAAGGCGACCACCCGAGCGATCTGCTCGAACGGTTCCCCCACCGCCACCCCGCCGACCGCGTAGCCCGGCAGCTCGACCGAGCACACGCGCTGGGCGGACCACTCCCGCCGGGTGAGGTCGGTCCCGCCCTGGATGATGCCGAAGAGAGCCTGGTCGGCTGGACGCTCATGGGCTCGCTTGCACCGCTCGAGCCATCGGACGGTGCGCTCGTTGGCGATCTCGAGCCTTTTCTGGTGGTCGTACCCGCGTTTGCCGCTGTCGCGCCGGATGGCTCGGACAAGGCGCGGGTCGCCGCCGAGAGCGTCGCTCCCTTCCCCTGAGGTTGGCCGTGGGTCCGTTTCGGGCGGCGTCGGCCTGTTCGATCGGTCCTGGGGCTCGGCCGCGGGGGGGCAATCATCAAACGCCATGATGATGTCGGCGCCGAGCTGGTTCTGAACGCGTGTCGCCCGCTCGGGCGTGAGCCGCACCTGGGATCCATCCACGATGGACTTGAACGTCACCCCGTCGTCGTCGACGGAGTTGGTGTCGCTCATGGAGTATGCCTGGTACCCGCCCGAATCGGTCAGGATTGGGCCGTGCCAGTTCATGAACCGGTGGACGCCGCCGAGTTGCTCGACCAGTTCCGGGCCGGGCCTCAGCAGCAGGTGGTACGTGTTGTTGAGCACGACCTGGGCGCCCGTCGCGGCGACATCCCGCGGGAACAGGCCCTTTACCGATGCCCGAGTTCCCACGGGCATGAACGCGGGGGTGTCGAACTCGCCGTGGGGCGTGCGGACGCGGCCCACCCGAGCCCGCGTGCTCGTGGAACGACCCAGGATCTCGAATTCAAGTGCGGACATGAGCCGTGATTAAAGCAAGCCGGTCACGGCGACGCGGCGGCCGCAGGGATGCACGGATGCCGGCCGGGCGACGGGCCGCGGCGCTTCTAGTTCGAGCGCTCCTCGAGATCTTCGGCGGAGGGTGTTTCCGCCCGTCGTCCCGCTTCGGCCCAGGGGTCCATCGACCGCCGCCGCTGGGTGTCGGACTTCAGCGCGGCGAGCCGGCGCCGGCGCTTGTGGATCATCACGCCCGCCGAAACCAGCAGGAGCAGGATCAAGCCGCCGACGGCCAACCCGAACACCCCGAGCAGCGTCCAGGCCCGGGCTTCCTTCATACCGGGGACCGGCGCCGGGGCCGTCCCCTGCGACGCAATCATCACACTCGCGTTGGCATTCATGGATGGACACACCTTCGTGCCGGATCATTGCCCGATCCGAGCATCGCGGTGCGTGCATCGGCACTTTTCATGCTCCCGCTGCACAGGCTACCTCCAGAGCCGCACCGGGCCTCGCCGGGCCGCCGCGGCCCTGCGGCGAGGCCTTGTCGGCGTCGCCGCCGACCTGCGCCACGTAATCCCGAGCCAGTGCCCACCGGCCTTCAACGCGGATCAGTCCGTCACGAATCCCGGCGGTACGAATCGCCTGCATCAGCTCGGCGTCGTTCAACCGAAGAGACGCCGCGTGCACGTTGCCCACCCGCGTCACTTGCGCGGCGGCCACGCCCGGGCCGGCATCCGCCGGCCGCGGACCGTTCGAGACTCGCTCGATGACCGGCAGAACCTCGCGCATCGCGATCGCGGGTGACGGGTTCGCGGATTCGTCCGGCGTCCGGGCAGGGCCGTCCGAATCGTCGACTGGTGCTGGAACGGGCTGCTGGGCGATGGAACCAGCGCTGGCATCGGTCGAGGGACGCGGGGCATTGCCGAGAACCCCCCACCACGCCGCCCCCGCCACCACGACCACCACTCCCGCCGCGATGGTTCCGCGCACGATCCGTCGGCGACGCACCCGCCTTGCCATGTGCCGTGTGAGCTGGCCCAGCATTTCGCCCTTGCGCTGGGCCGCCTGCGGCGACAGCACTTCCGTCCCCGCGTCCGACCAGCGATTGTTGTCGGCGTCGATGCTCATCGGAATATCTCCCGTGCCCGAGACCGCAGCCCGCTGACCATCCGCCGGACCTTTCCGTGGACGGCGTCCGGGGACATGCCCGATTGATCGCCGATCGCACGAAGTGTCTGGTCCTGGCCGACCCGCAATCTCAGGATGGCCTGGTCCGCCGCTGAAAGCTCCGCGATCGCCGCCTCCAGCCAGGCGGCCTGTTCGGCGGCCCCGGCCGACGCCGCGGGATCACGGGCGCTTGCCCGGTCCGCGGCGGCATGGGCCGCGTGGGCCCGCCGAGCCGCACGTTCGTCCCGTCGGACGCGGTCGATCGCCGCGCTGAGGATTGCTCGCCTGAGCCAGGCGCCGAGCTGGGCCTCGTTGGCGACGGTCGGGGGGTGATTGATGAACTTCACCATGGCATCCTGGACGCAATCGAGGGAGAAGGCTTCGTCTCGCCGCGTGGCAGCCCGTGCCATCGCGACCATCCGCTCGTACCACGCCGTGTACATCGCTTCCAGCGCCCGGGGGTCTCCCTTGCGAACGCCGCTGATCCATGCACTGACCGGGGGATCGGTTCCCCCGGTCGGCGCGATCTGCCCGGTGCTCGCGGCCTCTGAAGCCAAGCAACCTCCCCAGCGATGGATGGTGATTATCGCGTCCCGGCGGGAGACTTCGACGCCGGACCGTCGCCGGCCGGCCGGTTCCTGGGTTGGCCGCGGACCGACTGCTCGATCGAGAGCTCGACCTGCATCCGCTGGCGCTCGATCATCAACTGGTCGAGGCGCTTGCGGAGCTCGGCGACCTCGGATTCGGCGTTCGTCGCCTCCGACACCGGCGCGGCGCCGGACTGCACGAGCTGGCGGACCTGCTCGACCCTGGCGGAGCGGGTCTCGAGCTGGTCGGTCAGGAACTTGATCTCGACCTCGAGCTTGGCGAGGTCCGCCTGCATCCGTCGCAGGCCGGTGCCGTCGAACCGGTCGCGGCGGCGGGCCACGTCGGTCTGGAGCAGCTTGTACGCCGACCGGACCGTTTCGAGCTGCACGGGCGTGCCGCGCACGAACAGCAGCGACGACTCCTCGTGGAACTTGATCAGCGCCGGGTTGGAGGTGTTCGAATCGGCGACGCCGGTCGCGTGCTGGAGG
This sequence comes from Phycisphaerales bacterium, assembly GCA_022072615.1. Lineage (GTDB taxonomy): Bacteria > Planctomycetota > Phycisphaerae > Phycisphaerales > UBA1924 > JAEUJB01. The sequence continues at coordinate 15,261 of JAJVHS010000019.1, forward strand.
GCCGAGAGGACGGTGTCGGCCGTCATCGTGACGGCGACGCCGTCGGGGTCGCCCGGCTCGGCGTCGAGCAACGACCGCAGCGACAGGACCTCGGTCTGCTGGCCCCGTCCGCCGCCGTCGTCGGTGCGGTACTCGAAGACGTAGACCGGGGCGCCCTCGTCCTCCTGGACCACGGCCATCGCGATGTGCCTGCTGTCGGACCTGGCCGCCGCCGCCGCCGCGGTCGACACGGCGACGTCCTGGAATTCAAAGGCGGGGATCCGGGGTGGCTCGCCCTGCCCGGACACCATGACGTTGCACGGATGCGGCGCGGAGGCCGCCTTGAGGGCCTCGACAAAATCGGTGAGGGTCCCGCCGGGGAACTTGAAGTTGATCCTGGGCTGCGGTGCCGGGTGCAGCAGGTGCGGGGTGGGCGTTTCCGGCTGCTGACCGGCGGCCCGTCCCTCGATCTCCGCCATCACGCCAACGGTCGCCGCCGCCACGCACGCCATCAACCGAGCAAGCTTCATCGCTGCATCTCCTTTGTATTCGACCAGCGACGGATGAACGCCGCCGACAGCCGTTTCCGGCGCGTCGCGCGAACTATTTTTGCTCGGTGTCGCCGCGCCCGGGGTCCATCATCCTTGTTCCCGGGCACCTGGCCGCTTCGACACCTCGTCGCGGGTCCCTCCTATACTCGGCCCCATGCATTTCGACGCTCATCAGCCCATCATCGACGACCTCGAGGCGCGGATCGTGACCATCCGCGATTCTCTTTAACTACGACGAGAAACTCAAGCAGCTCGCGGGGCTCGAGGAAGAACAGTCTTCCGAGGGATTCTGGAACTCCCAGGACCGGGCCAACAAAGTCGTCAACTCGATCAAGGTCCTCAAGGCCCAGACCGAGCCTCTCACCTCGGTCATGAAGGACTTCGAGGACGCGCGTCTGGCCTACCAGATGTCCAAGGAGGCCGGCGACAAGGACCTGCTCGCCGAGGCCGACCAGCAGCTCTTCGAGCTGACCTCCCGCATGGGCAAGGTCGAGATGCAGTCGCTGCTCTCGGGGCGTCACGACAACAAGAACTGCTTCCTCACCATCTCGGCGGGCGTCGGCGGCACCGAGGCCAACGACTGGTGCGAGATGCTTTTCCGCATGTACCTCTTCTACTGCGAGAAAATGGGCTGGAAGCTTGAGGAAGTCGACAAGTCCTACGGCACCGACGTGGGCATCGACGCCGTCACGCTCTACGTCAAGGGACCGTTCGCGTTCGGGTACCTCAAGTGCGAGCAGGGATCACACCGCCTGGCCCGGGTGTCGCCCTTCAACGCCCAGGGCAAGCGGCAGACGTCGTTCTGCACGGTCGAGGTCACGCCGGAGCTCGAGGAGACCGAGGTCAAGATCCCCGAGAACGACATCGAGGTCATCGCCTTCGTGCGGGCGTCGGGCCCGGGCGGGCAGAACGTCAACAAGGTCGCCTCGGCCATCCGCGTCGTCCACAAGCCCACGGGCATCCAGGTCGTCGCCTCCACCTACCGCGACCAGCCGCAGAACAAGCGCCAGGCGCTCACCGTCCTCCAGGCCAAGCTGCAGCAGCTCGAGGACGAGAAGCGCGAGAAGGAGATCGCCGCGGCGACCGGCGGCGGCGCCGAACGCGGCTGGGGAACCCAGATCCGGTCGTACGTCTTCTACGACAACCGCGTGAAGGACCACCGCACCGGCCACGAGCGTTCCGACTACGAAACCGTCCTCCGCGGCGATATCGGCGACTTCATCGACGCCGAGCTCAAGCGCCGGCGCTCCGAACGCGAAAAAGCCAACGCCTGAAGAGCAGGTTCGTGATCGGCTCGACGCAGCGTCGCTCGCGTGGGGTCGCGACATCCTGTGGGCGCGAGGGCGTCCTTCCGGATGGATCGTGGAATCGAGTGGCACGACGCAGACCGGTTGCGAGCACTGCCGTGCGCTCCCGCGCCGGCGCCGGGCATTGCCGACAAATCGGTTACCATGGCGCGGTGCCCGCCGAGCGTTCCACCACTGACGATGCGACGGTGCTCATGACGCGGGCCGCCGGTGGCGACCAGGCGGCCGCGGCACGGCTTCTGCCGCTGGTCTACGACCAGCTCCGCAAGGCTGCCCAGCTCCAGATTGCCGCCGAGCGGAGCGACCACACGCTCAGCGCCACGGCGCTGGTCCACGAGGCGTATCTGAAACTGATCGGACCGCGGAAGGTGCCGTGGCGCGACCGTGCCCACTTCTATTCGGCGGCCGCGGAAGCGATGCGGCGCATCCTCATTGATTACGCCCGGGCTCGGGGGCGCGTCAAGCGCGGGCCTGTTCGGGTCTCGCTGGACGGCCCGTCGCCGCTGGTCGGCATGGCGGATCTGGTCTCGGAAGCGCACGTCGATCAGATCGTGAGGCTCGACGAGGCGGTGCGACGCTTGGAGCACGAGGACCCGGACGTCGTCCAGGTCGTTCGGCTCAGGTTCTACGCGGGGCTTAGCGGCGAGGAAACGGCCTCGGCGCTGGGCAGGTCCCCGGCGACGATCGATCGTGACTGGGCATGGGCACGGGCATGGCTCTTCCGGCAGTTGCAGCCCGGGGATCCGTAGACCCCAACAGCAGGGAGCATGACCATGGGGGCCGGCGAGCGCGAGCGGATGCGGGAGATCTTCGACCAGGTGCGGCGGCTGCCCAAGGAGCAACGCGGCGCCTTCCTCGACGCGCTGCCCGCGGCCGATGCGCCGCTGCGTGCACAGATCGAGGACATGGTCGCGGCCCTGGACGAAGCCGGCCGGTTCCTCGCCGAGCCGACGTGCGATGGAGCCGGCGTGGCATCGGCCGGGACCGTCGATCCGCCGCTGCGCGAAACCCCCGGCACCCGCATCGGCCCGTACAAGCTCCTCCAGCTCATCGGCGAGGGCGGCTTCGGGTCGGTGTTCATGGCCGAGCAGGAGAAGCCGGTCTCCCGCAAGGTCGCGCTCAAGATCATCAAGCTGGGGATGGACACCCGGCAGGTGATCGCGCGTTTCGAAGCCGAGCGCCAGGCGCTGGCGCTGATGGACCACCCGCACATCGCCAAGGTGCTCGACGCGGGCGCGACCGAGACGGGCCGGCCCTACTTCGTGATGGAGCTGTGCAAGGGCGACCCGATCGTCGAGTACTGCGACAAGAACAACCTGTCGATCCCTGATCGCCTGGAGCTGTTCAGCCAGGTGTGCACCGCCGTCCAGCACGCGCACACCAAGGGCATCATCCACCGCGACCTCAAGCCCACGAACATCCTGGTGTCGACGCAGGACGGCCGGCCGCACGCCCGGGTGATCGACTTCGGCATCGCCAAGGCCACGGCGAGCAAGCTCACGGAGAAGACGCTCTTCACCGAGCACCGCCAGCTGATCGGGACGCCCGAGTACATGAGCCCGGAGCAGGCCGAGGGATCGCTGGACATCGACACGCGCACGGACGTGTACTCGCTGGGCGTCGTGCTCTACGAGCTTCTCACGGGCACCACGCCCTTCAGCAGCGAGGAGCTCCGGTCGGCGGCTTATGCCGAGATCCAGCGGATCATCCGCGAGGTCGAGCCTCCCAGGCCCAGCACGCGGCTGTCGATGAACACCGACACGCTGGCGAGCGTCGCCGCTCGGCGGCTGGTCGAGCCCAGGCGCCTGGGCACCATCGTCCGCGGCGAACTCGACTGGATCGTGATGAAGGCCCTGGAGAAGGACCGTCAGCGCCGCTACGAGACCGCCAACGGCCTGGCGATGGACGTGCGCCGGTACCTGGCCGGCGAAGCGGTGCTCGCCGCCCCGCCGAGCCGGGCGTACCGCCTCAGGAAATTCGTCCGCCGCCACCGCGCGGGCGTGGTGCTCGCCTCGGCGCTGACGACCACCGTCGTCCTGGGGCTGATCGGAACGTCCGTGGGTCTCGCGTGGGCGGTCCGCGAGCGGGACCGGGCCGATGACGCGGCCCGGGCGGCCAGCGCGGCGCAGATCGTCGCCCAGGAGCGGTCGCGGGACCTCGAGAAAGTGGTGTCGTTCCAAGCGGCTCAGTTGTCCGGGGTGGACGTGATGCAGATGGGAATCCGGTTCCGGCAGGACCTGATGGAGGGGATCCGCCGGGCGGGTGCGTCGGCGAATTCGCCCGCCGCGACCATCGAGGCAAACCTTGCGGCTGCGGACGCGGCGCTGGTCGGCATCGACCTGACGGGCGTGGCACGATCGGCGCTCGAGAACGGGATCCTGCGGCCGTCGATCGACGCCATCTCGCGGGAGTTCAACGACCAGCCCGGCGTGCGCGCCGACCTGCTCCTGAGCGTGAGCGAGAGCTCGCGGCGGCTGGGGTTGTTTGAGTTCGCCGTCCAGCCCGGCCGCGACGCGTTCGATCTGCGGACTGCCGAACTGGGGCCGGCCGACGCGAAGACCCTCAATGCCCGCATGCGCGCGGCGCTTCTCGCCAAGGACCTGGGGAAGCTGGACGAGGCCGAGGCGCAGCTCAGGGAGTGCCTGGCGATCGCGATCAAGGAGCACGGTGAGGACGCGAAGATCACCGTTGATCTTCGCGCCAATCTCGCCACCGCGCTCACCGCTCAGGCGAAGTTCCAGGAAGCCGCGGAGCTTTACCAGCTGGCGCTGCCGTGGCTGCGGGCCAACGCCGGGCCGCGGGACGAGGAGACCCTGGGCTGCATGGCCTCGCTGGCCTCCGCGCTGAGCAACCTCAAGCGGTTCGACGAGGCTGAACCGCTGTTCCGCGAGTCGGTGGAAGGGTTCCGGTCGCTGTACGGGACGGGCAACCTGCGGTCGATCCAGGCCCTCAATAACTTCGCGGGCTTCTATCGTGCCAAGAGTGATTACACCGCCGCGCTCGCGACGTACGAAGAGGCGCTGGAGGCGGCTCGACCGACGCTGGGTGACGATCACTGGCTGACGCTCATACTGACCGACAACATCGGCGGCGTGCGATTCGCTCAATCGGACGCCGAGGGAGCCGCGACCTACGCCCGGGCGGCCCTCGACGGCCGGCGGCGGGTGCTGGGCGAGAACCACCCGGCCACGCTGCGTTCGTGCTTCAACCTCGCCAAGGTGGTCGAATCAAAGGGAGATCTGCAGGAGGCGATTTCGCTCTACGGCCGAGCGGTGAGCGGATTCAGGAAGGTGTACGGCGAGTTCCATTCCTACACCGTGTCGGCGCGGACGTCGCTGGCCGGGGCGCTGATGAATGCCGGCAGCTTCCAGGAGTGCTCGGAGCTGCTCCTTGAGGAATCGCAACTCCTGGACGCCGCCGACGCTCCGCCGGACCGGCGCCGGGCGGTCACGCGCGCGATCTCCATCCTGTACGAGAAGTGGGACGCGGCCGAGCCCGGCAAGGGTTACGACGCCAAGGCCGCGGAGTGGAAGGCACGGCTTGCCGCCCTGCCGGCACCGCCCGAGAAGAAGTGATCGACGTGTTCCGTGTGCGGTGTCGCCTCGGGGATCGCCGCGACCCCACGATCACCGCGCGACGCGCTTCAGCACCACCGGGTCGCGCCAGAACCCATCGTGCAGGGCCGAGTTCCGCATCGCCGCGATGAACCGGTCGATGTCGTTGGTGATGATGAGCGGACCGGCTTCATCATCGCCCGCCGGGGGCGGGGGCAGCACAGGCTCGGTCGCCGGGGCCGCCGGCGCATCCAGCCACTGAACGTCGGGGAGCCACGCGAGCCGCGTGGCCGGGAACGAGATCGTGAGTTGGTCCCCGGTCGGCTGGACGCGCACCGCCTGGTGCGCCGGCAACGCGAGCAGGCTCAAGTGGCCGGCGTCGAGCTGCCTGCTCGACGGCTGGAACGCAAGGAATCGCCACTCGTCAATAGCGACGAGGAACCCCTTGAGCTCGACCTCGACGGTCTTGCCCTCTTCGTCGATTCGGAGGGTGCCGTCGTAGGCGTTTGGCGCCGCGGGCTGGTCGGTGGTGCGCTGCTCGCCACCGATCACCTGCGGCTGGACGCGGCCTTCCTTCACGGCAAGGGTGCGCGGGGCGAGCACGAGATCGAATCTGTTGGTCGTGGTGTTGCCGGCGTCGTCGGTCGACGTCTCTTCGTAACGCCATGTGCCGACGAGATCGGCATCGAACACCACGTGGTTCACGGAATAGCTCGGCTCGGGCTCGACACACGAGACCAGAAGACACGAGACGAGCACGATCACGGGCGCGGCAAGGCGAGTCATGACGCACCTCCGCAACAGAGTTTAGCAAGCGTTCCTCGCAGGCCCCCGGCACCGATGGGCCGCCTCGTGAATAAAGGCATCCTGCATGCGAACAGCGTGCGAGCGCCGCCGGTCGCGACCAGGCGACGGGTGCCGTCAATGCGTCGCGCGGGAGACTTCCGTCAGCACATCCGCCTGGTGATCGGCGTGGTAGCTCGACCGCACCAGCGGACCCGATTCGACGACCTTGAAGCCGGCGGCGAGCCCCCACTGCTTGTACATCGCGAACTGCTCGGGCGTGACGAAGCGGTCGATGGGCAGGTGGTTCCGCGTCGGCTGGAGGTACTGGCCGATGGTGAGGATGTCGCATGAATCCAAGGCATCAGGCATCAGGCATCGGGCATCAGGAGAATCAGGCACGTCAGCACGCAGCGGTTCCTGGCCTGATGCCGGTTGCCTGTTGCCTGTTGCCTTCACCGACCTCGCCGCCCGCGTCGCGGCCTGGATCTCCCCGATCGCCTCGGCGATCTCGTCGTCCTTCTCGCCGATGCCCACCATGATGCCCGTCTTGGCGACGCCGCCCTGCTCCTTCACCCGGCGCAGCAGCTCGAGCGACCGATCGAACTTCGCGCTGGGGCGGACCGCGGGGTACATGCGGCGCACGGTCTCGAGGTTGTGGTTGATGATGTGCGGACGAGCGTCGATCACCATCTGCAGCGCCGGCCAGTTGCCCTCGAAATCGGGGATGAGCACCTCGATCGAGAGGCCCGGGCACGCTTCACGCGTGCGGGCGATCGTCTCGGCCCAGATTCCCGCGCCGCCGTCGGGCAGCTCGTCGCGGTTGACGCTCGTGATCACCAGGTGCCGCAGCCGGGCGCCCTCGTACATCAGGCTGATCGATTCGGCGACGCGGCGAGGCTCGTCCTTGTCGAGGACGGGCGGCCTTCCGGTCTTCACGTTGCAGAAGCCGCAGGCCCGGGTGCAGGTATCGCCGAGGATCATGATGGTGGCGACGCCGCGGGACCAGCACTCTCCCATGTTCGGGCAGCCGGCCTCCTCGCACACGGTGTGCAGGGAGTGCTTGGAGAGGATGTTCTTGAGGCGGTTGTAGCCTTCGCCGCCGGGGACCTTGGCCCGGATCCAGTGGGGCTTGCGGCGGGGGGCGAGGTGCTCGACCGCCCCGGCCTGGTTATTGAGGACCAGGCTCGACAGGCTGAGGGCGGGTTTCTCGACCCGGCGCAGGGGGTCGCCCCCAAGAGGCCTTGGGTGCCTCGCCAAGGTACGATCAAGTGCGGACTGGGAAACCGGTGCGAACGAACCCGCACCTTGAGCCGTAGATCGACCGCCGGAGTGAGTGGAGGTTCCGCCGGTGATCGGGGCATTCGAGCCGTTTTCCGGTGGAACGTGGTCGGTCATCGAGCAAGTCTAGTCGCCAGTGATCCAGCACTCGGCGGCCGATGGAGTGGTTATTGGGTCCGGGGGGGCCAGGGGCTCGTGGTCGGGGACCGAGTGAAAATGCGCTGGCTAGGTAAACCGCCCGGACAGGGGCGGTCGATGCAGTTGTCGGACGGTGCCGCGAAGGTCCGAAAGGAATCCGTACCGACGCACGCTCGGGTGTTTTGAGCGGTGATCGGTGGAAGTTCGTGAACAGTGGTGAGCGGCTTTCTATGATTGGGTCTTGGCTCGCGGTTCGTATTCTGGACGGTTGAGGGCATACGAGTTCTAGGACGTGACAACCGGACGTCCAGTGCGTTGCGGATCCGATTGAAAGGTAGATGCATGCGATCGGTCGACGTGCCACCGGAGAGACGTGATTCGAGCTGCTCGCTTCAGAGCGAACCGACAGCCAGCATGCTGGCGTCACGGGCGGGGCTTGTCGCGGCGGCCGCCGCGGCCGGTTCGCTGCTCGGCGGATGCTCGATGGATTCGTTCATCGATCCGAGCATCACCGGCCGCTGGGAAGCGACGCCGACGAGCCTTCCGATCCTCGACCGCATCAGCGTGATCGAGGACGACAATGGCGATGACATCGAGCTGACGGAGGTCACGCCCGAGGACCTGATCGCCGAGGCGCGTGAGTACCGCATCTCGCCGGGCGACCGGCTGCTCATCACGCTGTACGACTTCGAAGACCGCCAGGGCGGCACCGAGTTGCCCCGCGACGTTGACCTCCAGGGCAACATCGACCTGCCGCAGCTGGGGCTGGTGAACGTCGCGGGCCGGACCGTTCTGGGCGCGCAGGACGAGATCGGTCGCGTGATGTCGCGGATTGTGCGCGACCCGCTGATCGCGATCGTTCCCGTGGCGCAGCGTCAGCAGACGTTTACGATGATCGGCGCGGTGGAAACGCCCGGGCCGTACTTCATCCCCCGCCCGGATTACCGCCTGCTGGAGGCGGTGACGGCGTCGGGCAGGTTCCCCGAGACGATTGAGGAGATCTACGTCATCCGGCAGATTGCGCTGGATGAGTCGGTGCGAGCGGGCATCAAGCCCCAGACGCCCGACACCGGCGAAACGCAGACGACCCGGCCGACGACGCCCGACACGACCAAGCCGGCCGACTCGCTCATCGACCTGATCGACGAGCTCTCGGGGGGCAAGGATCAGCCGCAGCCTGCGGGAGACCAGCCGAAGGACCCTGCTCCCGCGCCGGCTCCCGAGCCGATGCCGGACTCGCCGCCTGATTCGCCGTCGGAACCGCCGGCGCCGGCCGAGGACCTGCCCGAGCCGAAGACCTCGGCGCCGGGCGTGCTCGCGGCCGCGATCAACCTCGATGGGTCGCAGCCCGGCGATGCGACGCCGCCTCCGGCCCCGGGCGCCCGGTCCGACGAGCCGCCGCCGATCGACCTGGTGCAGCCGGGAGAGAGCCAGCAGCCCGCGGTCGACCTGTCCCGGACGGACGACGAGCCGACGTGGGTCTTTGTCAACGGTGAATGGGTGATGGTCAAGACCGGCCCGTCGGCGCAGCCCGGCGCGGGCCAGGACCGTTCCGGTTCGGGACCATCGGCGACGGGTGAGACGGGGCCCTCGGCGCTCGTCACGCAGCGCGTGATCCGCATCCCGGTCAAGCAGCTCCTGGCGGGCGACGCCAGGTACAACATCGTGGTGCGCCAGGGCGACACGATCCGCGTGCCGTCGCCGATCGCCGGTCTGGTCTACATGACCGGCCAGGTCCAGCGGCCGGGGCCGTACACGCTGCCGGACGTGGGCAAGCTGACGCTGCTGCGGGCGGTTGACTCGGCGGGCGGGCTTTCGGCGATCGCCATCCCCGAGCGCTGCGACATCACGCGCATCGTGGGCCGCGACCGGCAGGCGACGATCCGGCTCAACCTGCGCTCGATCAGCGAGCAGACCGAGCCGGACATCTACCTCAAGCCCGACGACCGCATCAACGTGGGCACGAACTTCTGGGCGCTGCCGCTGGCGGTGCTGCGCGGCGGCTTCCGGACGAATTACGGTTTCGGTTTCGTGGTGGATCGCAACTTCGGCAACGACATCTTCGGCCCGCCGCCGGAGGATCGTTCGTTCTGACCTGGCCGCCCGGTGAACCGGGCCGGTCGGGAATCCGTAGGTTTGCGGGGAGGCCCGTCCGGGGTGGCCGCGGGCTTCCGTCGCTTGCTCGGCACTCGCCGAGCCGAAGCGCCCGGCGTGCGGATTCTGTGGGAGGCGCAGCCGGTGGTCCGGGGCGGGATGCCCGACCTGCCGGACGGGTTTGTCGAGAGACTGGACGATGGCGACGATCAGCACGCCACAGGCATCGCAGACTCAAACGCTTGCCCAGCGGACCGGGAGCGAGCCGCGCCGACCGGGAATCCTCTCGCCGGCGGGCATCGCGATGCTGGTGCTGCTGGTGGGGGCGTTCGTGGCGCTGTTCTTCCGGTGGTTCGCCGCCCAGCACCGCTTCAGCACCAAGGCGATGGAGGACTGGGGCCACGTCTACCTGATCCCGCTGGTCAGCGCCGGGCTGATCTGGCTGAAGCGCGACCGGATCCTGGCGACCGCGCCCCGGGTGTTCTGGCCGGGGATCGCGCCGTTCCTGCTGGGGATCGTGGCGTACTTCTTCTGCGTCGTGGGCGTGAAGAACCACATGCTCCAGGGCTTCTCGATGATCCTGACGATCTTCGGGCTGGTCCTGCTGCTGCTGGGCCCGGCCATGATGCGGTGGCTGTTCCTGCCGATCGCGTACCTGGGTTTCGGGGTCACGATCAGCGAGATGATCATGAACTTCCTGACGTTCCCGCTGAGGCTGATCGCCTCGAAGGGAGCGGGGCTGATCCTGACATTCCTGGGGGACGTGTTCGATTTCGGGGTGGTGGTGGACGGGAACAACATCACCGTGACCGGTCCCAAGGGCCCCAAGCCCCTGAACGTGGCGGAAGCCTGCTCGGGCATGCGGATGGTGATCGCGTTCGTGGCGCTGGCGGCGGCGGTGGCGCTGGTGCGCTGCAAGTTCTGGTGGCAGCGGGTGGCGCTGGTGCTGCTGTCGATCCCCGTCGCGGTGGGGCTGAACGTCCTGCGTGTCGCGGTGCTGGGCATCGCGACGCTGTTCGATTCCAAGCTCGCGGCGGGCGACGCGCACATGCTCATCGGCACGCTGCTGCTGATCCCCGGCTTCTTCCTGTTCCTGGGCGTCGTGTGGGTGCTCGAGCGGATCGTGAAGGAAGACGAGCCGGCGACAGTCAAGCCGCTGAAGACCCAGTCGGCGGCGAAGGTGCGCCTGCCGTGGCCGGAGTGGATGGTGCGGCCGGTGGCGTGGTCGAGCCTGGCGCGGGCCTCGTTCATCGTCCCGGTAGTGCTGCTGGCCACCGCGGCCGCCGGCTTCAGCGTCGGCATCAAGCTGACCGGGACGTACCTGCAGAAGCTGCCGATCTACGCGATCGACAACCGCGCGGTGAGCGCTCTTCCCCGCATCACGCCCCACTGGGAGCAGGTCGGGTCGGACATGCCGGTCAAGCCGGAGGAACTCGAGGCCCTGGGGACGGAGAACTACGTCACGCGGACGTACCGCGAGCGTCCGGACCCGGCCAACCCCGGCAAGCCGCCGGCGGAGCTGCAGCTCCACGTGGCGTACTACACGGGGATGATCGATACGGTGCCGCACGTGCCCGAGCGGTGCTTCGTGGGCGGCGGGCTGGACATGATCGCGGCGTCGACGGTGGTCCCCGTTCCTCTCGACCCGTCGGACTGGATCGAGGACCCGGACGTGCCCGAGTCGATGCGCGGCGAGATCTTCACCGCCAACGCCAAGGGCGTGACCGGCGGGTCTTCGAGCGCCTCGGACCAGCACATCCACAACATCCGCCGCGTGCGGCTCCCGCGCGACCCGCAGACGCTGGCGATGAGCATCTCCCGCTACCGGGCGCCCGGCAACCGCCAGCTCACGGCGGGCTACTTCTTCATCGCCAACGGCGGGATCTGTGCCAGGGCCGAGCAGGTCCGGCTGCTGGCGTTCAACCTCGAGGATGACTACGCCTACTACATGAAGGTGCAGGTCTCAAGCGCGACCGTGACCAGCGCCGACGAACTGGCCCAACTGACCGGCCGGCTGATGAACGACCTGCTCCCCCATCTGATGATGTGCGTGCCCGACTGGATCGAAGTCGAGAAGGGCACCTACCCCGAGAACAACCCGCGCGGGCGCCGCAACGCCGACCCCGCGAAGACCCAGGATTCCGCCGCGGCAGGCAGCGCGGCCCGGAACGATTGACGGAACACCCCGCCGCCGCCCCACGAGCGGGCGAGGCGAACGCAGGAGCCGAGCGAGATGGCCTCGAAGTTCAACACCAAGTTCGTCGTGATGCTCGTCGGCGTCATCATCCTGGTTTTCGTGGGGGCCGCGGGAACGTTCCTGTGGGTGAAGAACCGCAGCGGCGACGAGAACGAGCATCGCGGCGACCAGTACATGGCCGCGGCCGACTACGTCAACGCCGAGAAGGCATTCGCCAAGGCGGTCAACAAGCAGCAGAGCAACGACCGGCGCCTGGCCAAGTGGATCGAGGCGATGTCGCACCTGACCCCCCCGGGTCAGACCGAGTACGAGCTCAAGTTCCTCAACGACTACCGCAAGGCGCTGCGCAACCTCGCGATCCTGCGCAAGGACGTCCCCTCCCACCGCGCCTGGCTGGAGCTCACCAACGACCTGATCTCGACCCAGCGGTTCGAGACCCAGCCCAACCTGGACCTGATCACCGAGGTTGACACCGCGCTCAAGGACTTCCCCGAGGGCGACGGGCCCCACCAGGTGCTGCGTCGCTACAGCGGCCAGGCGATGCTGCGGATCGTCTCCAACGCTCCGAAGGTCACCGAGGACCAGATCAAACGGGCTGGCGACGACCTCGCGGCGGCCCTGGCGGCCGACCCCACCGACGTGGATTCGGCCCTGGCTCGCGTGAACCTGCTCGGCGCTCGCGTGGCGATCGCCCGCCGCGACCGGCAGGCGGAGGCCGAGCAGGCGCTGCGGCAGGAACTGGACGCGGCGGTGGCGGACGTGATGACGCGGTTCCCCGATCACCCGCGCGTGCTGACCCTGAACATCCGCGGCAAGGCCGAGAAGATTCTTCAGGAGGCCGGGCTGCTGACCGAGCTGACCCCCGAGGAGCGCCGGGAGCGGTCGATCGCGGTGCAGGACAAGATCACGGCGCTGACCGCGGATCTCGACGCGGCGGTTGCCAAGATCGAACAGTCCAAGGACGTCGAGGCCGGCGTCATCAGCGAGCTGACGGCGCTCGAGGAATCGATCGATGCCAAGTCCCGGCTGGCGAGGACGCAGCGGGTGATCCTGGCGCAGCTCGCGGCCCGCCCGGGCGAGGCGATGTTGCACAGCGCCCTGGCGGCGGTGCTCACGCAGCAGGGCAAGATCGACGAGGCGATCGCCGAGTACCAGAAGCTGGTGGACCTCCCGCAGCCGCCCTTGTCGATCGACGGCCTGCGGCTGTACAACCTCAAGGCGGGCTCGGTGGTGGCGCAGGCCGAGCTGTCGCTGCAGCAGTGGTTCAACACCGACGACCCGGCTGTGAGAACGGCGGCGATGGCCAACCTCAAGAAGTTCCGCGCGGCGATGACCGAGCGCGGCATCCGGGACGAGATGGCGGCGGTGCGGCTGGTCGACGCCAAGACCAAGGTCGCCGAGCAGGACTGGCTGGCCGCCAACAAGCTGCTGGGCCAGTTCTTTGACGCCGTCGGCAACGACCGCCAACCCGACGCGCTGCTCATCCACGCGCAGGTGCTGATGCAGCTTAATCAGCCGGGGGCCGCGCGTGAGAAGGCCGAGCGGCTGCTCACGCTGCAGCCGGGGAACGGCACCGCGGCGAAGATCTACGCCCGGGCGCTGTACATGCTGGAAGCCAAGGAGCAGGCGATCGAGCAGATCCGGACGATCGTGCAGAGCTTCCCCGACGACATCGAGGCCAAGCAGATGCTCTCGATGTGGGAGCAGGAGCTCGACCCCGAGAAGATCACCGACCCGGTGCTCCGCGACCTGGCGCAGATGGACCCGGCCGCGGCGACCGCCGACCAGGCCGAGCAGCTGCGCGCGCTGGCGGTGAAGCACAACCAGGACCCGCGGATCGTCGCGCAGCTGGCGCAGACGCTGGTCGAGATGCAGGACAAGGACGGCGCGGTCGCGGCGATCAAGAAGGGCCTGGCGGCCCACCCCGACAGCGCTGACCTCAAGCGGCTGGACGACGCGCTGGCCGAGCCCGACACGGTCGCGGCGATGCTGAAGCTGGTGAACGAGTCGAACCTGACCGACGACGACAAGATGATGCGCACGTACGCGATCCTCCGCGGCTCGCGGCGCAACGACGACGCGGCCCAGCTCCTCAAGAGCGCGCTGGCCAAGTACCCGACGGATGCCCGGTTCATCGAGCTCTCGTTCCTGGAGGCGATCGACCGGGGAGACGTCGATGGCGCCAACGCGCTGGCGGACACGGCGGCCAAGCTCGACGTGGATGCGTCGGAGGGCCTGACGTACCGGGCCCGCGTGTACATCATGCAGCGGCGCATGGCCGACGCGGCGGCGACGCTGCGGCAGGCGGTGTCGCGCAAGTCGGCGAGCCCCGAGGCCTGGAGGCTGCTGGCCCGCGTGCAGACCTCGCTGGGCCGGTCGCTGGACGCGATCCAGGCGTACGAGGAATCGCTTCGGCTGCGTCCCACGGACCGTGAAACGCTGCGCGAGTACATCGCGTACCTGAGCGACCAGGACGCGACCCGCGCCCTGCAGGTCGCCAGGGACAACGCCCGCTTCGCCGAGACCGACTCGGCGTTCAAGGAGCTCCTGCTGCGGCTCGAGGGCCGGGTGGGCGACAAGAACGCGGCGGTGGCCGAGCGCGTGAAGATCGCGGAAAAGGACCCTGACAACGTCAACAACCTGGGCGCGCTGGCGACGCTCTACCTGGACTTGAAGGACTACCCCGCGGCGCGGACCCGGATCGACGAGCTGAAGAAGCTGCAGGACTCGCTGCCGGTGCTGATGCTCGACATCCGCTGGAACTTCGAGCAGAAGTTCGCCGACCAGGGCCGCAAGGCGATGGAGGACTACATCGCGCGGCAGGATCAGTCCAAGCTGACATACGAGCCGTTCCTGGCGTTCGGCCAGTACATGGTGCAGCGTGGCCTGGCGGACGAGGGGCTCGCGATGATGATGCGGGGCCAGCCCCTGCAGGACCCCAAGAAGGCCGAGGTCGACCGGACGATCGGCGACACGCTCTCGATGCTCGGGCGCGACCAGGCGGCCGCCGAGGCGTACGAGCGCGTGCTGGCGACGGGCGGCCCCGACGAGGGCGACCTGGTGCGTCTGCGCATGGCGGAGATCTACCTGCGCCTGCGCGAGTGCAAGAAGGCCGACGACCTGCTCACGCAGATCAAGGCGGGCTCCCAGAAGGAGAACGCCACCGCGATGCTGCTGGCCGCCGACAGCGCCGAGTGCGTCGGCGATACCAGGCGGGCCCGCGAGCTGATGGACCGGGCCGTGACCAACTTCCCGGATGACCCGCTGGTGTTCGTGAAGCGGGCCGAATACCTGGCGCGCGAGGGCACCAACGACCGGGACGCGATGAGCGACCTGGAGGCGGCGCTGCGGCTGCGGCCGGGCTTTGCCCGGGCCCTGCAGGTCCGCTCGGCGCTCTACCTCCGCCGCAACGACCAGGAGCGAGCGCTGGCGGACCTCAAGACGCTGGTGCGTGCCAACCCGCAGCTGGCGGAGGTGCGCGACAGCCTGATCACGGACCTGCTGCGGCGCGGGAAGGGCGACGAGGCGGTCGAGATCGCCAACGAATGCGTCGCGAGCCGGCCCGGCGATCTCCAGTTGCTGCTGCGGATGTCGGACCTGTTCCGGTCGGCCGAGGTGTGGTCCGAGGGTGCACGGTTCGCCCTGGCGGCGTGGGACATGTCGAAGGAGTACGACGTCGGCATCCGGTGCCTGGACGCGCTGCTCAACGACCCCGACGGGAATCTCACCCGCGCGACCGAAGTGCTCACCACGTTCCAGGGCGAGATCCTGCAGCGGCCGGCGCTGCTGCTGTGCCGCGCAAAGCTCCAGTCGCGCCGCAGCCCCAACAACTTCGCCCGCGTGCAGCGGCAGGTGAACGACGACCTGACCGCGGCGCTGGACCTTGTGCCCGCGGACCGGACCGACCAGCTGGTGGCGTGGCGCCGCGACATGCGGCGTTGGATGCTCTACCCCAAGCCCGCCGACGCCGCGGCGTACCTCCAGGAAGCCGCCAGCCGGAGCGTGCACCGCGACTGGGCGCTGTACTTCCGGGCCGAACTGCTCGCCCAGGACGAAACGACCTTCAGCGTCGGCGTCCAGGAAGCGCAGGACCTCGCGACCCGGGCGTCCAACGACACGGTGAAGGTGCTGGCGTACCGGCTGGTGGGCACGGCGCAGCTCACGCGCGGGGACCACGAGAGGGCCGTCGCGGCGTGGTCCGAGGGTCTCAAGCAGTTCCCCGAAGATTGGGAGATGAACAACAACGCCGCGTTCGTGCTGGCCAAGCACCTGAACAAACCGCAGGACGGGCTGCCGTACGCGGAGCAGGCGGTCAAGAGCAACCCCGCCAGCTCCGACGCGTGGGACACGCTGGGATGGGTGCAGCTCAAGCTGGGCAAGCTGGAGGAGGCCCGCCAGTCGTTGGAGAAGTCGATGCAGATCGCCGGGGCGACGTACGGGCGGGTGCCGGCCATGATCCACATGGGCTTCTATTACGCCGCCAAGCAGGACTGGGAGGGGGCCAGGACCATCCTCAAGGACGTGAAGTCCCTGATGGCGGCCATGCAATCGGCCCCCGCCGAGCACAAGGCGGAGCTGGAGGAGCTGGAGAAGGCAATCGAGGGCAAATAATCCGGCCGCCCGGAGAGACGAGCAGCCGCGAGCGTCCGATGTTCGTATGGAAAGGGCGGGCTTTGTGAGGTCCGAGAACCGAGTGTTCACCGACAGGAATCAGCCATGACAACCGTTCCCGCGATGGCCAGGCCGGGCGCCGGGCCCGCCAAGCCCCATACACCGACCGCGGCGCCGCCGGTGGCGACGATCGACCCGGTCAAGATGTTCCGCAAGTACAAGTGGGTGCTCGCCATCACGGCGGTGCTGGGCGTCGTGCTCGGCGGCGTGGTGCATTTTGCCTGGATGTTCATCCACCCCGTCTACCACGCCCGGGCGATCTTCCAGGTGTACTCGGTGCAGGACGACCCGACGCGGCCGGCGGAAGCGGGCCAGATCGACGACGTCGCCCTTGAGCGGTTCATGATGACCCAGCGGGCGATCATGATGTCCGACCTGGTGACCCAGAAGCTCGCCGAGGACCGGCGGCTGCGGACCGAGGCCCCGGAGTGGGCGGCGCGGTTCGTGGAGAGCGGCAACTTCAACGTCGCCGAGGCGCAGCGGAAGCTCAAGGACACGGTTTCGGCCCGCGTCATCCCCCAGACTCGGTTCATCGAGATGTCGGTCGGCTGGAAGAACCCCACGGAGGTCGCGGCGCTGGTGAGGTTGTGGCGCGAGACCTACGACACCGAGCTGCGCCGCCAGGTGCAAGAGAGCAGCGGCGCCCAGCGCGACGCGGTCGTCAAGGCCATCCAGGACATGACCGCGCAGGTCGAGTCCGCCCAGAGCCGCCGCACCAAGCTGCTCACCGACAAGAAGATCGACGTCATCAACAAGCAGAGCATCGACACCCAGCAGCACCTGGGCGTCATCAACCAGCAGCTCGTGAACGTCCGCCTGGACCTCGAGGCGCTGCGGGCCCGGCTCAAGACCTTCGAGGCAGAGCTGAGCAACCCGGCGGGCATCCAGTACTCGGAGACCCTGCGTGACGAGGTCGAGTCGCTGCCCGAGATCCTGAACCTCAAGCAGGTCATCACCACGCTCACCAGCGAGCGCCAGGCGATGCTCCTGAAGTTCACCGAGCAGCACCGGTTCGTCCGCGAGCTGGATGTCCAGCTCGACGGCTACCGCCAGAGCCTCGACCAGAAGCGCTCGGAGCTGCTCGAGCAGCGGTTCCGCGCCTCGGTCGACATGACCCGGACGGGCGTCACGCAGCTCGAAGCGCAGGAGCTGGACATGTCCGAGCGGCAGAAGCTGCTGACCGACCGCCTCCAGGAGCTGACCCAGACCCAGGCGCAGCTCGACGACATCGACCGCGCCATCGAGCTGGCGATCGAAAACCGTTCGACGCTGGACCTTCGCCTGCAGGAGCTCAACGCCCTGCAGAGCCTCGACAGCTTCATGCGAGTGCTGGTGTTCCAGCGCGAATCCAAGCCCACCGAGGTGACGTTCCCCAAGCTGCAGTACCTGCTGCCGGCGGGCCTGTTCCTCTCGATGATGCTGGTGACGGCGCTCTTGGTCGGCAAGGAGCTGCTGGACACGCGGATCAAGGGGCCGTCGGACGTGGCGATGATCCCCCGCGCCCGCGTGGTGGGCCTGGTGCCCTCGGCCTCCGAGGACCCCTCGGCCCCCGGCGCCGTGGAAACGGCCTTCCGCGACCGGCCGCGAGGCGTGATCGCCGAGAGCTTCCGGCAGGTCCGGGCGACGCTCTCCAAGCGCATGGACCTGGCGGCGCACAAGACGCTGGTGGTGATCGCGGCGACGCCAGGCTCGGGCGCGACGTCGACGGTGGCCAACCTGGCGCTGGTGTGCGCGGCGGCGGGCCAGCGGGTGCTGGTGATCGACGCGAACATGCGGCGCCCCGCGCTGCACCGGATCTTCGGCGTCAACGAGGCGCCCGGCCTGGGCGACGTCATCACCCAGAACGCCAAGCTCGAGGGCGCGGTGCAGCGGGCCGGAGACGACCGCCTGCACGTGCTGTCGGCGGGGTCGCGTGAGTACCGGGCCGGCGAGCTGCTGGCGACCGAGGCGATGACCAAGCTCATCCGCCAGGCGCGCGAGCTCTATGACCTTGTCCTCATCGACGTGGCCCCGGCGCTGGTCTCGGGCGACGGCATGGCGGTGGCCAACCGCTGCGATTCGTCGATGCTCGTCGTCAAGGCGATGAGCGAGACCCGCGGCATGGTGGCCCGCCTGACGAACGATCTGAACGATGCCCGGGCCGAGATGCTCGGCGTCCTTGTGAACGGCGTCCGTTCGACCGCGGGCGGCTACCTGCGGACCAACATCAAGGCCACCCACGCCTACCAGAACACGTGAGCCGGGCCTGCGTGAGTTGAATCCCAGCGCACCCCGCCCGCCGCGGGGTGCGCTGCTTTACGAGAAAGCGTCGAGGGACGGGTTTGAGCGGTTCCCCCACTACTTCTTCCCAACCCACCGCCCCCGCCGGCGGCCGGCGGGTGCTCGTGACCGGCGGAGCGGGGTTCATCGGGTCGCACCTGGCCGAGACGCTGCTGGACCGCGGCGACACGGTGACGGTGGTCGACAACCTCTCGACCGGGCGGCGGAGCAACCTCGCCGCGGCGGCCCGGATCGGCGGGTCACGGCTGCGGTTCATCGAGGCGGACCTTTCGGACGCCCTGCACGCGCTGGGCAAGGGCGAGCGGTTCGACGAGATCTACCACCTCGCGGCCGCGGTCGGCGTCCGGCTGGTCGTCGAGGACCCGATCCGGTCGATCGAGACCAACGTCGACCAGACCGCCGCGGTGCTGCGCTTTGCGGTCGGCCACTCGCCGGCGGAAGGTCCGCCCAGGGTTCTCATCGCCTCGAGCTCCGAGGTCTACGGCAAGTCGACGCACTCGCCCTTCCGCGAGGACGATGACGTGGTGTACGGGCCGACGACGGTCGCGCGGTGGTCGTACGCCTGCTCGAAGGCGATCGACGAGTTCCTGGCGCTGGCTTATAGCGCCCAGCGCGGGCTCGGGACGGTCGTGGCAAGATTCTTCAATACGGTCGGGCCTCGGCAGGTCGGCGAGTACGGCATGGTGCTGCCGCGGTTCGTGCGGGCGGCGCTGGAAGGCCGGGACCTGGAAGTCCACGGCGACGGCCAGCAATCCCGGTGCTTCTGCGACGTTCGTGACGTGGTTGGCGTGCTTCCGCGGCTTCTTGCGGCGGAAGCGTGCCTTGGCAGAATCTTCAATGTGGGGTCGGACCAGCCGATCTCCATCCGTGCGCTGGCCGATCTTGTGATTGCGACGGTGGGGTCGCGTTCGAGCGTGCGGCTGGTTCCATACACTGAGGTCTACGGTTCGGGGTTCGAGGATCTGAAGCAGCGGCGGCCCGATCTGTCGCGCATCCGGGGAGCGGTCGGGTTCTGCCCGGCGATCCCCCTGGACCAGACGATCCGGGCGATCGCGGCCGAGATGAGGACGGAGCAGGGCGTGTGATGCAGCCGGCGACGACATCTCAGCCTCCTTCGGTGTTCCAGTCCGACGCGCTGGTGCGGGCGCAGCTCCAGTCGCTGGGCGAAGACCTGTCGGACGTGAACGCCCGCCTCAGCGACATCGAGCAGAAGTTCGAGAAGGTCACGGCGTCTGTCGGCCTGACCAACACCGGCCCCGACGGCCAGGCGCTGTCGAGGCTGGAGATCTTCCACAGCTACAGCCCGGTGCTCGTCATCGCGTTCCTGGTGACGCTCGCGACGACGCCGATCATGCGGCGTCTTGCGGTGCGTCACGGGGTCATCGACCGCCCGAACGAGGCCCGGAAGATCCACCGCCAGCCGATCGCGTACCTGGGCGGCGTGGCGATCTTCATGGGCCTGATGGCGGGCATCCTGTACAGCTTCTTCGGCCAGGTGAGCGAAGGGTTGATGAGCTTCCACCCGACGCGGTGGCTCGACGAGGACGGTCACGTGCACATGGTGCCGTGGTCGATCCTGCTGGGCATGACCGCGATCGTGCTGGTCGGGCTGCTGGACGACGTGGTCGGGATCAGCCCGCGCGTGAAGATCGGCGGCCAGTTGCTGGCGGCGGCCGCGCTGGCGGTGAACGACGTCGGCGTCCGGGTCGCGGGCGGCATCATGAAGCCCATCGGCGCGATCTTCGGCGACCCGAACCTTGTCTACAACATCCCCATCGGGATCGAGATCCCCTTCCTGGTCCCCACCGGCGTCATCCATATCGACCTGATCTACTGGACCGGGACGGCGGTGATCGCGCTGTTCGTGCTGGGCGCGTGCAACGCCTCGAACCTGATCGACGGCCTCGACGGGCTCTTGACTGGCGTCACCGGGATCGCGTCGTTCGGGCTGCTGGTGGTGGCGCTGGGACTGGCGCTGGTGGACGACGGGGCCCGGGATTCGCAGCGGATCGTGCTGTGCATGGCCCTGCTCGGGGCGTGCCTGGGGTTCCTGCCGCACAATTTCAATCCCGCCAACATCTTCCTGGGCGACGCCGGGTCGCTGCTGATGGGGTTCTCGACGATCGTGATCATCCTCACGCTGGGCGACAACGACCAGACGCAGCTGGTGCTCGCCGGCCTGATCATCTACGCGATCCCGATGATCGACACGACGCTGGCGATCGTCCGCCGCAAGATGGCGGGCAAGAGCATCTCGAGCGCCGACAGCGACCACCTGCACCACATGCTCAAGCGGGCGCTGGGGGTCAAGGGCGCCGTCCTGTCGCTGTACATGCTCGGCGGCCTGTTCGCCGCGCTTGGCATCTGGCTGAGCATGTCCCGGGCGCGGGTCGTCTACATCCTGGCGCTGGTCTTCGCCTCGTTCATCGGGGTCACGGCGATCAAGATCGCTCGCAAGAAGCAGATCGAGGAGCAGAGCGCCGAGTTCGACCGCCGCCAGTCGGAAGCCGCATCATCCGCGGCCGGGGTCCCCGCCGGCGCCGCCGCCGCGGTCCCGGTCGCCGCGCCCCCCGTGGCCGCGCCGGGCCC
>JAJVHS010000048.1:0-11714 GCA_022072615.1 Phycisphaerales bacterium
ACCGCCAAGGCCGGCAAGTACAAGGCTCGCAAGCGCGTCGGCCGCGGCGAAGGCAGCGGCCACGGCAAGCAGTCCGGCCGCGGCAACAAGGGCGCGGGCTCGCGCTCGGGCTACGCGGCCAAGCGCGGCCACGAAGGCGGCCAGATGCCCTACTTCCGGCGACTGCCGAAGTTCGGCTTCACCAACGCCGCCTTCCGCACCGAGTTCTGGATCGTCAACCTCGGCGACATCGTCCGTCACGAGAACTTTGCCAAGGGCGGCGAGGTCACCCTCGCCTCGCTGGTCAAGGCGGGCCTGGTCCGCGACGACAGCCGCGACCTCAAGATCCTTGGCCACGTCTCCGAGGACGGCATCCGCGTCAAGCTCAACATCACCGCGGCCCGGGTCTCCGAAAAGGCCAAGAAACTCATCGAGGGTGCGGGGGGCAGCGTGACGCAGACCGGCACCCGCCGCGATCGCGTCCGCGGTATCGACCGCAATTCCGAGGATCAGTCCCCCAAGAACCTCACCAAGAAGCTCAAGCGCCCCACCAAGGTCGGCAAGGTCACCGGCGACGACGAAGCGCCCGCCGAGACCAAAGCTGACGCCAAGGGCAAGAAGGGCTGATCACCGCCACACCCGGCGGTTGATCGGCCGGAGACGGGCTCGGTCTGGGGGGTGCGGCCACGGGGCGGTGAATACACTGTGCGTCCGCGCACACCGCGCGACGTTCCGGACGGTCGCGGCGCGGCAAGCCCCGGCTGGATGGTCGGCCAGGAGTACGTAGCGGATGCTCAGGATTCTCTCCAACGTCTTCCGGATTCCCGAGCTGCGCAACAAGATCCTCTTCACCGCGGCCATGCTCGTGGTGTACCGCCTCGGCTACTGGATCCCCATCCCGGGCGTAAGCCAGGAGCTCCTCCAGGACTACTTCAACAAGTCGCAGCAGGCCGGCGGCTCGCTCGCCAAGCTCGCCGACTTCGTCAACATCTTCTCGGGCGGCAACTTCAGCCAGTCGACGATCTTCGGCCTGGGCATCATGCCCTACATCTCGGCGAGCATCATCATCCAGCTCTTCGGAACGGTGATGCCCCAGATCAAGAAGCTTCAGGAAGAAGGCCCCTCCGGCCGCCAGAAGATCATGGAATGGACCCGCTACGGCGCCGTGGCGCTGTGCGTCATCCAGGGACTCGTCTGGCTCAAGACCATCACCACCATGGGCGGCGGCATGGTCTACCCCGAGCAGGCCGCCAACCCGCTGTGGTGGGTGATGGCGACCGCCTGCCTCACCGCAGGCAGCGTGTTCCTCATGTGGCTGGGCGAGCAGATCGACCGCTTCGGCATCGGCAACGGCGTCTCCATGATCATCATGGCGGGCATCGTTGCCCGGATGCCCGCCGCGGTGCAGCACCTGGTCGCCAACTTCGACCAGCAGGACCCGACCAAGATGGGCTTCATGGGCCTGTTCGTGCTGATCGCCGGCTTCGTCGGCGTCACCGCGGGCGCCGTCCTCATGACCGTCGCGCAGCGGCGAATCCCCATCCAGCAGGCCAAGCACACCCGCGGACGCCGCGTGCTCGGCGGCCAGAAGAGCTACCTCCCGCTGCGGCTGAACCACAGCGGCGTCATGCCGATCGTGTTCGCGTCGTCCCTCATGATCTTCCCGACGATGATCTTCTCCGGTTTCGCGGACGTGATGCGGGCCGAGCAGTCCACCGGCATGTTCAGCACGATCGTGAAGTGGCTGGCCAATAACCTCTCGACCGGCCAGTTCCTCCACGAGATCTTCTACGTCGCGATGATCTACTTCTTCGCGTACTTCTGGATCACCGTCCAGTTCAACCCCGAGGACATGGCCAAGCAGCTCAAGGAGCACGGGTCGTTCATCCCCGGCCTGCGGCCCGGACCGCGCACGGCGGAGTACCTGACGACCGTCATCACCCGCATCACCTTCGTCGGCGCGGCCTTCCTCTCGCTGATCGCGGTGATCCCGACCGTGGTGAACAAGGCGCTCAACGTCCCGCCCGATGTGTCGCAGTTCCTCGGCGGTACCGGTCTGTTGATCGTGGTCAGCGTCGCCCTGGACTTCCTCCAGCGCGTCGAGGCCAACCTGCTGATGCGCAACTACGCCGGGTTCCTCTCCGGCGGCGACGATTCGGGCCCGCGAATCCGCGGCCCGAGGGGCTGAGAACCGTTCCAGAAAGCTCCGGGAGGCCGCTCCCGCGCTCCGGGCACTCGGTTGACTGTGCTCGCGGGCGAGCCTTCTATCCCCGTGCATTCGCCGCGTATCCCGCGGCCACGGGCGAACCTCAATTGACAGAGCACGCCGCCCGGCCCGACCCACCGCTGGAGCAGTATGGCCAAGGAAGATGACAAGCTGACGTTCGAGGCCGTCGTGACCGAGGCCCTCCCCAATGCCATGTTCCGCGTGCGGCTTCCCAACGAGCAGAAGACCGAGGTGCTCGCGTATGTGTCCGGCAAGATGCGGATGAACTGGATCCGCATCCTCCCCGGCGACCGCGTGACCGTCGAGATGAGCCCCTACGACCTGACCAAGGCTCGCATTACGTTCCGGCATTGATTGGCCGCCGGCGGCGCCGCGGTGACCCCTCGCGCCGGGAATGTATACTCCGGTGATGGTGGGGTATTCACACCCGTACATTCCGGGCGATCTCGACGAGTTCCTGTCCATGACCGGCTGGCCGCCGCCGCTCGACGACATCGTCCGAGCCCGCATGGCCAAGGCCCTTGGGTACTTCCAGGACCGGGTCCAGCCGAAATCCGAACTCGGCGAACCGTGCAGTTTCGTCGAGCGGTTCGGGCCCACGGCCCTCAACCTCAAGATCAACGGCCGTATCACCCGCTTGTGCGCATGGATGCAGTCGATCGACTTCCGGTACCACGTCAACCCGGACTTCCAGGTGCCAAACGGCTACCACCTCAAGGCCTTCCGGGTTCCCCCCGAGCCCGGCAAACGCACCTACCGCTCGCGGGCGGAAAAGAAAAATGGCCGGCACCTGGGCGAGTATTACACCTTCGAGAGCGCCCGCGTGGATGGCCTGGGGCTGCCGTCCGACCAGTCCTTCCCGCGGATCTTCCGTGCGACAACGGCTTTTACGTGCCTGCGGACGACCGTGGCGGACGCCTACATCAGCTGGCGGGCCGAGGGTGGCTACAGCAGCGGGGGCGGGAACCAGTTGATCATCCTCAACGCGGAGGAGGTCCTGGAGGAGCTTTCAACCGGGAAGTGACTGACGAAAGTCGGTGGCCTAGACTTCCGACCCGGTATTTCGCGGGTCCTTGGTCCATTGTTGTTTGGGAAGGTGTTCGATGAAGGTCAAAGCCAGCGTCCGCAAAATCTGCGGCAGTTGCCAGGTCGTCCGCCGCAAGGGCAAGGTCCGCGTGATCTGCAAGGCCGACCCCAAGCACAAGCAGGTCCAGGGCTGATCGGGTGAGCTGATCGGTGGGTCGGCACTCCGCGCCGACATTGAGGAGTTCGAGCGTGCCACGTATCGCCGGTATCGACGTCCCCGACAAGAAGAAGATCCTCTTCGCGCTGCAGTACATCCACGGCATCGGTCCCAAGATCGCCGCGGACATCCTCGCCGAGGCCGAGGTTGATCCCGACGCCCGGGCGACCGAAGTGAGCGAGACGCAGCTCGCCGCGATCAACAACATCATCGACACCAAGTACCTGGTCGAGGGCGCCCTGCGCCGCCAGGTGCAGCAGAACATCCAGCGGCTCAAGGAAATCCGCAGCTACCGCGGCGAGCGCCACCGCAAGGGCCTCCCCGTCCGCGGCCAGCGAACCAAGTCCAACGCCCGCACCCGCAAGGGCCGCAAGAAGACCGTCGCCGGCAAGAAGGGCGTCAAGGCCAAGTAAGCCGCGACCGAGTAGTCCGTTTTCTCCGCGTGCCGCGGCGGCACGCTCGCACATTCGGGTACGACACGCTGTGTCGGATGATCCGAGGAGTCTGAATCGATGGCCAAGAAGGGCAAGGTCCGCAAGAACGTCGTCCGTGGCATCGCGCACGTCCGCGCGACCTCGAACAACACCATCGTCACCATCACCGACATGAACGGCGAGACCGTCGCGTGGGACTCCGCCGGCACCATGGGCTTCAAGGGCGCCCGCAAGAGCACGCCCTTCGCCGCCACCCGGGCCGGTGAGACCTGCGGGTCCAAGGTCCGCAAGATGGGCATGACCGAGATCGAAGTCCGCATCAAGGGCGCCGGCGCCGGCCGTGAATCGGCCGTCACCGGCCTGGTCGCGTCGGGCCTCCGCGTCACCGCGATCGAGGACCACACGCCCGTCCCGCACAACGGCTGCCGCCCGCCCAAGCGCCGCCGCGTCTGATTCGAATGGGCCGGCGCGCCGTGCCGCCACCGTGAAGATCCCCGCGATCCGCCGTCGACAGACCCCGGATCGCCTTGCCTCGTGACACCCGCGGAATGAAGAGGCTCGTGCCGGCCCAGCAGCGCACCAGTTCCTCGTGATCCGTCGTCGGTGTCGGTCGATCCGGTTGGTTCATTTCGATTGGCCCTGCTGGAAGGAATTCACGTCCCATGACAACCCGCGTTCGCTGGCGTGGTCTTGAGTTGCCGACCAAGGTCATCGCCGATCCCAAGTTCAAGAGCGACGTCTACGGTCGCTTCTTCATCGAGCCGTTCGAGCAGGGCTTCGGCACCACCGTGGGCAACAGCCTTCGCCGGGTGCTGCTCTCGTCGCTCGAAGGCGCCGCCGTCACCTCGATCAAGATCAAGGGCGCTACGCACGAGTTCACCTCGATGCCCGGCGTGATGGAGGACGTCACCGACATCGTCCTCAACGTCAAGAACCTCATCGTCAAGCTCGAGGGCGACGAGCCCAAGGTGATGAAGCTCGCGGCCCGCGGCCCCGGCGAGGTCACCGCCGACATGATCGAGGCCGACACCGCGATCACGATCCTCAACCGCGACCTGGTGCTCGTGACCCTCACCGAGCCCGTCGAGTTCGAGATGGAGCTGCGCGTGGCCAAGGGCCGCGGCTATGTTCCCGCCTCCGACCAGTACGAGAACGAGGAGGAGCAGGAGATCGGCGTGATCCACGTCGACTCGGCCTACTCGCCCGTCCAGCGCGTGCGCTACCGCGTCGAGGAGACGCGCGTCGGCCAGAAGACCAACTACGACAAGCTCACCCTCGACATCTGGACCAACGGGACAGTCGCGCCCGACATGGCCCTGGTCGAGGCCGCCAAGATCATGCGCAAGCACCTCAACCCCTTCGTCCAGTACTACGAGCTGGGCGAGGAGCGCGTGAGCGAGGAAGCGGCGGCCGCCGCGGGGGTCGACGAGGACCTCATCCGCAAGCTCAACATGCCCATCGGCGAGATGGAGCTCTCCGTCCGGGCCAGCAACTGCCTGGAGTCGGCCCGTATCGAGACCGTCGGCCAGCTCGTCGTGCAGACCGACGCCGACCTGCTCCGCCTGCGGTCGTTCGGCCGCACCAGCCTCCGCGAGGTCAAGCGCAAGCTGCAGGACCTCGGCCTGGACCTGGGCATGCAGCTCCCCGAGGGCTACAACGTCGCCAAGCCGGCGATCCCGGCCTGACCGGTCGATTTTCGGTCCTTTTCAGGGCTCGCGGCCGACGCCGCGGGCCCTGTTTTCAGGTTGAGCCGTCAGGGTCGAGTGCTCGGGAGCAGGGCCTGCCCGGCCGCCGGCGTCCGAACGCGGAAACCCGCGGTGCGTGACCCGGCGTCCCCGGCCTGCATATCATCCTCCCCTTGTCATTTGCCCGCGGCCGCCTGCGCCGCAGGAGTTTCTGAGTCATGCGCCACCGCCGAGCCGGATACCGACTGACCCGTACCTCCACGCACCGCAACGCGATGCTCCGCAACCTCGCGTCGGGCCTGTTCGAGCACGGCCAGATCACGACCACGCTGCCCAAGGCCAAGGCCATGCAGCCCTTCGTCGAGAAGATCATCACCCTCGCCAAGCGCGGCGACCTGCACGCCCGCCGGCTGGTCATCGCCAAGCTCGGCGGCGACCGCCGCGGCTTCGACTGGCTCTACCTCGCCAAGGACGCGAGCGACCAGGAGAAGGAGCACGTCAACAAGCTCAAGGAATTCAGCGAGCAGTTCTTCAAGCTGCCCGACGGCTCCAAGGTCGAGCGCAACCGCTACGGCGAGCTCCGCAAGGCTCCCAAGCTGGTCAAGCACATCTTCGAGAACGTCGCGCCGCGATTCAAGGACCGTGCGGGCGGGTACACCCGCATCGTCAAGCTCGGCCGTCACCGCATCGGCGACGCGGCCGAGCTCTGCGTGATCCAGTTCGTCGGCGCCGAGGAAGGTCCCGAGATCGGCGGCCGTCCCAGCGCCCGCCGCCGCACCGCCGACCGCCGCACGGCGTTCGCCGCCAAGGTCCGCAAGGCCGAAGCGCCCGCGGCGTGAGTCGCACGCCCGCAGGGCGTAGCTCCGCAGAACAACGACCGACTCTTTCGACGCCCGCTCTCTGCAGCGGGCGTTTCTTTGCGCAATGCGCCGCGCCAAGCCCGGCGCTCAAGGCCCGAACAGCCCCTCCTGCGAGGCCGACCCGCGGCCCCGGGGTGAGGGCGGTGTCGGCGGCTTCATGCCCGACTGCGGCTTGGACGCGGGCGAACTCGGAGCCTGTGAACCAGTCGTCACAACCGATTCCACGCTGCCCTCGGCCACGCGCGTCGTGAGCGTCGTTCCCGCCGGCGCATCCGCCGCTCGCCTCAACGCACGCCCGTCCGCCGTCAGCGTGACGCTGTACCCGCGTTCGAGCACGCGCTGCGGGCTCACCGTCTCCAGCCGGGCGTGAGCCGACTCGAGCCGGCGAGCCGCATCGCCGGCCCCGAGCCTGGCCGCCCGGGCCAGATCGTCCGCCAGCGCTTCGAGTTCATCGTGATCGATCCGAGCCTCGACGGCGGCGGTGAGTCGCTGGCCGAGGAGCTCTGCCCGATGCCGCCCGGCCGCGTGGATGGCGCGCGGCGTGAAGCGGTTGAGCGTCGCCGCCGCCAGGCGCAGCTCTCCGCGCCGGTCGGCGACCGCACGCTTCAGCGCGGCCGCGAGCGAGTCCGCCGCCTCATCGACCAGTTCGCCGCACCGCCGGACGACCGATACCGGCTGGCGGAACATGGGCCGCGCCGCGAGGTTCTCGACGTGCCGGCTCTCGGAGGTCACCGCCCGGCGGGCGACGCTCTCGAGCCGCGCGGCCGCGGAATCGATCTGCCGCAGCAATTCGGCGACGTCGGGCGTGAGTCGCATCGCCGCCTGCGTAGGCGTCGCGCAGCGTTCGTCGGCCACCAGCTCGGCCAGCGTGGTGTCGGTCTCATGACCGATCGCGGCCACGACCGGCACCGAGCAGCGGACGATCGCCTCGGCAACCGCGCGGTCGTTGAAGCACCACAGGTCTTCCTTGGACCCGCCGCCCCGCGTCACCAGCACCGCGTCGATTCCCAGTTCGCCTGCCCGGGCCGATACCTCGCGGATCGCGTCCGCGATGTCGCACTCGGCCTTCTCACCTTGAACGCGAACATCGACCACCAGCACGCTCACCGACGGGCACCGGCGCCGCATCGTGACCAGCACGTCCTGCAGCGCGGCCCCGGTTCGGCTGGTGATCACGGCCACCCGCGAAGGGAATCTCGGCACCGCCCGCTTGCGCGACGGGTCCAGCCAGCCCAGCGCCCGCACTTCTTCGACGAGCTTGCGAAGCGCCAGGTCCATGGCGCCTGCGCCAACCGGTTCGAGCGATTCCACCAGCAGCGTCACGCGGCCCTGCCGCCCGTAGTACTCGAGCCGGCCCTTGATGACCACCTGCACGCCGTTCTCGGGCGCGACCGGCGACTTGCGGGCCGCCGACTGGAACATGACGCAGCCGATGACCGACGCGTCGTCCTTGAGATCGAAGTACCAGTGTGTCCTGTCCCGGAATCCCGACACCTCGCCGACGACCTGGATCGTCCCCGGGATCCCTTCGCGGACGACCGCGTCGAGGCGAGCGGAGAGCTGCGAGACGGTGAGCACCGTCGGCGCGGGCGCCGTCTTGGGCCGCTGGTCGGCGGCTCGGCGAGCGGCCATCTTGGATGGATCAAACGGCAGCCTGTCCACGGGGCACGATAGCCCGGTGACGAGTCAGGACGGAGTCTTCTCGGCCGAGGCCTTCTCCGCGTCCGCGACCTTCACCGGCACGGGTTCGGTCGCTGGCCCCTTCGCTGGCTTGCTATGGACGGTCACCTGTGCCGCCGCCTTCGGGTCGATCGACGGTGAAACCGGCTCGTCCTTCGCGGTGCGCACGACCACGATCGGCCCGGGCTTGGAACCCGGCTCGTAGCTCCGCACCGGCCGAGCATCGACTTCCTGCCGCTTCTTGAAGCGCGGCATGTCGGGCGGCAGATCGATGATCATCCGCGGTTCGGGGAGCTTCGCGGGCTCGGCCTTGGCGAGCACCGTCGCCTGCTCGCGCCGGAACACCGGGTTGGTGAAGGTGCGTACGCCGCCGGTGAACCCGTTCTCCCGCAGCCACGCCTCGCGGCCGCGCTCGAGATGCTGGTACCCGGCTTCGGGGATTGACTCCCACGGGTTGATCGCGACCGCCACCTCGTTCACGCGGACCTGGACGTCGGAAAAATCGTCTTCAAACGCGCCGTACGCCGCCGGACCCGGCGACCCCCACGCGAGCCGGTATTCCCTCGGGAACTTGCCCTCGGGGTCCCCAATGTGACCCCGGCTGATCCAGAGCTTGCCATTCGCGCCCGGCGCCCTGACGTCGTTGACCATGCCCTCGGCCACCGGCGGGCGGGTGGCGAGGATGCGATTCCCATCGCGGTAGGGGCCCTGGAGCGGGTGCGCGATGGCGGACGACGCCGCGGCGGCGCACAGCAGGACGACCACGGTCTTTGGACCAGGCAGATGGTTCATCTCGAGCCTCTCTTTCAATGTCAACCACGCCGCCTCCGCCAAGGCGGCCGCCAGGGACGAATCGCGCCGTTCGGCCGTGAGGCCGATTCGGCGCTTCCCTTCCTCCTAACTTCAGGATGCACCAAGACTTAGATTTGTCAAGCCGCCGTCGCCAGAAGCGAACCAGCTTCGCCATGTTCCCCCGGTTATCGGGGACGGTTATCGGGGACGTTGTCAGGAGACCGGGGCGGCCGGGCCGCCGCCGGCCCTTAGCGGCAGAGAATCGCCGCTGGTCATCCACTTGTACATCTCGATGACGCTGTGCACGTGCCGGAACACGGTCCGCTCGGTTCGGACAAACTCCCGAGCGGAGTTGGCGAGCGCGTTTGCCTGCTCCGGGTTGGCGAGAAGCTGCTGGAGCGCGGTCGCCCACGCCGCGGGCTCGACTGTCTTCACCAGAACCGCCGTACGCCCGTCGATCAGCGTGCCGACCGCGGCGTCGGCGGCGGCGACCACTGCCATGGGCGCGGCCATGGCCTCGAGGACAACGCTGTGGTGCTCGCCGCGGGCTTCGGGAAGGACGAGGACGTCCGCCTGCGTCAGCAGGTCGCGGCGAGCTTCGAGGTCCTCGATCAGCGACATCGACTCGAGCAGGCCGAATCGCTTGGCGATCGGCCACAGATCCCCTCGGCGGACCGCCCGGGCATCAAGGAAGATCATCAGGTCGCGGTGACGGGGAAGCACCCGGGCGATGCCTTCAAGGGCCGCGGCGAACGCGGGCCGATCGTGTCCGCCGCCGAGGATCACGGCGGTCGGCACGCCGCCAGCCGGCAGGATCTCGCGCCGCCGGTCCTCGAGGTGCACACCCCACGGCGTGCACCGCAGCGTCAGGTTCGGCGATCGATCGCGCACGCACCGCTCGAGCATCGAATCGGGCACGGCAAATACCGGCGCCGGACCCGCGGACTTTCGAGCGATATCGTCGGCTCGTTCCCGCAGCGCGGGCCGCCACAACTCGAGCACCGCCTCGGCGTCGAGATCTTCCGCGACGTCCAGCCCCAGCTCCCACGCCGACCCGCCGAACACATGAACCACCGACACCGGCTGATCGTCCTCATCGGCCTCCGGATCCCGGATAGTCTCGGCCAGCCGCCGAGCCAGCAGCCGACGGAAGGTCCTGAAGCGGGACGTTTCGTAAAAGACCGGACGGGAGAACACATCGCGCGGTTCGTGCCCGGCGAGCGTGGAAGGGATTCCGTGGATGACGCGGATGCCCTCATCCGCCAGGCCGAGTTCAAGCCGGCCGAGCATGGACCGCTCGCGCATGGCGAAAATCTCGTCGGCGAGGATGAGGACTTTCATGGGTGGGTACCGTCCGCCGAAGAGAGTTTACGCTCTTCGCGAGAATGCGTTGATGAAGGTGCTCCTGTGACAGCTCAGGAACCCGCGCTCCACGCGAGCACGCCCCGGCCCTGGCCAAGGTCGATTGTCACCGGGTCGGTTCCGGCCGCCGCGGGGGTGGGGGGCTGATGCTCGGGCCACCAGAGCCGGACACGTCCCGCCGGGCCATCAAATAGGCAGGAGTCCGGGTCGCGGAGCGATTCGCTGACGGTCGCCAGACGTTCCACCCGGCGATCAAGACTCGGACGGCACGCGAGCAGCGCCCGGGTGTACGGATGCAGCGGCTGGCCGAGCACCTCGCCAACCGGGCCGGTCTCAAGGATCCTCCCTGCGTACATCACGCACACGCGGTCGGCGTAGTCCGCCACAAGCCCCAGGTCGTGCGTGATGAGCAGCACCGCCATCGACAGGCGCGACTTGAGCTCCGCCAGGAGGTCAAGGATCCGAGCCTGCACCGTCACGTCGAGCGCGGTTGTCGGCTCGTCGGCGATCAGCAGGGACGGGCGGCAGGCCAGCGCCATCGCGATCATGACGCGCTGTCGCATGCCGCCGGAGAACTCGTGCGGGTACGCTCGGATCCGCTGGGCCGCGCCGCGGATGCCGACCTGTTCCATCGCCTGGATGGCGACCGCTCGGGCTTCCCGTGCATTCACACGCTGGTGCTGGCGGATCGCTTCCTCGATCTGCTCTCCGACGGTCATCACCGGGTTGAGCGATGTCATCGGCTCCTGGAAGATCATGGCGGCGGCCGATCCGCGGAGGTTTCGAAGCGTGCGAGCATCGGCCCGGAGCATGTCGGTCTGCCCGCCCGACGGCGTGCGGAGATGGATCTCTCCCGACTGGTACACCGCGGGCGGTTCGGCCAGCAGCCGGAGCACACTGAGCGCAGTGACGGACTTGCCCGACCCCGATTCACCAACCAGCGCCACGGTGGTCGCCGGCAGGACATCGAAGCTCACGCCGCGCACCGCGGGCGAAGTGCCACCGCGGCCGGCTGCGAACCCGACGCGGAGGTCCCGGA
The DNA here is from genome assembly GCA_022072615.1 of Phycisphaerales bacterium. Classification (GTDB taxonomy): domain Bacteria; phylum Planctomycetota; class Phycisphaerae; order Phycisphaerales; family UBA1924; genus JAEUJB01. The sequence goes on from JAJVHS010000048.1 coordinate 11,302, forward strand.
CACTCAGCACCGGGCTGGCGAGGGGCGTCGCCGCCGCGGCGAGGTTGGACTGGAGCGAGGTCACGCTCGGCGATCTCTCGAACGAGGATCGAGCACATCCCGCAGCCCGTCGCCGACGAGATTGAGTGACACCAGCGTCACCCCCAGCATCAGGCACGGGAACGTGATGAGCCACCAGTGCGACTTGTAGGGATTGATCTCCGAAAGCCCGTCCGCGGCGAGGTTCCCCCAGCTTGGAAGCGGCGGGCGGATGCCGATCCCAAGGAAACTCAGGAACGACTCCTGAAGGATGGCCTGTGGCACCGCGAGCGTCGCGTACACGATGATCGGCCCGGCAAGGTTCGGGAGCAGGTGCCGCACGAGGATCGCCGCGCGCGAGACGCCGATCGACCGGGCGGCCTCGACGAACGGCC